>JBBSEW010000109.1:0-2237 GCA_038239305.1 Thermoanaerobaculia bacterium | reverse complement strand
GCTGCTGTCGGTGGACGCGATCGAGTTGCAGGATTCGCCCGATCCCGTCCGGATCTTCCTCTTCACGGACGTCACCGACCGGAAGCGCGCCGAACAGACCCTCCGGGAGAGTCGCGCGCTCCTCGAGCAGGCGCAGGCCGTGGGTCACATCGGAAGCTGGGTGTCCGACGCCGGCGAGAACGGAAGTCTCTGGTTTTCGGAGGAGGCGAAGAGGATCTTTGGCTTCGTCGGCGAAGAATTCGACGGGCGCCTCGAAACGTTCTTTTCGCTCGTCCACTCGGACGACCGGGAAACCCTGCGCGCCGTCGGCGAAGCCGCCATTCTCCATGGCAAGCCGTATTCGGTCGAGCACCGGATCGTGCGGCGCGACGGCGCCGTTCGCCTTCTCCACGCCGAGGCACAGGTCGTGCGCGACGACTCGGGCCAGCTGACGAAAATGGTGGGAGTCGTCCAGGACGTGACCGAGCGTCACGCCGCGGAAGAGGTTCTCCGCGAAAACGAGGAGCGCTACCGGGCGTTGTTCGAAGAGAGCCCGATGCCCATGTTCGCCTACGAGACGGATGGACTGCGCATCGTGATGGCGAACCAGGCGGCCGCCATCCTGTACGGCTATGCGGCGGACGAGCTGCGAACGCTCGCGCTCCCGGACATCCGGCCCTCGGAGGATGCGGAGATGATCCAATCTGCCGTTCGAGCGTTGCCGCCGGGCCGGCATTTCGCCGGCACGTTTCAGCACAAGCGCAAGGATGGCAGTGTCCTGCTGGTCGACGTCCACCTGAACGACGTTCGACTCGGCGGGCGGCGGCTGAAGCTCGCGGTTCTCCACGATGTCACGGAGCGGCGCGGTCTCGAGGAACAGCTTCGGCGCAGTCCCAGAAGATGGAGGCCGTCGGCCGCCTCGCGGGGGGCGTCGCCCACGACTTCAACAATCTCCTCACGGCGATCCTCGGCTACTCGGACCTGCTGGCGGAACGATTCCGGGTCGGCGATCCCGAGCGCGCGGAAATTCATGAGATCCGGCGCGCGGCCGAACGGGCCGCGGGACTGACGCGTCAGCTCCTGGCGTTCAGCCGGAAACAGGTGCTCGTGCCCGAAGCGCTCGATCTGGGCGGGGTGGTCCGCGGATTGTCCAACCTGCTCGAGCGCCTGATCGGCGAGGACATCCGGATCACGGTGGCCGCCGCGGCCGGCCTCGGACGGGTCCTGGCTGACCCGGGTCAGATGGAGCAGGTCGTCATGAATCTCGCCCTCAACGCACGCGACGCCATGCCGCGGGGCGGCGAGCTCCTGTTTGACCTCCGGAACGTCGATCTCGATACGACCCAGGCGCGGGAGAATCTCGGCACGCTCGCGGGGCCGTGCGTGCAACTGTCCGTCACCGACACCGGCACGGGTATGACCCCGGAGGTCCGCAAGCAGATCTTCGAGCCGTTCTTCACCACGAAGGCGGTCGGCGCCGGAACCGGCCTCGGGCTGGCGACGGTCCATGGAATCGTGAATCAGAGCGGCGGGACGATTTCGCTCGAGAGCGAGCCCGGACGGGGGACGACCTTCCGGATCCTGCTTCCCCGGACCGGCCAGGGAAACGAAACCCGCCGCTCCCCGCGCCCGTTCGGTCGCTCGAAGGCACCGGGACGATTCTTCTCGTCGAGGATGAGGACCAGCTCCGGACGCTCGCCAAGAGAATCCTCGAGATCCGACACTACGTCGTCCTCGAGGCCCGAAGCGCCGCGCAGGCTCTCGAGCTGGCCCGCCAGCATCCGGGCGCAATCGATCTCCTCCTCACCGACGTCGTCATGCCGGGCATGAGCGGCCCGGATCTCGCGTCCCAGCTGCTGGTCGAGCGCCCCGGGCTCCCGGTCCTCTACATGTCCGGTTACACGGACGACGCGATCGTCCAGCACGGAACGCTCAAGCCCGGAACGCAATTCATCCAGAAACCCTTCACGCCGAGCCGCCTTGCGGAGCGCGTGCAGGAAACGATGGGCACGCGATAGAGGGTTATTTTGAAGTCTGGATCTCGCGATCTCACGATCTCATGATCTCGCGATCAATCGAACTAACGAGGGAGAATCGGGTGATCGGGTGATCGGGTGATCAATCAGGGGAATCGCTTGATCGGAGAATCGAAGAGGAAAGAGCGCCCCCCCTCACCCCGGCCCTCTCCCTGTATGGACCGGAGACATGGTGGACGGGTGTTCGGAGACATGGTGGACGGTTTTTAAGATTGTATTTCG
>JBBSEW010000108.1:0-4054 GCA_038239305.1 Thermoanaerobaculia bacterium | reverse complement strand
CGGGAGAAGCACGTGAAGGTGCGGGGCGACCTCGTGACGTTCGACTTTCCGGGCAAGTCCGGCAAGCAGCAGCGCCGCGAGATGCGCGACCGGCGGGTTGCGAGGATCGTGCGCGAGCTGGCGGCGATTCGCGGCGAGGTCTTCAAGTACGTGGACGCCGAGGGCCGCTGGATCGACATCAAGCGCCGACACATCAACGACTACATCAAGGAAGTCATGGGGTCGGATTTCTCGGCCAAGGACTTCCGCACGTGGGCCGGAACGCTGATCTGCGCCTGCGCGCTCGCGCGCGCGGGAACGGACGCCGAATCGAAAACGGAGCGCAAGCGGCGGGTCGTTGCGGCGATCCAGGAGACGGCGGATCAGCTCGGCAACACGCCCGCAATCTGCCGCGCGTCCTACATCTATCCCGCCGTCCTGTCGGGATTCGAGCGCGGCCGCGTGCTCGACCGATATTTCGCGACGGTCGAGGAGCTCGTATCGCGCCGGGCGCCGGGACTGCACGGATCCGAAAAGTCGCTCGTGAAGATGCTCACGTCTGCGGCTGCCCGCTAGGCATACCCCCGGCGAGCCGATTCCTCGATTTCCCGATTCCCCGATTCCCGATCCTCCGATCACCCGATTCCCTGATTGATCTCCCGATCACCCGATCACCCGATCTCTGGTGTCGGAGCCGCGATGCCACCGGCGAAGTTAGACTCCATCCCCCGTGCAGGAAAAAATGTCCAGCCGCAATCGCCTGGTGCGCGCGATCGCGTCCGCGACCTCGCACGTCTGGTTTCCCACCTCGCTCTTCTTCGCGGGATACGTCCCGCGCCGGATCTCCCTCTTCCTGGCGAAGGCCGTCGGCGGCGGTTACTTCCGGCTGCGGCCGAAATATCTGGCCGCGGTCCGGTCCAATCTGGCCGCCATCCTCGGGGTGCCCCCCGATGCGCCGGAGGTTCTCCGGAAGGCCCGGGAGATGGTCCGCGGCCACTCGTCGGCCTGGCTCGACTTCCTCCATTTCGCGACACGGCCGCCCGAGGAGTCGGCGCGCCTCGTCGCCGGAGTCGAGGGTTTCTCGCGCATCGTCCAAGGCCGGGCCCGTGGAAAAGGCGTTGTCATCCTGACGGCGCATCTCGGCAACTGGGAGGTGGGCGGCCTGATGCTCGCCGAAGTGAAGCAGCCGATCCACGTCGTGCTCGTCCCGGACATCTTCCCGGGAGTCGAGCGAGCGCGGAAGCGGCTGCATGCCCGAGCGGGCGTGACGGAGATACCGATCGACAACACTCCCATCCCGACGCTTTCCGTCATGCGGGCGCTCGAGAAGAACGAAATCGTCGCGATGCAGGGAGACCGGGACTTCAACAACACGGGAATGGCCGTGCCCTTCTTCGGGAGGGACGCCTATTTTCCCCGCGGGCCGTTTCGGGTCGCCATGGCGACGGGCGCGACGGTGCTGCCCGCCTTCATCCTGCGGACACCCGACGGGCGCTACCGGGCGATCATCGAAGAGCCCCTGGAGATCGTGCAGGGAAGCGACCGGGACGCGGCCCTGCGGGCGAACGTGGCCCGTTACGTCGCGATCCTGGAGCGCTACGTCGGAGCGAACCCCGAGCAGTGGTACTGCTTCTATCCGTTCTGGGACGATCCGAGCCGGAAGGGAGATTGAGCGGCTGTCCGCCGTCGGATCTCAGGCTTTCTGAGGCGGGAGCCTCGGGCCGGGTGCCTCGGGTGAAAGCCGAAATTCGAAACCGGAGACGGAGAACCGGCAGTTAGAACGCGGTCACGTCCGCGACGGACGCGAGGTTCCCGTCCGGGTTCTGATAGGTCTTGACGCTTCCGTTCGTCGAGTCCGTCACGGTGATCGTGTACTGGACGTTCGAGAGCGCGCCGTAGAAGACCCAGAACTTGTTGTTGAAGGCGCGGCCGTCGACGACCTTGATGACGAGCTCGATGTTGTTCGCCGAGAAGAACCAGAACTCGCCGGTGTCGGTCGTGAGGGGGATGGCGTTGCCGACGCCGCTGGTTCCGTTCGAGGGGACCTGCCAGTTGACCTGGACCTTGAAGCGGCTGGCGTTCAGGCAGAGGGTCGCGCCGTTGGAGGCACACGACTCTGCGGACGCCGGGGCGGCCGTCGCCAGGAAGAGCAGGATTCCGGCGCAGAGGATGGCGGCGCCGGAGAGTTTCGAGAGCGGTGAGCGAGGCGTTCGGGACATGAATTCCTCCTGTTACCTGGGCATACGGTACCAACATCGGACCCGTCCCGGGAAATGCCCCGAAAAGAGGCTTCCGGCAGTCCCCGGTTGCGTCTCCGGCTAGAGCGGCCGCCGAGCGGAAACGGCGGCGACGAAGAAGGCGTCGTAGTGGCGGGCGAGCTCCTCGACGTCGGGCAGCATCCGGGGCGTCTCGAAGCCTGCCGCGCGGAGGGCGTCGCGCCAGTTCCCGGGCGTCAGGAACCCGTGGTTCGGCCGCGTGGCCGGATCGGTCGCCACCCCCGTGAAATTCTCGAGGAAATTGAAGACGAACTCCACGTAGATCGGCTGGCCGTCGAACGGCCGCACGCATTCCGAAAAGACGGCGACGCCGCCCGGTTTGAGCGTCTCGCGGATCCGTCCGAGAGCCGCACCGAGATCCCTCGCGATGTGGACCGTGTTGACGGCGTACACGACGTCCGCGATCCCTCGCGGCACACCCTGCGCCTCGAGGTCCTGGTCCATGTCCACCCGCCGGAACTCCACGGGGAGCTCGGGAAAGCGAGCTTTGAGATTGCGTTCGGCGCGGCGCAGAAACGTCGGGACGATCTCGGTGAAGAGGTAGCGACCGAGGCGCGGCAGGCCCGCGTCGCGGGCGAGCCGTTCCGCGAGGGCGAGGGCCGCCGATCCGGAGCCCCCGCCGAGCTCGACGATCGTGGCCGGCCTTCCGGCGGGAAGGGCCCGGACAACGGCCTCGGCCCCGAGCCGGTTGTTGATCGCGTAGAGGAGGTTGTCGTTCGAGAAATATTCGAACCACAACGGGAGGCGCGCGGGGGAGAAGAGGATCTCCTCTCCCGTCTTTTCGCCCCGCAGAAAAGCGGGAACGTGCTCCACCATCGCGCGCACGACGGTGAAAGGAGGTTTGGAGCGGGGATCGATCGCCATGGCCCGAGCCTCCTCGCGATCCGGATCCCCGATCGGAAGAGGGCCGCGCGTGCGATAGGAGACGTCCTCGCCGGAGCCTGCCGTATCGAGATATCCCGCGGCGGCGAGCTTGCGAAGAAACCAGTCCACCGGAACCCGGGCGCGCGGTGCATATCCCTGGCGGGAGACGAGCTCTTCCGTCGTGGCTCCGGCCGCCAGAGCCGGCTCCATTCCCAGATCGCGGACCAGCCCCACGACCATGTCCGTCGTGAAACGATCGAACTGCTCGCAGCACAGGATGAACTCGGGAGTGAAGAGCGAGCGGATCTCGGGATCCGGAATGCGCGCGAGCAGCGTGTGCAGATCTTCGGCGCGGTTGGACACGGCGGGATTCTAACGTCGCCGGAGCCGCGATGGGGATCGGGGCTCCGAGTCGATTCGTGTTGCGCGGAGGTTTTTTCCGGCTACAGCTGCTCGGCTCGGCCGGTTGGGCCTCGACCGAGCGGAGTGAGGTTTGCTCCGGCTCCCGCAACGGGAGGCTCCTCCTTCCCTCCGGTCAGGAGACTCCTCCCGTTGCGAGCGGTTGAAACCTGGTCCTTCGTCGGGTTGTGTGGGAGGCGAGGAGTTTTCTTCGATTTCCGATGGATCGATAGTTCGATTGATCGCGAGATCATGAGATCGCGAGATCGCGAGATCGCGAGATTCTGACAAGGGGCGCAGCGCATGCCCCCTCTCCCGGCGGGAGAGGGCCGGGGTGAGGGGCACACGTCGCCGGAGCCGCGATGATTATCGCGGCGTGAGGCGGTTGCCGGCACGCGGAGGGACTCAGCGTTGTAAGGGTGCTCGGCTCGGCCGGATGCGGCCTCGACCGAGCGGAGTGAGGTTTGCTCCGGCTCCCGCAACGGGAGGCTCCTCCTTCCCTCCGGTCAGGAGACTCCTCCCGTTGCGAGCGGTTG
>JBBSEW010000107.1:0-4315 GCA_038239305.1 Thermoanaerobaculia bacterium | reverse complement strand
TTCGTCGAGCGTCACGTCCAGGCCTTCGCGCCGCGCGGCGTCGATCACCGCGATCATCCGGCTGCTCGAGCCCCAGAGCTTCTTCGCCGTTACCTTGTAGTGCGAGATTTCGAGCGGTATGCGGGCGCGGCGCGCGACGTCGAGAGCCTCGGCGATCGCCGGGAAGAGGCGGTCGTTCTCGGACCGCATGTGAGTCGCGTAGATGCCCCCCTCCCGGGCGGCCACCCGCGCGAGCGCCACGATCTCGTCCGCACGCGCGAACGTGCCCGGCGAATAAATCAGACCCGTCGAGAGACCGACCGCGCCCTCGCGCATCGCGCGCAAAACAAGATCCTCCATCGCCGCGAGCTCGCGGGCGGTCGGCGCGCGATCCGCATAGCCCATGACCTTCGATCGAACCGAGTTGTGACCGACGAGCGTCGCGACGTTGATCGCGATCCCGTTCCGCTCGAGTTCGGCGAGCCAGTCCCCGATCGCGAGCTCGGATCCGCCGCAGTTGCCGGTGACGACCGTTGTGACGCCGTCTGCCACGAGGTTCTCGGCGTCAGGCCGAGCCGGCAGGTTCCCCTCGACATGCGTGTGGACGTCGATGAACCCGGGCGCGAGCACGCGGTCCTCCGCGTCGATCACGCGGACGGCGGAGCGAATGCCCGGTCGCCCCGGAGGAGTCACCGCCGCAATGCGGCCGTCCCGGATTGCGACGTCGCCTCGGAACCACGCGCCACCCGTCCCGTCGACGATCCGCGCGTTGCGGATCAGGAGGTCGTCGAGTTTCTCGCCGGCTGCGCCCGCGCCCGGGAGAAGGACCGCCGCCGCCAGAACGATGGCCATTCCGCTCGAGGCCGGGATCCCGTTGAACCACCGCCGCTTTCCGCCGGTCCTTCGCACGCGACGAGTCTACGCGATTGGTTGCGCGACGACTTCCCACGGCTCTGCGATAACCTCCGGCCGCCGCATCGTGCGTCTCCCCGGAGCCGCCCGGCGGCGGCAGAAGGAGCCTCGCCTGCGTCTTCTCGTGAACACTCCTCCGGAATGGACTGCCTCCGTCCTCGGAGACTTCGACGCTTTTCTCGCCGACCACGCGGCGTGCGAGCGCAAAGCCTCCGGGACGGCCATGGGCTTCGTGTCGCACTACCCGGACCGGCCCGCGGTGGTCACAGCCTGCTCCGCGCTCGCCGTGGAAGAGCTGCAGCACTTCGAGAGGGTGGTCGAGCTCCTCGTGCAGCGGGGAATTCCCCTGGCTCCGGATCGACGCGATCCCTATGTCCGCGCGCTCGGACGGGAGCGGCGCAGCGGCGGACGCGAGTACTTTCTCGACCGCCTCCTCATCGCATCGATCGTCGAGTCGCGCGGCTGTGAACGGCTCGCTCTCGTGGGCTCCGCGCACCCGGAGCCGGCGATCGCCGACTTCTACCGGGAGCTCGCGCGCTCCGAGGTCCGGCATCAGGATCTCTACGACTCTCTCGCGCGGCAATTCTTCCCCGCCGGCGAAGTGGACGGCCGCACGGCCGGGCTGCTCGAGGCCGAGGCAAGGATCCTCGAGTCTCTGCCCGTCGTTCCGGCCCTCTTCTACGCCGGCGCGGCAGAAGCCGCACAACCGAAGAAGGAGCGCTCGTGACGGTATCTCCCCGCGTTTTCGGCATCGCCAAGTACGGAGCCCGGCAGGCCGAGCCGGAGGCCCGAGCGGTCGGGGCACTCGATGGGCGCTGGGGGCACGCCCTGGTCATCCCGGCCTACGGAGAGGAAACTTCCCTCTTTCCGCTCCTGGGGTCCGTTCCGGCCGGCCCGCGCGGCGAAGTCCTGATCGTCCTGGTGATCAACGCCCGCGAGGATTCCCCGGCCGCGGTCCATTCCGCCAACCAGGCGGTGCGCGACCGGCTGCTGCAGGAGCTTCCCGACGTCACTTCTCTCTCCGATTCTCCGCCCGTCCGCGCGCATCGTCTTCCGGCGGGAACGCTCCTCGTCATCGACCGCGCGGTCCCGGGGCACTGCCTTCCGGAAGGCCAGGGAGTCGGGCTTGCGCGGAAGATCGGCAACGACGCGGCTCTCGCTCTCTCGGCGCAGGGACGTATCGCGTCCCCCTGGCTCCACAACACCGACGCGGACGTGATCCTCCCGCCGGACTACTTCGACCAGGTCGACGCGCTCGATTCCGCCGGAGCCGGATGCGCGATTTACGCCTACAACCACCGATTCGATCCGGACCCGGAGCTCGCGCGCGCCGGGCGCCTCTACGAGATTTCCTTGCGCTACTACGTGCTGGGACTCGCCTGGGCGGGCTCCCCCTATGCCTACCAGAGCATGGGGAGCTGCCTCGCGATCCCGGTGGATGCCTACGCGGCCGTCCGCGGTTTCCCGCGGAAAAACGCGGCCGAAGACTTCTACGTCCTCGACAAGCTCGCGAAGGTCGGCGCCATCTTTCGGCTGAACGGTTCGCGGCTCGTCCTCGAGGGCCGGCCCTCCGAGCGCGTGCCCTTCGGCACCGGACGAGCGCTCCGGGATCTCGTCGGGAAGAAAGGCGGCCTCGACCGCTTCCGGCTCTATCACCCGCTCGTGTTCGCCCATCTCGCGCAGTGGATCGATCTGCTCGCCACGGTCGCGCGCTCGCGGGGATCGCTCGAGGAAGCTCTCGCGCAGCTGCCCCGCGGCAATCCGTTCTTCTTCGCGGATCGTCTGGAGGCGGCGCTGTCCCGGATCGGCGCCTTCGATGCCGTGCGGGAGGCGCTCGGCGCGTCGAAGGATCCGGACGTCCTGCTGCGGCGTCTGCACACCTGGTTCGACGCCTTTCGGACTCTCAAGCTGATCCACGCTTTGCGGGACGGCGGATTTCCGTCCATGCCGTGGTACCAGGCCGTGACGGAAGCTCCGTTCACGAACCTTCTGGCGTCGACGGAGACGGACGAGGAGTCACTCCGAGCGATCTTGTCGCGGGAAGAGGCGGCGCTGGCGATGAGGACGGGGGTCGGCGCGATGGGATAGAGAGAGGGGGCTGGCAATTATCCGGTTTCCGCTGTCCGTTATCCGTTATCCGTTATCCGTTATCCGTTATCCGTTATCCGTTATCCGTTATCCGTTATCCGCTGGAACAAATGACTCTTGCCTGCCCTGAGGCTCTCGGATTCCGCACCGACACGACCTGATCCCAGAGCTCGGTCGCACTCACAGCTCAGAATTTCAAGACCCCGACCTCCAGACGGATCCCCACCGACACCTGCCAGGGCCAGCCGAAGGTTCCAGGCCTTGACATTGATCCAAGTTACGCCTAATTTACGCCTCATGGACACCGACGCTAGGATCCAGGCGCTCATGGGGCAGGCTCTTGTCGACCAGGAGGGCAACGGTTCTCTGCGGAGCCTCGTTTCCGGAGAGCGCGCCCGCACAGCCCTCGATCCGATCAACATCCGGGCCCTTCCGAACCGCGGATTCGGGGCGACGCAGCTCTTTCGGATCCTCCTGACGAACGCCTGCGCCTTCTCCTGCGACTACTGCCCGATGCGCGCCGCCCGCGATCTCCCCCGGCACGCACTCGAGCCCGCGCGGCTCGCCGAGATTTTCCTGACCGCGTTTCGGAGCGGCTGGGTCTCCGGACTCTTCGTGACCACCGGAATCCCGAAAAGCCCTCTCTGGGCGATGGACCGCCTGCTCGAGCTCGTCGAGACCCTGCGATTCCGGCATCGGTATTCCGGGTATCTCCACGCAAAAGCGGTGTCGGGAGCCGAGCCCGCCCAGGTCGAGCGGCTGGCTCTCCTCTGCGACCGCGTTTCCTACAACCTCGAGGCCGCGTGCCAGTCGACTCTCGACCGCGTCGCTCCCGAGAAGCGCGCCGACTCCGGGCTCGCACTCCTGCGGTCTGTCCGGGATGTCGCGGCGCGGGCGGGGAATCGCCGGCTTCCGGGAGATCCCCGGCCGCCCGGCCGCGCCGTCTTCGCGGGTGCGACGACGCAGTTCGTCGTGGGGTTGGGGCCGGAGACGGACCGGGAGCTGCTCGGGACCTCTCACGCGCTGTGGCGGGAGCAGGCCATCCACCATCCCCACTTCGCGGCGTTCCGGCCGATTGGAGTTGCCCCGTTTCGGTGGACGGTTTTCGGTTAGGGATTCCATCCGGGTCCTTGGTCGGGGTGCGGGGCGCGGGGGCCGCCGGGCGGGGGGGGGGGGGGGGCGCCCCCCCCCCCCCCCTCCCTCAGCATACGTTGACCGCCGTGGCGGATGGGTCCGTGTTTCTTTCGTAGGCGATCGGCGAGAGATATCCGAGGGAAGAATGACGACGCCGCGGGTTGTAAAAGCCCTCGATGAAATCGAAGACAGCCATTCTCGC
>JBBSEW010000106.1:0-4321 GCA_038239305.1 Thermoanaerobaculia bacterium | reverse complement strand
GTCCCGCTCCTGGTCCGCGTACGCCGAGCGGACCCGGGCGCGCGCGAACTTCTGCACGGCGACGCCGCTGACCGCTTTGGAGTCGAGGTCCCGCCCCTGGTCCGCATCCGCGTTGCGCAACCCGAGGTTCGCCATCTGGAGCGCGGTCGGGCTGCCTTCCTTGATGACGGCGGACGGCTGGACGTTTAACTTGTCGAGCCCTCCCATGCGGATGTAGAGCTGCTTCGACCGCTGCCGCATGCTGTCGGTGATCGAAAAACCGCCGAGCACGGATGCGACGCCGAGCATCACGCCGAGCGACTGCAGGGTCGAGCGCCCGAGGTTTTCGCGCATCTCCGCCCAGGCGTTGCGGACCCGCTCGACGAGTTTTCCGGTGGCCACGATGCTCCTACGCGACCTGCTCGGCCGTGGCGATCAGGCCGTCGTGGATCTCGACCTGCCGGCTGGCCATCTTCGCGATGGCGAGGTCGTGGGTGACGATGATGATCGTGTTCCCCTGCCCGTGCAGCTCGGAAAAGAGCTCGAGGACTTCGTGTCCCGTCTTAGAATCGAGCGCGCCCGTGGGCTCGTCGGCGAGAAGAAGCGCGGGGTGGTTCGCGAGCGCCCGCGCAACGGCAACGCGCTGGCGCTGTCCGCCGGAGAGCACCGCAGGCAGCCGCTCGGACTTCTCACCGATCCCGACCTTCTCGAGCAGCTGCATCGCCCGCTCCCGGCGCTCCTTGCGCGGAATACCCGCGTAGAGCATCGGCAGCTCGACGTTGCGGCGCACGGACGCCTTCGGCAGCAGGTTGTACTGCTGGAAGACGAACCCGATCTTCTCGTTGCGCAGCTGCGCGAGCTCGATTCCTGAGAGACCCTCGACGCGCCGTCCGTCGAGCGCGTACGTTCCGGAGGTCGGCAGGTCCAGGCAGCCGAGAATCGCCATGAGCGTCGACTTGCCCGACCCGGAGGGACCGATCAGCGCGACGAACTCGCCGCGGCCTACCTCGAGGTCGATGCCGCGGAGCGCATGGACCGCGGCGCCATTGGTGCCGTAGGTCTTGGTCAGGTTCGATGTCTGGATGATGGGCTGCATGGGTTTCCTCGCGCGCTTCCGGGACTTACCTGACGCGCCGGCGCGGACCGGCTCGGCGGGCGGACTCAGAGCTGAGAACTGACAGTGACAGCGGCCAGCTGCCAGCCGAATCAGTCGTTATCGTCGTCCTTCTCCACCTTCTTCTTCGAGGGGTCTTCGAGCGCGACCTGCTGGCCGGCCTTGACGCCCGCCAGCACTTCGACGCGCTCCAGTGTCGCGATCCCGGCGGAGACGGGGACCGCATCGAAATACTCTTTCCAGTGATCCGAAAGCCAGATGAACTTGTTGCGGCCGCTCAGGGCATCTTTGGCGGCGGCGAGCTGCTGCGGTTTCAGCGCGGGCTTCAGGCGATAGACGACCGTCTTGCCGTCTCTCTTCTGAAGCGCTTCGAGCGGGATCGAAACGGCCTTGTCGCGCTTCTCGCCGAGGATCTCGACGTTCGCGCTCATCCCGGTTTTGAAGGAATCGCCGAGCTCGTCGAGCGCGACCTCGACCTCGAAGACCTTGATCTTCTCGACGAGCTTGGCGGCGGGCGCGACGAACCGCACCTTCCCCGTGAAGACTTTCTGCGGATAGGCGTCGAGGGTGATCCGGACGGGCTGTCCGACGTGCACCTTGGCGATGTCCACCTCGTTCAGGTTCACCCGGATGAGCAGGGACTTCAGGTCCGCCACGGTGAAGAGGACCGTGCCCGCGTTGAAGGAGGAAACGCCGGACGTCACGGTCTCGCCGAGCTCGACGCCTTTCTTGATGACCACGCCGCTCATCGGCGCGGTCACGCGCGCCTTCTGCGACGCGGCGTTGCCGGAGATCGGAATCCCGCGGTCTTCGACGATCTGGTACCGCATCCGGGCGGCGCGCAGCGTCTCGACGGCCTGCTCATGAAGGTTGGAGACTTCCTTGAAGCCGTCCTTCCCGAGCAGACCCTGCTCGTAAAGCGCTTTCTGGCTCGCGAACTGGCGGTCGGCGTCTTTCAGCTTGAGCTCCGCGGAGGTCAGGCCGGCCTGCGTATCGGAGAGCGATTGCGCCTGGTTCACGTCGGGCTCGATCTCGGCGAGCATGTCGCCGGCCTTGACGACCGCGCCGTCGCGCACGCGAAGGGAGATGACGCGTCCGGACACCGCCGATTTGACGTCCACCTTCGTCTCGGGATCGACGACGCCGACCTCTCGGACGCTCACCTGGAGGTCCTCCGCCTGGACCTTCCCGAGCCGGAACGGGCTGCTCTGAGCCTTGGGATCGGCCTTATCGCGCCCGCGGGCGGCGATGATGCCTGCCGCCGCGAGCAGAACGGCGATGGCGCCGGCCCACATAAACCGCTTTTTCTTCCTGGTCATGACTTCCTCTGACTTGTTTGAATTTGCCGGGGCATCGTCAAATACGCAGCCCCCGGACGAATGTTCGCGGGCCGGCGCCCTTCTTTACGGCCGAAACAGGACTTCCGTCTCGCAAAAACGCGCCGCCCGGCATACCCGTTGCAGCCCCGTCGTTCCGGAGGTGAATCGTGGCAAGAGGCGACAAGTCGAGCTACACGGACAAGCAGAAGCGTCAGGTGGAGCACATCGAGGAAGGCTACGAGGACCGGGGCACGCCGAAGGAAGAGGCGGAGAGCCGGGCCTGGGCGACCGTGAACAAAGAGACCGGCGGCGGCAAGAAGAGCGGCTCGGGCCGCGGGAAGAAGACCGACACGAGCTCCTCGAAAAAGGGCGGCCGCAAGGGCGGCAAGGCGACGGCGAAGAGCCGCAAGTCCCCGATCCGCCGGAAAAAATCGACGGCGGCCGCGAAGAGCTCATCGAGCGGCAGGAAGACGGCCACCCGGAAGTTCTCGCGCGGCAAGAAGAAATAGCAGGCCGCCCTCTCTCCCTTCCGCTCCCTCCGCTCGCTTCTCCCGCGCTCGGGAGTGGGTCGGGTGAGGGGCCGCAGGGAAGTCGGAGCGTTCGAACCGCAACCGTGATTCATCCGAAGGCGCGATACGGTTGTTCGATGGTTCGGCAGAATGGTCCGTATCATCCGTCCCCCCGAGCCGACCGACTCCTCGATGAGCTGCGCTCCCACATCCCCGGCGACGCGCGGGAGTCCGACTCGCTCGAGCGAATCCGCGAGTTCGTCGCCACCTCGGCCGATCCCTTCGCACGCCACAACGCCGCGGGTCACGTCACCGGCAGCGCGATCGTTGCACGGCCGGACGGCTCCGCGTTCCTCCTGATCCATCACCGCAAGCTCGACCGCTGGCTGCAGCCCGGTGGCCACTCCGATCCGGAAGACGCGATGTTCTCGAGACGGCCCTTCGCGAGGTCCGCGAGGAAACAGGCGCGCGAGACCTGGTCCCCGCCAACGGCGGGCGCGCGCTCGACGTCGACGTCCATCCGATTCCGGCGCGCGGCTCCGAGCCCGCGCACTTTCATTTCGACGTGCGCTATCTGGTGATCTTCCAGGGAGACGCGGGCGCGGCCGAGCCGACGGAAGTGAGCGGGCTCGCCTGGTTCACGCTGGGCGAGGCGTTGAATGCCGGAGTGGACGCGTCGCTCGTCTCCAGTCTGCGCAAGGCCGCCGCCGTTCTCGAAGATCCGCAGGCTTGAGGCCTCTTTCGGCCGGTCAGCTGATCAGCCGATCAGCCGATCAGCGGTCAGCCGGTCAGCCGCTCAGCCGCTGCGGGCGGCGGCCGCTCGGGACGTCAGGAACTCGACCGCTCCTCGGACCACCGACGCGTCGTGGACGATTCGGCGGTGGCCGAGTCCCCGGGTCGGGACGATCGCGCCGTTTTTCCAGGCGGCAGCGATCGCGGCTCCGTCTCCGAAAGGCACGTCCCGGTCGTCCTCGTCGTGAAAAACTAGGAGGGGAGAAGTCACCCGGCGCGCCGCGGCGAGCACGTCGAACTCCGCCCAGGTCATGCCGAACTCCCGCACGAGTCGGGCTTCCATCCGCTCGCGCACCCGTGGAGCGACGCCGGCGATCTCGGCGAATTTCCGCGCGAAGCCCGCCGGGTCCGCGGCGGGTGCAAGGAACACCACTCTGTCGGCCTCCACTCCGCGCGCGAGAGCGAGTGTCGATGCGGCGCCGCCGAGCGAGTGGCCGATGATCCCGGCAAACGGGCCGTAGGCAGCGTGAGCCGCCTCGATCGAGAACAGGAATTCGGGCAGGGAGGATAGCCGCCCTCCCGTCGCGCCGTGCCCCGGCGCGTCGAACGTGACGACCGAGAATCCGGCTTCCATCAGGGGAGAAACGAAGGATCCGAGCCGCGCACCC
>JBBSEW010000105.1:0-4400 GCA_038239305.1 Thermoanaerobaculia bacterium | reverse complement strand
TCTCGCGATAACCGTCCTGGATCCGGTCGCGATGGATCCTTCCTCCTCCGAAGAAGAGATCACCGCTTGCGCCGCCGCCGTCCGCGAGACCATGCAAGGCGAGCTGACGCGGCTCGGGAGAGGGGATTTCGCGCGCTAGCGAGCGGGGGCCCGTTACTCCGCTTCTTCGCTTCTCGGCTTCTCGGCTTCTCAGCTGCTCAGCTGCTCAGCTGCTCCGTAGCGCGTGCATCGGGTCGGCGGACGTCGCGCGTCGGGCCGGGAGAAAACACGCGGCCGCGGCGACCGCCGACAGGCCGAGCGCTACCGCCAGAAACGTCAGCGGGTCCGTCGGGCGCACTCCATAGAGGAGCCCCGAGAGAACGCGGGCGAAGGCGAGCGCTCCGGCGAGACCGAGGGCGAGTCCGATCCCGACGAGGGCCATGCCCTGGCGCACGACCATCCGGAGCACCTCTCCCGGGTTCGCTCCGAGTGCCATCCGGATTCCGAACTCGTGGAATCGCTGGCTGACGGAGAACGCGAGAACGCCCATGATCCCGGTCGCCGTGATGGCCAGCGCGAGCAGCGCGAACAGGCCGAGGAGGATGGCGGTCAGCTTCGGGGAAGCGAGATCATTGCTCCGGGCCTGTTCGAGCGTCCGGAAGTGGTCCACCGGCTGCTCGGGGTCCATCCCGTGCACGGTGTCGGACACGATCTTCGACATGCTCATCGGGTTCGCGACCGTGCGGACGAGCAGTGTCCCCGAGAGCGGTGAGAACTGGTAGAGCGAAAGGTAGATCTGGTCCGTGGGAGCCGCCGCGAGACCGTACTGGCGCACGTCTCCGACCACGCCGACGATCGTGATCCACGTCTTGCCGTGGTCGATCGAAAAGCGATGTCCGACGGGATCGCCTCCCTTCCAGTAGTGGGCCGCCAGCGTGCGATTGACCAGCGCGACTGCCGGTTTCTCGATGCGGTCTCCGCTGTCGAACGTGCGGCCGCGCTGCAGGGGAACCTGGATGTCCTCAAGTAGTCGTGGCTGATCTGCTGAAAGTCCGCGGTCGGCAGGAGGTCAGGATTGGACGGCGCCGCCTTCGATCTCGAACTGGCCGTTGAGAGCGCCCGCGCCGAGCGTGTCGTTTAAGGGAACGTGGCGGCGATCGAGACCGACACGACGCCCTGCTCGCCCTGCATGCGGCGCAGAAGCTGCTCGAAGAATGCCTGCCTCTTCTCGGGGGTGTCGTATTTCGTGAAGTTCAGGGCGACGCGGCCCGTCAGGACGCGCTCCGTCTGGAATCCCGGGTCCACCTGCTGGAGATTCCAGAGGGTTCGCGCCATCAGGCCGGCGCCGATCAGCAGCACGAAGGAAATCGCCACCTGCGCGACGATCAGAACGTTCCGGACCCGATGCCGGCCGGTGCCGCCCGTCGCGCGCTCGCCGCCCTCGTGCAGAGCACCGGCGAGATCCTTGCGGCGCGAGATCGCGGGCAGAAGCCCGAGGGCGACACCCGTCAGGAGCGACACGAAAAGGGTGAACACCAGGACGGAGGCGTCCATGTGAATTTCCGCCGCGCGAGGCGTGAACCGCGACGCGAACGAGACGAGGAGATGCAGTCCGGCGCGGGCGAGGACGAGCCCGAGCGCTCCGCCCGCGAGGCCGAGGACGGTGCTCTCCGTCAGGAGCTGGCGCGTCAGTCTCTTCCGATCCGCGCCGAGCGCGGAGCGAAGTGCCATTTCGCGCTCGCGCCGGATCAGTCGCGCGAGAGACAGGTTGGCGACGTTGGCGCATGCGAGCAGAAGAACGAGCCCCACCGTCGCCAGGAGAATCAGAAACGTCGGCCGGGCCTGCCGCGTGAGCTCCTCCCGAAGGGAGACAGGTGTCACGAGGAATCCCGCCCTGGGACGCGAGTCCGGATAGGCCTGCAGAAGCCGTCCCGAGACGTGGGCGAGATCGGTCGTGGCCGCCGCCAGGCTGACGCCGGGCCTCAAGCGTCCGAATAACGTCAACATGCGGGCGCTCCGGTTGTTCTCGGTCTGGGGCCGCGACCGGAAGGGGCACGCGGAGATCGGCATGTAGAGGTCGTTGTCCTCCGGGTAACCGGGGATCGGCGGCAGGACCCCGATGACCGTGTGCGCATGGTCGTTCATTTCGAGCACGCGGCCGACGATCTTCGGATCGCCCCCGAAGCTGCGCATCCAGTACGCGTAGGACAGGACGAGGACCGGCGCCGCGCCATGCGCGTCCTCCCCGGTGCGGAAAGTCCGTCCGAGGATCGGCCGGACGCCCAGGACGTCGAAAAATCCCGCGGAGACGACGCCCGTCTGCACGCGCTCGGGCTCCTTGCCGCCGAGGAGCACGAAGTACATGGAGTGATATTCGGCGAGGCCCTCGAAGCTCCGCGTCTCGGCCCGGTAGTCGGCGACATCGAGCGGGGCGAAGCCCGTGTCGGAGACATTGGCGCTCGGCGCGTCCTGCCGGAGCCGGACGAGCCGCTCGCCGCCTCCGTAGGGGAGCGACTGGAGGAGCACGCCGTTGACGACGGAAAAGATCGCGGTGTTCGCCCCGATGCCGAGCGCGAGCGTCAGGATCGCCGCCGCGGAGAACGCCGGATTCTTGCGGAGGCCGCGAAAGCCCGTAGCGGAGATCCTGGCCGATCGTCTCGAAGAAGCGGGCCGCGCTTTCGTCCCGAACCTCGTCCTTGAACTTGTCGACGCCGCCGAAGCTCCGGAGCGCCTCCCGTCGGGCTTCGTCCGGCGACAATCCGCGCGCGCGGTTCTTCTCGATTTCCATCTCGAGGTGGAAGCGCATCTCGTCGTCGAGCTCTCTCTCGACCTCCGGCCGGTGAAAGAGCCGCCGGAGCATGTCGCGAACGACGTGGGCCATGATGTTCTCCGTTTCAGGGTCAGGCGGTCTGGAGCACGCGGGCGACGGCGGCGGAAAAGCGTTCCCAGCTTTCCGTTTCCTCGGTGAGCTGCCGGCGGCCGGCGCGCGTGAGCTCGTAGAATTTCGCCTTGCGGTTGTTTTCGGACGTCCCCCACTCCGCGCGGATCCATCCCTGGTTTTCGAGGCGGTACAGCGCCGGGTACAGGGAGCCCTGGTTGACTCGGAGGACTTCCTCCGAAACCTGCAGGATGCGCTGGGAGATGCCCCAGCCGTGCATGCGGCCCGGCGAAAGGGTCTTCAGAATCAGGACATCCAGCGTCCCCTGCAGCAGATCGTTTTTCGATTCCGTCATGGCACTCCTCATGTGGTTCGACAAGAGTCTGTAACCTCTCCTGTCGAACGTCAAGAGGAGATACGGAAGGCCGAGGGAAGGGTTTCGCCGGCGACTCTATAATCCACGAAACCCCATGCGGACGATGCGAGGCCTCGGGCGGCGGGAGCGGCTTCTCCGGTTTTCCGGATGGGTGCTCGCGTGGGCCGCCCTCACGTTCGCCGGAACACGGGGATCGGCCGGGGCCGCGGCTGCCACGGCGCCTGCTGCGCCGGTTTCCGCCAATTCCCCTTCGCCCGTTTCTCTTCCCAAACCGACCCGGTATGTGACGGACAACGCCGGAGTGTTTCCGGCGGACCGTGCGAGCGCGCTCAACGAGAAGCTCGCGGCGTTCGAGCGCGAGACCTCCGATCAGCTGCTCGTCTATACCGCGAAAAAAATTCCCGAGGGGACGACGATCGAAGAGCTCGGCGCCCGGTCGATACGGAGTTGGGGACCGGGCCAGAAGGGGAAGTCGAACGGGCTCATCTTCTTCATTTTTCCCGACGACCGGAAAATGAGGGTCGAAGTCGGCTACGGGCTCGAGGGCGCCATTCCCGACGCACGGAGCCACCGCATCACCGACGAGGTCGTCAAGCCCTTCTTTCGCCAGGGAGACTTCGCCGGAGGCATCGAGGCCGGGGTCGACGCTCTCCTGTCGGCGGCTCGCGGGGAGCCGTTCGCCGGCACCGGGAAAACCGTGGCCGAGAGCTCGAATGGCGCGCGGCGATCGGTGCCGGTGACAAAGATTCCCTTCGCGGTCGTTCCGATCGGTTGCGCAGGCCTCCTGATTTTTCTGGTCGTCGCCGCCATCGCGGCTCGCAAGCAGAGCGCCCGGGCAGCCCGGTACCGTTTCATGACGGGCAAAAACCCTCCGCCGTCGTTCGGGTCCTTGTTCCTGCCGTCGTCCTCCTCCTCTTCCGATTCCTCTTCTTCGTCTTCTTCGTCGTCGTCGTCGTCCGATTTTTCCGGAGGCGGGGGAGATGGCGGGGGTGGCGGATCGTCCGACTCGTGGTGAGTTCGGGCGCGCCCGTCGGGGAATCCGGGGAGCCGCACCGAAGTTGCTGCTGGTGGTAGGTTCTCCTGTCTCGACGCGCTCGCCGCTTTCTCAACACCGGACATTCGTCCGCATCTCCGCGAGGTTTCCGATGACCATCCGTCTTCGCCCGT
>JBBSEW010000104.1:0-5354 GCA_038239305.1 Thermoanaerobaculia bacterium | reverse complement strand
GGGAGGCTCCTCCTTCCCTTCGGTCAGGAGACTCCTCCCGTTGCGAGCTGTTGGATCAGCCTAGCTCGTCGATTCGCTGCGCAGAGGACTCACATCGGGGCCGCCTTCCCCCTCTCCCGGCGGGAGAGGGCGGGGTGAGGGGCGGGCCTCATTGCGATCGTCCGCCTCCCAGTGCTTGATCAGCCGATTACTCGATTCTCGGCATCCCCGATCACCGATAGTTCGTTAGTTCGATTGATCGCGAGATCATGAGATCGCGAGATCGCGAGATTCGAACGAAGAGCGCGATGCTCTTCTCATCCGTCTGATCACCCGATTCCCCTTGATTGATCATCCGATCCCCCGATCATCCGATCACCCGATTCCCTTTGGGGTCGCCTCCGCGACAACCTCGCGGCCGCTCCGGTCGTCCAATGGCTCGAAGCTCTTCATGAACGCAAATTCACGAAATCGGCCCGGTTCCTGGGAAGCCTCGATCTTCTTCATGGCCACCTGCGTCGTCGCGGGACTCGGCATCCTCGGCCTCGTCTCGTCCGGCCCCTCCCCCTCCTTCACGTTCTCTTCGCCGAATCCGGCGGTCGGAACGGTCGTCCTCTTCACGGACACTTCCGGGGGCAATCCCACTCTCTGGAGCTGGGACTTCGGCGACGGGTCGCATTCGAGCGACCGCAATCCGAGCCATGTCTTTCGCGAGGAAGGTCCTCACGCGGTGCGCCTCGACGCGCAGAACGCATCCGGATCCTCCTCCACGACGCTGACGATCCCCGTCACGGCAGCCGGAGTCCTGCGCCTGAACGATGCGCACAGCTTCGATGTGACTCTTTCGGCGATCGATCCGCGCACAGGGGCCACCGGTCTCGGAGTGGTCCTCGGGCAGAACGACGTCTACGGCTATTTCGCTCTGCCCTCGCTGTCCGGCAACGCGGGCAATCCCGAGGTGATCGTCAAGATGGTGGACGCGTCCGCGATCGGCCAGAACTACTGGGTCTTCTACGCCTCCATGACGGATCTCGACTTCACGATCGCGGTGAAGGAGAACGCCACCGGGATCGTCAAGACGTATGCCGCGGACCCGGCGCATCCGTCCGGCCAGTTCGACACATCCGGGTTCGCTTCCTCTCCGCCTCCTACGCCGACTCCGACTCCGCCGGCGGGCGTGCAGGAGATCGTGATCTCGACGAAGGCCTGGGAGTTCAATCCCGGGGGCGCATTCTCGCCGGCCTTGACCGTCCAGGTCGGAGCTTCCTACCGGCTCCGGTTCCACAATGTGGATCCGCCCGGCACGACTCAACCGAACCACGGTTTCACCGGCATCTCCGACATGGGGATATCGGGCACTCCGGGCAACCCGATCTCGCCCGGCCACGACTACGTCACGGAGGTCTTCACGCCGCAGGCGTTCGATCGCGGCAGTCATCCGTTTTCCTGTACGAACACCAACTGCGGAGGCGACCCGCAGCAGCACGTGTTCATGGTCGGGAACCTGATCGTTCCGTGATTCGCGGGAGCCGGGTACAATTCCTCCCGATGGCCGATTCCGAAGACTCCGTCGATTCGCCGACGCCCCCTGCGGCGGCGCAAGTCCCGTCCACGCCGGCCGAGGCTGTGCCGAGCGATGACGATCGCCGTGCCGCCGCGGCCGCGGTGAATCGCAAGCGCGCGCTCGAGGAATGGGAAGACAACAAGAAGCGCTGGCGCGGAATGGGCGTTCCGACGGGACTACCCGCGAAGAAGTGAGCCCGCGCCCGGGGAAGCCGACGGGCCGCGACGATTCGAATCGCCCTCGAAAGGATTCGCTCCCGCGGATCGAGCGCGAGGTGATCGCCTGCGTGCGCTGCCCGCGTCTCGTCGCGTGGCGGGAGCAAGCGGCGCACAATCCACCGCGGAGGTTTCGAGGGGAAGAGTACTGGGCGAAGCCGATTCCGGCGTTCGGCGATTCCGAAGCGGCGATCCAGATCATCGGCCTCGCGCCGGCCGCGAACGGCGGGAACCGGACCGGACGCGTCTTCACCGGCGATGCTTCGGGGGACTTCCTGTTCCGCGCGCTGCACGAGATCGGAATCGCGAATCAGCCGACCTCCGTCCGTCGCGGGGACGGGCTCGTGCTCCGGGACGCCCTCGTGAGCGCGGCTGTCCGGTGCGCGCCGCCCGACAACAGGCCGCTACCCGAAGAG
Organism: Thermoanaerobaculia bacterium; assembly: GCA_038239305.1. GTDB lineage: Bacteria > Acidobacteriota > Thermoanaerobaculia > UBA5066 > Gp7-AA6 > JALYUA01. The sequence continues at coordinate 3,180 of JBBSEW010000104.1, read as the reverse complement.
TTCGAGGCATGCCGCGAATATCTCGATCGCGAATATCGCGCTCTCTCCCGGCTGCGCGTCCTCGTGGCGCTCGGCGCGCTCGCCTTCGACGCGTGCCTGGGCGTCCTCGCCCGCTCGGGAGAGCCGGTGCCGCGGCCGAAGCCGCGATTCCGCCACGGCGGTTCGTGGGAGATCGGGAGGGTTCGTCTCTTCGCGACGTACCACCCGAGCCAGCAGAACACGTTCACGGGAAGGCTCACTCCCGCGATGCTCGGCGATGTCCTGCGCCAGGCGATGCGTGCGGCGGAAGCCGCGGAGGACGGCGCTTCTACTTCTTGAACAGCGCGTCGAACGCGGCGCGCGACGTGTCCGGAGTCTCGGCGGCGCGCGTGCCGGTCAGGTCGAACGATTTTCCCGGGGTGAAGAGCGGGCACTCGTTGCGCCGCTTCTTCGAAACGATGCGCGCCGGGATGTCCTTCCACCGGCTGCACTCCCAGTGAGCGGCGGTGTCGAAGTACGCGCACTGAACGCAGGAATGGAGATCGGCGCCGCATTTCGCGCACGTCGTCGCGGACGTGAGCTCTTCCACGGCGCGATGCTTCTCTCCGCAAGCGCGGCATGCGAACACGAGCGCCTTGTTCTGATCGGCGCCGCGGCCTCGGGGGCCCTCGGGCCGGTCGGGCCGGGGGCCGGAGGGGCGGCGCGGGCCCGAGTCGCTCCGGTCGGACTCCTGGTAGCCGCGGTGGCCGTATTTTCGGTCGTTCATGCGAGGGAGTCGCGATTATCGGCGATTCGGGCCGGGAAGTCGCGCCGGCACTGTTTCGTCACGGGAGCGGAGTCGGTGCGGGAGTCGAGGCCGCCGGGGTCGTCCCGGTCGGGCTCGGGCTCGGGCTTGCTTTCGCGCGCGGGGGGGCCGGGTAAGCGGCCGGGGGAGCCGCCGGGGCGGACGTCGCGGCCGCGGATCGACCCGGGACCTCCGCGGTGCGGCGCGTGAGCCAGTGGCCTTCCGCGAGAGCTCCCGTGCGCCAGGCGAGCGAATAGAAGAGGAAGAACCCGACGACGATTCCCGCACCAAACCAGGCGACGGCGCGCGGGCGCATTTCAGGCGTTCCGGGCGGGGAGGAATTGCGTCCGCGAATGGGTATTCATCGAGGTTCTCGTCTTCGAGAGTATCGCCTTCCCCTAGGACCTTCGGTCAGGAGGAGTGCCCGGTGGAAGCGCCTCGAGCGGGTCGCGGGTCGGGCGCCGGCTCTGCGACCACGACGAGACGCTGCGGCGCCGGCCCGATGGAGTTGAAGGGATAGCACGTGATGAGGGTCAGGCGGGGAGCGGGGCTCGCGTCGAGAACGCGCACCGCGTCGGGCAAGACGATCTCTCGCGAGACGACGCGGAAACGGGAGGTGCCGGCCGGGCCGTCGAGCTCGATCTCGTGGCCGGTCCGCAGCCAGCCGAGGTTGCGGAAATGAGAATCGCGGTGGCCCGTGATCACGCAGTTGTTGCGGCCTGTGTGGCCGCCGGGCAGCTCGGTTCCGGGCACATGCCCCGGGCCTTTCTCGAGGCTGTCCGCGTCGGCGCCTCCGAAGACGACCGCGTCGATGCCGGCGGCCGGAATCTTCAGGCGGGCGATCGGCTCGCCGTACGGATAGCCATCGGGAAGCCCGCCCGGAGCCCCGGGGGAATTGCCGGCGGAAACGGAGACGATTCCGGGGTTCTCCCCGGCGGGCCGGTCTGAACGCGGAGGTCGGTCTGAGCCCTGCACCCCGCTCGCGCGCCGGGCGAGCTCGCGGCGGCCTTCCGCCTGAGCCTGCCACCCGCGCACGTAGTGCCGCGCCGCCAGGCCGCAGAGGCCGAGCCCCGACACGATCAGGAGGGCCGAGATGGCCCGGCGGACACCCATTTCTCCAGCCTAATGGCGAACGAGGGCGGATTAATCCCGGAAGCGCCGGGAGACCGCCTGACCGTCATAAAAGCTCGGAAAACGCGTGAAAGCGACCGGGAGAGGCATAGACTCGGGCCGGATTTTGCGCTCCGGCCGGCCGGGAATCCCCCCTGGCGTCGGCGCGTTTTCCATCTCGGGCGCGTGTGCGCCTGAAGGAGCAAACGATGTCCTCACGATTTGACATGACGCCGTCTTCGGCTTTCACGACGAGTACCGTCGACACCGCCGAACGGGTCACGGCCTTCCTCCGGAAGGTCTATGGCTGGATGTTCGTCGGGCTCGGAATCACGGCTTCGGTGGCCTACGCGGTGGCCGGGTCACCGAGTCTCGTCCGCGCGATCTTCTCGAATCCGATCCTGTTTTTCGGCCTCATCATCGGCGAGCTCGGGCTCGTCTTCTTTCTCTCCGCCCGGGTCCAGAAGATCGCGCCGACGACCGCCGCGGTCCTCTTCCTGGCGTATTCCGCGCTGAACGGAGCGACGCTGTCGATGATCCTGCTCGCCTATACCGCGACGTCGATCGCCTCCACGTTCCTCGTCACCGCCGGCATGTTCGGAGCGCTCGCCCTCTTCGGAACCTTCACGCGGCGCAGCCTCGCGGGTGTCGGACAGTTCGCGTTCATGGGCCTGATTGGCGTCGTGCTCGCCAGCGTCGTTGGCATGTTCTGGCACAGCGCCGGTCTCCAGTTCGGCATCTCCATCATCGGCGTGATCGTCTTTACCGCGCTGACCGCGTGGGACGCGCAACGCCTGAAGCAGTGGGCGACCGTGACGCCGCAGGGACAGACGGGCTCGTACGCGGTGGTCGGAGCCCTTTCGCTCTACCTCGACTTCGTGAACCTGTTCCTCTTCATGCTGCGGTTTTTGGGGGGGAGGCGCAACTAAACGTCGCCTGCGCCGCGATGTAGATCGCGGCTTCGAGCCAGGGCCGGTGCGCGAAGCTTCGCGCGGGGCGAGAGCTGCTCGGCTCGGCCGGATGCGGCCTCGACCGAGCGGAGCGTGGTTGGCTCCGGCTCCCGCAACGGGAGGCTCCTCCAACGTCGCCTGCGCCGCGATAGGAATCGCGGCTACGGGTCGATCGCGTGCGCGGAGGAACGCCAGTGGCGATTGTTGCTCGGCTCGGCCGGATGCGGCCTCGACCGAGCGGAGCGTGGTTTGCTCCGGCTCCCGCAACGGGAGGCTCCTCCTTCCCTCCGGTCAGGAGACTCCTTCCGTTGCGAGCTGTTGAGCCAGCCGAGCTCGTCGATGGTGCGCATTCCCCCT
>JBBSEW010000103.1:0-5742 GCA_038239305.1 Thermoanaerobaculia bacterium | reverse complement strand
GAATCGCTTCAGGAGCTGCCCCGCCGCCAGCGCTTCGGGCGCGAACCGGGAAGCCGGCGCGAGCGGGCTCGTGAGAAGGCTCTTCAATCCCTCGAGCGCGGCGCGAATCGCGGCCGCTTCGCCCGGCATCGGCGACATGTCGTCGAATCGCAGCGTCTTCCGGTCCCCGTTCTCGCGCACGAGTGTCAGGAGTGACTGGGAGGAGAACTCGCCCGAGAGGCCCGTGCGGAGATTGTCGGACAGCGACCAGACCTCCGGCCGGGAAAAGTAGGAGCAATAGAACGTGAGCTCATCCGGCGGAATGGCCTTCCGGAGGACGTCGTCTTTTCCGTCCCGGCTCCTCTTCCACACGACGTTTCCGTCGGCGAAGAGTGTCACGCGCTCGTACCCCTCGCGCGACTGACGGACCCATTCCGCGCAGAACGTGCGCGACGCGGTGATCGCGACCGGAGTGCGCGACGGAGCAGCGGGCGGTTCCCCGGCCCGCGCGAGCGAGGCAGCCAGAAGACACCCGAGCGCGAAAGCCGCCTTCCGGTAGATGCCGGAGCAGGCCTGTATCGTCATCGCGTCCGGTCCTCGCCCTGGCCGGACTCCTCGCGCCGCGCGGACGCCAGGGCGAACGAGAGCTCGTCGCGCTGACGGATCCGGCCCTCTTCGCGCGCCCTTCTCGTCTCGGCGAGCGCCCGGCCGATCCGCGGTCCGGCCGGGACGCCGGCGTCCACGAGATCCCGCCCCCCGATCGAGATGCGGATGGGCTCCCGGAGGAGCTGTCCTTCGGCTTTCCGTCGCGAGCCGGCGGGAGCGAGAACCGCGGAAGCGATCCGCTCGGCGAGAGTCGGGCGGTTTGATTCCCTGCCGGTCGCCGACGTGTTCGTGGCCGCGGAGCGCGAGCCGCTCCACGGCCCGAAACGCTCCAGGATCAAACGGGACTCCCCGGCCAGGGACAGTCGGGCCGCGAGCTCTCGCCTCCCGGCTTCGGACAAGCTCGCCGTCGAGACGAGAAGCGGAACCATCCAGTGCATCCTCGGCTCGGATCCCGAAGCCTTCCGAACGCGGCCCGCGAGCGCCTGCGCCCGCGCGACCGAGCGAAGCTGCACCGGCGTCGGCGCCCACGACGGAGCGAGCGCCCGGAGGATGCCGAGACCGGACGCGAGCGTCAGGGCTCCGGCGGCCCGCTCTTCGCCCAGCGTGCGCTCGAGCTCCCGCCGGATCCGGTCTCCGGAGACCCAATCGAACGCACCCGCGGCGAGGGCCTCCGTGAGCCGGCGCCGCGTCGCCGGCTCCATTCGCAGGCCGAGCCGGTTCGCGTAGCGGACGGCCCGCAGAATCCGGGTCGGGTCGTCCAGAAACGAATCGGGGTGAAGAATCCGCAGTCTCCCCGCGGCGAGATCTTTCGCGCCGCCGAACGGATCGTGCAGCCGGCCGCGGGACGAGCCGCGCCCCGGGAGCTCCCACGCCATGGCATTCACGGAGAAATCGCGCCGGGCGAGATCCTCTTCGAGTGTGGCGTCCTGGACATCCGGCAGGGCTCCGGAGCGGCGATAGGTCTCGCGTCGGGCCCGGGCGAGATCGATTCGCCATCCCTCGACGACGGTGATCGACGCCGTGCCGAACCGGGGATGCAGCCGGACCGACGCTGTCGGGAGCGCATCGCTCACGCGTCGCGCGAGGGATTCCACCTCGCCCTCTACGAGCAGATCCGCATCCTGGTCGAGCGCGGCCCGCCGCAGACGGTCCCGCACGACCCCTCCCACGAGCGCGATCCGGACTCCCGCTTGCGACGCCGCGGCCGCGACGGGCGCAAGCGCATCGGCGAGGCCGCGGGGAAGGCGGCGCAGAGGCTCGCGGTCACTCAAAGACGTATTCGACCGAATCCTCGCCCGCGAGCGCCCGGATCTCGCTGGTCAAACCCGCCGTCGGAGCGATGCGCATCGAGTCGGCCGCGCGCAGGGTCGCCTCGAACTCGCCCGGCCGGAAGAGTCGGATCGACACGGGCGTCGTACCCGGATGGGATCGGAGGCTTTCCTTGAGGCGCGACAGAACCTTCTCATCCGCGAATGCGAGATTCACGCGAATCTTGATCTCCCGGGCGCGCCGCTCGTGGATTCCCTCGAGCCGCACGATCTTTTCGACCGTGATCTCCTGCGAGGCGCCGGATTCCCGCACCTTTCCCGTGATGAGCACCGGCAGATCGGCCTCGAGCCAGGAACCCTCCTGCTCGTACACGCTCGCGAAGACGCAGATGGGGACGCTCCCCGTCGTGTCCTCGAGAGACGCCTTCAGCATCGTCTTCCCCTCATTCATGCCCTTCTTGATCTTCTGCTTCTTGAGGTTCGTGAGGACGCCTCCGATGCGCACGCTCTGATCGACCTTCGTCGCCAGCTCCGAGATCTTCGTGTCGGCAAAGCGCGAGACGGCATCGGCGAAGCGGGCGAGCGGGTGGCCCGTGACGTAGAAGCCGAGGACTTCCTTCTCCCCTTTCAGGCGCTCCTCGAGGGACCATTCCGGCAGGTCCGGGAAGTCGTCCGTCGGCTTGCCTCCCTCGTCGGAGGCTCCGCCGAACAGGCTCGACTGGCCCTGCTCCTCCTCCTGGCGCTGCCGCTCCGCGCTCGCCACGACGCGCTCCGAAGCGGACGCGAGAGTCGCCCGATTCTTGCCGAGCAGGTCGAATGCGCCCGCCGCGATGAGGGCGTCGAGCGTCCGTTTGTTGACGAGTCGGGAGTCGAGCCGAAGCGCGAACTCCGTAAAGGAGCTGAAGAGTCCCTTTTCCCTCTCGTTGAGGATGGCCTGGGCGGCCGCGTCGCCGACACCCTTCACGGCAGCCAGCCCGAATCGGATCGCGTGGCCCACTCCCGCAAACGCCTTCTTCGACTCGTTGATGTCGGGCGGCAGGACCGGAATCCCCATCTCGACGCAGTCACCGATCACCTTCACGATGCCGTCGGTCGAGCCGATCTCGGCCGAAAGCGTGGCGGCCAGGAAGTCCACCGGGTAGTGAGCCTTGAGATACGCGGTCTTATAGGCGACGAGCGCGTAGGCGACGGCATGAGACTTGTTGAAACCGTAACGCGCGAACGGCTCGATCAGGGACCAGAGCTCCTTCGCTTTCTTGACGCTCGTCCCGTGCTCGGCCGCGCGGCGGAGGAACTTCTCGCCTTCCGCGACCATGATCTCCCTCTTCTTCTTGCCGATCGCCTTGCGCAGAAGATCCGCCTCGGCGAGGGAGTATCCGGCCACCACGGCCGCGATCCGCATCACCTGCTCCTGGTAGACGAGGATTCCGAGCGTCTCCTCCAGGATCCCGGCGATCTCGGGCAGCGGATACGTGACCTTGCTCGTGCCGCTGCGGCGCCGCACGTAGTCCTCGACCGTGCCGGCGTCGAGCGCGCCCGGACGATAGAGGGCGTTCAGGGCGGCGAGGTCGGCGAACACGCGGGGCTTGGCGCGCCGCAGGAGATCGCGCATACCGGAAGAGTCGAACTGGAAAACGCAAGCCGTGCGGCCCGAGCGGAACAGCTCATACGTTTTCTCGTCGTCGAGCGGAAGGTGGTCGAGGTCCGGCCCCTTCCCCTCGCGGGCGCGGATCGCGTCCATCGTCGCGTCGATGATGTCGAGTGTGATGAGCCCGAGGAAGTCGATCTTGAGAAGACCCATTTTCTCGACGGCATTCATGTCGAACTGCGTCGTGATTTCGTCCTTGTTCGTCCGGTAGAGCGGGAGGTACTCGGTGATGGGCCGCGGTGCGATCACGACGCCGGCGGCGTGCATGCCGGCATGGCGGGACAAGCCTTCGAGACGCTCCGCGATCCGGATGACTTTGGCGACCGATTCGTCGGAGGCGATGAGGTCCTTCAGGCCCGGGGACTCGCGCAGGGCCCGGTCGAACGTGACGTCGGGGCCGTCCGGCACGAGCTTCGCGATGCGGTCGCCGAGCGCGATCGGCAGGGACAGCACGCGGGCGACGTCCCGCACGGCCAGCTTCGGCTTCAACTGCGAGAACGTCACGATCTGGGCGACGTTTTCCCGTCCGTACTTCTTGGTCACGTACTCGATGACTTCGCCGCGCCGCGCCTGGCAGAAGTCGATGTCGATGTCGGGCATCGAGATGCGCTCGGGATTCAGGAAACGCTCGAAGAGGAGGTCGTACTTCAGCGGATCGATCTCCGTGATGCGGAGAGCCCAGGAGACGATCGAGCCCGCTGCGCTTCCGCGGCCCGGTCCCACGGAGATGCCCTTCTCCCGCGCGTGGCGGATGAAATCCGAGACGATCAGGAAGTAGGAGGGAAATCCCATCTTCTCGATGACCCCGATCTCATACGCCAGCCGGTCGCGATATTTCTCCGGCGGGATCCCGCTCGGCGGACCCTCCGTCTCCATCTCGTGGAGCCGCCGCTCGAGGCCCTCTCGAGCGAGCTCGCCGAAGTATTCGGCGGGGGTCTGGCCCGTCGGCGGGGTGAACGTCGGCAGGTGCAGGCCTTCCGTGTCGAAGGTCACCGCGCAGCGCTCGGCGATCGCGACCGAATTGCGGACCGCCTCCACCGACCAGTTCTGGAAGCGCGACTTCATCTCGTCCGGGTTCTTGACGTAGAACTCGTCGTTGTAGAAGCGCATCCGCCGCTCGTCCTCGAGCGTCTTGCCCATTCCGATGCACAGCAGGACCTCGTGAGCGAACGCGTCGTCGCGGCGCAGGTAGTGGCTGTCGTTCGTCGCGACGGCTGGCGCCCCGACCTCGGTCGCGAGGCGCAGAAGGTCCGGGACTATGGCGGTCTGCTGCGGCAGCCCGTGATCCATGAGCTCCACGTAGAAATTGCCCTTCCCGAAGATGTCCTCGTATTCCAGAAACGCCTTCTTGGCCGCTCCGAAGTTGCCGCGCGAGAGCGCGCCCGCGACCTCGCCCTTCAGGCAGCCGGAGAGCCCGATCAGGCCCTCGGCGTGCTCTCGCAGGAGGTTCTTGTCCATGCGGGGGCGGTGGTAGAAACCCGTCATGTAGGCCTCGGACACGAGCCGGACGAGGTTCTTGTAGCCGGTCTGCGTCGCCGCCAGAAGGGTCAGGTGGTAAGCGTACCCGTCGCCCGACTCGCTCGACGCCTGCGCCTCGCGGTCGCGGCGGTCCGCGGGGGCGATGTAGGCCTCGACGCCGATGATCGGCCGGACGCCCTGTTTCACGGCTTCGTGGTAGAAGGCGAACGCTCCGAACATGTTGCCGTGGTCGGTGACCGCCACCGCCGACATCCCCAGCTCCCCGACGCGCTTGCAGAGCTCCGGAAGGCGGTTCGCGCCGTCCAAGAGCGAGTACTGACTGTGAAGGTGAAGGTGGACGAAGTCGCCGGGCATGGAGACGGCGATTGTAGCCGGAATCGCCGCTCGTCCATCAACGCCGCGAGGATGAATTCGACCCGGGTTCCCGTTTTGTTTCCCGTTCCGTTTCTCGTTTCCCGTTACCCCTCTCGCATCGCTCCGGTATCCTCGCCGCAATGTCTCTCCGCCGGGAGCTCGGAGTCTTCGACGCGACCATGGTCGTCGTCGGCGGGATCATCGGCGCCGGCATCTTCATCAACCCCGCCATCGTCGCGGCGAGACTGCCCTCGGGCACTCTTGTCATCGCCGCCTGGGTCTTCGGCGGCGCAATCGCGCTGGCCGGGGCGTTCGTCTTCGCCGAGCTGGCCGCCGCGCTTCCCCAGGCGGGAGGGGAATACGCCTATCTGCGCGACGCTTACCATCCGCTCGTCGGATTTCTCTTCG
>JBBSEW010000102.1:0-5794 GCA_038239305.1 Thermoanaerobaculia bacterium | reverse complement strand
CGCGAGATCACCGCCGAGACCGTCGTGGCTATCGCCGACGACCGATACGCGAACGATCGAGCGTTTCTATCTCGTTGCGGAGAAGACGGGCGGACTCGACCTCGACTCGAAGCCCGTGCAGGACTTCATCGCGCTGCTGAAGAAGCAGCCCACCGTCATCGACGCGACGCTCGGGACTTTCGACTTCCTCCGGCAACGCGACGGAGATGTCTCGCAGGTTCTCGCCGCGGTCTTCGACCATCTGCCGATCGACGTGCAACGCAGCCGCCGGGTGGGGCAGATGAAGATCCCCGACGCGGCGACCGCCGCTCGCTATGAAAAGTCGTACGCCAAAATGATCGAGTTGGTCGGACGGTTGTACCGAGCCGGAATTCCGCTCGTCGCGGGAACCGATGAGCTCGCCGGCTTCACGCTGCAGTACGAGCTCGAGCTTTATGTTCGAGCCGGCCTGACACCGGCGCAAGCGCTCCAGGTCGCGACGTGGAACGGAGCGCGGTACACGCGGACTCTCGCGGACCGCGGCTCGATCGAGGTCGGGAAGCGGGCGGACCTGGTCCTCTTCGACGGCGATCCGACGCGGGACATCGGTGATATCCGGAAGGTCGCGCTCGTCATCACGCAGAGGAAGGTCGTGATTCCGAGCGAGATCGACCGGGAGCTCGGGATCGTCCCCTTCGTCACGGTGGCGCCGCGCATCACGGAGACCGCGCGCCCAAACTGACTTCCGGAATATCGGGAGGCTAAATCCCGGCCCATCCCCTGAGAAGGGGCCGGGATCTCCTCACCGCCCCATCCACGCTACTTCTTCGCCGGCTCCGCCGCGGCTTTCGCCTCGACCACCTTGAGATCGAACTTGCCGCTGCTCTGGGTGAAGAAGACGCAGTCCGACGCCTTGTCGCACGCCGTCGTGTGCTTGTAGTTGGATTTCTTGCGGCGGAGGCGATCACCGGGCAGGAAGGGCAGGACCCCGGGCGGCATGCGCTATTGGTCGGGAGTCGCGCCCTCGTCGGATACTCGCGCGAGCGTGTGCGCGACCGGATTCCAGTCCGCACCGAAAGCGTCCGTGATCCAGGTCCGGTAGGAGCCGGTCCGATCGGTGAGGGTGATACCGAGGTGGGGCTCTCCGGCGCACGCCCGAAAGAGGAGAACCCGGGTGCCGTCCGGCGACCCCTTGGGCACTCCTTCGATGCAGTCGGGAGCGGAAGGCAGGCTGAGGTCGGACTCGGGCTTTCCGGGGGTCCAGGCGTCGCTCGAGAACGCGTACAAGCGGCGCTCGATGTGTTCTGGCATTCCGGCCGGCGCCCGCGGAAATCCGCGCGAGCTGTAAATCGTCTTTCCGTCCGCGCTGAACCCGGGGTCGGCGTCGCCGCTCTGCTCCTTGCCGGGCGAAGTGCAGAAGGGGCCGCCATCCGTGACCTTTGTGCGCGCGGTTCCGTCCGGGCGAATCTTGTCCAGCCGGGACTTGTAGCAGTCGTCCGTGAACTGGGCCACGGTTAAGAGAATCCAGTCGTCGCTCGACCAGGCGAAGTCGTTCCACCTCTTGTCGTCCAGGCCGCCCCCGGGTCTGCCGATGAGATGCAGGCTCGAGCCGTCGCTGTTCATCACCCACAGCGAGTCGCCCGCGATGGATCCGAAGGCGATGCGCTGCCCGTCCGGCGACCAGGCGGGTTGGAATCCGGTCCCGGTGTTCGTGAGGCGGGTTTCCTGGCCGCTGGCGAAGTCGTATGTCACGACATCCGTTTGCGCGCCCGGGTCGTTGTACTGGCCAACCAGGAACTTCGTATAGACGAGGCGCGTCCCGTCGGGGGAGAAGTGCGGAAGGAATTTGCTGAGACCGTCGTGGGTGATCTGCGTGAGTTTCGAGCCGTCCAGGTTCATGGTGAATATCTCCTGCACGCTGCCCCCGCCGGGAATGCCGGGCGCCTCGAAGACGAAATCGGCATCGGACGCCCGGCGCGCCGGACGCGGCGGAATGCGAGGAAGGGGATGAGGCCGGGGTCGGGGACGAACGACGGACTCCCGCGTCACAGGATCGGCAAGGGCGTTCCAGTCGGGCCGTTCGACCAGCACGAGGGAGCGGGGAGGAATCGTCAGGAGGCGAGATGCCGGGACGGCGTGCGGCGCGCGCGCCGGATCGTCGAAGACGATGACGGCGGTGGGATGGGCGCCGACGGTCGCCGTGCGCGCCTGATCACCGCGGTTGATGAGCAGCACGCGGATCTTGCCCGCCGCGTCCCGTGATGCGAGGACCGCTCCCATTCCGACGTCGAGCCGCCCATCGGCGTGCTCCGGCGGCGCGAGCCGCGACGAGCCGGCGCCGATGACCGCGGCGAGCATCGTGAACGCGTAGTAGGCCGGTTTGGGCCCGCCGTCGTGGTTGAGGATTCCGAGCCCCGGGGAACCCTGACCGAAATAGTCCCAGAAAATCGCGTGATGCGCGTGGGTGAGGCCCGCCGTCGCGCCGAGAGCGATCACGGTCGCGGCGTGCAGCGCGAGGTCCATCTTCGTGGGATCGAGCGCGCTGCCGCTCAATGCCGCCGACCACTCCGTGAGCAGAACTTCCGCGTTCGGATGCGCGGAGGCTTTCACCGCGCCGACAACGTCCTGGATCTTCGACACGATGACGAGGGGGTCGTCATCCGACTCGGCGTGGAATGAGACGAAGTCAAACGGCACGCCGGATCGGTCGAGGACCGGCAGGACCGACACAGCCGTCGTGGAGCTCGCGAAGCTGCCCAGGCCGATACGGATTCTGCGGCCGGAGGGATGGGATGTCTGCCGGCGGTAGGCGTCGAGCGCGAAGAGCGTGGTCGCCGCCGTTTCAAGGTAGGTGTTGAAATTGCCGACGCTCGGACTCCACGAATAGCCGGCCTCCGGCTCATTCCAGAACTCCCAGTAGCGAACTGGCCGGCCCGGCTTGCCGTCCGAGCCCTCGACGACCCGTTTCACAACGCCCGCGACCGCGGCGGCGAAGACGTCTGGATCCGCAGGGCGCGCGTTCGAGACCCGGTTGGTCCACGTCGTTCCGCACGGTTGCGGCCAGTCGGCCGCGGATCGCACGGGCGTCTGGTTCACGGCGAGCGCGCGCGGCATGTGGTCGATATCGACGAAGGGCTCGGCCCCGAATTCGCCCGCGACATCGATGACCGATCGAATGTAGTCGAGCTGGTAGCGGCTGTCATCGGCGGTCATCTCCATCGTGACGGGCGCTCCGCCGGCATATGTGAACCAGTCGCGCGCGCGGATGAGATCGAGGTCCGTCGTGTTCTGCGGCGCAAACGCCTCCGGCGGAATTCCTGTCAGCGCCGGGGCGCAGGAGCTGCCGTCGGTGAGCGACGGCAGGATCTGCGTCCCGAACTCCCAGCGGCCGAGGCCCACGCGCCACTCGGCGAACCCGGCCGCCTCCATCCGCCCGGGAAGCCCGGTCACCCGGTCGTAGTGAAACAGCGCCCCGGAGAGGTCGTACTGGCCGAGGAGGGACGGGGCGAGCGTGCCGGCCGTCGATGCGGGCGCGAACGTCAGAGTCCAGTCCGCCGGGGCAGCCGTCGTGAGTTCAGCCGGGCCGGCCAGGACCGCTCCGGACGCTCCGAACACCCCCAGAGCGGCGGCCGCGAGGAGCGGAATCCTCACTTCCCGCCGGCTTTCTGGATCTCCGCCAGCCGAGCCTGCTGTTGCGGCGTCAGGATGTTGTGGATCCGGACGAGAAGCGAGATCTGCGTCTTCTTGATCTCTTTCTCGAGGGCGAGAATCCGGTCCACCTGCGAGAGCACTCTCGTCTCATCGACGGTCTTTTCCTGAAGAAAGTGAACCATCTTCTCCGACTCGCTCTGCAGCTCGAACTGTTTGTCGAGAAACCGCGCCTGGACTTTCTGGACCTCGTTCTTGATGGCGGTCTTCTGCGCCTCGTCCAGGTTGATTTCGAGGCTGTGCGCCATGACGCGGTCGGGCGGAAAGAGGTACGGGGCGAAAGGATCGTCGCCTCCGCCTCCGCCTCCAGGTGCGGGCGTCTCCGCGATTGCGGCAGCGGACAGGAGAGCGGCGAAAAACAGGGCGATCAGGCTTTTCATGTTTCGACTCCTTTGTTGGGGAAAGGGATGTGGCGACGTCTTCATCGACCAGGGGCGGCGGCCGCCGCCTCCGGAACACGCGATACCAGGACCGGCGTTTCGGCCAGGAGCTCCGCTCCCGGCGTGTGAAGCAGGGAATCCGTCGGGGACTTCCACTCCGCCAGCGTTGCGACGGCCGCGGGCAGCCCGGGTTCGCGGACGGCCGGAGAGCGCCGGAGGAGGACAACGGCAACGAAGAGGGCGATGGTCATGGCCGCGGCGGCGAGCAGTCGCCGGCCGGACCGGCGCGCGGCCGGCGCCGACAGGCTGCGGGCGCGAGCGCGCGTCAGAAGGACCTGAAAGGCGGGCGCGGACGCTTCGTCGGAAAGGCGCCGCTCCTCGAGCAGCCTCGCGATGTCGCTATCCGGCAGCTCCCGCTTCACCCTCGCGCTCCTTCGCCGAGCAGGGAAGCGAGCCGCTTCTTGCCGCGGGCGTAGTGCACACGCGCGGATCCGGCCGACAGCGACAGGGTCGCAGCGGCCTCCTCGACAGTCAGGCCGAAGGAGAAGACGAGCTCCAGGACTTCCCGCTGCCGCTTCGACAGCCTGGCCAGAGCGGTCGCGAGCGCGAGCCGTTCCTCCGGGCCGGACGACCCCGCCTCCTCCGACGACTTCTCCCGCTCTCTTCCCGTGCCGAAGAGCAGAAACGGGGATGCACCCTTGCGCCGATTCTCCGCGGCGGTGCGTTGGATCACGCCGAAAACGAACGTTCGGAAGCTCGAGCGTCCGGCGAATCGCGCCCGGCCATCGAGGATTTTCAGATAGGTCGTCTGCAGCACGTCTTCGGCCTCCTCCCGGCGCCGGCCGCAACAGGCCAGGGCCCATGCAAACGCCGCCGCGTGAAGCTTTTCCAATTCGATCTCGGTTTCGATTGGCGTCATCGGTCGGTCTTGCGTCTCTGAGTGGCCTGCCGGGGAGATTTCATATGACAGCGGGATTCTCGGCCTGAAAGGGGTTTGCCGCTACTTGTCGTGGTCTTCATCGTCCGGTCCCGACTCGCCGACCGGTGGTCGGGATTTGCTACGCTTCCGCGGCGGCATCGCCGATTTGTCCCGGATTGCGGCTCCTCCGCCGAAGAGGAACGGAAGACGGCGACCCGACCGGAGGCATGGATGAAGCGGACCCTCGTGTCACTCGCGGCCACGCTCGCATTCACGTTCGCGTCCCCGCGTCCCGCGTCGGCGCAGGAACGCGTGATTCCGTTCTGGGACGACCGCGTCCCGCGGGCGATCCACGCCGAGGTGGACGGGGTCGCGGCGCTCGAGACGATCCGCGAGCTCGGACGTTTTCATCGGGTCCAGGGCTCTCCCGGCTTCGCCGCGGCGGCCGAGCTCATGAAGAAAAAGGCCGAGGCCGCCGGGCTCTCGCAAGCCGCGATCGAGCATTTTCCGGCGGACGGCCGCACGATGTATGCCCACTTCAGGAGCCACGTCGGATGGAATCCGATTGCCGGGATGCTGGAGGAGGTCTCTCCGCGCCCCCGCGTCATCGCCCGATACCCCGATCTGCCCGTTCTCCTCGGCGACTACAGTCAGGACGCCGACGTCACGGCGGATCTCGTCGACGTGGGGAAGGGGACCGATCCGAAGGACTACGAGGGCAAGGACGTGCGCGGGAAGATCGTCCTCGCGGACGGCGCGCTGCCCGCCGTGCACAAGCGGGCCTGTGAGGAGCGCGGAGCGGCCGGCT
>JBBSEW010000101.1:0-6078 GCA_038239305.1 Thermoanaerobaculia bacterium | reverse complement strand
TCGTTGACGCTCCGCTTTCTTCGACGCGCCTCTGCGGCGCGGGATGCGAACAGCATCGCCTTCGTCGCGTCGCCTCCCAGAGCCGGCCCGACAGAGCTGAAGCGCTCGCCACTCGTCTACCGAAGGCATACCCCGGCGGTAGAGAACGCCGGCTCTGCCGGCGGTCACCCATCCCACACCCTCTTTCCACGGGCTGCTAGAACAGCGAACCGTCGCGTGGAGGCGCGGTGATCCCCAGGTGCCGGTAGGCGCTGGCGGAGGCGATCCGGCCCCGCGGCGTGCGCTGAAGAAATCCCGCCTGGATCAGGTACGGCTCGTAGAGATCCTCGAGAGTGCCGCGATCTTCCCCGATCGAGGCCGCGATCGAGCCGATGCCGACGGGGCCGCCGCCGAACTTCTCGATGATCGTCGACAGGATCCGACGGTCCACCTCGTCGAAGCCGTGCTCGTCCACTTCCAGACGGGCGAGCGCCTGCCGCGCGGTCTCCAGATCGATCGCGGATTTTCCCGCCACCTCTGCGAAGTCCCGCAGGCGACGGAGAAGCCGGTTCGCGATTCGCGGCGTTCCCCGGCTCCGGCCCGCGATTTCCCTCGCCGCGTCGGGCGCGATCTGGATTCCCAGAATCTGCGAGGAGCGATCGATGATGAGGGCGAGCGAGGCCACGTCGTAGAAGTCGAGCCGGAGGGCGATCCCGAAGCGGGCGTGCAGAGGCTGCGACAGAAGCCCGGGCCTCGTCGTCGCTCCGATCAGCGTGAACGCCGGCAGGTCGATCTTCATCGTCCTCGCCATGGGCCCCTCGCCGATGAGGATGTCGAGCCGGAAGTCCTCCATCGCCGGGTACAGGATCTCCTCGACCGCCGGGTTCAGGCGGTGGATCTCGTCGACGAAGAGGACGTCCTTCGCCTGCAGGTTGGTCAGGATCCCCGCGAGATCGCCGGCGCGCGTGATCATCGGCCCCGACGTGACGCGTAGGCCCGCGCCCATTTCCCGGGCGACGATGTGGGCGAGCGTCGTCTTTCCGAGTCCCGGCGGTCCCGTCAGGAGAACGTGGTCGAGAGGATCTCCGCGGCCCTTCGCGGCGGCGAGGAAGACACCCAGGTTGTCGCGGACTTTTTTCTGCCCGATGTACTCGGCCAGCCACTGGGGCCGGAGCTTCGGCTCGACGGCAATGTCGTCGTCGAGCGCGGTTCCGGCGAGGACGTCCTTGTCTTCAGTCATTCAGCTCTCAGCTCTGAGCTTCAGCGTCCGGACTGCCGTGCGCGTTTCTACCGAACTCATCATCCCCCCGTCAGCTTCTTCAGCGCGGCCTTCAGGTAATCGCCGAAGTCCGAGGGTGCCCCCGCGCGAGCGATGCCCTCGACGATGCGCTCGGCGTCGGCCTTTCGATAGCCGAGGTTTACCAGCGCGGAGGTCACGTCGTCCGCGGCCACGGAGGGAGGGGTACCGACCGCCACCGGCTCGGAGAATTTCTGCGCCTTGTCGGCGAGCTCGAGCACCATACGCTCGGCCGTCTTCTTCCCGACACCGGGGACACCCATCAGCTTGCGGACGTCCTGCCCTCGGAGCGCCGCGACCAGCTCGCCCGGCGGCATGCCGGAAAGGACCGTCAGAGCGACCCGAGGCCCGATCCCGTTCACCGTCAGGAGGAGCAGGAAGAGCGCGCGCTCGCGCTGCGACAGAAATCCGTACAGCGCGAACGTGTCCTCGCGCACGTGCGTGTGAATCCACAGCGAGGTCGGGCTCTCCGGCTCCGGCAGCTCGTAGAAAGTCGAGAGCGGGATGTGGACGAAATAGCCGACGCCCCCGACGTCTAAGAGCACCTGGTCCGGCGTCTTCTCCGCGAGGCGCCCGGTGAGACGGCCGATCATGGGAGCGGATTGTAGGCCGGGGCGGGGAGGTGAGGGATGAGGTGAGGGCCGATGAGGCGATGAAAAAGGAAAGAGCAGGCCCGATTTTCCCTGACCCCTAGCCGCTGACCCGTAACGCTCTCTCGAGGTCATCGCTCAGGTCGTCGATGTCCTCGATCCCGACCGAGAGCCGGATCGTCCCTTCCTGGATTCCGAGCTCCCGCTTTTTCTCAGGGGACACGCTTTGGTGAGAGGTCAGCCAGGGAAGGTCCGCTGTGGTCTCGACCGAGCCGAGCGAGGTGGCGAGCGTCACCAGCTTCAGCCGCGACAGAAACTTCTGCGCGCCGGGAAGGGCGCCGGCGACGTCGAACGCGAGCATCGCCCCGAACGCCGACATCTGCCGCCGCGCGGCCCCGTGTCCGGGGTGTGAAGGCAGGCCCGGGTAGTGGACGCGTTCGACCGCCCCGGATTTCGAGAGAAACCCGGCGAGAAGCAGGGCGTTCTCCGACTGAGCCCTCACGCGTAGTCCCACCGTCTTCATGCCGCGCGTCAGCAGAAACGCCGCATGCGGGTCGAGAATCGCCCCGATCCGGGTCCGGCGCGCGCGGATCGGCTCCAGCATTTCGCGAGAACCGGCGGCGAAACCGGCGGTCACGTCGGCGTGACCGTTCAGGTACTTCGTGGCGGAGTGGAGCACCAGGTTGAAGCCGAGCTCGATCGGCCGCTGAAGAATCGGCGAGCCGAACGTGCCGTCGATGACCGCGGTGAGGTTCCGCCGGCGGGCGATGGCGGCTACGAATTCCAGGTCGACGATCTTGACGAGAGGGTTGGTCGGGGACTCGACGTAAATCCAGCGCGTCTCCGGCCGGATCGCGTCTTCGACGCGCGGCTCGGGCTCCGTCTTCACGAGGGTGAAGGAAATCCCCATCGGCTCGAGGACGTCCCGAAAGAAGCGGATCGCGCCGCCGTATAAGTCCTCGGTCGCGACGACGTGGTCCCCGGATTTGAGGTGCGCCAGGAAAGCCGTCGAGATCGCACCCATCCCCGACCCGAAGAGAACCGCATCTTCGGCTCCTTCGAGTCGAGCGAGCTTTGTTTCCGCCGCCCTCCAGTTCGGGTTGCCTTCCCGAGTGTAGAAGGCGTCGGGAGGCTCGCCCGACGCGGCCTTGGCGAGCGCGTCGGTGCCGGAAAACGAAAACGGCGCAGTCTGAAAGATTGGATCCGCGAGCGCGCCGGAAGGGTCCGAGAGCTTCCCGGCATGCACGGCCCTCGTGTCGAGACCCGGAGCGCGGCGTTTCTTCATCCAGCCCTCATCCCTCCGTCCGCTGTTCTCAGCCGCGTCGCGCGTTTCCGGGCTCCGGCAGAAAGGACTTCAGGACTTCGTCGTTCACGTCCACCTTGCGCTCCGCGCGAAGCTGGAGAAGGTAGGACCGCAGCAGCCTCTCCGCCTCCTTCGACCGCAGGGTTTCCAGGATCTCGTCGCGCTGCGCCGCGAGCTGGGCCGGTTCCGGGGCCGAGCGCGTCAGCACTCGGAAGAGGACGAAACCGCCGGGCACGGACACCGGCGGGCCGGCCTGGCCCTTCGCCGTCTGGAACACCGCGGTCGCGAGCGCGGGAGCGTTTCCGATTTCCGGGATCGCGCCGCCGGGGCCGAACTCGGGTGTGGTCTTGACCTCCGTCTGATAGCGGGCGGCGAGCGCCGCCAGCGTGGTTCCCGAGCCGAGCTCCTTCGCGGCCGGAGCGAGCTTTTCCTGGGCTTCCTTCTCGCGCCGCTCGGCGAGGAAGTCCTGCAGGAGCCGCGGCTTCAGCTCGTCATACCCGGGGGTCCCGGCGGGGCGCTCTTCCGCCGGCTTGATCAGGGCGGGTCCCCGGGGCGTCGTGATCGGATCCTTTGAAATCTGCCCGATCTTGAGCGACCAGGCTTCGTCGTTCGCCCGGGCGTTCGCGCCGAGACCGGTGATCGGCTCGCCCTTCGAGATCCATTCGCTCGTGTCGTATTTCACGACGTCGTCCTGCAGCTTCCGAAGGTCGTCGTCGGACGTGCCCGACATGGTGCGCACGCGGTCCGCCAGAGCGCGGCCGCGGTTTGCCGTTTCGGATTCGATGCGCTTCTCCGTCAGCTCGGACGAGAGCTGCGACCGGACTTCTTCGAACGTCCGGGTGTGCGGCGCCGTTTTCGAGATCAGCTTGATGACGTGGTACCCGTACTGGGTCTTCACGGGTCCGCGAATCTCGCCCGGAGCCATGGTGAACGCGACCTCTTCGAACTCGGGGACCATCTGGCCCTTCGCGAACGGAGGCAGCTGCCCTCCGGAGCTCTTGCCGGAAGGATCGTCGGTGTTCTCGTTGGCGAGCTTCGCGAAATCTTCGCCCTTCTTCGCGCGCGCCGTGAGCTTCTCCGCCCTGTCCCGCGCCTCCGCGTCTCCTGCGCCGGCGGCGGCCGGGTCGGTTTTCACCAGGATGTGCGCGGTCACCACCTGCTCCGGGACCGAGAAGCTGCCTTTTCGGGCCTCGTAATCGGCCCGAAGCTCGGGCTCGGTCACGTTGATCTTGCCCCGGAGCTTGCCCCGTTCGACGATGAGGTACTTGATCTTCCGCTGCTCCGGCGCCTTGTAGCGCTCCTTGTGCTTCTCGAAGTACGTTTTCAGCTCCGCATCCGATGGCGGGGTCGTGCTCTCGAGGCGGGAGGCCGGGATCTTGATGTATTCGATCGACGCCTTCTCGTTGCGCGAGGCAAACTCGTGCTGGACGTCGGCGTCGGACACCAGAACGGAAGACTTCACGAGCGTCGCGTACTTCTCGAGCAGCAGGTCCTCGCGGACCTCGCCCTCGAAGCGGTCCGGCGTGTAGTTGTTGGCTCGGAGGAACCGTTCGTAAGCCTCGCGGCCGACGAACTGTCCGTTCTGCTGGAAGACCGGGTAAGCGGCGATTTTCTGGGCAAGCTCCTGGTCGGAGACCTTCAGGTGCATCCGCCGGGCGGACTCGAGCCGCAGGATCCGGTCGATCATGCCGTCTAAGACCTGCCGCGGCAGGTCCATCGCGCGGATGAGCTCCGGCGACAGGTTCCCCTGGTAGAGCTTCTGCTGGTTCTGGAGCTGGTTGCGGTACTGGCGGTCGAAATCCACGGCGGAGATCGATTCGCCGCCGACGCTGGCCACCACCGACGCGGACGTGTCTTTGCCGCTACCGCCGCCGCCACCCGAAAAGAACACGAATCCGAGCACAAACACCAGAATGACCGCGAAGAGCGTCCACTTCAGCTTGTGGAAGCTCTCGCGCATGGTCTTCAACATCCGGGTCTCCTCCGTCGGAAAATGAGAACGGGCGACTATAGCCGGTTTGGGCCCGCCAGGAGACGGGAGCGTTCGGTTGAGGGTGCGGGGGCAGAGGTCGGTCGGAGCCCGGAGGGAGCGCGCTCCTCGAGGGATGACAACTCGCCTCAGGACCCCTGTGGGCTCGGGCGGCGCCGCTCGAAGAGCTGTTCCCATCCCCGGCTTTCCGCCCGACCCCTCACGCCGAACCCCTTATCGCCCCCGATTCTATGCTATAAATAGACCGTAAGTCTCGCAATTCCGGAGGTTTATGCCGAAGCGGAAGCCCAACCAGCCGGTGGGGGGCGATATCGATTGGTTCGTCATCCCGATCGACAAGCTGCGGCAGTGGGGGATCTTCGCGCTGGTGCTGGTCGCCGCGGCGGTCCTCGGCTACTTCGTTTACACGCGGAGCGGCCGTTCGCCGGAAGAAAAGGCGAAGACGGAGATCACCAACGCGAGCGCTCTTCTGACCCGCGCCTCCGCGGTCTCCCCCGCGTCGACCCGTCCGGGCTCGAACGTCTCCTCCGCGCGCGACTATCTGAAGGGCGCCCAGGAATCGTTCACCCGCAAGAACTGGGACGACGCGTTCCGCCTCGCGGTCGAGTCGCAGTCGTACGCGCGCCGGGCGATCGGCGGGCTCGCGTCGGACGAGACCGGCGACGCGTCCTTCATCTTCGTCGAGGGGGACGTCGCGCTTCAGACCGCCGGACACTCCTCGTTCGAAGCCGCCCGGCAGCGGCAGGCACTCTTCGACGGCGACTTCATCAAGACGGGGAGGACCGGCTCCGCGGAGATCATGTTCTCCGACGGCACGCTGTACACGATCCGTCCGGGCTCGCTCTTCGAGGTTCGCCGGCCGGCCTCCGCGGATTCGGGGGGCAGCCAGGTAAAGATGATCTCGGGCGCGATAAACGTC
>JBBSEW010000100.1:0-6142 GCA_038239305.1 Thermoanaerobaculia bacterium | reverse complement strand
GTCCGGTCCGCACCCGCGGTCACGGCTGGTCCGCCGCCGGGCCCGTCGGGCTGCCGTGTGTCGCGCCGGCGGCACGGCGTCACGGTCTGGAACGGTGTCGAACGCCAGCTCGTGAAGGAATCCGCGATGGCTCCGGTCGAAGTCAGAAAGCGGGCGTCGAGCCGGTCGCCTTCGACGTCGAGGACCAGGGATCCGAGTTCCGCAAGGGAGTAGAACATCGCAGGGTGGTTGAGGGTGCCCCCCCCGATTTGCCCCGAAGTTCCGGCGACCACGTAGACCGTTCCCTCGCGCGGGCGGACGCCGGCCCGTTTGCGATATGCGCCCGTGCCCGTTTCCCGCCCGCTGCCGCCATCCTTCTTCATCGACGGAACCAGAGTGGTCGAGGCGCCGTAGTGGCCGTCGAGAAGAAACGACCGCTCGTAGGCGTGGCTGTGGCCGGCCAGCACGAGATCGACTCCGCCCGCCTCGAGCACCGGGAGGGCCTGCTGCCGCATCTCGACGAGCTCGCCCTCAACGTCTGAGTCGTGCGAGCCCTTGGAGTAGGGCGGATGGTGCCAGTAGGCGATGGTCCAGTCCCGGGTGTTGACGGCGAGATCGGCCGCGAGCCATGTCAGCATCGGATCAGCCGGTCCGCGCGGACTCCCGTACGAGTCGAGGCAGACGAAGTGGATGTTCGCGTAGTTGAAGGAGTAGTACGCCTCGGTCCCCGACGCAAGGCCGCCGGCCTGTCCCGCCGCCGGAAGCGTGAAGATGTCGAAGTAGGGACCCGTCTGCGTGGCGGAGTTCGCGCTGTACCCGTCATGGTTGCCGAGCGTCGGCCACAGGAATGTGTTGCGCAAAATGCCGGGAAAGACGTCGAACACGGCAGCCTGGTACTCAGAGTCGGTCCCGTTGACGTAGGCGTTGTCGCCCAGCATCAACCACACGTCCGTCGCGCGGCCCGCCGCAAAGGCGAGATAGGAGTCGCGCACGGCGCGCGGTCTCGCGTCAGCGGTACCGGAGTCGCCCGTGACCCACATCCGCACGGGCCTCGCCGCCCCGGCGGGAGGCGCGGTCGAGAAATAGTGCGAAGCGTCCGCTCCGGCGAGTGGGACGGAGCTCGTTCCGACCGAGTAGTAATAGCGCGTTTCCGTCGCGAGGCCGGACAGCGTCAAGCGATGCTCGGTCGTCGGCGTCGGGTCGGAGGCGGAGGAGGTCAAGGCCGACACCGCCGTCCCGTAGAGGACTCGGCTGTCGGTGGGAACGTCCGTTCTCCAGGCGACGACGGCGCTCACGGGCGTCTGCAGCTGCAGGTACGGACCCCGCGTCACGCTCTGTGCGGGAAGGGCGAGGGGGAGAAGCAGAACGAGGCTCGCGCACAGGAACGCGCGGCGAGGCAGGAGAAGAGATCTGATCATTTTGGTGACAGGAGAAAGGATACACGGTTCCGGGAGGCCGGCCAGCTCGGGACGCCCGAATTGCTGCGCCTGGGCGCGAATCGAGCCGTTCGCGATCGGGCAATGGGTCAAGACAGGGCCCTGTATTCGCCCCAGAATCTCGTCCTCTCCCATATCGGCGACGAGCGAAGAAGTCAGCGCCGGCCGGAAACTACCGCCATCAGGATGGCCGCCAGCACTGGACCCGCGTAGAGCAGGGAGTCGATCCGGTCGTAGAAGCCTCCGTGGCCCGGAAGGAAAGCGCCAGAGTCCTTGACTCCCGCCCCGCGCTTCCAGAGGGATTCGACGAGGTCCCCGATCTGACCGGCCGAGGAGGCGACGGCTCCCGCGAGCGCCCCGAAGGCGGGGCCGAGCTCGGGCAGCAGCCACCACGTTCCCGCGATCGCGCCAATCGCCGTAGCGCCCACGAGCCCTCCGATCGTGCCCTCCCACGTCTTGTTGGGTGAGACGACCGGGGCGAGCTTGCGGCGGCCGAGGCGCCGACCGGTGTAGTACGCCGCCGAGTCGCATCCCCAGACGATGACGAAGAGGAAGAGCACGGCGCGAGGGGAAAAGGCCCGGAGGTAGCACATCGCGCCGGCGGGAAGCGCGATCGACACGATCCCGAAGAGGGTGGAACCGGCTCCCGCGAGCGCTTCCGGGGAAGGCACGGCCGCGAAAAGCGGCGCCATCGAAGCGAGGAAAACCAGGAGCAGGGCTGCAAAGAAGAGCGGCCAGTAGGAAGCCGCGCGGTCGTGGCCGGCGATCGTCGCGCCCGTCAGCGCCGCGAGCGTGGCGGCTCCTCCCGCGAGGCCGACGCTCTTGGCGACGGGATGCCCCGTCTTTTCCGCCATCCGGTAGAACTCCCACAGCGCCCCCAGAGCAATGGCCGCGACGAGAGCGTCGAAGACGAGCGCGGGAAGAAAGAAGAGGACGCCGAGGACGATCGGGATCGCGACCGCCGCCGCGAGCTCCCGCTTCAAGGCCGGAGTCGCGAGGCGTGAGGCGTCAGATGTGAAGCGGGAGCACGATCGAGTCGTCTCTTCCGCCTGACGCCTTCCGCCTGACCCCTCACGTATTCCTTCACCCCGCCGCCTCCCCCGATTCCGGCTGACGCCCGCCGTCGATCACGCCGCCATAACGCCGCTCGCGCTTCTGGTACTCGAGGATTCCCTCGAAGAGGTGGAGCTTTCGAAAATCCGGCCAGAGGGTCGGAGTCACCCAGATTTCGCTGTAGGCGATCTGCCAGAGCAGAAAATTTGAGACCCGCATCTCGCCGCTCGTGCGGATCAGAAGGTCGGGGTCCGGCAGTCCCGCGGTTCCGAGGCGGGACCCGAGCGTTTCTTCGTCGATCTGGTCCACGGAGAGGCGGCCGGCGCCGACGTCGTGCGCGAGCGAGCGGCAGGCGTCGACGATCTCGGTGCGCCCGCCGTAGTTGAGCGCAATGTTGAACGTCATCCCGCGGCAGGACGAGGTCGCCGCGAGTCCTTTCGAGAGCTCCTTCTGCACGGACGCATCGAGCTCGTTCATCCGGCCGACGACCCGGAAGCGGATGTCGTTCTTGAGCAGATTCGCGAGCTCCCGGTTCAGGTACTCCTTCAAGAGCGACATGAGCGTGACGATCTCGAATCGCGGCCGCTTCCAGTTCTCGACGGAGAAGGCATAGAGGGTCAGCGCGTCGAGCTTCAGCCGGGCGCAGGTCTCGACGACCTCGCGCACCGACGCGATCCCGGCCCGGTGCCCTTCGACGCGAGGGGACCCGCGCTGCTTCGCCCACCGTCCGTTGCCGTCCATGATGATCGCGATGTGACGCGGCATACGCGTCAGGTCCATGTCGTCTAAGAGCGCCCGTTCCCGGGTGCCCGGAAGAGCCAGAATCTCGCGGTCGATCATTCCGGGGAGTTTAAAGGACTTGCATCCCGGGATGGGTATCGTCCCTTTCCTCGCGTTTCGTCCCGTTCCCGTCGCCTTTCGCCCGGCCGCCGCCGCCGCCGCCGGCTCCGCCGCCGCCTATAATCTCCGGTTCCATGAAAACGCTGGCGGTCTTAGGATCCACCGGTTCCATCGGGCGCTCGGCGCTCGACGTCGCGGCGGCCTCGCCGGATCGATTCGAGGTCGTGGCGCTGGCCGCCGGGCGGTCCGTCGAGAAGCTGGCGGAGCAGATTGAGACCCATCACCCGAAGCTCGTTTCGGTGTCGGGCCCCGAGGAGGCGGCCCGCCTGAAGGCCCTTCTCCCCCGGAAGAACGGCGTTCGCATCGTCACCGGCGCTGAGGGGCTCGAAGAGGTCGCGTCGGACCCCGGATCATCGGTCGTCGTCGGCGCCTTAGTCGGCGCGCTCGGGCTCCGGTCCGCGTACGCCGCCGTCAAGGCCGGCAAGCGGCTGGCGCTGGCGAACAAGGAAACCCTCGTCGTCGCGGGCGAGCTCATCCTCCGGGAAGCGAAGAAAAGCGGCGCGGAGATTCTTCCGGTCGATTCGGAGCACAGCGCGATCCACCAGGCGATGCGCGGGGGCCGCGCGTCCGAAGTCGAGCGGATCATCCTGACCGCGTCCGGAGGGCCGTTCCGCGAGCGGGACCTCTCGACCTTCGATTCGATCACCGTCGAGGACGCGCTCGCGCACCCGACCTGGAAGATGGGGCCGAAGATCTCGATCGACTCCGCCACGATGATGAACAAGGGGCTCGAGATCATCGAGGCGCATTTCCTGTTCGGACTCCCGCCGGAGCGGATCGGGGTCGTCCTCCACCCGCAGTCGGTCATTCACTCGTTCGTCGAGTTCGAGGACGGATCGCTGCTCGCCCAGCTCGCGAAGAACGACATGAAGTTCCCGATCGCGTACGCCCTCGACTATCCGGACCGGCTCCCGAATCGCTTCGGCCGCCTCGACCTCGTCTCCATCAAGCGGCTCGAATTCTTCGAGCTCGAGGCGGAGCGATATCCGGCCGTCGAAGTTGCCCTGGAAGCGCTGCGCGTCGGCGGGGGGATGCCGGCGATCGTCAACGGAGCGAACGAGGTCGCGGTGGCCGCATTTCTTCAGGGGAAGATTTCGTTCCCCGAGATCGTTTCGGTCGTCTCAGAGACGGCCGCGGCGGCGGGACCGGTCGGCGCCCCGACGACCCTCGACGAAGCGGAGGAGATAGACGGAATGGCGCGCCGCCGGGCCTCGGAGATCATCCACCGGTTGTCCCGCGCCGCGGTGGCCAACTAGGAAAACGAGAAACGGAGCAGTCGCTTGACCATCGTCGGGAACACACTGGCATTGATCGTCGTCCTCTCGGTGCTCGTCGTCGTGCACGAGTTCGGGCACTTCGCCGTCGCCAAGTTCTTTCGCTTTCCCGTCGAGGTGTTTTCGATCGGATTCGGAAAGCGGCTCTTCGGATTCAAGCGCCGCGGCACGGACTATCGTGTTTCGGCGATTCCTCTCGGAGGCTACGTCCGCGTCGTCGGACTCGGGCCCGACGAATCGACTCTGGCCGAGGGCTCGTCGACCGAGGCTCCCCCCGTCGGGAAGCGGTGGCAGCGGGGGCTGATCCTGCTCGCGGGTCCGCTCATGAACTTCGTGCTCGCGCTCGTGCTCCACACGGCCGTCTTTGCGCTCGGTGTGCGCGTGCCCGCGTACGAGCTGCAGCCGGCGGTCGTGAAGATCGTCGAGGACAAGTCGGCCGGCGCCGCGGCGGGGTTCCGCCCCGGTGACCGCATCGTCTCGATCGCCGGGCGCGAGACTCCCCGCTGGCGGGACGCGCAGTACGCCTTCCTCATGAATGCCCGCGAGAAGCTCGACGTGGAAGTGGACCGCAACGGGTCCGGCGTGTTCCTGACGGTCGTGCCTCGCGCGGTCGGCTCTCACGATCTCGGCGACGTGGGCCTCCTGCCCGACGCCGGCCGAAACGTTCAGCCGCGGGTCGCGGTCGTCGTCTCCGGGTCTCCCGCCGCGAAGGGCGGGTTGAAGCCGGGCGACGTCATCGACTCGATCGGCGGCCGCCCGATCCGCGGCGCGCCCGAGGAAATCTTCGAGAAGTTCGTCTCCGCCGTTTCGGCGTCCGCGCCCGGGCCCTTCCCGATCGCGTTTCACCGCGACGGGAAGCCGGGCGTGGTGTCCGTCGCCCCGCGCAAGGAAGGGGACAGCTGGAAGGTCGGCGTTCAGGTCGGCGCGAATCTGCCTGAGGTTCTCGAGCGGTTCCCGCTGCAGCAGGCGGTCGTCGAGGCGTGGCGCCGCATCGGGACGGACACGCGCACGACGTTCTCGGTCCTCGGTCGCCTCTTCCGCGGCCGGGCGAGCATGAAGACGATGTCCGGCCCGCTCGACATCGCGAAGTTCTCCGGCGACGCCGCGCGAACCGGCGCCGTTCCGCTCGTCGCGCTGATGGCCGCCGTGTCGCTCCAGCTCGGGATCTTCAACCTGCTGCCGATCCCCGTGCTCGACGGCGGGCATCTCTTCCTTCTGACGATCGAAGGGCTGGTCCGCCGCGACTTCTCGCTGCGGGTGAAGGAACGGATCCTCCAGCTCGGGTTCCTGATGATCCTCGCTCTGATGACGGTCGTGCTCTACAACGACATCGCGAAGAACATCCCGGCCAAATGGTGGCCCTTCTGAGTCCGTCGCCTTCGCTCACTGTGGGAGCTGCCTTCGCCGTGCGCGGCGAAGGCACCGGCGAGCGGCTCGCCTGTCGGCTCGACCGCTCGCCTGCTCCCTTCGTTCGCTACGGCTCCCGCCCCGAGAGGCTCC
>JBBSEW010000099.1:0-6143 GCA_038239305.1 Thermoanaerobaculia bacterium | reverse complement strand
CGCGTGGGGAGAGGGATGGTGGGACCTTTCGGCGATGCTGGGCGACGAGATCGCGCCTCTTCTGGGCGCGCCGGCCGGAAGCGTTTCGATGCTTCCGAACGTCACCTCGGCGTCGGCCGTGCTCCTCTCCTCTCTCCGGTACGACGGTCCCCGCAATCGCATCGTCGTCATCGACGGCGAGTTCCCCTCCGTGCGTTACGTCTACGAGTCGCTCGCGACGAGGCTCGGCGCCGAGATCGTCACGGTGGCCTCTCCGCGCGGCGACGGCCTGACCGCGGACGAAGAGCGAATCGCCGCGGCGATCGACGACCGGACGGCTCTGGTCGCCGTGTCGCACGTCCTGTTCAAGAGCGCCTTCGTGCTCGACATGACCGCGATCGCGGAGAAATGCCGCCGGGTCGGCGCCCTGCTCGCAGTCGACGCGTATCAATCCGCCGGAACGCTGCCGGTCTCGGTCGACGCGCTCGGCGTGGACGCCTTGGTCGGCGGAGTCCTCAAGTGGCTGTGCGGCGGGCCGGGCGGGGCGTTCCTGTACGTTTCCCCGGAGCTGCGTCCGCGGCTCCATCCCGCCCTGACGGGATGGATGGCGCATCCCGCGCCATTCGATTTCGAGCCTCCTCCGATCCGTCAGCGCGACGACGCGTTCCGATTTCTTCTGGGCACGCCTTCGATCCCGGCGCTGTACGCGGGCCGGGAGGGTCCCCGCCTGCTGCGTGCCGCAGGCGCCGGGCCGGTCCGCGAAAAGTCCCTGCGCCAGACCTCGAAACTGCTTGAGCTCTCCGATGCGCGCGGGTTCCGGTCTGAAACGCCCCGAGATCCCGCGCGGCGGGGCGGCACCGTGGCGATCGACTTCGACAATGCCCTGGAAATTTCGCGCGAGCTGAACGCGCGCGACGTGGTCGTCGATTTCCGGCCCGGCGTCGGAATCCGTATCTCACCGCACTTCTACACCGAGGACGCGGAGCTCACCCGCGCGTTTGAATCGATCGACGAGATCCGCGAGAGCGGCTCGTGGCGCCGCTGGACCTCCCGCCCGTCCCTCGTCACGTGACGGAGACGCGTCCGCGGGTCCCGATCGTCTTCTGGATTGCCGTGGCGCTCGGGCTCGTCCTCCGGATCGTGGTCCTCGCGCTCTCACCCGGGAACCCGGACACCCTCGCGTTCGAGGACACGGTCCGCGCCGGAACGGGCGGGCTCTACAACGGAGTGACCCGATTCAACTATTCGCCGCTCTTCGCGTTCGTGCTCTACGGACTGGCGATCGTCGCGAAGGCGATCGGCAGCCCGCTTCGGATCGTCCTCGGCGCTTTTCTTCTCGCGGTGGACGCTGCAACGGCCGCCGTCCTCTTGCGCCGGGCGGGATGGGGCGCCGCCGTTCTCTTCTTTCTGAACCCGGTGTCGGTGCTGGTGTCCTCCTTCCATCTGCAGTTCGAGGGCCTCGCGATCCTCTTCCTCGTGCTGGCCGTCATCGCGGGGGCGGATCGAAAATTTGAGGACCGCCCGGAAGCCGTCTCGGCGTGGCTGTCTCTCTCGCTTCTCGCCAAGCACATCGCGTGGTTCCACCCGCTCCTCTTCGTGACGCGCGCGCGCCGGGCTCGCCCGGTTCTTCTCACCCTCCTCCCGTACCTGATCTTCGCGGTTTCCTTTCTGCCGTTCGCCTCGTCGTGGAAGGGCATCCGCGCTTCGGTCTTCGGTTATCGGAGTCTGAGCGAGTCGTACGGCATCCGCGCGTTTCTTCCCTCTGTCTCCGAGCGCGCCCTGACCCTGGTTTTCGCGGCGGCGCTCCTCATGACGGTGTGGCTTCTCCGGCGTGTCCCTCTCGACCGCGCGGCGCTGCTCCTCTTTCTGGTGACGCTTCTCTTCATCCCGGGGATCGCCCAGTACTACTTCGTCTGGCCGATCGCGCTCGGCGCACTCTGCGGGGGAGGGGCCGGGTTCTTCGTGTACACGATCGTCGTGACGCTGTTTCTCATCGGCTCGCCGGACGGGCTGCACTTTCAGGAGCGGTTTTCTCATCTGCCGGACTGGTCCGGCCCGTGGTGGGCCTGTGCGTTCTGGCTGCTCTGGGAGATCCGGAGGTTGTCGAGAGACCGAGTCAGAGCGACGGTCTGTGCGTGAGGCGGACCGTCCTTCGGTCGTTCCCGGAGGACTCGCTGCGGGCGCGACGCCTCCGGGCCGGGAGCCTCCCTTACAATCCGAAACACCCTTGAAACGACTGGATGGATCTTCGGGCTCCGAAGAGCTCCCCGGCGGGGCCGCGTTCGCTTCCACCGGCGGACCGGTTGACGCTCACGCCCGCGCTGTGCAGCAAGCGCGACGGCGCGGGGCCACGGCAGCGGACATCCTGCTCGTCGGCTTCTTTCTCGTCGCGACGACCGCCGTTGGAATCCGGGCGGGAGGGCGCTGGGTCAATCCTTTCGGGGATCCCGGGTTCTCCTGGTCTGCGGTTCACCGGGTCGCCCGCGGAGAGGCCCTGTACCGCGACATTTTTCTCTCCTATACCCCTCTGTCGATCGAGGCGCTCGCTCTCGGAGCCCGGGTCTTCGGGGCGAACGCGCACTACTGGATGGTCGCGAACTGGATCCCCGCCGTGCTCGTCGGGGCCCTTCTCCTTCTCGCGGCGCGGGGTCTCCTCGGCGTACTGGAGCGGGTTGCCCTGGCCACCCTCTTCATGGCCATTTCCCTGTTTGTGCCCGGAGACGGCCGCCTGGTTTATCCGTACTACCCGGGCGCCGTGCACGCCACGCTGTTCTCCCTCGGTGCGCTGCTCTTCCTGCGGGGGGGCAAATCGAGGATGACCGGCAGGGCTTTTTGCGCCGGACTCTTCGCCGGTATCGCGTTCGCATGCAAACAGGAGATCGGAGTCGCGGCGCTTGTCGGGATCATGGCCCCGCTCGTAACAGACCATAGACGCGCCGTTCGCTGGGGCTCGCTCGCCGCCGCGGGCGCCGCGGTCGCGATAGCGCTTTCCTTCGCGCTCGCATGGCCGCTGGCGTCCTTCGATTCGCTTTCCCGGGACAGTCACCTGTGGCCTCTGGCCCTCAGGCCGCCCGGCGATTTCGACCGGCTCTTCCGATCCGTTTCCGGCATGCAGTCGCCTGGCTGGCCTCGAGCGATCGCTTCCTCGGCGATTCGCATGATGCTCGAATGCGGGCTGATCCTGACGATCGCGATGGTGGCCGTCCGTCACCACACGCGACGAGCCTGGATTCCGCTCGCGACGATGGTGACCCTGGCCGGTCTCGCCTGGATTGTGGACAGCGCGGACCCGGCAGTGACCCCGTCGCCCGTGTGCCTGTCGGTCCTCGTTTCCGCGGCGGTCGCCATCATCGCTTTTTTTCGGCGGACGCTTCCCGCCCGGACGTTCCTCATCGGGCTCGGCACGTTCGCGGCGCTGGCCGGTCTTCGCACGGTCTTCTCGCCACAGACGACACTCGCGTACAACGGGCCCGGTCGTGCGGCAGCGAGCCTGACGTGGGTAGTTTTCCTCTCCTTCCTGCTTCCGGAGCTGCTCGTTCCCGACCCGCGGGGCCGGCTCGTGGCTCGCCGGCTGATGGCGGCCGCGCTCCTGTTCGCCGCCATTTCTCCGGCTCTCGAAGGAATCCGGAGCCTCGGGTTTCCAGACCGTCAGGCCGTCGCGACGCGGCAGGGCACCGTATTCGTGAGCTCCTCGCAGGCGAGGATTCTCGAAGCACTCTCCCGCTCTCTCGCTCCGGGAGAGAGGATCGTTCCGATTCCCGAGTCGAACGCGGTTGACGTGCTCTTCGGCGTCCGGGTCGTCTCTCCTCTCGTCAACCTGATGCCCGGATGGCTCGACACGCGCATGGAACAGGCGATGGTGCGCAGATTCGAGCGAGCCCCTCCCGACGCCGTGGTCGTATTCGACCGCTCGCTCGCGGAGTTCGGCATGCGTCCCTTTGGCGACGGGTACGGACGGGCGCTCTCTGAGTGGTGTGATCGGAGGTTCGACGCGGTCGAGCAGGCTCCCGGCGTCCGCGTCCTGCGGCCAAGAAAGGAACAGGGGAGATCGCGCGCCGTTTCGGACGCCGGGCGGCGAGGCGGGACTGAGCCAGCGCACACGGAAGAGTCACATTGAGCGGAGGAA
Source organism: Thermoanaerobaculia bacterium (assembly GCA_038239305.1). Lineage (GTDB taxonomy): Bacteria > Acidobacteriota > Thermoanaerobaculia > UBA5066 > Gp7-AA6 > JALYUA01. Next base: position 2,038 of record JBBSEW010000099.1, on the reverse strand, counting down.
GGCTCGAGCGCTGGGCCGCGGCGTTAGTCTCCCGCCCTCTTTTTTACGACGCGATTCAGAATCTCGCCGGGCAGGCGAAGGTCGCCGCGCGTCTCCGAGGCGCCCTTGCCGGAATCGGGCCTATCGCGCGAGTCCTCGACGTCGGAAGCGCGGACGGCGGGTTTGCGGCCCGCCTGGGGGTCGATCCGGTTTTCGTCGATTTCGATCCTCGCCCGCTGATCGCCCTGCGCCGGCGGCGTCCGGACTCCCGTCCGGTGGCGGCGGACGCGACCTTGCTTCCGTTCCGAGACGGAGCCTTCGACACCGTCCTCTGCGTGGCGGTCGCGCATCACCTCGATGACGAGCAGCTCGAGCGCGCCGTCTCGGAGCTCGGGCGCGTGGCCCACCGGAGTCTCGTCTTCCTGGACGCGCTCCGCGATGACGACCGATCCACGTCCCGGTGGCTCTGGAGGCTCGATCGTGGTCGAAACCCCCGAACCGCGGGCGAGCTTCGAAGAGCTCTCGAGCGGCGTTTCCGGCTGGCTTCCGAAGAGGAATTCACGGTCTATCACCGGTACGTGATCTGGGTGGGGGCTCCCCGGTAAATCGTCCCGGATCGTCCACGCGCGCGGAAAACCAGAGCGAGGTTCCCGGGACCAAATCGAGGGGAAGGAGCCGACGAACGGCGCGCTCGGCCGAGCACGCAATCGAGAAGAGCGCGTTCACGGGGGCGGGGGGCCGATCGAGGGCGCTGTGTTGCGCGGCACGGCGCGCGCCCTCTTCACTTTTGCCCCGGCTCCCGATGATCGCCCGGCGGATGAGCATCCCGGGCAGGAGCACCTGGAAGAAGTAGGCCGCGCGTTCTCCCGGCAGCCGCGCCTTTTCGAAGAGCTCCCTGAGGGCGCGCCGGTCGTACCGCAGCCGATGCCCGGCGTGGAGGTCGTAGTCGGACCAGAGCGCGTTCAGAGCCGGGAGTGTTCCGACCAGACGTCCTCCGGGGACCAGGAGCCGGGCGCAGGCGCTGAGGACGCGCTCGGGGAATTCGAGGTGCTCGAGCACGTCGAAGAATCCGATCGCCTGGAACGGCGCCGTCTGAAGGAGCTCATCGGGCGGCGAGAAGACGTTCGCGGAGAAGATCCGGGCGGACGGAACCGCGGCGGCGGCACGAGCGGCGAGCTCGCGATGCAACTCGAGGCCGGTCGCCTCGTAGCCCGCACCGGCGAGCGCGGACAGCACTGTCCCGCTCCCGCAGCCGACCTCGAGCACGCGCGCCGGAGGTGTGATTCCGTCGCTGCGAAGAAAGTTCAGGATCTGGCGGTTTCTGGCTCCGAACCAGAAGTGAGTCCGCTGACTGACCTCCAGCATCCGGAGCAGCTCCGGATCGGAGATGTCGAAGTCCGCGGCGGTCTCGGGCGCCTCCTCGAATACGAGAAGGTTCGGAGGGGCGTCGGAGTCTGTCAGGCGGATTCCACCGGGGCTCACCCGAACGAGAGGACGGCGTCGATCACCCGGCCCTGCTCCTCGGAGCTCATGGACGTGTACAGCGGAAGCCGGACGAGCCGATCACTGACCGATTCGGTTACGGGACAATCGCCGGCGCGCCCGCCGAACTTCCGTCCCATTGCGGAGAGGTGCAGCGGGAGGTAATGAAACACGGCGAGAATCGATCGTTCGGCGAGATGCGCGATGAGGCGCGCCCGGGCCTCCGCGGTCGGAAGGACTACGTAGAACATGTGGTGGCTCGAGACGCAATCCGCGGGAACGAAAGGCAATCCGACGCCGCGCTTCGCGGCCCACGGCCCGAGCTCTTCCGCGTATCGTTGACAGATCCGGCCACGGGCCGCGAGCACCTTCTCCTTCTGTTCGAGTTGAGCGAGGAGGTAGGCGGCAAGAAGGTCGGAGGCAACGTAGCTCGATCCGATGTCGACCCACGTGTACTTGTCGACCTCGCCGCGGAAGAAACGTTTGCGATCCGTTCCTTTCTCGCGCAGGATCTCCGCGCGCGCGACGAGCCTTTCGTCGTTGATCAGCAGCGCGCCCCCCTCGCCGCAGCTGAAGT
>JBBSEW010000098.1:0-6403 GCA_038239305.1 Thermoanaerobaculia bacterium | reverse complement strand
GACATGGACTTCAAGGTCGCCGGATCGCGCGAGGGCATCACCGCCCTCCAGATGGACATCAAGATCAAGGGGCTCCCGCGGGTGATCTTAGAGCGCGCGCTCGCGCAGGCCCGCGCCGGCCGGCTTCACATCCTTGAGAAGATGACGGCCGCTCTCGATAAGCCGAGAACGAACATCTCTCCGTTCGCGCCCCGCATCTTCACTATGCAGATTCCGCGCGACCGCATCCGCGACGTGATCGGCAGCGGCGGCAAGACGATCCGCTCAATCATCGAGTCGACGGGCTGCAAGATCGACGTCGAGGACTCGGGCAAGGTCTCGATCGCCTCCTCGGACGAGGCCGCGGCGCTGCGCGCGATCGAGATCATCGAGAGCCTCACGCAGGAGCCGGAGATCGGCAAGGTGTACAAAGGAAAAGTGCGCCGGGTCGAGCCGTACGGAGCCTTCGTCGAGATCCTTCCGGGCCAGGACGGCCTGGTGCATATCTCGGAGCTCGCGCCATACCGCGTCCGCCAGACGACCGACGTGGTCAAGGAAGGCGACGAGGTCACCGTCAAGATCATCGCCGTCGATCCGATGGGCAAGATCAAGCTCTCCCGCAAGCAGGCCCTCTCCAAGGAAGAGCTCGAGGCGGAGATGGCGCTGGCCCCGGCCGGCGGCGGTGAGGACGACCGCGGCGACGACCGTGGCCCGCGCGACGATAGGGGCCCCCGCGGCGACGATCGCGGTCCCCGTGGCCCGCGCGGACCCCGGCGGTAACGACCGCCACGGTCGAGTGAGCCAGGCGCGCGCTTCACGGCCGCGCCTTTTTCTTTCATCAACGTTCGAGGAGGACACCATGCTTTCCAGACGCATCCACATTCCGCTCACGCTTGCAGCTGCCACGCTCGCCGTGGTGATCGCTTCGGGTTGCCAGAAGCGCGCGGACACCGTTTCCGCGACGGCCGGAGCGACGGAGACTCCGGGCGCAGGCGCAGGCTTGACGCCCGGAAACACGACGCCGCTTCCCGACGGGGCGCGCCAGATCACGACCACGACGACTACGACCACCGTGGTGACGGTCGACCCCGTCGAAGCCTCGCAGCGCAACGCGGTGCGCCGCCGGAGCGTTTCGACTCCGGCGGCCGACACGGCCGTCGTCCGTCCTGACGCGCGCACGAGCGCAAAGGCGGGATCGTCTGTCGCGAGTGGCCGCCCGGCGGGACGACGCGAGCACGAGGTCCCGGCGGGGACGATCCTTCGTGTCGAGTTCGACAAGACGATTTCGACCGCCACCGCGCGCGAGGGCGAGGAGTATTCCGGCGAACTGCTCGACGACGTCCTCGCCGACGACGACGTCGTCGTGGCCCCCTCGGGCTCTCGCGTGCATGGAAGAGTCGAGCACGTCGTGGATTCCGGCAAGCTCGCGCGGCCGGCAGAGCTTCGGTTCCGCCTGACAGACCTCGACGTCAACGGCCGCACGATCGCGATCTCGACTTCGGCCTATCAGCGAACGGGCGATACGCACACGAAGCGCAACGCGGGATACATCGCGGGCGGCGCGGCCGTCGGAGCGATCCTGGGACAGGTCTTCGGCGGCAACACGAAGGGAACTCTCGAAGGCGCCGCGGCCGGCGCGGCCGCCGGAACCGGCGTCGCCGCGCTCGGAGGTGATCTCGATTTCTCGATCGAGGCCGGACGCCCGACCGCGTTCACCCTCGAGCAGACGCTCCGGCTTCCTGCCGCGATGTGAGCAAGGTTGCGCGTCGGGCGTCCGGCGTTCACGATCGGAAAGAGAGGGCGCTTCGGCGCCCTTTCCTTTGACGGTTTGAAACGAGCGAATGGCCCCGATTGAGCTCCCTCTTCGGTGCCTGAACTCAGAACTGAGAGCTGATAGCTGACAGCCATGAATCCCTGGCCTTCCCTTCCGCTCGCCTCCTGGCGCGACACGTACGAGACCCTGCACCGGTGGGCCCAGATCCCGGGCAAGATCAAGCTCGCACGCACGCCGCTCGTGAACCACTGGTGGAACATCGCCTTCCTGGTCACGCCGCGAGGGCTCTCGACCGGATCGATTCCCGACGGCTCCCGAAGCTTCGAGATGGCCTTTGATTTCGTGGAACACCGGCTCGTGATCACGACCTCCAGCCGCGAGAGGAGAGAGATCGCCCTCGCTCCCCGCTCGGTCGCCCATTTCTACGCGGACGTCGTCGCGACGCTGGCCTCCCTCGATATTTCCGTCCCGATCTGGACGATGCCGGTCGAGATCCCCGATCCCGTGCGGTTCGAAGAAGACGAGGCGCACGCCTCCTACGATCACCGGGCCGTCGAGAACTTTCACGGCATCCTCCTGAGCACCGATCGTGCGTTTCAGAAATTCCGTGCGGAGTTCGTCGGCAAGAGCAGCCCGGTGCATTTTTTCTGGGGAAGCTTCGACATGTGCGTCACGAGGTTTTCGGGCCGCGCAGCGCCCGTGAGGGAGAACGCGGACGCCGTGACCCGCGAGGCGTACTCCCATGAGGTGTCGAGCGTCGGGTTCTGGCCGGGAGGGCCCGGCTGTGAGGAGCCCGTCTTCTACTCTTATGCCGCGCCCGAGCCGGCCGGATTCAAGGAGAGGAGCGTCACCCCGGCCGCTGCACGCTACGACATGACGCTCGGGGAGTTCCTGCTTCCCTATGACGCGATCCGAACGGCGACCGATCCCGAAGAGGACCTTCTTTCATTTTGCCGGTCATCCTACGGCGCCGCCGCGGAGAACGGGCGGTGGGACCGCCCCGCGCTCGAGAGGACGCCAGCGCTGCGCTGAGACGCCGGGTTTGCCGTCCGCCCGAGCGGCGTGCGGACGATTCCTTCCGTTTCGCTAGACTGCCGTCGTACAGGGGGACACATGCAGGTTCGCCGTTGGCTCGGGATCGCTCTCGCCGTTCTGGGTCTTTCGCTATCGACACTCTCCCTGGCGTCGCCTCTCGATCCGGCCCTCTTCTCGGAGATGCGATGGCGCTGCATCGGACCGTTCCGCGGCGGCCGGACGGTCGGTGCCGCGGGCATTCCGTCCCAGCCGAACGTCTTCTTCATGGGAGTGAACAACGGCGGGGTCTGGAAAACGACCGACGCGGGCAGGACGTGGGTCTCTCTCTTCGACGATCAGCCGACGCAGTCCGTCGGCGCGATCGCGCTCGCGCCTTCGAACCCGGACGTCATCTATGTCGGGAGCGGCGAAGGGCTACAGCGCCCCGATCTCTCGACCGGGGATGGCATCTACAAAACGATCGACGGCGGAAAGAGCTGGCGGCACCTTGGCCTGCGCGACGGGCAGCAGATCGGGGCGCTCGTCGTCGATCCCGGCAATCCCGACCGCGTCTTCGCGGCGGTGCTCGGCCACCCGTACGGGCCCAACTCCGAGCGCGGGGTGTTTCGCTCGACCGACGGCGGGCAGAACTGGGAGAAGGTGCTCTACCGGGACGAGAACACCGGCGCGATCGGGCTCGCGTTCGATCCGAAGAACCCGCAGATCCTCTACGCGGACCTGTGGGCCGCACGGCAGGCGCCCTGGGAAGTCGGCGCGTCCTTCCAGGCGCCGGGCAGCGGACTGTACAAGTCGACCGACGGAGGGACCACGTGGAAGCCGCTGACGTCGGGCCTCCCGACGATCGCGGAAGGTCTCGGCCGCATCGGCATCGCCGTCGCGCCGTCCGACCCCTCCCGCCTGTACGCGCAGGTCGACGCGGACGCGGCGCACGGAGGAACGTATCGCTCCGACGACGCGGGCGCCACTTGGCGGCGGGTGAATTCCGAGAACCGGATCTGGGGCCGCGGCGGAGACTTCGCGGAGGTGAAAGTCGATCCGAAGAATCCCGACGTGATCTACGCGGCGAACACCTCCACGTACCGTTCGACGGACGGCGGCCGCACGTTCACCGCGATCAAGGGAGCCCCGGGAGGCGACGATTACCACACGATCTGGATCAACCCGGACCATCCGGAGATCCTGTTTCTCGCGGCGGATCAGGGCGCGACGATCTCCGTCAATGGCGGAAAGACGTGGAGCTCCTGGTACAACCAGCCGACGGCGCAGTTTTACCACGTGATTACGGACAACCAGTTTCCCTACCGGGTCTACGGAGGGCAGCAGGAAAGCGGGTCCGCCGGAGTCGCCAGCCGGAGCGACGACGGCTCGATTCACTTCGGGAACTGGCACCCGGTCGGGGTCGAGGAGTACGGGTACGTCGCTCCCGATCCTCTCGACCCGAACATCATCTACGGCGGCAAGATCAGCCGACACGATCGGCGCACCGGAGACACCGCGGACATCTCGCCCGCGCCGATCCGCGGGAAATACCGGTTCGTCCGCACGATGCCGGTGCTCTTTTCCCCGCTCGACCCGCACACCCTCTACCTCGGATCAAACGTCCTCTTCGCGACGCGGGACGGCGGCAACAGCTGGAGCGTGCTCTCCCCCGACCTGACCCGCGCGGACTGGGCGATGCCCGAGAGCGTCGGCGTCTTCGCGCCGGCGGACCCGGAAAAGGGGAAGCACCGCGGGGTCATCTACACGATCGCGCCCTCGCCGAAAGAGGCGGGACGGATCTGGGTCGGGACGGACGACGGGCTGATGCACGTCACCGCGGACGGAGGGAAGACCTGGAAGGACGTCACTCCGAAGGCGCTCACGCCCTGGAGCAAAGTGTCCCTGATGGAGGCGTCGCACACGGATCCCGCGGTTGCCTACGCGGCCGTGAACCGCTTCCGTCTCGACGACCTGCGCCCGCACATCTATCGCACGCGCGACGGCGGGGCGAGCTGGCAGGAGATCGTGAAGGGTATTCCGGGAAACGAAGTCGTGAACGCGGTGCGGGAGGACCCGGAGCGCCGCGGCCTTCTCTTTGCGGCGACCGAGCGTGGCGTCTATGTGTCGTTCGACGATGGAGACGAGTGGCAGTCGATCCGGAGCAACCTTCCGGCAACGTCCGTCCGCGACCTGGTCGTCCACGGGGACGATCTCGTCGTCGGCACGCACGGGCGCTCGTTCTGGATCCTGGACGACATCACGCCGCTGCGGCAAATGGCCTCGCAGGCCCCGGCCGCTGACGTGCACCTCTTCCGGCCGCAGGTCGCGACGCGTGTCCGGCGGAGCCAGTGGCCCGACACGCCGCTGCCTCCCGAGGAGCCCGCCGGCCAGAACCCTCCCGACGGCGCCATCGTGAACTACGTGTTGAAGTCTGGCGCGTCACAACCGGTGGTGCTCGAGATCCTGGACGGGAGCGGAAAGGTCGTCCGGAAGTTTTCCAGTGCGGACAAGCCGGAACCCGTCGACCCGGAGCTGAACGTTCCGACGTACTGGCTCCGGCGGCAGACGGTCCTCTCCGCCGGGCCCGGCCTGCACCGATTTGTCTGGGACCTCCACTTCCCGCCTCCGGACGTCCTCGAGCATGAGTACCCGATCTCGGCGGTCCCTGCCGACACCCCAAGGCATCCTCTCGGGCCCGCTGTCCTGGCGGGCACGTACACTGTCTCGCTGACGGCGGCGGGGCGGACGGTCTCGGCGCCCCTGACGGTGCGCATGGACCCGCGTGTGAAGACGCCCCCGGAAGCCCTCGCCGCGCGCTTCCGCCTCGCGACCGCGATCTCGGAAGCCCTGTCCCGCGACTTCGCGGCGTTGACGGAAGTCCGGGCGGCCCGGGCGGCGCAGAAGGCCGCGGGCGCGGGAGGCCGGAAGGGAACGCCCGCGACCTACGAAGCCGACCTCGCGTCGCTCGAAGGGACGGGCGCCGGACGACGGGGAGCGCATCCTGACGACCTCGCCGGGTTGAACGGAAAGCTCGCCGGCCTGTACGCCATCGTCGAGAGTTCCGACACCGCTCCGACGACACAGGCCGAGGCGGCATGGAAGGAGCTGTCGGAGTCGCTCGAGAAGACGCTCGCGCGGTGGGCGGAGGTCCGGAAGGCGGGAACCTCGAAGTAAACAAGGCCCGACCCCTCACCCCAACCCTCTTCCCGGGCGCGGGGAGAGGGAGGGAGCTTGCGCGCGCCCTACGCCCTCCGCCCCTCCGTCCTCCGCACAACCCCCTAACCCCTAACCCCTAACCCCTAACGCTTAACGCTCAATACGGCATCTCCTCATCGGACAACCCGAGCAGATGCCCGATCTCGTGCACGACGGTGTCGCGGATCTCGCGCACCGCCTCGCGCTTCGTGCGGCACATGCGGAGGATCGGCCCGCGGAAGATCGCAATCTGGCCGGGCAGGTGCGAAACCGCCGCCTGGCGGTCGAAAACGTCGATGCCCCGGAAGATGCCGAAGAGCTCCTCATCGTCGGGTGTATCGGTCTCTTCGTAGTCCTCGACCGCCGGCTCTTCCTCGACGATCACCACGACGTTCTCGATGTATCGGCGGAACACGGCGGGCACCTGCCGCATCGCCTCCT
>JBBSEW010000097.1:0-6993 GCA_038239305.1 Thermoanaerobaculia bacterium | reverse complement strand
GGTGCCGAAGCCGATGCTGCCCGTGGGCGACCGACCGCTGCTCGAGCGGACCATCGCGAGGCTGCGGGACGCCGGCATCTCCCAGGTCAACGTGACCACGCATCACCTCGCCGACCAGATCTCGAATCACTTCGGCGACGGCAAGGCGATGGGAGTCAAGATCCGGTACGTACCGGAAGAGCGGCCTCTGGGAACATGCGGCGGGCTGCGGCTCGTCGACGATTCGACGGGACCGCTGCTCGTCATCAACGGCGACATCCTGACCGGCGTCAACTTTGGCGATCTCGTCGGGTTCCATCGCAAAGTCGGAGCGGACGCCACCGTCTGTGTCCGCAAGTACGACGTGCAGGTGCCATACGGGGTGGTGGAGGTCGACGGGATGTGGCTTCGCGGCGTGAAGGAGAAGCCGTCCGTCAGTTTCTTCGTCAACGCCGGGATCTACCTCCTCGAGCCGACGGTCCAGCGTTACATCCCGGACGGCGAGCGGTTCGACATGACGGAGCTGATCACGCGGCTCCTGGCGGAAGGCAAGCGGGTCGCGACGTTTCCCATCGTCGAATACTGGCTCGACGTCGGGCAACCGGCCGACTACGCCCAGGCGCAGCGCGACGTCGAGACGGCGAGAATTCGATGAAGGTCCTCATCACCGGCGGGGCCGGGTACATCGGGTCCACTCTCGCGCCGCGTCTGCTGGCGGAAGGGCACGGGGTTCGCGTCCTGGACACGCTGCTCCACGGAGGAAATTCTCTGCTCCCGGTATGGGGCCATCCGCGGTTCGATTTCGTCCGAGCGGACGTGCGCGATCGATCGGCGGTCGAGCGAGCCCTGGAACGGGTCGACGCCGTGGTGCATCTGGCGGCGATCGTCGGCGACCCGGCGTGCTCGCGGGACCCGGAGGTGGCGCGCGAGGTCAACCTCGACGCGTCCCTCGCCCTTCTCGCGGAGGCGCGGAGGCAGGGGATATCCCGGTTCGTGTTCGCCTCGACCTGCAGCAACTACGGAAAGATGAAGGACCCGACCTCGTACGTCGACGAGACATCCGAGCTCGCTCCGATCTCGACCTACGCGGAGACGAAAGTGGCCGTCGAGCGAGCCATGCTGGGCCTGTCGGACACGAACGGATTCACTCCGACCCTGCTCCGGTTCGCGACGATCTACGGGGTCTCGCCCCGGATGCGCTTCGACCTGACGGTCAACGAGTTCACGATGGAGATGATCGCCCGGGGAAAGCTCGTGGTCTTTGGCGAGCAGTTCTGGCGCCCCTACGTCCACGTCGCGGACGCCGCGCGCGCGGTGATGGCCGTCCTGGGCGCCCCGGCGGAGGACGTGCGTCGGGAAGTGTTCAACGTGGGTTCGACGGAGGAGAACTATCGGAAGCTCGATCTCGTCGCGCTCCTGCGGCCGTATGCCCCGGAAGCGAACGTCGAATTCGTCCAGAAGAAGGAAGACCCGCGCGACTACCGGGTCTCGTTCGCCAAGGTCCGGGAACGCCTGAAATTTACGCCCGAAAAATCGGTCCCCGACGGAATCGCGGACGTCGCCCGCCTCGTGCGCGAGGGCGTGCTGACGGACTTCACGAAACCGGAGTACCGAAACTGAGCCGGAATGCGCTTTCGGGGGAGGCGTCCCTGACCTTCATTCCGCTGTGCGTCCCCGAGATCCGGGGAAACGAATGGAAGTACGTGCGGGAATGCCTCGACACGGGCTGGGTGTCCTCGGTCGGGCACTTCGTCGGCCGGTTCGAGAAGGCCGTGGCCGCCGCGATCGGCGCGCGCCATGCCGTGGCAACGGTCAACGGGACCGCGGCGCTTCACGTGGCGCTGATGCTGGCGGGGGTGGGGCGCGACGACGAAGTGCTGGTGTCGACGCTCACGTTCATCGCGCCGGTGAACGCGATCCGCTACGTCGGAGCGTGGCCGGTATTCATCGACGCGCGAGAGTCCGACTGGCAGATGGATCCGGCGCGCGTCGTGGCATTCCTCCGCGAGGATTGCGAAAGGCGAAACGGACGGATCGTGAACCGCCGCACCGGACGGCGAATCGCGGCGATCCTGCCGGTCCACATCCTGGGGCATCCGGTGGATATGGATCCGATCCTCGCGATCGCGGCCGAGCTCGGCCTCCCGGTGATCGAGGATGCGACGGAGGCTCTCGGCGTCCGGTACCGCGGCCGTCCCGCGGGCCTGCTCGGAGGGAGCTCCTGTTTCAGCTTCAACGGCAACAAGCTCGTCACCACCGGCGGCGGCGGCATGTTCGTGACCGACGATCCGGCGGCCGCCGATCGCGCCCGGTATCTGACCACCCAGGCGAAGGACGATCCCATCGAGTACGTGCACGGAGCGGTCGGCTACAACTACCGTCTGACGAACGTGGCCGGCGCTCTCGGCGTCGCCCAGATGGAAGTGCTCGACGACTACATCGAGGTGAAACGCCGGATCGCGGCGGTCTACGACGCCGCGTTTGCCGATTTGCCGGGCGTATCGCCGTTGCGCGCTCCCGACCACGGGTTCTCGACCTCCTGGATGTACACGGTCCGGATCGACCCTTCCCGTTTCGGCCTCGATTCGCGGGAGCTCCTGAAGGCTCTCGAGGGCCTCGAGATCCAGACGCGGCCTCTCTGGCAGCCGATCCACCTGTCCCCGGCGCATCGGGCGGACGCGCCGGCCGACTGCCCGGTTTCCGAAATGCTGTATCGCGAGGCCCTCTCCCTGCCGTGCTCGGTGGGGTTGCCGGAAGAGGACCAGCAGAGAGTGATCGACGAGATCCGGAAGCTCGCCCGCTCCGGCGCCGGGGGACCCCGTCTCGAAAGGGGAGAAACATCATGACGCGTCTCGGAGTACGGGAAGCCGAGTTCGTGAAGGCGACGGCCGCCGCCGACGCCGAGTACCACGCGCGCCAGTTCCGGGAGCCTTACCGCAGCACCGTCGCTCTCATGGATTTCATCCGCTCCGTCGTCCGGAATCCCGGGGGCGATGCGCTCGATGTCGCGTGCGGCGCCGGAGCGAACATCTTTCACGTGAGCCAGCGGATCCCCGGGTACACGTGGACCGGCGTGGATGCCGCCGCGGAGGTCGTCTTTCCGATCGGCCGTCCCCAGTTCGCCGCGAAGGGTCTGGGCGTCGACCTGATCGAGGGGGACTTCTACGACCTTCAGGGCCTCCTCGGCGGCCGCCGCTTCGATATCGTGCTTTCGATTCAGACGCTGCTCGTGCTGCCGGGATACGAGGCGGCGCTCGCGGAGCTCCTCGCGGTGACGCGCGGCTGGTTGTTTGTGACGTCGCTCTTCTCCGATTTCCGGGTCGACGCCCGGGTCGAGATCATGGACTACACCTGGCCGGAGGAGTGCCGGGGGCCGTTTTTCTACAACGTCTACGATCTGCAGCGAGTGCGCGAGTTCTGCGAGGCTCGCGGCTGCCAGGAATTCATCACCTGCGACTTCGAGATCGACATCGACCTGCCCGAGCCGGAGAAGCGGGGCATGGGGACCTACACGCGCCGGCTCGAGGGCGGCCGGCGCCTTCAGTTTTCGGGGCCGCTGCTCCAGCCCTGGAAGATTCTCGGAATTCGGATGGGCGCATGAGCGCCGACGGAACGGGTCGTCCGAGAGACGGCGCAATCCTGCCGCCGTCTGAGCGGCTCCATCCTCCATCCTCCCGGAAGAAAGGATCGAACGTGGCCACCGAGGAGAAAATCATAACGGCGCCGGATCGCCGGTCGGCGGAGTCCTTGGGATTCGCGCGCGGAGACGCGATCGCCGAACGCCTGCACACCCTGATTCCCGCCGGCTCGCACACGTACAGCAAGGGGGACGACCAGTTCCCCATCCGTTCGCCTCGCGTGATGGCGCGGGCAAAAGGGGCGTATTGCTGGGACGTGGACGGCAACCGGTTTCTCGACTGGGCGATGGGCAACCGCGTCATCGCTCTCGGCCACGCCTATCCCGCCGTCAACGAAGCCGTGCGCCGGCAGATGGAGAACGGGTTGAACTTCACGCGACCGAGCCTTCTCGAGCACGACCTCGCGGAATACCTGGTCGACCTGTTTCCCGTGGCGGAGATGGTCAAGTTCGGCAAGAACGGCTCGGACGTGACGACCGCCGCCGTGAAGCTCGCGCGGGCCTATACCGGCCGCAAGTACATCGCGTACTGCGTCGATCATCCGTTCTTCAGCATCCATGACTGGTTCATCGGCACGACTCCGGTCAATGCGGGAGTGCCCGAAGAGACGTCGCGCTTCAGCCTCGGTTTCCGTTACAACGATCTCGCCGGGCTGAAGGCGCTCTTCGACCAGTACCCCGGCCAGATCGCCGGCGTGATCCTCGAGCCCGTCAAGAACGAGGAGCCGCGCGACGGCTTCCTCTCCGGGTTGCGCACGCTCACGGAGAAGGAGGGGGCGGTCCTGATTTTCGACGAGATGATCAGCGCCATCCGCTTCGATCTGCGCGGCGCCCACCACCGGTTCGGCGTGATGCCCGACCTGGCCTGTTACGGGAAGGCGATCGCGAACGGATTCTCCTTCTCGCTGCTCGCCGGCCGACGCGACATCATGGAACTCGGCGGCATCCGCCACAGCGGGCGGCGGGTGTTTCTCCTCTCCCAGACGCACAGCTCGGAGTCGATCGGGCTCGCCGCGTGCCGGGCGACCTTGGACGAGTGCCAGCGGGTCGACGTGACGAGCCACATCGGGAAGCTCGGCGGCCGGCTGGTGCAGGGAGTTCGCGCCGCGGCGGCGGAGGAGGGCGTGGGCGGTCACGTTCGGATCATCGGGTTCGACTGCAACCCGCAGATCCTGTGTACCCGCGAGGACGGGACGTTCTGGCCGGAGCTCCACACCTCGTTTCACGAGGAGGTCATCGCGAACGGCGTTCTGATCCCGTGGATCTCGATCACCTATTCCCACGGGGATGAGGAGCTGGCCGTGACGCTCGAGGCGGTGCGACAGGGGATGCGCAAGATCCGCCGGGCGCTCGAAGACGACCGCGTCGACGAGTCCTTCGCGGGCGACGCCGTGCGCCCCGTCTTTCGCCCGTTCAACCGCTGCAGGCAGTCCCGCTGCGGTCGGCTCGACCCGAACGCGCCGCAGCTCTCCTGCTGCGTCGACGCCGGATGACGAAGATCGGCGCCCTCATCCCCGTGCGGCTCGCATCGGAGCGGCTGCCCGGGAAGGCTCTTCTCCCGCTGGGAGACCGGCCTGTGATCGTGCACCTTCTCGAGCGGGTTTTCGCTTCGAGGCATCTCGAGCCCGATCGGGTCGTCGTCTGCACGACGGAGGACGCGTCCGACAACGCTCTCGTCGCCGTCGTCGAGGCGGCGGGGGCGCGGGTTTTCCGGGGCAGCCGCGACGATATCGTGGACCGCTTCTGCCGGGCGATGCGGCACTACGAGCTCGACGTGGCTCTCGAAGTCGATGGCGATGACCCCTTCGCGGACACCGCTTACATGGATCTCGCGCTCGAGCGGCTCCTGGCCGAGCCCGCTCTCGATGTGGTCCTGACGGACGGGTTGCCGTTCGGTCTCGGATCGAAGGCGTTTCGCCGGTCCGCTGTCGAGACCGTGTGGAAGCATCACACCACCGAGCGGAACGACACGGGTTTCATGTACTACTTCACGAAAACCGGCCTGTGCACGACCTCCACCGTTGCGCCTGCCGGGCCGGAGCACACGCATCCGACCGCGCGCATGACGCTGGACTACCCGGAGGACCTGCGCTTCTTCGGAGCCGTGTTCGAAGCGCTCGGATCGGACGGGAAGACATTCGGAGTGGGGGAGATCGTCGCTCTCCTGAAACAGCGGCCCGAGCTCCTCGAAATCAATGCCGGACTGAGCGAGCGTTACTGGGCCCGCACGCAGGAGCTCGCCGTGCTCGAGTACGAACGGGACGGCCGGATCCACCGCGTGGAAACCTGAGAGATTGGAGATCTGACCCCATGCGATTCGGCGTGATCGGCCTCGGTTCGATGGGCAAGCGCCGCGTCCGCGACCTCCGCTCGCTCGGCCACGAGGTCGTCGGGCTCGACATCCGCGCCGACCGAAGATCCGCGGCCACGGAGATGTTCGGCGTCCGTTGCGTCGAGCGGTTCGAGGACCTCGTGAGCGCCGGGGTCGACGCGGTCACCGTCTCGACGCCTCCCGATCAGCACGTCGAATACTTCGAACGTTGCTACTCCGCGCGGGTGCCTTTTTTCAGCGAGGCCAACGTCCTCGTGCCGCCGGCCGCCTGGTTCCGGGAGAGGGAAGCGGAGAGCGGCGTGCGCTCGTGGCCTTCGGCGACATGGCAGTTCTATCCGCTCTTCGGCGTGCTGCGCGCCGAGCTCGAGCTTCTCGGACCCGGTGCGCTCAACACCGTGCACTACCAATACGGCGGCTACCTGCCGTTCTGGCATCCCTGGGAGGAGTACGACCAGTTCTACGCCGGGACCCGCAAGCCGGTGGCTGCGGCGCGCGAGATGGTGCCCTTCGAGCTCGAGTGGATGCGCTGGATATTCGGACCCGTTCGCGCCGTGAGCGGCGTGTTCGGGCGCCGGTCCGAGTGGCGGACCGACATCGACGACACGTATCTCCTGACGCTCGAGTTCGAGTCCGGGCTTCTCGCGACCCTCGCAAGCGAGATCCACCAGGTCGCGCCGTTCCGCATCGGGCGGATCGCCTGCCGGGACCGCAGCTTCACCCTCGACATGTCCGCCCACGAGCTGCGGCGGTACGAGCTCGCGACCGACACCTGGAAGATCCTGAAGTCTCCGGGTCTGCGTTCCCTCGGATCGTTCGATTTCGAGCAGACGTATCTCGCGGAGATGCGCGCGTTCGTGCAGGCGGTCGCCGGGGAGAAAGAGTTTCCGAAGACCTGGTCGGACGAGCGGCACCTGTCGGACGTGCTGTATGCGGCGGAGGAGAGCCATCGACGCCGCGCCTGGGTGGACGTCGCCGAGATCGAGAACGCCTATGAAGGAATCCTGAGATTCCCTTGAAAATTTGCTGTCAGCCGTCAGCCGTCAGC
>JBBSEW010000096.1:0-7256 GCA_038239305.1 Thermoanaerobaculia bacterium | reverse complement strand
GCGGTGCCGGGCTTCATGGCGGCGATGACGATGCTCTTTCCGGCGCAGGGGCCCGCCGAAGTCCTGGCGGCGCTCGCTCCCGGCGACACGATCGACGCGACGCTCGTCGTCCAGGACGTGCGCTACTGGATCGAGGGAATCCGCCGCACGCCGGGTCCGGCCCGGGCCCCGGGAACGCCGGCAGCTCCGGCCGTCGTGACGGAGCCGCCGTCCCCGGGCGCCGTCACACCGATCCCCAACCGCGCCACAGCGCTGGGAGCGGAGGTCCCCGATTTCGAGCTCACCGATCAGACGGGCCACGCCATGCGGCTTTCGTCCCTGCGCGGCGAGCCTGTGGCCGTCACGTTCCTCTACACGCGGTGTCCGATCGCCACCGCCTGCCCGATGACGACGGCGAAGTTCTCGCGCCTCGACGCGATGCTCGCGCAGCGCGGGTTCGGCAAACTTCTCATCGTCACCGTCGATCCCGAGCACGACACGCCGAAGGTCCTCGCGTCGTATGCGTCGAAGGCAGGCGCCGATCCGAAGCGATGGAAATTCCTGACGGGCGATCCGAAGGCCGTCGCCGCCGTCGCTTCAGACTTCGGCATCCTGTACTACCCGGATCACGGACAGATCGTGCACGGCCAGGGCGTCGCCGTCGTCGGACCCGACGGAAAGCTCTCCTCGATTTATTATGGACAGACATGGGAGCCGGAGCATGTGCTCCGGGATCTCGAGAAAGCGAGGAAGGGATGAACCGAACGCGCCTCTCCGCGGCCCTCGTCTTCGCCGCCGTCCTGGGAACGGGCGTCGCGCTTTTCGCGAAAGACGCGGCTCATCCCTCGCCGACGTTCGTCGAGTACTGCGCGAAGTGCCATGGCGAGGATGGAACGGCGTCCACGCCGAAGGGCAAGAAGATGATGGCTCGCGACTTCACGGACGCGGAATGGCAATCGTCCAAGTCCGATGCCGAGCTGATCAAAACCGTCGACAAGGGCGGCGAGGACATGCCCGCCTTCGGAAAGAAACTCTCGAAGGAGCAGATCGAGGCGTTGGTGAAGGAGGATGTGAGGGGGTTCGGGAAGAAGAAGTGAAGGGAAGCGGTAATCCGTCGTCCATCTGGTTCTCGGATGGAGATTCAGAAATCCGAACGGTCTCTCGCGCGTGAGTGCCGGAGTTTTGACGACTGACAACTGACGACTGACGACTGACGACCGAAGACGGCCCTCGCGCCTGGCCCACGCTACACTTCCTCTATCGTGCTCTCCCTCACCCGCGCGATCGCCGGCTTCCTCTCCTACCTCGCGGACGAACGGCGCTTTTCGGATCGGACCGTGCTGGCTTACGCCGGGGATCTCGAACGTTTCTCGTCCTTCTGGGAGTCGGAGTTCGGAGAGAGCCCCTCGGCGAGCACCCCGCTGCCGAAGATCGATACCCTGGCGGTGCGGTCGCATCTCGCGTCCCTCCACCGCGCCCGGCTCTCGAACCGCTCGATCGCGCGGCATCTCTCGACCCTGCGCTCGTTCTTCCGCTGGAGCTGCCGTGAGGGATATCTCGAGCGGAATCCGGCAAAAGGTCTCCCGTCTCCGCGCACGCCGAAGAGCCTTCCCCGCGCGCTGACGCTTCCCGATACGACCGCCCTGCTCGAGTCGGAGGACGACGACGGTTTTCCCGAGCGGGAACGGGCTCTCTTCGAGCTGCTCTACGCGACGGGGCTGCGGGTCTCCGAGGCGGCGGCGCTCGACGTGGACGACGTGGATCTCACCTCGCGGATGCTGAGGGCGCAGGGAAAAGGCCGCAAGGAGCGGATCGTCCCTTTCGGCGAGGAAGCGGAAGAGGCGCTGCGCGCGTACCTGCCGGCTCGCGCCGCGAGGCGCGGACGGCCGGCGCGCATCCCGAAGAATTCCTCGGAGCCGCTCTTCGTCAACGCCCGCGGCGGCCGGCTGACGACGCGGTCGATGGCGCGGGCGCTCAAGCGCAGGCTGCGCGCGGCCGGGCTGCCGGAGGAAATCTCACCGCACGCTCTTCGGCACACGTTCGCGACCCATCTGCTCCAGGCCGGCGCGGACCTGCGGGCGATTCAGGAGCTGCTCGGCCACGCCTCCCTCTCGACGACGCAGAAGTACACGCACTTGGACGCCGCGCGGCTCAAGGACGTGTACCGGCGCGCGCATCCCCGCGCATGAGGCGCCTTTCCGCTTCCGCGCCGTTCGCTCTCCTGTCCGCGCTGGCCGTCCTGTCCGCCCTGTCCATCCTGTCCGCGGCAGAGATACGCGGCGCCCCGGGCAAGAAGGCGGAGGTTCAGGCGGTCGCGAAGACGGAAGAGACCGCGGCCGGGTTCCCGGCGCTCGCGGAGATCGACCGCCGTATTCGCGAGAACTTCTGGGACGCGAAGCTGAAGGGCGTCGACTGGACGGCCGCGGTCTCCCGGGCTTCCGCCGAGCTTTCTCGCGCCAGGACCGGGGGCGACCGCGATGCAGCCTACGACCGGCTGCTCGACTCCCTCACCGACTCCCACACGTTCCGTCTTCCGGCGGGCGTGGTGCCGGCGACCGGATGGGGCACGGCCGGACTGCGCATCGGCCGGGAAGGCGAGGGTTTCGCCGTCAAGGGACTTCTTCCGGGCGGCTCGGCCGAAGGAGCCGGGATGAAGCTCGGCGACCGGATCGTCTCGATTCGCGGCCGGAAGCTTCCCCCCGGCCGGCTGCGATTCCGGGACATGTTTCTCGCGCTCGAGGGATTTCCGCGCGCCTCCATGGAGGTCGCGTGGCGGCGGGGCGAGGAAGCGGTGCGCACATCCACGCTCATCCTGTCGCCGGAGCCGCCCGGCGACTCCCTGGTCTGGAAAAGTGCGCGCATCGTGCGCCGCGGCGGGAAGGCATACGGTTATGCGCGCATGTGGGGGGTCTCGGCGGAGACGGCGCTCGCGCTGGTCGATCTCCTCTCCGACCGCGCCGAATCCGCGCGCATCAAGCCGGAGCTCGCAGGATGGGAGGACATCGAGGGCTTCCTCCTGGACGTGCGAGGCAACAGCGGAGGCTACGATCCGAACATCCTCACGACGTTCCTGCGGGGCCGATGGAGCGCGGGCGACTACTGGGTCGAGAGCCGCGACGGCCGCCGCCTCGCCCCCCCCGAGTACAAGCCTCTGCCCGTGGCGCTCCTCGTCAATTCCGGCACGGCGAGCTCCGGAGAAGCGCTCGCGCTCAAGTTCCGGCGGCACGGAATCGGACCGATCGTGGGCGAGGACACCGCGGGCATGCTGTCCGGAGGAGCGAGCATCGCGCCGCTTCCCGACGGCTCAACCCTCTGGTACTCGGCGCGGGCGATTCAGGACGAGGGCGGGCGGTCTTACGAAGGGCGCGGCGTGCCGCCGGACATCGCGGTCGCGGACCGTCCCGCGGCTGCGCCCGGGGAAGAGGATGCGGTGATCGAAGCCGCGGTCCGGGAGCTGCAGAGGCGGGCGCAGCCGGGACGTTGAGAGAACGGATCTCCCTCCGGGGGGAATCGGGTGATCAATTTGGGAATCGCGGAATCGGGGAATCGGTAACTCCTCGTTTCCCGTTTCCCGTTTCCCGTTTCCCGTTTCCCGCGCAGCGCGCCCGCCGTATGTGTATCCTTTGCCCATGAGCCTCTGTGATGAGTAAGCAGGTGTGGCACTCCACGACCGTCGTGTGCGTGCGCCACAACGACCGCGTGGCGATGGCGTCCGACGGCCAGGTGACGCTCGGCACGACTGTGATGAAGCAGACCGCCGCGAAGATCCGGCGGCTGAAAGGCGGCGGCGTGATCGCGGGATTCGCCGGCTCGTCCGCCGACGCGTTCGCGCTCTTCTCCCGCTTCGAGGCAAAGCTCGAGGAGCACCGGGGAAACCTGGAGCGGTCTGCAATCGAGCTCGCGAAGGACTGGCGGACCGACAAGATGCTTCGCCAGCTCGAAGCGCTGCTCATCGTCGCCGACAAATCGACGTCGCTGCTCCTCTCCGGCACGGGCGATCTAATTTCCCCGGACGAAGGCATCCTCGCCGTCGGCTCGGGCGGCCCGTATGCGCTTGCGGCGGCCCGGGCGCTCGTTCGCCACCGGCCGGACATGACGGCGCCGGACATTGCCCGCGAGGCCGTTCTCATCGCGGGGACCATCGACATCTACACGAACGACCGCGTCACGCTCGAAGAGCTGTGACCGGCCCGCCGAAACTGACTACTATCTCGATCGGATGACGGTCTTCCGGAAGGAGCATCGGTGGTTTTTATGATGCCGGGTGAGCAGGCGGGAGCGGAAGCGGCGGCGGGTTCGCCGGTCGCGCCCGTGCCGACCGTCGCTCCGGCGGCCCGAACCCCGCGCGAGATCGTCGTCGAGCTCGACAAGTACGTCATCGGCCAGAAGAATGCGAAGAAGGCGGTCGCTGTCGCGCTGCGCAACCGCTGGCGGCGGCAGCAGCTCGATCCCGAAATGTCGCGCGAGATCCTGCCCAAGAACATTCTGATGATCGGTCCCACGGGCGTCGGTAAGACGGAAATCGCCCGCCGGCTGGCGCGGCTCGCGGATGCGCCCTTTCTGAAAGTCGAAGCGTCCAAGTTCACGGAAGTCGGATACGTCGGCCGGGATGTCGAGTCGATCGTCCGCGATCTGACCGAGATTGCCGTCCACATGGTCCGCGAGGAGAAGACCGCGGAGATCCGCGAGCGCGCCAAGGCTCGCACCGAGCAGCGGCTCCTGGAGCTCCTCATGCCGCCGCTCTCCGAGCGCGACATGGAGGAGACGCGCTCCCGACTGAGGACGCTGCTGTCCGAGGGCAAGCTCGAAGAGCGGCTCGTCGAAGTCGAGGTCGCGGACAAGAGCTTTCCGTCGTTCGAGATCGTGACGAACCAGGGCGTTGAAGAGATGGACATCAATGTCAAGGAGATGCTTCCGGGACTCTTCGGCAGCAAGAAGAAGCGGCGCAAGGCGACGGTTGCCGAGGCGCGCGAGATCCTGCAGGCCGAGGAGGAGGGGCGCCTCGTTGATCCCGCCGTGGTGGCGCGGGAGGCCGTCGAGCGCGCCCAATCGTCGGGCATCGTCTTCCTCGACGAGATCGACAAGGTCGCCGGGCGGGAATCCGGCCGCGGCCCGGACGTCTCGCGCGAGGGCGTGCAGCGCGACCTCCTTCCGATCGTCGAGGGCACCTCCGTGAATACGAAGTACGGTTTCGTGAAGACGGACCACGTCCTCTTCATCGCGGCCGGCGCGTTCCACGTGTCGAAGCCGTCCGACCTGATCCCGGAGCTCCAGGGCCGATTCCCGATCCGCGTCGAGCTCGACTCCCTCACGGAAGAGGACTTCGTCCGGATCCTCTCGGAGCCGGCGAACGCCCTTCTGAAGCAGTATCGGGCGCTCCTGGGGGCGGAAGGAGTGGACCTTCAATTCTCGGACGACGCGGTCCGCGAGATCGCACGGGACGCCGAGCGGGTCAACAGCGCACTCGAGAACATCGGCGCGCGACGCCTGCACACGATCCTGGAGCGTCTCTTGGAAGACATCTCCTTCGCCGGCCCCGAGAACGCCGGGAAGTCGATCCGGATCGAGATCGACGACGTCCGCAACGCCCTCGCCGACCTCGTCCAAAACGAGGACCTGTCGCGCTACGTACTGTAGGCGGCGGCTCGGTGAGACGAGCCGGGAACGGAAGACGAGTGCTATTCGGGAGACGGGAAACGGCAAACGGGAAGCGGGAAACGGGGATTCTCCCGCTCCGATCTTCCGATCGCCCGATTCCCTTGATCGATCACCCGATCACCCGATCATCCGATCACCCGATCTTTCTTGCCGCGGTAGTCGCCGTTCTCGCTCTCTTCGCCGTAGCGTGCGGCAAGAAAGGAGACCCCCAGCCTCCCTTTCCCCGGGGAGCGCGCGCGGTTTCGGACCTCAAAGTGGAGCAGGAGGCGGCGGACTCCGTGCTGACGTTTTCCTATCCCGATCGGCTCCTGAACGGCCAGCCGCTCACGGACCTGGCGTCGATCGAGGTGTACCGCTACGTCAACCCCCCGGCGTCGCTCACGGCGGCACCCCGGGCCGGTCCCGCGCCGCGCGCTCCGAGCGGCCCGAAAATCGACGAGGCCCCGGCCGCGGGCGCGCGGCGGGTGGCCGTCAACCTCCGGGTGGCGGAGGAGAACTTCTATCGGAACTCCGAGCGGATCGCGGTTCTGGCCGTCGGCGAGATCGCGCGCCGGACGCGAGGCGCCACGATCGAGTTCGAGGACTCCCTGCCGGTGGTGCTGGCAAAAACGAAAGGTCCCGTTCGCTCGGTCGCCTATGCCGTCGTCTCGATACGGCGCGGCGGCGAAAACAGCCCCGTGTCGAACATCGTCGCCCTGACACCCGAAGTCCCCCCCGGATCTCCCGTGCTTCTGGCCCTCACGCCCGAGGAAGGAAGGATCTGCGTCGAATGGCTGGCGCCCGGGAAAGATCTCCTGGGCCAGCTGGAGCCGAAAATCGGCGGCTACTTCGTCTATCGCCGTGCGCTCCCGGACGACGATTACGGCGAGCCTCTCAACGCGAAGCCCGCCACCGGCGCGGGGTACGTCGACACGACCGCCCCGTACGGCTCGGCGCTCGTGTACACGGTCCGCGCGATCCTGCCCGACAAGCCGCGCATCGAGGGGCCTCCTTCGGATGAGGCGGGCGTCGACTACCGGGACGTCTTCCCGCCTCCCGCACCGCCCCGGCTCGACGCACTCTCCGAGGCATCGCTCGTCCGGCTGGTCTGGGATCCGGTGGGCGCGCCCGATCTCGCCGGCTACGCTGTCTTCCGCTCCGAGGGAGCCGGAGCGGCGGCGAAGCTGAATCCGGAGCTCGTCGTCGACAGCTTCTACAACGACACGACCGCGAAACCGCACCATCGCTACACCTACACGGTGCGCGCTCTCGATCAGGCCGGAAACGCGAGCCCGCCGTCGCCGGGGGCTGCGGCGGAGCCCTACTAACGTCGCCTGCGCCGCGATCTCCGGCGAGGCTCTTGACCAAGCGCGGTGCGCGGTGGTTCTTGACACCCTAAGCTGCTCGGCTCGGCCGGATGCGGCCTCGACCGAGCGGAGTGTGGTTGGCTCCGGCTCCCGCAACGGGAGGCTCCTCCTTCCCTCCGGTCAGGAGACTCCTCCCGTTGCGAGCGGGTGAATCAGCCTCGCTCGTTGATGGAGCGCATTCCCCCTCTCCCGGCGGGAGAGGGCGGGGTGAGGGGCACACGTCGCCGGAGCCGCGATGATCATCGCGGTGTGAGACGGTGCCCGGTGCGCGGT
>JBBSEW010000095.1:0-7512 GCA_038239305.1 Thermoanaerobaculia bacterium | reverse complement strand
GTCGGCGCTCCTCCGGAAGCTCGGTTGTCAGAATGTTTCCGTGAAGGCGTTCGACGGAACGTACGGCTATCCAGCCGCGGCGCCGTACGACCGGATCATCGTGACGGCCGGCACCGACGAGGTTCCGGAGCCGCTCCTGGCGCAGCTCGCCGTCGGAGGCAGGCTCGTCGTTCCGATCGGTCCGCCCGAACGGCAGCGCCTCCGCGTGATTCGCCGCCGGAAGACGGACTTCGCGCAGGAGGATGGCGAAGTCGTCGTCTTCGTGCCTCTCGTCGGGAAGTTCGGCCGCAGCGGTGCTTCGGGCGCAGCGGGCACCGCGGTGACCCGGTGAATCAGGGCAGCAGCAAAGCAGCAAAGCAATGAAGCGGTGAACGGATGACAACGACGGCCCGAAGAGCGATCGTGTCCGGTCGCGTGCAGGGTGTAGGTTTCCGCGCCTTCGCGCAGCAGACGGCACGCGAAGCGGGCGTCCGCGGGTGGGTGCGGAATCTTCCGGACGGCCGGGTCGAGACGGCGGTCGAAGGGGAGGAGAGCGCGGTCCGGCAGTACCTGGACGCGCTTCGCCGGGGACCTCTCGCCGGCAAGCTCGCCGAGCTCGTCGAGGAAGAGCTGCCCCCGCAGGGATTTCAGATCTTCGAGATCACCGGGTGAGCGCCGAGGAACCGCCTCGCCTGACGTCCCGGGCGGCGGCGGCCGCGAGGCTCCGCGGGCTCATCCGGGACGTGCCCGACTTCCCGAATCCCGGCATCCTCTTCCGCGACCTCACGCCGCTCTTTGCCTCCCCGGACGGATTCCGGGAAGCGATCGAAGCCATGGCCGAACCGTTCCGCGGCCATCCTCCGGACAAGATCCTGGGAATCGAGGCGCGAGGCTTCCTTTTCGGCGCGGCTCTCGCGCGCGAGCTCTCCGTCGGGTTCGTGCCGTTGCGCAAGCCGGGAAAGCTCCCGCGCGAGCGATTCCAGGAGAGCTATGGCCTCGAGTACGGACGGGACACGCTCGAGATTCACCGCGATGCATGCGCGGAAGGAGAGCGCGTGGTGATCGCGGACGACGTTCTGGCGACGGGAGGCACCGCCGAGGCCGCGTGCCGGCTCGCGGAGCGCCTCGGGACGACGCTCGTGGGTCTCTCGTTTTTCCTGGAGCTCGAGGAACTGAGCGGCCGGGAGCGCCTTGCGCCGAGAACCATCCACTCCGTGCTGGTACTATGAACCGACCCTTTTCCCCGAAAACCCACGACAATGCCGCCTGAAAAGATCCTCATTGTCGATGACGACGAAGACATTCTGCTCATCGTTCAGACGATCCTGGCCTCCGCTGGTTACTCGGCGATCACCGCGCATAACGGCCGCGAAGGCGTGGACATGGCGCTCGAAGTGCGGCCGGACCTGATCCTGCTCGACGTGATGATGCCGGAGCTCTCGGGCTGGGAAGTCTGCACGACGCTCAAGAACGCCCCGGAGACCCGGCAGATCCCCATCGCGATGCTTACGGTGAAAAGCGAGATCCGAGACCTGATTACCGGGATGCAGGTCGGTGCGGACGACTACATCACCAAGCCCTTTACGCGGCGCAAGTTGCTCTCGACGGTCCGCAAGCTTCTCGACGATCGGGGCGAGGCCGCTCCGGCGTATCTCCCGTCGGAGAACGAAGAGGTCCGATTCAAGAACCTGCTTTTCGATGGCGTCACGGAGCTGCCGACGGTCCCGATCATCATTGACGCCCTCCGCGACCGCCTCCTCGACAACCGCGATCTCGGAGTACTTTTCATCGACGTCGAGCAGTACAGCCACATCGAGGAGACGTACGGCTGGGAGGTGTTCGACGCGCTCCTGCGCCACACCGGCAAGGCGCTCCGGCGAATGCTCGGGACGGTGTTCGCCGCGGAGGATTTCGTCGCCGTCAACCGCGCCGGCGGATCGGACTTCTACGTCTTCACGGGCATGGAGCCCGGCGAGGACGCTCTCGGAAGGCTCCAGCGCAAGGCGCGTCAGGTCGAAGAATCTCTGCGAGGTTCGCTCGATGAAGCGTTCGGCTCCCGGATCCACAAGCGAATCGGCGTGTTCGTCGGCTATTCGGTCATTCATCCGAATCCGCAAATGCGGGTGGAACGGCTCGTTTACCGCGCTCTCCGCCAGGCGATCGGGATCGCGACGACCAAGGAGGAGGAGCGGCAGTCGATGCTTCGCGAGACCTTCCAGGACATCCTTCGCAAGCGACGCATCCGTACCGTCTACCAGCCGATCTTCGACCTGAACACGATGGAGCTGCACGGCCACGAGGCGCTGACGAGAGGCCCGTCCGACACCGCATTCGAAAGCCCCGAGCTGCTCTTTCAGTTCGCGGGAGATCACGAAGCGATCTGGGAGCTCGAGCAACTCTGCATCGAATCCGCCGCTGCCCGTTACGAGACGCATCCGGGCTACCGGCTCTTCATCAACGTCGAGGCGGATTCGATTACCGCGCTGACGACGAAGAAGGAAACGCTGGAACCGCTCCTGCGCCTGAAACATCCCGTCGTGATCGAGGTCACGGAACGTTCGGCGATACGCGATATCCCCGTCTTCCGCGAGGCCCTGACCGCACTCCGCGAAAAAGGATTCCGCATCGCGATCGACGACGCGGGCTCGGGGTATGCCTCGCTGCAGTCGATCGCCGAGCTTCGTCCGAACTATCTGAAAGTCGCGAGCACGCTCGTCACCGGACTGCATGCCGACACGATCAAGCGGGACGTCGTCGAGATGCTCGTTAACCTGGCACGCCGCATCGACGCCGTCTGCATCGCCGAAGGCATCGAGACGCCGGAAGATCTCGAGGAGTGCCGCCGGCTCGGGATTCCCTTCGGACAGGGCTTCTACCTCGGCGTTCCCGAGGACATCCCGGCAACCGGGCCGGCCCGCGACTTCGTGCGCTCCAAGTGACGATTCGAGCCAGAGTGAGCGAGGCGGCGGGCCGCGGGTGTCGGTGTGGATTGCCATGCGCGTTTCAGCGCCGGATCGGCCTCTCGCGATGACGGATCCGCCGCGCCGCGTGAGCCCCTTCGAGCAGTCCGGAATCTTCACGCGGAAGACGGGATTTCTCAGGATCACGAAGAGTTTCCGGCGACCCCGGAAGTTGCCGCGTCCTTCGCCCCGGACGATCGCGACGACCCTCGGGGCCGCGGCCCTCCTGGCCGTTTTCGCCGGCTGGCACCGGAGCTCACTCGAGCGGCGATTCGCGGTGACGGTCCGGGAGAGCGCCGCGATGCCGTTCGAGATCAAGAAGGTGCGGGCCGATTTCGCGGACCTCGAGCAGGACGAGAAGATCCTCGGAAAGGAGCTCGACACGCGTCTTCAATACGTGGAGAGCCTCAAGAGCGAGGATTTCTACCTGGTCCTCGACTCGGCGCAAAAGCGATTTCGATTCCAATACGGCAACCAGACCGTCCGTGACGGCCCGGCCGAGCCCGGACCGGCGCGCACGATCGTGGCCGGCGAGCGCCGATGGACGTTCCCGGCGCTTTCCGGCGCGTATTCGATTCGCGAGAAGCTCGAGGACGCCGACTGGACGCCGCCCCCGTGGGTGTATGCGATGAACGGTCTCAAGCCCCCGGATTCGGTGCCGGAATTCGAGAGCGGTCTCGGCCGCTACGTCATCGTCCTGGGGGATGACGCGGTCATCCACTCGCCGCCGCCGGATGAGAGCCCGCTGAAGGGGCCGAAGCCCGGATCATTTCAAATGCCCGAGTCCGACCTGGCGGCGATCTGGAAGCGCGTCGGGCCGCGCACCCGGGTCTACGTCTTTTGACCGTGAAGTTCCGGATCGGGTTTCTCGGCGCGTGGGCACTCTTCGTGATCGCGATCGGCGCGCTCGCCGTTTCCGCGATCGCCGAGCTCGAGAATGTTCGCGACGCGCGGCGGCTCGGCCGTGTGCGCGCCGTGGACCGGATGATCGCGGAACGGATGGGCCCCCGGTTCGATGTCCTGAAGTCGGCGGCGGGGGAGCGTGCCGGAACGGTGTCGGCGCTGCGCACGAAGGTCGAGCGGGCGCGGGTGCGCCTCGACGAGGCGGCGGACACCCATCAGACGATCATCGTGTCGACGGCGGAGAACCGGCTCTGGGTCCGGCAGGGCGGAAAGACTGTGTATTCCGCGATCGTGTCGACGGGGAAGGGCACGACCCTGATCGAAAAAGGGAAGACGACGGTCTTCGAGACGCCCACCGGCCGATTCCGCATTCGATCGAAGGAGGAGAACCCGGTGTGGGTGCCTCCCGACTGGCATTTCGTCGAGGAGGCGCGCAAGAAGGGCGGCAAAGTCGTGCGGCTCGACCCCGGCCAGGCGGTCGACGCGGCCACGGGCGAGCCGGTCCCCGGAGATCTCGCGAAGGACGGGGGCGTGTGGTCGGCCGTCGGAGTGACGGGGAGCGCCCAGCCGAAACGCAAGGTCCTCATGATCCGCAACGGGACGGTGATCGAGGTCGCGACCGACGGAACCTCTCGGGAGCTTCCGGCCGGCGAGGTCATCCGCGCCGGCAAGTCCGTCGTAGTCCCGCCCGTCACGGTGCCGCAGCGGCGTTTCGACAAGGTGCTCGGGAAGTACCGCCTGAACCTCGGCGGGGGCTACGCTCTTCACGGCACCCTGGCGGCCGACCAGCTGGGCCGAAGCGTTTCGCACGGGTGTGTCCGGGTGTCCGACGCCGATCTCGCGCAGCTCTGGTCCATGACGAAGGTCGGGGACCAGGTCATCATTTATTGAGGAGGAGCTCCAGGCTCCCGGCCTTTCTTCGTTTCCGATGATCCCTGACAACGGATAGCGGCATACGGAGATCGGAAACCGGAGATCGGAAAGCTGGCTGACGAACGCCCTTCGATTGACGGAATCGTCCTCGAACCGTACACTCCTCGGACCGTGCAAAGACGATCTCTCCTCCTGGCGACGGGGCTTCTCTTTCTGCTTTTTGGCAGCCTCGCCGCGAACCCCGCGTCCTTCCCGCCGCTGGCGACGCTCTGGGGTCGTTCGGGAAAGCTGCGCGCCATCTTCACCCTTCCGGGGGAGAGGCCCGGTCCGGCGGGCGCGCCCGCGGCCGCGCACCGGCCCGGCATCTACGCGCTCGATCTCGCCGCGGGAGCTGGCGGACCGAAGCACTGGTTCGTCCTGACGCCATTCTCGGCGAAGGTTCGCGGGCGCATCGGACCTTACCGGATCGGGACCTGGCCCTTCGAGCGCCGGGAGCCGGTGGATGCCGCCTATGCCAACCCGCCGGGCTTCATCGAGGTCACGCCCCGCAACCGCGAGACACGTGTTTCCGAGCACTTCGCTCTCGGTCAGTTCCTCACCAAGAACCAGGCGAATGTCTGGCCGAAATACGTCGTCCTCCAGTCCCGCCTCCTCGACAAGCTCGAGCTCACCATCGAAGAATTGAACCGCGAGGGATACCGGGTCGGAGGTCTCTTCGTGATGAGCGGATTCCGCACCCCCGACTACAACGAGCCGGGCGTCGGAGCGGGAGGCCGGTCCGCGATCTCGCGGCACCAGTACGGCGACGCGGCAGACGTCTATCCCGACGACCGGGGGCGCGGGCGGATGGACGACCTGAATGGCGACGGGCGCGTGGATCTCACAGACGCCCGGATCCTCGCGCATGCGGCCGAGGTCGTCGAAGAGGCCCACCCCGAGCTGGCCGGCGGGATCGGCATCTATTCCGCCACCTCGGCCCACGGCCCCTTCGTCCACATCGACGCCCGCGGAAAGCGAGCCCGCTGGGGCGCGTAGAGCCGGAAGCGGGAAACGGGAAACGGTAAAGGGGAACCGAGCGGACATCTGACTCTGACAGCGACCCGCTCGTCTCGCAATCTCCATTTTTCTTCAGAGCCTTTCCTTGTCGTCCAGCCGATCCGAGTCGAATTTGGCAGAGCGGAGACAAGGTCGTCCTGCGGGTGCCGGACCAGACCAGCTGTCCTCCGCCAAGGCGGGTTCCGCGTTTCCGGCCCGACTCTCATCGAAGCGAAGAGTCCCCAGTCGACCGGCTGTCCGGCTCCGGACGGGAACGGAAGTGGGGCCGGGCGGACTCGAACCGCCGACCTAAAGTTTAGGAAACTTTTGCTCTATCCACCTGAGCTACGGCCCCTCGCGAGCGGATTCTAACCGGCGCCCACCAAACGGCTCCCGTTCACGGCGGGCTCAGGGAGAGATGGAAGGTCGCGGTCAGGAAGACCGCCATCTGCGCTCGCGTGTTGCTGCTCGACGGGCAGAAGCGGCCCCCTCCGCAGCCCGCGGTGATTCCCTCGGCCGCGAGCCGCTCGACCCAACGGGCGGACGGGCTCGAGATGGGAACGTCGGAAAACATTCCGCTCGCCGGCGGCGGAACGAAGGCCGACCCGTGCTCCGCCACGAGAAGAAAAACGGCCATCTGGGCGCGCGTGACCGGAGCATCCGGGCAGTAGTCCCCGCCTCCGCAGCCGGTCGTGATTCCCTCGGCCGCGAGTCGCTCGATCCATCGGGCGAACGGCTGGCTCGAGGGCACATCGGCGAAGAGGGTCCCGGAGGCCGGCGGAGGAGAGTAGCCCGAGGAATGCTCCGCGATCAGGAGGAAAACCGCCATCTGCGCGCGCGTCACGGAGGCGTCGGGGCAATAGGCTCCGCCTCCGCAGCCGGCGCTGATTCCCACG
Organism: Thermoanaerobaculia bacterium; assembly: GCA_038239305.1. Lineage (GTDB taxonomy): Bacteria > Acidobacteriota > Thermoanaerobaculia > UBA5066 > Gp7-AA6 > JALYUA01. The sequence continues at coordinate 866 of JBBSEW010000095.1, read as the reverse complement.
TGGAGCAGCGTTTCGATGGAGCGATAGGAACCGAGGGTCGAAGAAACGTCGTGAAAGCTGCGTCCCACGTGCACGGTCCACCGATGCGTCGGATCACCCGTGCCCGGTGCTTCGTCCAGGAAGGCGTCCCAGTGGAGCTGCGGCCGCGCCGGCGGATTCGAAACCGACACGGCGTAGCAGTTTCCGGTCGCTTCGCAGCCCGCGGTCCCTCCGGCCGGGATCGAGCCGTACGCGGCCGCGGCGTCGGCGAGCGCGTATGTCGCCCCGGAAGGCCCGGAGAATCCCGCGGCTGTGGCAGACAGCTCGACAGAAGATCCCGTCAGGTTCTTCCAGGTGGGCGCGAGGATGACCTGTTCACCGGGCTCGAATACGCCGTTCCCGTTCGCGCTGCCGGAGGCTGCCGGGTCGGCGGCGAGAGACTCCGGCGCCACCGCCGCGCCGGACGTGACGGTCAGGTCGAGGCTCATCGAGAGGCTGGAGCCGAAGTTCACGCTGCCGGCATATGCCGCCGTCAACGCGTGCGTCCCGGCGGTGAGGTTCGCCGTCGAGAGACTCGCGACGCCGCTGCTGTCGAGAGAGGCCGTGCCAATGACCGCGGCTCCTTCCCTTACCGTGACCGGGCCCGTCGGAAACCCCGTGGCCGGCGCGACCGCGGCGACCGTCGCCGTCAAAGTGACGGACGATCCGGCGGCGACCGGGTTCGGTGACGCGTTCAGCGTCGTCGTCGTCGCACCCGCGGAAACGACCTGGGAGAAAGACGCGGACGTGCTCGGCGCGAGAGTCGAGGAGCCCGCGTACGACGCCGTGATCGGGTGAGAGCCGGCCGTTAGATGAGGGGAGACGAGGGTCGTGCGACCGGCGGCGTC
>JBBSEW010000094.1:0-7954 GCA_038239305.1 Thermoanaerobaculia bacterium | reverse complement strand
TTGCTCGCCGGGGGGTGCGGGACCGGTCGCTCGGGGTGGGGGTAGAGATCACGACCGCGCCGCCGGCGCCGGGGGAAAGAGAGCTGTCACACCGCGCAGTCTCGCCGCCGGGAGGGCCGGCCGCAATGACCACTTTCTGCCGGCGGCCCTATGGCCACTTCCGCGAGCCGCACGATTGTCGTTTTGCCCGCTTCAACGGCCCTAGTCCGGAAAGTGCAGGCCCAGTGCCGTCGCCAGGAAGACCGCCATCTGGCCGCGGGTGACCGGCGCGGCCGGACAGTAGTTGCCGCCTCCGCAGCCCGCCGTGATTCCCGCCGCGACGAGCGCTTCGACGAAACGGAATTGCGGGCTCGTTGTCGGCACGTCGGAGAACGTCGCCGCCGCCGGCGCCGGGCTCACTTGAAGGGTATAGCCGACGTCCGCGCCGAGAAGCACATTTGCGGCGCCGGCTGCCGGGAGAAATGCCGTGAGGATCAACTGTCCCGAGGCGTTCTCGACCGTCGAATTCCCGGGCGTCAGATCGACGGTCGAGGAGCCGCACGGGCCGGACACGGGCGGCGAGCTCGAGACGCTGCCAAGATTGTTGCACTGGGCGCCGAAGAGGTCGCAAGTCAGAAAATTGAAGGCGATGTGCTGCGTCGCGCTCGTGTCGCAGTAGTACACGGTCAGGGACTTCAGATGCGCCCCCGAAGGAAGGTGAGGGTGCGCGTCGAACGAAGCCGACGTCAGGTTGGTCGAACGGCCCACTCCGGTCGAGGTGACCGTCAACACATAGGTGTCTGTCGAGTTCTCGGGCTCGAACTCGCCGTATCCGACGTGATACCGGATGAGGCTCGACGTCCCGAATAGCGGCTCGGGCCCGATTGCCGCGGATTGTCCGAAACTCGCGGACGCGCCGCATGCTCCGAGCACTGTCAGGGCGATTCTCGAAATCCATGGACTCAATCGCATGATTCCCTCCTGTTTGTTCGAGCACCGTGCGAATCGTGCGTCATTTCCCGACGATGACCTCGCTCGCCTGGATGACGGCGGTGACGGCGTCGCCAGGCTGGAGCTTCAACCGATCGACGGAGGCAAGAGAGATGGTCGATACGATCTTCTGGCCCCCCCCGATCTCGATCGCCGCCTCGGCCATGCCGGCGCCGCGGGTGATGGAAGCGACCTTTCCGCGAAGCGGATTGCGAGCGCTCCGTTCCATGGGATTTTTCTCTTTCCGCCGCCCGGTTCGGCAACTCGGAAGCATATCGTCGTGGTGACCGAAGTTGTCCGGATTCCGAGAGAAGGGATAAATCCGATGTGCAGAATCGTTCGCTGTGCGTTGATGCTCTCCGTACTCGCGGGTTGTGCCCCGGTTCATCCCTCCGGGCGCGATCTTCCCGCCGCCCGGAAAGCCGGGGACGAGATCGCCGCTCGCGCGCTGGCCGACCGCTTCGATTCTCTGCGGCGGGATCGCCACATCCCCGGGCTCGCGGTCGTCGTGCTGCGGGACACCCGCGTGATTCTCGCTCGCGGGCTGGGGCTCGCCGACGTCGAACGGGGAATCGCGGTGACGCCCGACACGCCGTTCAACATCGCCTCCGTTGCGAAACCGATCTCCGCAATCGTGGCGCTCCGGCTGGTGCAGGATGGCCTGCTCGACCTCGACCGGCCGATCCGAGAGTACCGGGGCTTCGCGGAGTTCTGCGAGGAGGCGCGTGCCGGCGGCGGCATCTTCTTCTCGAACTATGAATGCCGGGACCCCCGGCTCACGCTCCGCCACGTGATGTCCATGACGGCAAACGGGGAGCCGGGAACCCGGTTCTAGTACAACCCGCCCTCCTACTCGTGGGCCTCCCGTCCCATGGCGGAGGTTTCGGGAGAGACCTTCTCGAGTCTCGTGGAGACCCGGGTGTTCCAGCCGGCGGGCATGAGCCGATCGGCCCGGATCCATCGTTCCCTTCCCTTGCGGCCCGAGCTCGCCGATGCGCTGGCGGTCCCCTACCATCTCGATGCGGCCGGCATTCCCGCCCGATCCAATCCGCCGCCGCCCCAGGGAGACGGAGCGGCCGGCGGCGTGATCGCGAGCGCGGCGGATCTCGCCCTGTTGGACATCGCTCTCACAGAAGGCCGCCTTCTCTCGCCGGAATTCCGGGCGCAACTGTTTTCGCCGGCTCGCACGCCAGGCGGGGAGAGTCTTCCGTACGGGCTGGGATGGTTTCTCGGCCGGGACGGGGAGGGCGGCGCCGGACGGCGCCTCGCGTGGCATTCCGGGCTGTGGGAAGAACGGTACTCGGCTCTTTATCTCAAAGTTCTCAAAGACGAGGCCGGCGCCGGTCTCACGCTGATCCTGCTCGCGAACAGCGATGGCCTCCGCTGGGAGAGCCGTCTCGACGAAGCCGCGATCCAGCGTTCCCCGTTTGCGGCGGCGTTCCTGACGGCGTTTCCCCGGTAGCAGCCGAGCCGGGGATGGAACCCCCGGAAGTCCACCGCGCTTTCATGGAGCGGGGCGCCGCGGAAAATCGGATCCGGCGGCCTCACGAAGGAGCGGGTGTCGTCCCCGGTCCTGCCGCTCTGTTTCCGCCGATCGCGATCCGGTTCTTTCCAGCGCTCTTCGCTTCATAGAGGAGGCGGTCGGCCTCGGCGAGGAGTGTCTCGGGGCCGGCGTCGCGTTGCGGAACGGCGGCCGCCGCGCCGACGCTCACGGTGACCCACTCGGACGAGCCGCTCTCCGTCGGTATCGACAATGCCTCGACGCGCGCGCGCATGCGCTCGGCGACGACGGCGGCGCCGGCGAGCGGCGTTTCGAGGAGAAGCACGGCGAACTCCTCGCCTCCGAAACGCGCGACGATATCGCCCGTCCGGCTTACGGCACCCGAAATCGCGTCGGCGATCCGTTTGAGAACGTCGTCTCCCCTGAGGTGACCGAACGCGTCGTTATACTTCTTGAAATCGTCGACGTCGAGCATCAGGATCGAGATCGATGCGCGCGAGCGCCGGGCCTGCGTCCAGAAGAGGCGCAGGAAATCGTCGAAGGATCGGCGGTTGCCGATTCCGGTCAGCGCGTCGATTGTCGAGAGCCGCCTGAGATCGCGGTTGGCCAGCTCGAGCTGAGCCGTTCGCTCCGCGACCACGGCCACGAGAGCCTTCTCGCGCTCGCCGGCGCGATGCAGGCGATATCTCACGCTCGCCGTGACGAGGCCCGCCAGCAGGACCGATCCCAGGATCCAGAACGACGGCGTCTGACGGAACGACGGCCGCAGCCGGAAAGTCATCGCCGCTCCGGCTTCGTTCCAGACGCCCGCGTCGTTCGACGCCTTGACCCGGAACGTGTACTCGCCGGGCGGCAGGTGGGTGTAGTGCGCCGTGCGGCGAGTCCCCATGTCCACCCAGTCCTCCTCGTACCCGTCGAGCCGTGCACGGAAGCGCACGCGCTCGGGAGCGGTGAACGAAGGGGCCGTGTAGGCGATCTCGAATCGCTCGGACCCCGGGCGAAGAGTGAGGCCGCCGTCCGGGCGGAGGCTGCGCGGCTCTCCGTTCACGAGGATCTGCTCGATGACGACGGGAGGCGGCTGGACGTTGCGTGGAAGATGCGCGGGATCGACGAAGACCGCTCCCCGCACTGTCGGGAACCAGAGCCTTCCGTCCCTCGCCCGCAGGGCGGGAGGCTGGTTCGCGCCATTGCACTCGAGGGACTTGAGCCCATCGGCGATTCCGAACGCGGTGCACGTCAAGGGCGGAAGGCGGCGCGCTCCGGCGTCCGCGCGAGCATCGAGGTCCCGGCGGGCGACACGATAGACACCCTTGTTGCAGCTGATCCAGAAATCGCCGGCCGCATCCTCGAGCAGGCCGAAGACGGCGTCGTCGAAGAGTCCCTCGCGCGTCGTGATCGGGACGAACTTTCCGTCACGCATTCGATTCAACCCGCCGCCGTAGGTGCCGACCCAGAGGCTTCCGCGCTCGTCCTCATGAATCGTGTTGATGATTCCGATCGACAGGCCGTCCTTCTCGGTGAATGCCCGAAAGACGCCGCCGTTGGCCTCCCGGCGGAAAAGGCCCGCGCCGTTCGTCCCGACGTAGAGATCCCCGATCCGGCTCTCGAATATCGTGAGGATCGACGATCCCGGGGCGGGCGCTCCCGCTTCCGTCACTCGCTCGATGCGGCCGCCTTCGTGCATGCGGTACAGACCTCCGCCGCGGGTGCCGATCCAGAGAATTCCGGTGCGATCGCGCATGACCGCGCTGACGCGGTCCGAGGTCAGCCCATTGCCGGGGTGACCGTCGCCCGCGCGGAATACCTGGAAGTGCCCGCCAAAATAGCGGTCGAGACCGCCACGCCGTGTGCCGAACCACATGGCCCCGTCCACGTCTTCGAAGATCGCCTCGACACCGGTGTCCGAGAGCCCTTCCTTCGTACCGATGTGAGTCAGGATTCCCTCCGGTGAGAGCCGGTTGACGCCGCCCTCTTTCGTGCCCAGCCAGATCACGCCCGTCCGGTCCTGTGCGATCGACCAGACGACATCGTGAGACAGGCCCTCGCTCACGGAGAGAGGCGTGAACGCTCCGTCGGCGAACCGCGTCAGCCCACCGTCCTGCGTTCCGGCCCAGATGTTGCCCTCGCGATCCTCGAGCAGAGAGCCGACGAGATCGTCGGACAGCCCTTCGCGCGTGCCGTATCGCTCGAAGCGCCCGTGCGTCAGGCGGAGAAGGCCCTCGCCGTTCGTGCCGATCCAGAGATTTCCGTCGCGGTCCATGCAGAGCGAGCGGACGGGAGATCGGGGCATCTCGCCCGGTGCGTTCTCGAATGTCGTGACGCGGCCGTGCGGAACGTCCACGAGGGCCAGTCCGCGATCGGTTCCCACCCAGAGCCCCCGCGCGCCGGCGTCGAGGATGGAGTCGATGCTCTTGCCCGGCAGGCCGCTGCCGGTGGGAAAGGCCGAGGTGAAAGACCCGTCTCGATAGCGCATCAGGCCGCCGTCGATGGTGCCCACCCAGAGAGTCCCGTCGGCGCCGCGGCCGAGAGATCGGATCGCGCTGGACGGGAGACCCTCGGCGGTCGTGAACACCCGCATTGTTCTTCCCGCTTTGCCGGCGATCTCCGTCACGCGCACGAGGCCGCGCGAAGTCCCGATCCAGACGGCGCCGTCCGACCCTTCGGCCAGCGCGGTCACGATTCCGTCGGGCAGGCCATCGCGGATTCCGAGCACGGAAAAGACGCCCTCTTTCAGACGGGCCACACCGCCGCCTTCCGTCCCGATCCAGAGCGCTCCCGTCCGGTCCTCCAGCAGCGACATGATCCGGTTGTGGCGGATCTCCGGAACGCTCTTCTTGTCGAAGACGACGAAGCGGATGCCGTCGAAACGCGCGAGGCCTTCCTGCGTTCCGAGCCAGAGGTATCCGTCTCGCGTCTGGACCATCGCATCGACCGAGCTTTGCGGCAATCCGTCCCGGGGAAGCCAGACGTCCCGCCGGTATTGCGTGATCGCCTTGCCTGGCGGGAGGGCGAACGCGGGCATCGCCGGTCGAGATGCGGCGAGCGCCGCGAGGGCGGCCAGGAAACGAACCGCCGCGACGCGGCCGTTCCTCATCGGGAACAGGGAAGGGAGGGGAGAGCCGGCGCGATCCGGATTCCCAGGCTGCGCGGCAAGTGAGGATCCAGGATCAGGGTGTCAACTATACAAGTGGCGCTCCGGCGCGATTCACGATGGAACGTCGTCACCGGTCGACCGTGTTGCGCGTTCCGCGGAGTCGAATCGCGTGAAACACGCTGGGAATGTCGCTCGTCCAGTGGCTCAGGACGCAGGAGATCGCGAGCCCCTCGAGATCCGCGAGAATCCCGATGCCGATGGCGGCCGTCATGAAGAAGCCATCCACTCCGAGCACGAGGAGCCAGTAGAAGGCGAGGAAGAGCGCGATGCCCCACAGCTTCGAGGACCACATGTGGTAACTCGCTTCTCGCCGGAACTTGATGGCGTCGAATGCGTACCGCGCGAGCTCCAACGAGACGAGCACGGCGAAGAGCGGTAAGCGGCTCCGGAGCGCGGCCGGATACAGATGCCAGGCGGCGAACGTGGCGGCGGCGTAGAAGAGAGTATCGGCGATGCTGTCCAGCCGGCGGAGAGCCGGAGTCGCGATGCCGAGGCGCCGGGCGATGATCCCGTCAAAAACGTCCGAGAGGAACGCGGCTATCAGGCAGGCTCCGAACGCGGGCTTCGATGGATGAAAGAGGGCGAGGAAGACGACGACGGGGGCAAGGCAGACACGCAGCAGCGTCAAGAGGAGTGGCACACTTCTCGCGGTCATCGTGGTAACGATATTGCCTGATACTCTTTTGGCATCACCTCATCATGCGGGACGAAGACGGAAGTCGACCGTTGTTCGTTGCGCGAGTTCCGACGCCAAACGAGGAGGGGACGTTATGAACTGTCGTCGGCAGATCTTTCGGGGAGCGGCATTTTTTGCCACGGCGTGGCTGGGTGTCTCCGTCAGCGGCCTGGGACAGGAGCCCGGACGAGTCGGTGATCAGCGCCAACTGCCGGAGACGCGGGACACGTACGGCACCGTCTCGCTCACCTGCTACACGCTCCATGCATACGACTTCCAGCCGTTTCTTTCCTCGACTGCCGTCGCGGGCGACGGGGCCGGCGGGCGCTCCCTGTCCGGCGGCTCTAACTTCGCCCTCGAAGCCCCGGTCCATCTTCCTTCGGGCGCCGTGATCGATCACCTCGAGCTCGAGGGCTGTGATACCAACTCAAACGCAGGAAAAGATGTCGGGGGAGCCCTCTTTGCGTGCGTGGACGGCGTATGCAACACGCCCTTTGTTTTCCTGACCTCGGGAGCTCCCGGCTGTACCCGGGTGAGCTCGGCGATCGCGAGCTTCCCGGTAGACAATCAAACGACCGATTTCTTCATGCAAGTCACCCTTCCCGTTTTTGACGACTCGCTCAGCCTTCGGGCTGTTCGCGTCTACTACAAGCTCCAGGTCAGTGCGGGTCCGGCGGTCGCGACGTTCGCCGATGTTCCGGTGTCGAGTCCCCAGTTCAAGTTCGTGGAAGCGCTCGTATCCGCGGGAATCACCGCCGGATGCGGCGGCGGGAACTTCTGTCCGGCTACTCCGGTCACGCGCGGGCAGCTGGCGGTTTTTCTCGCGTCGGCGCTGGGGCTTCACTTCCCGAACTGAGGTCGCGGCGGCGATTTCGATCGGAATGGTGCAGCGCCTTCTCGAGGAGTATGGATGTCGACAAGAAGTGTTCCCTCGATTCGGGATGTGACCCGCTTGGACTGGCCCGGGTGGCTCCCTCTCTGGGACGGTTACAACGCGTTCTACGGGCGGTCGGATGAGACCGCTCTTCCCGTCGAGATCACAAACGCGACCTGGGAGCGCTTCTTCGACGCGAGGGAGCCGGTGCACGCGCTGATCGCCGAGGATGGTGCGGGACGGATCGTCGGCCTCGTGCACTACCTGTTCCATCGCAGCACGATCAGCATCGCGGACACCTGCTATCTGCAGGATCTTTTCACGCTGGCGGAGTCCCGCGGGACCGGGGTCGGCCGCGCTCTCATCGCTGCGGTTTGCGAGCGCGCGAAAGCCGCCGGGTCGGCGCGGGTCTACTGGCACACGCAGGAGACTAACGGGGCAGCGATGCGGCTCTACGACAAGGTGGCCGAACGGTCCGGGTTCATCGTCTACCGCGCCCAGCTCTGAGTCGCGCCCGGAATCCGAGGTCCGACTCTCTCTCCCTGTCTCTACTTCAACTTCCCGACTGTGGCCTTGGACGTCGCGGTGTACTCCCACTTGTCGTCGCCGTAGGTTCCCTTCCCGGCGAGCTTTCCCTCGGCGTGGGAGTCGTCGAGGACCTTCGGCTCATAAATGTGCTGATCGGCGCGATTTATCCCCGCGCCGCCGAATTCCTTCGCGTATGTGAAGCCGGTGTCGGCGGGTTTCCGGTCGGCACCGATTTTTACCGAGACGCCGTGG
>JBBSEW010000093.1:0-8204 GCA_038239305.1 Thermoanaerobaculia bacterium | reverse complement strand
TTTCTCTTCGGCTGGGCGTCTCTCTTTCTGATCCAGGGCGGAGGGATCGCTGCCGTCGCCATCACTTTCGCGCAGTATCTGCTCCGGCTCACGGGGCGGGCCGGAGCGAGCCCGACGCCGATCGCGATCGCGGCGCTGGTGCTTCTCGCGTTCGTCAACGTGCTCGGGGTCAAGCCCGGCAGCCGTCTCTTAAATGCGCTCGTCATCGCGAAAATCGCGATCCTGGCGGTCCTGATCGTCGGCGGACTGTCCGTCGCTCCCGGCGCGGCCGCCACGGCCCGCGCAGCAGTCTCCGCGATTCCGCTCGCGTCAGTCGGCGTTCTCGGATTCGGCGCGGCGCTCGTGCCGATCTTCTTCTCGTACGGAGGATGGCAGAGCGCCAACCTGGTCGCCGAGGAGACGCGCGATCCCCGGAAGACACTCCCCCGCGCCCTCGTCGCAGGCATCGTGGTTGTGATCCTCGTCTACGTCTCCGTCAACTTTGTCTACCTGAGGGCTCTCGGGCACGCCGGGCTCGCCGCGACGCGGACGCCGGCCGCCGACGCCGTGCGATCCCTCTTCGGAGCGGGAGTCGACAAATTCCTCGCCGCCGCCATTGCTGTTTCGGCATTCGGGTTCCTGGACCTCTCGCTCCTCGCCCCGACGCGCATCTCCTATGCGATGGCAAGAGACGGGCTCTTTCCGGACTCGGTCGCTCGGCTCCATCCCCGTTTTCAGACGCCGAGCGTCGCGATCGCGCTTCAAGCCGGATGGTCCGCGATTCTCGTGGTTCTCGGCGACTACGGAAGCCTCGTCGATTCGGTCGTCTTCGCCGACGGGATCTTCTTCGCGCTCGCTGCGGCGGCGATCTTCATCCTGAGGCGGCGCGCTGGCGGCCCGCCTCCTCCGGGGCGTTTCCGGACGCCCGGCTATCCGGTCGTGCCCATCCTGTTCGTCGCAGCGGCGCTCTTCACCGTCGGGAGCGCCGTGCGGTCGAGCCCGCGCCGCGCCGCCGCCGGCACCGCGCTTCTGGCGACGGGCGTACCCGTGTATTTCGCGTACGCCCGCCGCCACCGGCGCCGCATCCTTCACGGTGGTGAGGCGGCGCCATGACCCGCGTCCACGCGCCGTACCTCGAGTGGGCGCGCACCCGCCCGACTCCCGAGATCGACCTCGCCCTGAGCAACCTGCTCTCCTGCACGCTCGATGACCTGCCGGGCGCACGCGAGGCAGTGGATCTGTCGGGCGAGACCCCGGGAGGGTACGCCCTCCTTCCCGCCGCGATCGCCGCGTACGCGGGCGTCGATCCGGCTCGCGTGGCGACGGCAGCCGGATGCTCCGGCGCGAACTTTCTCGCCCTGCACGCGCTCCTCGACCCGGGCGACGAGCTCCTTCTGGAGTCTCCGGGATACGACCCGATCGCGGCGGCGGCCCGGATGGCCGGCGCCTCGGTGCGACCCTTCGAGCGCCGATTCGAGGATGAATGGGCGATCGACGTCGCCCGCGTCGCCGACACGATCTCGCCGCGCACGCGGGTGATCGCGATCTCGAGCCCCCACAATCCCTCAGGCGTTCTCGTCACCGAGGAAGCGCTGGCCGGGCTCGAGTTTCTCGCGCGGCCACGAGGAATCCGCGTCCTCGTCGACGAGGTCTATGCCGATACCGTCGCAGGAGTTCCTCCGGGGCCCGCGGCTCTCCGCTCCGATGTCTTCCTCTCGACGTCGAGCCTCACGAAGGCGTACGGACTCGCGTCGCTGCGCTGCGGCTGGGCCATCGGGTCGGCAGAAGTGGCGGCCGAAACCCGACGCGTCCGCGGGCTCGTCGACGGGTCGACGGCGATCCCGGCGGAGCGCCTCTCCGAGCTCGCGTTCCGGGACCTGCCGCGGCTGCGCGAACGAGCCCTCTCGATCCTCGAGCCCAACCGCCGCATCTGGAGCGACTTCCTCCGGTCCCGGCCGGAGCTCGACTGCGTTCCGACACCGTCGAGCATCGCTTTCCCGCGCTTCCGCGACGGCCGCGACGCCCGCGCCTTCGTCGAGAAACTGATCGCGGCCGAGCGCGTCACGGTCGTTCCGGGCTCGTTCTTCGAATCCCCGTCTCACTTTCGCGTCTCCCTCGGAGGCGCGACGGAGGTCCTGCGGGAGGGCCTCGCGCGGATCGCTCGCACTCTCGACGCGGCCAGCTGACCGGCCGGAAGTCGGAAGTTTCGCCTCTCTCCGCCCGCTTACCTGGCTCGCGCGCGGACAGCGGCGCGGAAAGTCTGGCGGGCGGCCTCATCCGAGATGTTGTGCTCGAGTGCGGCACCGAGAGCGACGAGGCTTTCCGCCGTCTTCGCGGCTTTCTTGACCAGAACGCGGGCGAGCGGGCCGATCTGCCGGGCGAGCTCCATTTCCACGAAATGCAGGTCCTCCTCCCGGAAAGCGGGCAGGGATGTGGGCGTCGAATCGCGCATCCCGGAAGTGGCGCCGGACGCTCGGGTCATGGACGTGGCGGTGCTTCGCGTCATCGACGGTCCGCCGGAAGGGCGGGAGCCTGCCGGAGCGACACGCGTTCGAGACGAAGTCGGCCGGGAAAACGACTGGCCGAGCGGCGGAGGTAGTTCATCCGACGGCGTCTCGAATCCGGGCGACATCGTCGAGATGCCGGACACGCTCGGCTCTTGCGCCTCGGGCATCTCGCCGATCTGCACGCGATAGAGGTCCCGGTCGAGTGCGCCGACGTCCTGGTATCGCTCCTCGCGCTCCTTCGCCATCATCTTCCGCAGGATCATGCAGAGCCCTTCGGACAGAGCGGGCTCGTACAGCCGCGGATCCTTCAGCGGTTGCGTCAGGTGCATCGACATGACGAGCGCGCCCGACGTTCCCTTGTAGGGAGCCCGTCCGGTGACCAGGTGGTAGAAGGTGGCTCCGAGCGAATAGATGTCCGCCCGGCCGTCGATGTCTCTCTGCCCCCGGATCTGCTCCGGCGAGATGTAGTGGGGCGTCCCCACCGCCTGACCCGTCAGCGTCAGGCTCTGGTCCTCTTCGACGAGCTTGGCGATGCCGAGATCGACGAGCTTCACGTCGCCCTGCAGGGTGAGCATGATGTTGTCCGGCTTGATGTCGCGGTGGACGATGCCCTGCCCATGCGCGACGGCCAGGGCGCGGACCGCCTGCCGGATGATGACGAGCGCGTCCCGCTCGGTGAACCGTCCGAGAGTGAGCTGTTTGCGGAGCGACTGGCCGTCGACATATTCCATCGCGATGTAGTGGATGTCGTCGACGCATCCGAAGTCGTAGATCTGCACGATGTTCGGGTGGTTCAGGCGCGCCACGACGCGCGCTTCCTTCAGAAATCTCTGGACGAAGCCCGAGTTTGCCGAGAGCAGCGAGGACAGCGTCTTCAGGGCGACGATGCGCTCGAGCGTGACGTTGTTCGCCCGGTACACGGTCCCCATCCCCCCGGTGCCCAGCACCTCGAGGACCTCGTAGGCTCCGAACCGCCTACCCTCGAGACTCTCCTCCTCCGTCAACCGCCCGCCGCCCGGTGCACCCGTCAATCCTCTTCGAGCATCTTGAGGGCTTTCACGAGGCTGATGCGCATGCGGTTGAAGGATCCCGCCAGAACGCTGACCTCGTCGCCACCCCGGAATCGGACCTCGGCGACCTCGAGGTTGCCCATCGACACGGCATCCGCCATGCGGGAGAGAAGCCGGATCGGCCGGATGATCGTGAACCAGAGGAGCAGATTCAGGAGCACCAGGATGAGAGCGAAAACGCCCACGAACGCGGCCATCATCGCTCGTTGCGCCTCGTCTGCCATGCGAAGCGGCACGGCCATGGGAACGGACACGATCTGCGCTCCGATGGTCTCGTTCAGCTTCCAGCCGTACCCCCCGGAAGTCCCGTATTTCCGGACCACGGAAACGGGCGACATCTCCGGTGTCGTGTGGCAGGACAGGCAACCCGCGTCGGTGATCGTGATGGGGCGGGCGAGATACAAAGCCCGGCCGAGCGGCGCGTCGCGCTCACCGATGATCTCGCGAAGCCTGACGTCCGAACGGAACCCGTTGACCACGTCCGCCTCCCAGTCCACCGTGCGATCGCGCGGGTTCGTGGGGTTGAGCGTCGCCTCCTTGTACATGTACTCAGGGTGCGATTCCCGGAGCGTGTTGAAGATCTCCGTCGCCGAATACGCCGGAATCGTCTGCGGAAGGAACACCTCGTCGAGTCGCGAGGCGAGCAGCGGCTTGATCTGCTTGTTGGTGTACCCGCGGGTCGCGAGCGCGGTCTGCATCATGAGTCTCGCGTGCGCGACGACCTGGGCGCGCGCGTTCGTCTCGAGAAGATTCCGGGTGATCAGGTGCGCCGGGACGAGAGCGATTCCGAAGCAAAGAATCAGGATCAAGTTGAACTTGACCATCAACGACATGGGTTGCCTCTTTTTCGGAGCGGGATTCTATCCCGCGGGCGGCGACGGCCGGATGGGCCGGCACTTCGCGGTCCCGACGGGACTCGCGCTATCCCGGCCCGCGCGCGTGGGCGTAGAACCGGATGTCGCCGCTCTCCCAGGCGCCGCGGTGATGATGAAAAGCGTTCTGGAGCGACGTGGAGGCGTAGTTGGACTGACCCGCCTGGATGACGTCCGGACCCTCCCGGTCAATCCGGGCATCGCTCTTGTCGCCCGGACGGACGATGGCAATGTGGCCGGCTCTATGCGGATTCGCGCTCCGGTAGGACGCCACGACGATCTCTCCCCGGTTCGCCCGTTTTTGAGCATCGCGTCCGTCCCGCACGGGCACCCACCCGGCTTCCCGGCCGGGACCGCCGAGCCATTCGGACTGGGCGTTCGCGAGCAGTTCCTGACCATGGTCGGGCGGACGGAGAATGTACACGCCCAGCCTTTCACACGCCGCCGCAGCGAAAGCACTGCAGTGGGACTTCGTGCCGCTCCCGGACTTCGGTCCGGCATCAGGCTTCCCCGTTCGCCAGTTGACGTGGGTCCCGGCCAGCCACAGATCCTCGACGTGGAGCGAGTCCAGAAACTCCTGCAGCTGCCGCCCCTCCGGAGAAGGCCCCGGCGCCGCGAACGCCGCCGAGCGCATGAGCAGGAGGAGAAGCGCGATTCGGAGATGCCGGTTCTTCCGCATGCCGGGATTGTCCCACGCGGTTCCGGCCGGACGGTTCGGGTTCTGCGCGACTCGGTCGGACGTCACTCCCACTCGATCGTCGCCGGGGGTTTCGACGTCACGTCGTAGACGACGCGGTTGATCCCCCGCACTTCGCGGATGACGCGGGAGGCGATCGCGTCGAGAACCTCGTGCGGCATGCGGAACCAGTCCGCGGTCATGAAGTCCGTCGTCTGGACCGCGCGCACGGCGAGGACGAACTCGTGCGTGCGGTTGTCGCCCATCACCCCGACCGTTTTCACCGGTAGCAGCACCGCGAAAGCCTGGGAGATGGCGTCGTACAGCCCGGCCTTGCGGATCTCGTCGAGGACGATCGCGTCGGCCTTCTGCAGGATCGCCACTTTGTCGCGCGACACGGGCCCCGGAATCCGCACCGCGAGGCCCGGGCCCGGGAAAGGATGGCGCGCGAGAAACTCCCGGGGCAATCCGAGCTCGGCTCCCAGGAGCCGCACCTCGTCCTTGAAGAGCTCCCGCACCGGTTCGATCAGCTTCAAGCCGAGCTTCTCCGGCAGCCCCCCCACGTTGTGATGGGTCTTGATGACCTGCGACGGGCCCTTGATCGAAACGGACTCGATCACGTCCGGGTACAGAGTGCCCTGCGCGAGATACCGCGCATCCGGAATCTTCTTCGCCTCGCGCTCGAAGACTTCGATGAACGTCCGCCCGATGATCTTGCGCTTTTCTTCGGGGTCGGACACGCCCTCCAGCCGGCCGAGGAAGAGATCCGACGCATCGACGGACTGCACCGCGATGCCGAGCTGCGCGAACGCCTCAACGACCTGCCGCGCCTCGTCCGCCCGCATCAGGCCGTGATCCACGAGGATCGGATGCACCCGCTCGCCGAGCGCTTCCCGGAGAAGGATGGCCGTGACGGAGGAGTCCACTCCTCCGGAGAGGGCGCAGACGACTGCTCCATCCGGGGCCTGCCCCCGGATCTCGCGGACCTTCCCCTGGCGGAAGGACGCCATGCTCCAGTCGGGCTTCACGCCGCACACCCGGAAAAGGAAGTTCTGCAGGATCGCTTTCCCGTTTTCGGTGTGATGGACCTCGGGGTGGAACTGAATCGCGTAGAGACGCCGGGCGGGATCTTCGAAACCCGCGATCGCCAGATCCGTCGTCGAGGCGATCACGCGCGCGCCATTCGGCGGACGCGTGACCGAGTCTCCATGACTCATCCAGACCGTCTGTCCGGCATCGAGGCCGTGAAAAAGCTCGGACCCGGGATCCACAGTCGCGGAGGCGCGGCCGTACTCGCGGCCTTCGCCGCCCTGGACTTCCCCGCCATCCGCGTGCGCGAGCCACTGCATTCCATAGCAGAGCCCGAGCGTCGGAAGCGCGAGTCCGAGAAAGCCGGGAGCGGGAACGGGAGCACCGTCCTCGTAGACGCTCTGCGGACCGCCGCTGAGGATCACACCGGAGGGATTCCATTTCGCGATCTCCGCCAGCGGTGCATCCGGCCGGAGAACGACCGAGAAGACCCGGGCCTCCCGGATGCGGCGGGCGATCAGCTGTGTGTACTGGCCCCCGAAGTCGAGGACGACGATCGTGTTTCCCGGTGTCGTCAAGTGGAATCCGCCTTTCGAAGAGCCGCCATCGGAATGGCGAGCAGGGCCGCGGGAAGGACCGCCACGGCCGCGGCGCCGTAGGGAGCGAACGCGACGAGCAGCGGCGCAACCAGCGATCCGGGAGCGACGCGCGAAGCGAAACGATCGCCGAGCCAGACGAGGATGCCCGTCGCGACCAGGAAGAGAGCGGCGAAAACGCCGCCGAACATCGAGCGGTAGGAGGACAGCCGGGCGGCCGTCTGGCGCACGCCGAGAGCGCCGCGTTCCGCGAGCGCGATGAAGAGGATGAAGAGAAGGGCGATGAGGTAGGAGGGCACGAAAAACAGGAGCGCCTGCTCAACGAACCGGCCCTCCGGCGATGACGAGACGAGCGCCCCGCCGGCCCACTGCTCGAAGAAGGGATAGGCGCCGAATCCCGGGTCCTGATGACCGTGGGTCAGGAGGAAGAGGAGGACGCCCAGGAGGAAGGCCGACGGCAGGAGAAGAGCGGCCTGTCGAAAAAATGTCACGAGCATCCCCATCTTAGCGGAGATGTCCGCCCCCGGAAAGCCGGCGGGAGCGCTCTCCCGCTCGGTGCGCCGGGCGTTGCTCATACAATCGCCGCGCGTGAAGGTTCCGAAGCGCGTCCGCGTCTGGCTGGTCCTCTTTTTCGTTGGCGTGCTCGCCGGCGTCTTCCTGAAGCCGTCCGGCAACTCCAGCCTCTCCTGCGCCGGCGTCGTCGGGATTCTTCTCGCCATCGTGTCGTGCCTTGCGCTTTTTTCGATCGCGCTCGTCACCGCATTTCGAGCCATCGTTCGAGGGCTCACGCTGCGGCTCGCCTTCTCCTATTTCCTGATCGGGATCGTACCCATTCCGCTGCTCGCGGCCCTTCTCTTCGCCGGCGCCTACATCGTCGCGCACCAGCTCGTGGCGACTCGCGTGCACGCGGCGGCGGTCGCGCTGGCGGAGCAGGAGCTCGCGACAGACCCGGATCTTCCCGGATTTCGAATCGATGCAGCCGGCCGGATCACGCAATCCGACGTTCCGTGGCTTGCGATCGACTCCGACGCGTCCTGGGCGCGAAGCCTCGCCGGTCCGAGACCCGTCCTCGAGGGGGAACGCGCCTGGATGGCCGTCCCGGCCGGCGGCCGGATCCGGCTCGTCCTCATGACGGACCCGGAAAAAATCTGGGCGGGCCGGATCTCGGCGGCGACGGGATACGACGTCTTCATCGAGGCGGCCACCAGCCAGGAGAAGCCGAACGGGCTCACGCTCCATTTCGACGACGAGCGAATGAACAAGGAGAGCGCGAAGGCTCCGGTCTCGCCCCGGAAGACTCCTCCCCCTGTCTCCCGGAAGACTCCTCCTCCCCTTTCCCGCGAGACTCGGATCGGGGCTCCCGCGACGGCTCCCTCGAGTCCCGAGGCGTCGAAGCCTGGCTCGTCCGGCGTGCTCGACTCGCGCTGGGTCGGCGCCGTGTACGTCGATCGGGCCGCGGCGTCGTTCGAACGGGC
>JBBSEW010000092.1:0-8762 GCA_038239305.1 Thermoanaerobaculia bacterium | reverse complement strand
TGGTGTGAGGGCGGCTATGTCTTGGGCGCGGCCAGATCCGCCCGCCGCCGACTCCGCCTCCCTCCCGAGGCACGCGTCGGCCTTGCCGCTGGAGGGGAACCGGGCCGCCGCTCGTCGTTCGGTCGCAGCCGCAGAGAAGCGACAGTGCGAGCCCGGTGTGCTCCCTCACTCATGGCCTCGTACGGGAGGCTCCGCCGGCGGCGGGCTCCAGGGAGACTCCAGTCACTGTTTGAGCCCGGGGCCGGGAGCCGCCGCGGCGTGCGCTGTGCGAACAGGCGGCCCGAGAGAGCGCTTCGCTCAGAACAATCCAGAGGGTTCGCGTGTTCGGCGGTTTCCCTTCGACGGGCCGATGACTGCCCCGATTTCGCGGAGGCGCGGCTGCCATTTCTCTTCTCGCGCATCCAGAGCTGCCCCGTGTCGACGGAGCGGAGGGCGGACGGCCCCGGGCGTCTGAACCGCAAGCCGATCGCTGACAGCTGACGTGTCTACTCTTTCCGCGGAAAATACTTCTCGTCAAACTCGGACGAATTGAAGAGGCAGTCGATCACGTTCGTCCGCTCCATACCTTCGTTTATTTCGCCGGCATAGAACGCGAGACCGCCGGGGTCGGCGGGGCGGCCCAGGATGACCTGGTAGGCCTCCGCGACGTACTCTTTCGCGTCGGTGGTTTCGCCGCGCGACACGAGGGTTTCGATCAGCTGACGGGGTGTGATCCGGCCGCTCAGGACTTCGGGCGCGTTCGTATTCGGGTCGACGCCGAGCCTCGTCAGAAAGCCGTCGAGCTCATGGCGGTCCCACGGGCGGGGCCGGAACCGGACGGGCGAGAGAGCTTCTCCTTCTCCTTCTCCTTCCCGCCGCGCGGTGAACCATGTGTATTGCGTGCCCGGTGCCCGAACCTCGAGGACGGAGAAACCGGCCTTCTCCAGGGCGGCGCGGACTTCTTCCGTCTCGAACTGGATGCCGGTCCAGGTATCCAGGGGCCGCAGCGGGTTGTGCTCGCGGCCGTCGACCTGGAAGCGGAACAGGCCGCCGTTCCGGAGGACGCGAGCGGCTTCCGCGATGTACGTGAGCACGGCTCGCTTGCGCGGGACGTGCTGGAACACGATGTAGGAGAAGACGAAATCGACGGATCCCGTGGCGACCGGCGCCAGGTCTCCGTCCGTGCGCCAGAAGACGATGCCCGGCGTCTCGTCGAACTCCCGGCGCGCGCGCTCGACCATCTCCCCGGAGATGTCGACGCCGATGAGCGAGCGCGCTCGCGTCAGGAACGGGCGCAGAAGGCGGCCGATCCCGCATCCGATCTCGAGGACCGCCGCCGTTGGCGCAATCTCGATGTCCCGCAAGATGAGGCGATCGACGTCCTCGACTCCGGAGGGCCAGAACGTCTCGGGTGACTCGCCGTGCCCGCAGTCGATGTACTAAAGCGCGTTCTTCCGGGCCCTCAGGTCCCAGTCCCGGCGCATCCGGGCGCCCGGGAAGAGCCAGCCCGGAACACTCGGATGTCGCGTGAAGGGAATGCGCATGGCTGAATCGTAACGTCCCGCACATGGAAAAACGGGGGCCAAACTCGCGGGGGCCCGGACGGGCCAGAGTCGAAGTGTCCGGCAGGGCAATCTGACCGGTCGGTCAGGCATCGATACGTTTCTTTCGCCGGGCGAGAGAGTTAGATTGACCGGAATGTCTGGCAGCCCGAAGAGTTTCGAAGCCCGCGAGCCGAAAGTCCCGGTGACGTTCGTCGTGAACGGCGAACGGGCGGAGGTGTCGTTTGCCGCGAACCGGACCCTCCTCGAGGTTCTCCGCGAGGACCTGCGGCTGACCGGCACCAAGCACGGTTGCGAGCTCGGCGAGTGCGGCACGTGCGCGGTGCTCGTCGACGGCCGGACGGTGCTCTCCTGCCTCGTCCTCGGCGTCGAGTGCGAGGGTCGGTCCGTCGAGACCGTCGAGGGGATGGCAGGGCCCGAGGGGCTGCACCCTCTGCAGCTCGCGTTCGTCGAGCTCGGCGCGGCGCAGTGCGGGTACTGCACGCCGGGTTTCCTGCTCGCGGCGAAGGAGCTTCTCGCGTCCGATCCGTCGCCGTCGCTTGTGCGGATCCGGGAAGCGCTCGCGGGGAACCTCTGCCGCTGCACCGGGTACGTCAAGATTTTCGAAGCCGTCGAGCTCGCCGCCGCCCGGATGCGCGGGGAGACCGCCGTGCCGCGGCACGAGTCGCTCTACGGGAGCGACTTCGACGAGAGCGGCCTGCTGCCCGTCCTGCCGGGAAACGGGAAACGGGAAACGGGAAACGGCGGCGCGCGATGAGCCGCGTTCGCACCCGCGTCGTCGGCCGGCCGTACGCGAAAGTGGACGCGGCCGCCAAGGTCACCGGCGTGACCCGGTTCGCGGACGATCTCGACCTGCCGCGGATGCTGCACTGCAAGCTTCTGCGAAGCCAGCGAGCGCACGCCCGCCTTGTCCGGGTGGACGCCTCGAAGGCGCTGGCAATGCCGGGCGTCCTCGCGGTGGCGACCGGGAAGGACCTGCCGATTCCCTTCGGGATCCTGCCCGTCTCCCAGGATGAGCATGCCCTGTGCGTCGATCGAGTCCGGTTCGTGGGCGATCCCATCGCCGCGGTCGCGGCCCTCGATGAAGAGTCCGCGGCGGATGCGCTCGCCGCGATCGAGGTCGAGTACGAGGACCTGGTGGCGATCGGCTCGATCGACGACGCGATCGCGACGCCCGAGCCGCGGATCCACGACTACGGCGATCTCGACAACTTTCACAAGCTCGTGTCGATGGAGTTCGGCGAGCTCGACGCCGGTTTCGCGCGGGCTTATCGCATCTACGACGACCTGTCTTTCTACGAGGGCAACACGCACCTCGCGATCGAGCAGCACGCGGCGCTCGCGGACTTCGGCCCGGACGGAAAGCTGACGCTCTGGAGCTCGACGCAGACGCCGCACTACGTGCACCGCGCCCTGACGAAAGTCCTCGAGGTGCCGTCTTCCCGGATTCGCGTGATCGCGACGCCGAACGGCGGCGGTTTCGGGGGGAAGTCCGACCCCTTCAACCACGAGATCGTCGTCTCCCATCTTTCCCGGATCACGGGCCGCCCCGTCAAGATCTGCCTGACGAGAGAGGAAGTCTTCTACTGCCACCGGGGCCGGCATCCGACGCTGATGCGCGCGCGCATGGGCGTCACGAAGGACGGGGCGATCACCGCGCTCCACTTCCAGACGGTGCTCGACGGGGGCGGCTACGGGTCGTACGGCGTGGCCTCCACCTACTACACGGGAGCGCTCCAGACGGTGACCTACCCGGTGCCCGCGTACCGGTTCGACGGCGCGCGCGTCTTCACGAACAAGCCGCCCTGCGGGCCGAAGCGAGGGCACGGCACGCCCCAACCGCGGTTCGCGCTCGAGGCGCAGCTCGACCGCGTCGCGTGCGATCTCTCGCTCGATCCGGCCGACATGCGCCTTGCGAACCTGCAGCCCGCGAACTCGCTCACCGCGAACTTCCTGCGGGTCGGGTCGATTGGCCTCGGACCATGCATCGAGAAGGTCGTCGCGGCTTCGGGGTGGAGAAAGCGCCGGGGCAACCTCCCGCGCGGCAAGGGTCTCGGCCTGGCGTGCTCGTCGTACCTTTGCGGCGCCGGTCTTCCGATCTACTGGAACGCAATGCCCCAGTCCGGCGTGCAGCTGAAGCTCGATCGGAGCGGCGGTGTCACGGTTTTCTGCGGCTCGACGGACATCGGCCAGGGGAGCGATTCGGTCCTCGCGTATGTCGTGGCGGAAACGCTCGGCGTGGAGCCACTCGACATCCGCGTCGTGACGGCCGATACGGATCTCACGCCGGTCGATCTCGGTTCCTACTCTTCGCGCGTCACGCTCATGACCGGCAACGCCGCGCTGCAGGCCGCGGAACGGGCGCGCGAGATTTTGTCCGGGCCCGCCGCGGAGAAGCTCGGTATCCCTGCGGCACGCCTGGTTTTCGCGGGCGGCCGCGTGTTCGACGTCGAGGAACCGGAGACCGGCCTGTCGTTCGCGGAAGCCGTCATCGCGGCGGAGTCGCGGGTCGGGACGATCGGGACGGTGGGCTCGTACTCGCCGCCTCCCTCGGCGGGCCGGTTCCGGGGGGCGGGCGTCGGGCCTTCACCCGCGTACTCCTATTCCGCCGCGGTCGTCGAGGTCGACGTCGACCCCGATACCGGCATCTACACCGTGCCGAAGATCTGGATCGCGCACGACATCGGCAAGTGCATCAACCCGGTGCTGGCGATCGGCCAGGTCGAGGGATCCGTGTACATGGGCCTCGGCGAGGCGATGATGGAGGAGATGGCGTATCGGTCGAACGCCAACCGCAACGTCGTCCACAAGTTTCCGTCGATGCTCGAATACAAGAGCCCGACGACGATGGAGATGCCGGAAGTCGTCACGTTCCTGATCGAAGATCCCGATCCGAACGGTCCGTTCGGCGCCAAGGAAGTGGGGCAGGGCCCTCTGCTGCCGATTCCGCCCGCCGTCGCAAATGCCGTTTTCGACGCGGTCGGTGTGCGAGTCGACGAAGTTCCCATTACGCCCGAGAAGATCCGCGCGGCCTTGAAGGCCGGAGCGCAGGGCAAGCCCGCCCGGTTCGGGCCCGCGCGATTCCCCGCGATCCCGTATCCGGAACCCGTGCGCATCCCGACGCCCGCGGAGGGCGGAGACGGACGGGCGCGGGACGCCTCCGCCACGGCGCCGGGCGGGGTGCGCGGCGAGATTCCCGGCGGCGCTCCGGTTGCCGCGGGAAAGCGATAGGGGGCGGGGATGCTGCGACTCCCGCGCTTCCGCTATCGCTCGCCGGCGAACCTCGCGGAGGCCGTCGCGATGAAAGCGGACGCGGGCCCTTCCGGAGCATTCGTCGCCGGCGGCACGGATCTCTACCCGAACATGAAGCGCCGACAGCAGACGCCCGCGACGGTCATCGGGCTCGCGCGGCTTCGCGAGCTGCGCGGCGTCGTGTTCTCCGAAGGAGACGGGGTCACGATCGGGGCCGGCACCCTCCTGTCCGACGTCGAGAACGACCCGCGCATCCGGAGCGAATATCCCGGCCTCGCCCACGCCATCGCCGAGATATCGACGCCGCCCCTCCGCAACATGGGCACGCTCGGCGGCAACCTTCTCCTCGACACCCGCTGCAACTACTACGACCAGTCGCTCGAGTGGCGGCAGGCGATCGACTACTGCATGAAGAAGGATGGAACGATCTGCTGGGTGGCGCCGGGCTCTCCGAAATGCCTCGCGGTGCAGTCGGCGGACTCCGTGCCGGTGCTCATCGCGATGGGCGCGCGGGTGAAGCTCGCGTCGGCGGCCGGATCTCGCGAGATCGCGGTCGAGGACCTCTACCGCAACGACGGCATCGACTACGTGACGAAGCAGCCGGACGAGCTCCTGACGGAAATCTCCGTCCCCGCGCCGGGTTCCTGGCGCGCTGTCTACAAGAAGCTGCGGCGGCGCGGCTCGTTCGACTTCCCGGTCCTGTCCGTCGGCGCCGCCGTGCGCTTCGAGGGGGACAGGGTGGCGGAGGCCCGGATCGTCCTCGGCGGCGTCGCCTCCGCGCCGCTCCGGCTCGCCCGGGCCGAGACGCTGCTCGCCGGCCGGACCCTGGACGAAGCCGCGATCGGTGAAGCGGCAACGGCAGCCGCCACTCCCGCCCGCCCGATGGACAACACCGACTTCTCCTTCCTCTGGCGCAAGGAAATGACGGGAAAATACGTGGCGGCGGCCCTTCGCGAGATCGTTTCTCTCGAGGGATAGAGTCCTCGCCACGGATGGGGGGACGACTTGCAGCGTTTTTTCATTCTCGCCCTGGTTCTTTTCGCAATGGTTGCCACGGCGGCGGCGCAAAGTGCCGGGACCTTCCAGATATCGACCGAGCTTCCCCCGACAATCTCCGAGCCATCTCCCTGCCCCCCCGGAATCGCCTGCGAGAACTTCATTTACGTCTTCGTGGACCGCGTGGGCGGGACCGCCGGGGCGGTAGGGGTGGATGTTCTTCCCGTGGGCGGCACCGCTACGTTCAATCAGGACTACTACCTCGCGGGTGGACGAATCATCTTTCGGGACGGGGAGAGCCAACGGAAGTGGATCTTCGTGGTTCCGTTCGCGGACTCCATCATCGAGCCCGCAGAGACTGTGATCGTGCAGCTCCAGAACCCGACTGGCGGTGCGACGATCGGAACGCCGAATACCGCGACGGTGACGATCCTCGACAACACGAACATCTCGGGCGTCCAGACGGTGCCGACCCTTCGGCCCGGGATTTTGTTGTTGATGGCCGCCTTGCTGGCGGCGGCGGGAAGCGTCGTCCTCAGTCGCGCCCGCTAGCCGTTCGGGAGGTGAGTCCACTTTTCAGGACAACCAAACGGCATTTCCCCTCCCGAATCTCCCTCTTGCCAGTCCCCGCGCCCGTTTGCTATATTGTCCGCCTTCTCGTATCGCTCGCCTTTCTCGCACGCATCGCGCGCCGCAGAAGTCCGACGAAATCCACGGGAAGTCGGACCCGTCGAGCGGCGCGTCGGATCCGAAAAACCAACGCCGGAACAGGACTCTGTGTCGATGAAATTGTACGTTGGCAACCTTCCCTACAACACCACTGAGGACGATCTGCGGACGCTCTTCTCGCAGTACGGCAACGTGGATTCGGTGGCTGTGATCACCGACCGCGATACCGGACGCTCGAAGGGATTCGGGTTCGTCGAGTTCGCGGACGACAACGAGGCCAAGAACGCCATCTCGGCGCTCTCCGGCCAGCAGTACGGCGGACGCGCTCTGACCGTCAACGAAGCTCGCCCCAAGACGGGCGGCTCGGGCGGCGGCGGCGGGCGTGGCGGCTACGGCGGCGGCGACCGCTACTGAGCTCGTTCACCAGGATTTCTCGAGGAGGGCGCAAGCCCTCCTCTTTTTTTTGCTTCTGAGCCACCGCACTTCCCGATGCTGGAAAAACCCTTCCGGGCCCACCAAGAGGCCCGTTGCCGTCCGCCCTCCGCTCCGTCGACACGGCGCGGCGCGGGAGGCGGGAGAAGTGAAGTGGCAGCCGCGCCTCCGCGAAATCGGGGCAGTAATCGCGTCCGGTGAAGGGAAGCCGCCGAACCCCCGAATCCTCTGGAACTGTTCTCAGCGAAGCGCTCTCTCGGCCGCCTGTTCGCGCAGCGAATGCCGCGGCCGAAAGCCGGTCTCCTCCGGGAGGGCTACCGGCCCCGGGCTCCGAGAGTGACCAAAGCCCCACTGGAGCCCGCCGCCGGCGGAGCCTCCCGCCCGAGGCCATGAGTGAGGGAGCACACCGAGCTCGCGCGGTCGCCTCCCTGCGACTGCGACCGAACGACGAGCGGCGGCCCGGTTCCCCTCCAGCGGAAAGGCCGACGCGTGCCTTGGGAGGGAGGCGTAGCCGGCGGCGGGCGGATCTTGCGATGCGACAGCCCGGGACAGAGGAGCGCGCCTTTCAGGGCCTTTTTCCCCTTTCCGGCGGCTGTGATATCGTGACCGCCTTCTCGTTCGCTCGCCCTTCCTCGCCCGCCTCAACCGCGCCGCCGAAGTCCGACCGATTTTTTCGGGAAGTCGACTTCGGCGAGCGGCGCGTCGGAGCGGAAATATCACGCCGGATAGAACAGGACTCCGTCTCATGAAGCTCTATGTGGGCAATCTTCTCTACACGACGACCGAGGACGACCTTCGCACGCTGTTTTCGCAGCACGGCACCGTCGAATCGGTTGCGGTGATCACCGACCGCGACACGGGCCAGTCGAAGGGTTTCGGATTCGTCGAATTTGCCGATGACAGCGAAGCGAAAAACGCCATCTCGGCCCTCTCGGGCCAGCAGTACGGCGGTCGCGCTCTGACGGTCAACGAGGCGCGCCCCAAGACGGGCGGCACCGGTGGCGGCGGCGGCGGACGCGGTGGATTCGGCGGCGGGGGCGGCGGCGGACGCAGCCGTTACTGAGTCACCTCTCCCGGTATCGAAAAACAGGGGCCGCAAGGCCCCTTTTTTTGTCCGTCCGCGCGCTTCCGCTCGCCCCTTACGGAGCCCAGCCTCGTCCGGGAACCCTTTTCCCGTCCGCCCGGCCCCGAAAACTCTTGCGGATGCCGCGGCCGATCGAAGAGATTACGCGAGAGGGGAGAACAGAAACACCATGGTCAAGAAAGCAAAGTCGAAACCCGACTCCAAGAACCGGGCGGCGCAGAAGGGCGCGGCCGCCGAGGGATATTTCCTGAGCGATGTGAAGGAGCTGCGGCGCCGCGCGCGGATGCACATCGAGAACGGCGCGATCACCGAGTCGTACGGAGCGGACAAGGACCTCGTCACCAAGGTCCTGAATGAAGCGCTCGCGACCGAGATCGTCTGCGTGCTGCGCTACAAGCGGCACTACTTCATGGCGACGGGCATTCACGCCAACGCGGTGGCGGACGAGTTTCTCGAGCACGCCAACGACGAGCAGGAGCACGCCGACTGGATCGCCGAGCGGATCACGCAGATCGGGGGAGAGCCGAACTTCAGTCCGGACGGGCTCGCGTCGCGCAGCCATTCGCAGTACATCGAGGGCGTGTCCCTGATGGACATGATCAAGGAAGACCTCGTCGCCGAGCGGATCGCGATCGAGTCGTATGCGGAGATCATCCGCTTCCTGGGGGATCGCGACATCTCGTCGCGCCGGCTGATGGAGCGGATCCTCGAGAAGGAAGAGGAGCACGCGGACGACATGAAGGACCTCATGGCGACGATCGATCCGACGAAGAAGGGCGACTGACGCG
>JBBSEW010000091.1:0-8771 GCA_038239305.1 Thermoanaerobaculia bacterium | reverse complement strand
GCCCCTCGACGGCGTCTTCGATGTCTTCTTCGCTTCCCAGAACGTTGCCCAAATCGATCTCAACCTCCCCGAAATACAATCTTAAAAACCGTCCACCATGTCTCCGAACACCCGTCCACCATGTCTCCGGTCCATACAGGGAGAGGGCCGGGGTGAGGGGGGCCCCTCCGCGTCCAGCTCACACCGCGAAACGAGTAGAGTCCTCCCGTGGACCCCCGCGCCGCGGCCCTCCTCCGCGACCTCGCCGCCTTCCTTCCCTCCGACGAGCACGCGCAACGCTCCCTCGACACGCTTCGTGACTTCATACGCTCCGCACCCGACCCCCTCTCCCGCACGAGCTCAACCTCCCACGTGACCGGCAGCGCCGTCATCACGCGGCCGGACGGCGGAGCGTTCCTCCTCATACGGCACCGCAAGCTCGAGCGTTGGCTGCAGCCGGGCGGCCACGTCGATCTGGAAGACGCGAGCGTGCTCGCGACGGCCTTGCGCGAGGCGCGCGAAGAAACCGGCGCGACGGATCTCGAGACCGCACTCGCCGGCCGGATCTTCGACGTGGACGTCCATCCGATCCCCGATCGCGCCGGGCAGCCCGGCCACATCCATCACGACGTCCGCTATCTCCTGATCTCGCGGGATCCCGCTGGTCCCGGTCAGCCGGAAGAAGTTTCCGCGGTGGCGTGGTGCACGCTCGCCGAAGCGCTCGAGAAGGGCGTGGACGGATCTCTCGCGAGCTCCCTGCGGCGGGTGGCGGAAGCGTTGAAGAATCCCGGCTGAAACGAACGCTAGAGCGCCGCGGCGCCTGTCGACTCCGCTCCCGCAAGGAACGCAACGGCGCGCGCGACGACGTCGGTGTCATGGACGATCCGCGTGTGCCCGAGCCCCCGCGAGGTGACGAGAGACGCTCCGGGCCAGGCCTCGCTCACCGACCCGCCCTCCTTCCACGGGATCTCCGCGTCATCCACGTCGTGAAAGACGAGCGCGGGCGCGGCGATCTGGCGCGCGGCCGCCCGGATGTCGAAGTCCGCCCACGGCAATCCGAATCGGCGCACCAGCCGTCCCTCCATTCGCTCGCGAACGGAGGTCCGGATCCCGAGCAGTTCCGCGAAGAGCTTCGTGTAGCCGGCCGGATCTGCCGCCGGGGCGATCAGGACCGCGCGGCGCGCCGTGAGGCCGCGGCCCATCGCGAGCACGGTCGCCGCGCCTCCGAGCGAGTGGCCGATGATCCCGGCCAGCGGACCGTGGGCCGCGCCAGCGGCCTCAATCGTGAAAAGGAATTCGGGAAGCGAAGACCGACGGCCGCCCGTCGCGCCATGTCCCGGCGCGTCGAACGCAAGCACGGAGAATCCGGCCGCCTCGAGCGGAGCGACGAACGACCCGAGTCGCCCGGCGGTGCTGCCCCATCCATGGACGAGGAGGACCGGGTCTCCCTCTCCCCACCTCCATCCGGTCGCGGCCGTGCCGCGCACGTCGAGGCAGATGCGGCGTCCCCGCTCGAGAATCGCGCGCTCGCCCTCCCACGCAACGTGCCGAGGCGGCGTGCGGAAGATCGCCTCGGCGGCGCGGGCCGCCACCGCGGGCGACACGACACCGAGCATCTTCATCCCGCGACGGAGGGAGCGCAGACGCCGCTCCCGTGCTCGCGCCTTGTCAGCGGCCTGAGCGGGGGAGAGGCGCGCGCGTCCGGGTATTGAGGTGGCCTGCATCGGACTCTCTTTCCTATCCCTTCATCCTCTATGTTTTCTATGTCTTCTATGTGTCTTCTATGTCTTCTATGTCCTCTATGTCGCGCGGCCTCTGGAGCCCATGCCCTCTTCGCTTCGATGCTGCCGTGCCGAGCGCCGCTATGCCGAGCGCCTCTCGCGGGCAAACCGCCGCAGCATCTCGAAGCCCGCGCGGGCGCGCTCCTCGGCGCGCGGATCGTGCAGCAGCCGCGCCGCGTGGTGGTATCCGAGCATCACCGCGTAGAGGTCGTGCGCGAGCTGTTCGCCGTCGAGGTCGCGGCTCCAGTGTCCCTCCTCCACGCCGCTGCGCGCGAGATTCGCGATCAGCGCGAGCCAGTCCCTCTGGAGGGCGACGAGCCGGTCGCGCACCGGGCCCGGCCGGTCATCGAGCTCGCCGGCGGCCGCGACGAAGAGGCATCCGCCCGGCAGCCTCCCGCTGCTCGTCCACGCGAGCCACCGCTCGAAGAGCGCGACGAGCCGCGGCTCACCGCGTGCTTCGGAAAGGGCCGGCCGCACGACGCCCTGGACGAAGAGCGAGGAAGCGCGATCGAGCACCTGGATCTGGAGCGCTTCCTTGGAATGAAAGTGCGCGAACAGCCCGCTCTTGGACATCCCGAGCTCGTCGGCCAATCTGCCGATCGACAACCCCGAAAGCCCCACCTGGCTGGCCAGCCGCACGGCCTGGTCCAGAATCGCATCCCGGGTTTCGTCGCCCTTGCTCACGGATCAATAAAAGCACGAACGTTCGTTTAAGGCAACAGCGAAAATGCCCTTTAATGAAATTTGGAGCCGTGGTCGTGGTCGATGAGCCGTGAAGGTGAGGAGAAACTCGAAACCCGAAACTCGAGATCCAGAACTCAAGACCCCGAACTCAGAACGCATGACCGGAGACTGACTGACACTGAACTAGAACTGACAGCAAAAGCCCCCTCAAACACCACCCCTCCGACTAGACCTTCTTCCCCTTCCAGCGCCCCCTTTTGAACGCGATCGACCCCACGATGGCGATGGTCGTGAACGCGATGGCGATCGCGCGGAAGACGCCGACCGGTCCGAGCCCGAGGGGCTTCGCGAGCACGTACGCGAGCGGGATCTCGAGGATCCAGAAGCACACGAAGTTGATGACGGTCGGCGTGAACGTGTCGCCTGCGCCGTTGAACGCCTGCACCATCACCATCCCGTAGGCAAAGAACACGAACCCGAAGGCGACCGTACGCAGACAGGAGACGCCGATCGGGATGATGGCCGGGTCCGTCGTGAAGAGGCCGATCAGGAAATGCGGGAACGTCACGAACACGAGCCCGACCGCGCCGAGAAAGATCATGTTGTAGAAGCCCGCGATCCACACCGACTTCTCCGCGCGATCCGGCTTGCCCGCCCCGAGGCTCTGCCCGACCATCGTCGCCGCCGCGTTCGCCATGCCCCACGACGGCAGGATCGCGAACACGATGATCCGGATCGCGATCGTGTATCCCGCAAGCACGGAGCTGCCGAACGTCGACAGGATGCGCACGAGCCCGATCCAGCTCGCCGTCCCGATCATCACCTGCAGGATCGCGTTGCCGGAGAGCCGCAGCATCCGCAGCATCACGGCGGGATCGAGGTGGAGATGCCGCATCGCGACGGCGATGCGCCCGCGGCCGCGGAACAGGACGAAGAGCTGCACGAGAACGGCGACGCCGCGCCCGCAGGTCGTCGCGATGGCCGCGCCCTGGACGCCGAGCGCCGGAAACGGTCCCCACCCGAAGATCAGGCACGGATCGAGGATCAGGTTGATGATGTTCGCGAGCCAGAGCACGCGCATCGCGATCGCCGCGTCGCCCGCGCCGCGGAAGATCGCGTTGATGAGGAACAACAGGAGGATCACGACGTTGCCGCCGAGCATCACGCGCGTGAACCCCGCCTGCGCCAGCACTCCCGGCGGAGCGCCCATCAGCGCGAGGAGCCGCGGTGCGAAGATCGCCCCGAAGATCCCGACGGGCACGGCGATCGCGACCCCGAGCGAGATCGCCTGGACCGCCGCGGCCGACGCGCCCTCCGGATCCTTCTCTCCCGTGCGCCGCGAGACCGTGGCCGTCGCCGCCATCGAGAGCCCGATCGCGACCGCGTAGAGCAACGCGAGCATCGACTCGGTGATGCCGACGGTCGCGACGGCGTCCGGACCGAGCTTCGAAACCCAGAAGACATCGACGACGGCAAAGACAGACTCGAGCACCATCTCGAGCACCATCGGAATCGCGAGCAGAAGAATGGCGCGCCCGATCGGCCCTTCGGTGTAATCGCGCCGCGACCCGCGCAGAGCTTCGCCGACAGTCTTCCAGAATCCCGCCGGAGCAGGAGAAGACAGAGCGGCGGCAGAAGAAGAAGTGTCGTTCACAGCAAAAAAGGGGAGCCGCGCATCCTATCGCGACGGAGTTCAATCTTTCGCGAGATCCGAGGGGCGTGCCCCCTTCTCTTCTTCTTCGATCCCTCGATTTCTTCGATCCCTCGATTCTTCCCTTAGTTCGATTGATCGCGAGATCATGAGATCGCGAGATTGCGAGATGCTCCTTCCTTCCCCTCTCCCGACGCGTGAGCCGGGTGAGGGGACGTGCCCGTTCCCCCCTCGATCCCACTTAATTAGATGGTTCGATTGATCGCGAGATCATGAGATCGCGAGATCGCGAGATCCGAATCTCCCTCTTTCCGGCGGGAGAGGGCAGGGTGAGGGGCGTGCCCCTTCTCTTTCTTCTCCGATCCCCCCGATTCCACTGAATCCGATAGTTCGGTTGATCGCGAGATCATGAGATCGCGAGATCGCGAGATCGCGAGATTCAAACTCGCACCACAATCTCTCTCAAGCCTCAAACACTTCCTCAATCAACTTCCCGAACAACTTCGCAATCGCAAACGCGAGCGGCAGATGCGGGTCGTACTTTCCGGTCTCGATCGCATTCACGGTCTGCCGCGAAACGCCCAGCTGCCGCGCGAGCTCGGCCTGCGACCAGTCGCGCTCTGCGCGCAGCAGACGCAGCCGGTTATTCATCGCGAGTCACCGCCCGCCTTCGCCCAGGCTCCCGCCGCTCGCTCATTTTCCGAGCAATTGAGAGAGAGTCCAGACAACGCATTGTGGGTAATGTCAAGCAACATAGACATTTAGTCAAGCGACCTTCACCAGCCCTCGCAATCGGTCGGACATCGCTTGTCGGATTGATTTACGCCTTTATTACGCCTATCTTCCTCTTCCGGCTCTCCGCCGGAGAAAGGCAAGGCGGTCATGGGCGCTTCCCGGCTGGCTCTCGAAGAGCTGCTCGAATCAGGGAGGCTCGTGAGCGGCAAGGCGGGCGCGGCTCTCCTGTCGGGCCTCGGCGCGCGGCTGACGCGGGCGTCGGACCTCGCGCGTCCGGCGACATCCGGCGCACCTCCCGCGCTCTCGCTTATTTCGACCGAGCCGCTCGAGCGCCTCCTCGGCGGACTTCCGCGCGGCAAGCTCGTCGAGATCGTCGGCCGGCGCACGTCGGGCCGCCACTCCCTCGCCGTCGCCGCGCTCGCCTCCGTGACTTCCGGAGGAGAGCCCGCGGCGCTCGTCGATCCGGGCGATCACTTCGATCCGCAGGCGGCGGAGGCGGCGGGCGTCGATCTCGAGCGCCTCCTCTGGGTGCGCCCGGCGAAACTCAAAGCCGCGCTCGCGTCGGCGGAGATGCTGCTCGCGACCGGATTCCCGCTCGTCGTCGCCGACCTCGGCCTCTCCGCGCGCGGCAGCCGCTTCCTGCCCGACGCCGTGTGGGTCCGCCTCGGCCGCGCCGCGCAGTCGCAGGGAGCGTGCCTCCTGATCGTCACGCCCTGGCGGATGACGGGCATCGCCGCGGAAGCCGTCGTCACGGCGGACATCGCGCGCCCGTGCTGGCTCGGCGCCGGAAAATCGCCGCGCCTCCTGGAAGGCATGACCTCGAACCTGCACTTGGAAAAGTGGGGCCGCACGACTCCAGGAACCTCCGCCCCCGTAACACTGCGAGCCGGCGAATCCCTCCTGGAAGATCGGGAAGACCTTCGATCCTCCGATCACCCGATTTCTCTGATGGATCACCCGATCACCCGACCACCCGATCACCCGATTCCCGCACTTCCCCCTCTCCCGGCGGGAGAGGGCCGGGGTGAGGGGCGTGTTCCTTCTCTTTCTCCTTCTTCTCTCCGATCTCCGCTCACCCGATTCCCCTGATTGATCACCCGATCACCCGATCGCCCGATCACCCGATTCTCACTACGAGGCAGAACCGGGGCTGCGCGTGACACCGCCCCCCCGCGCCCCCCGAGCGCGTCTCGCGTGCCTCCTCGTCCCTCTCTTCCCCCTCGCCGCCCGCCTGCGCAGCGAGCCGGAGCTGAAGGGCGAGCCGGTCGCGGTCTTCGAAGGCAACGGCAACGCCGCTCGCGTTCTCGCCGCGACGCGTCCGGCGCGCAACGCCGGGATCCGCGCCGGCATGACGCTGCCGCAGGCGCGCGCGATCCTGCCGAAGCTCATCGCGCGCGGGCGCGACATCGAGAGCGAGCGCGCGGCCGACGAGGCCCTCCTCGAGATCGCGGACGCCTTCTCCCCGCGCGTCGAGGACGCGGGCGGCGGCGTCGTGTACATCGACCTCGCGGGAATCCCGGGCCTCTCCGGCAAAACCGCCGCGTCCGCTTCGCCGGAAGAAGAAAAAGCGCTCGGCCGCCGCCTCATCACCGCCGTCGAGAAAGGAGCGTTTCTTCCCGCGCGCGTCGGCATCGCCGCCTCGAAGCTCGCGGCCCGCGTCGCCGCGCTGCTGACCGATTCGCCGCAGGTCGTCCCCGAAGGAGACGAGGCGGGCTTTCTCGCGCCGCTGCCTCTCGACCGCCTCGCGCCGGAGATCGGCATCGCCTCGCGCCTCGCGCAGTGGGGCATCCGCTCCGTCGGCGAGCTCGCGCGCCTTCCCGAGGGAGAAGTCGCGAGCCGCCTGGGCGAGCTCGGCCGCGAGCTCCACGCGACCGCCCGCGGCTACGATCCGCGCCCGCTCGAGCCGCGCATCCCGGCGCTCGCGCTCTCGGAAGGCATGGACCTCGAGTGGCCTCTCGTCACGCTCGAGCCGTTTCTCTTCGTCGGTCATGCGGCGCTCGAGCGCCTCGTCGCGCGTCTCGAATCGCAGGCGCTCGCGTGCATGCGGCTCGAGGTTCTCCTGAAGCTCGACCCCGACGGCGTGGACGCGCGCGCGATCGACCTTCCGGCCCCGACGCGCGACGTGAAGACGCTGCTGACGCTCCTCCGGCTCGAGCTCGAAGCGCGCCCGCCCGGATCCCCGGTCGCCGGCTTCACGTTCTCCGCGCACCCCGACAAGCCGCGCCGCGCGCAGCTCTCGCTCTTCGGTCCGCTCGCGCTCTCGCCGGACCGGCTCGCGACGACGATTGCGCGCCTCGCGTCGCTCCTCGGCGCCGACCGCGTCGGCTCCCCGCGCACAGTGGACGGCCACCGCCCCGAACGCTACGCGCTCGCGACGTACGCCCCGCCGTCATCCCCGGATCTCGCGCGTCCCCCCAAGTCAGGCCGAGGCCTCCTCGCCGTCAGAGTCCTGCGCCCGCCCGTCCCGCTGGAGGTGATCGTGATCGGGGATCGAAGCCGGGAAACGGTGAAAGGCTGGAAAACGGAAAACGGGAAACGCGAAACGCCGGGAAGCCGGGAGCCGGAAAACGGAAACCGGAAAACGGCAGTTACTTCAACCCTGCGCCCGGAGCGCCGCCCGGTAGGAGAAAGAGAAGTCTTCGCCCCATCTCTCCGATCCCCTCTTCCCGTCCCCCCTCTAACGCCGGGAGAGGGCCGGGATGAGGGGCGGGCTCCCGCTTCTCTTATTTCTCCGTCTTCTCAATCTTCCCGATCCTCCGATCCCCCGATTCCCCTGATCGATCACCCGATCACCCGATCACCCGCTCACCCGATTCCCCCCCGTCCCCCTCTCCCGGCGGGAGAGGGCCGGGGTGAGGGGCACATCTCTTCTCCTTCTCCATCCCCCCGATCCTCCGATCCCCCGATTCCCCTGATTGATCACCCGATCACCCGATCACCCGATCACCCGATTCGCACAATCGAACACCTGGTTCCCTCGGTCGCCTCAATCCGCCTCCTGTCCATGAAATCTCTCCCCGGCTCAGTCCTCGAAATCCACGGCAACGTCCGCGTCGCCGCGGGACCGTGGTCTCTCGAGGAAGGCTGGTGGTCCGACACGCCGGTCGAGCGCGACTACTGGGACGTCGAGCTCTCCGACGGCGGCTTGTATCGAATCTTCCGCGACCGCAAGGGCGACGCGTGGTTTGCGGACGGCTTGTATGACTGATCCCGGTCCGTCACGGCCGCTCCGAATGTTCCCATCGCCGCGGCCGATCGCACGCCTCGGCACGCATAACAGAAAGCCGAAAGCTGAAAGCCGCACGCTGACAGCTCAACTCACAGGAGCCCCGCCATGAATGCCTGGGAAGGACAGGTGCTCGCGATCGCCGTCAAGGAGCTGCTCGAAGCAGCAAAGACGCTCGGCCGCGACGGCTTCGGATTCAAGAAAGACAAGACGCTCCTCTCGACCGTCATCCGCGACCTCCTCTCGGAGCGCCCGAACATCCCGAGCGCGCAGGCGACGCTGAAGAGAGTCGAGTCGTTAGGCCCGCAACCGAGCTCCGACTATTACGTGGCCAGAGACCTCCTGGCCAAAGTGCAACGAAACTCCTCGAGCCGCGAGCCGCTGGCGAGGCGCACTCTTCCCCATCTCCCGGCGGAGAGAGCCGGGGTGAGGGGCGTGCCTCTCCTCAGCCTCCGCCCCCCCGATCCCCCGATCATCCGATTCCCCTGATTGATCACCCGATCGCCCGATCACCCGATTCCCCCACGTCCTCCTTTCCCGGCGGGAGAGGGCCGGGGTGAGGGGCGTGCCTCTCCTCAGCCTCCGCCCCCCCGTGGAGTTGACCCGGTTTCGTGGACACCTTCAGACTTGGGAGAAAGGAGTTCACGATGGGAGTGGGACGAGGACCGTACCCGGAGGAGTTTCGGCGTCGGATGGTGGAGCTTGTGCGAACCGG
>JBBSEW010000090.1:0-9018 GCA_038239305.1 Thermoanaerobaculia bacterium | reverse complement strand
TCCGCGTCCGGAAAGACCTTCGACACCACCAATCCCGCCACGGGCGAGTCGATCGGCTCCGTGTCGGAGGCGGGGCGCGAGGATCTCGATCGGGCGGTACAGGCGGCGCGAAAGGCGTTCGAGGGCGGACCGTGGGCGGCGATGAAGCCGCGCCAGCGCGGGAAAATCCTCCTCCGCGCCGCCGACCTCCTGGCTTCGCGCGCGGATGCCTTCGGGCAGGTGGAGACGCAGGACAACGGGAAGCCGATCTTCGAGTCCGCCAAGATCGACATGCCGGCGGCGGCGGAGTGCCTCGCGTATTTCGGCGAGTCCGCGGACAAGCTCTACGGCGATACTTTTCCTTCGCGTAACGACGCTCTTCTCATGACGCTGCGCGAGCCGATCGGGGTCGTCGGGGCGATTACGCCCTGGAACTTCCCGCTGCTTCAGGCGATGTGGAAGATCGCGCCGGCGCTCGCGCTCGGCAATACGGTCGTGCTGAAGCCGGCTTCCGTCACGCCGCTGACCGCCCTGATGTTCGCCGAGCTGCTCACGGAAGCGGGCCTTCCCCCGGGCGCTTTCAACGTGGTGCCGGGCCCGGGCGCCACGATCGGCGCCGCGATGGCCGAGCATCCGGGAATTGACAAAATCTCCTTCACCGGCGAGACGGAGACGGGCAAGTCGATCCTCCGCGCCGCAGCCGGCACCCTCAAGCGCGTCTCGATGGAGCTCGGCGGAAAGTCTCCGAACGTCGTCTTCGCGGATGCGGACCTGGACGCGGCGGCGCGCGGCGCGATCAACGCGATCTTCTACGGCAAGGGCGAGCTCTGCTCGGCCGGATCGCGTCTCCTCGTCGAAGAGTCCGTGCACGACGAGCTCGTGGAGAAAGTCGCCGAGCGCGCCCGCAAGATGACACCGGCGGATCCGATGGATCCGAAGACCCGGCTCGGCTCGCTCGTCTCCGAGAAACAGCGCGACAACGTCGCGCGCTACGTGGAGTCCGGAAAGTCCGAAGGCGCAAAGCTCGTCGCCGGCGGCAACCGCGCGTCGGTCGGCGGCAAGGGGGCGTTCTTCGAGGCCACCGTGTTCTCCGAAGTGACCCCGGACATGACGATCGCGCGCGAAGAGATCTTCGGACCGGTGCTCGCGACCCTGAAATTCAAGGACGAGGCCGACGCCATCTCGATCGGCAACCGGACCATCTACGGCCTCGCGGCCGCCGTCTGGTCGCGGGACATCAAGAAGGCTCTCCGGACCGCCAAGGCGCTGAAGGCCGGAACGGTCTGGATCAACACCTACAACTTCTACGACCCGGGCCTGCCCTTCGGCGGCTACAAACAGTCCGGCTTCGGCCGCGAGCGAGGCCACTACGCGCTCGAGGAGTACACCGAGGTCAAGAGCGTGTGGGTGGATCTGACTTAGGAGACGGGAAACGGGAAACGGGAAACGAACGAGTCAGCGTCCCCATCAGGCCCCCGATCCTCCAATCATCCGATTCCTTGGATTGATCACCCGATCACCCGATTCCGACTCTCCGGATCCCTCCCCCGATTCCCCGATATTTCGATAGTTCGATTGATCTCGAGATCATGAGATCGCGAGATCGCGAGATCGGAACTATCTTCTTCCCGATCCTCCGATCCCCCGATTCCCTGATTGATCATCCGATCACCCGATCACCCGACCACCCGATTCCTCCTCCGCAGGCATATCCTTCCCTCATGAAGAAGACTCTCTCGGCCGCCACGCTCGTCCTCTGCGCCCTCACCCTTCCCCTCCTCGCCGCTCCCCGCAAGCCTCCTTCCGTCGACTCCGTCCTCTCGGCGCTTCACGACGTCCAGGAGTGGGACGCGGCCCAGATTTCGCCGGACGGAAAAAGCGTGGCGTGGGTGCGCAAGATCCGCAATCGCAGCGGCGCCTGGAAGCTCGCGACCGTCGAGATCGCCGATCTCTCCTCGCCGGGCGCTCCGCCGCGCCGGATCTCGGGCGCCAACGACGGACGCGCGCGGGACGAGCACGGGCCCGCCTGGTCGCCCGACGGCAAGCGGATCGCCTTCCTCTCCGACGCCGCGAAGGACGGCCAGATGCAGATCTGGATCGCCCCGGCCCCGCCGGCCGGGGGCGCCGCGCGGCGGCTGACGCACGTGTCGGGGCAGCTCTCGGATCTGCGATGGTCGCCGGACGGCCGATCGATCGCTTTTCTCTTCGTCGAGGGCTCGACGCAGGAGACGGGCGCCCTGACTGCGTACAAGCCCGACTCCGGCGTCGTCCAGGAGACGATCGACGAGCAGAGGATCGCCGTCGCGGACGTCGCGACCGGCCGCGTGCGCAGCGTTTCGCCGGCAAACCTCTACGTGTACGACTACGACTGGTCGCCCGACAGCAAACGATTCGCCGCGGAGGCGGCCGAGGGTTCCGGCACGAACAACTACTGGATTGCCCGTCTGGACGTCGTCGATGTCGCCTCCGGTGAAGCGAAGACGCTCTGGAAGCCTCCGCTCCAGCTCGCCTGTCCGCGCTTTTCTCCGGACGGCTCGAAGATCGCCGTGATCCACGGCATCATGAGTGACGAGGGCTCGACCGGCGGAGACATATGGGTGGTGCCGGCCGCCGGCGGCGAACCCCAGAACCGCACGCCGGGGATGAAGGCGTCGGCCTCCGAAATCTTCTGGCGCTCGACCGGCGAGATCCTCTTCTGCGAATACGTCGAAGGCGACGAGGCCATCGCAACGCTCGACACGTCCGACAAGATCGCGACTCTCTGGCGGGGACCGATGGCGCTCAAGAAGTTGTCCGTGGCGAAGCAGGGCGTGGCCTCGGCCGCGATCCGCTCCTCGTTCCGCGAGGCTCCGGAGATCGCCGCCGGCGAGATCGGCTCCTGGAAAGCGCTGACGAAGAGCAACGCCTCCGTCCGGCCCTTCTGGGGCGAAGCGCGCTCCCTCACGTGGACGAGCGACGGGCAGTCCGTACAGGGCTGGCTTCTCGCTCCCCTCGATTTCGATCCTTCGCAGAAGTCGCCGATGATCGTCGTGCCGCACGGAGGCCCCTCCGGGGTCGCGAATCCGGGCTGGCCCAATCGCTGGAACGCCCTCCTGCCGAGCCAGGGATATTTCGTGTTCCTTCCGAATCCGCGCGGCAGCTACGGCCAGGGAGAGGCGTTCACGCTGGGGAATGTGAAGGACTTCGGTTACGGCGATTTCCGCGACATCGAGCGTGGCGTGGACGCGGTGCTCGCGAGCTCGCCGATCGACGCCCGGCGGCTCGGCATCTGCGGATGGAGCTACGGCGGTTACATGACGATGTGGGCGGTGACGCAGACCAACCGCTATGCGGCGGCGGTCGCCGGCGCGGGCATCATGAGCTGGCAGAGCTACTACGGCCAGAACCGCATCGACCAGTGGCTCATCCCCTTCTTCGGCGCCTCGGTCTACGACGATCCCGACGTCTATGCGAAGTCCTCCCCCGTCACGTTCATCAAGAAAGTCAAGACGCCGACGCTGGTCCTCCACGGGGACCGCGACTCGGAAGTTCCGACCCCGCAGGGGTACGAGTTCTGGCACGCGTTGAAGACGCTGCACGTTCCGACGGAGCTCGTCATCTATGAGAACGAGGGGCACGGGTTTCGGGATCCGAAGCACGAGATCGATCGCGACCGGAGGCTCGTCGGCTGGTTCGATCAGTACCTGAAGGGACGGGAAGCGGGAAACGGGAAACGGGAAACGGAAGCCTTCCGCTGATGGCGGGATTCGCGCCGGACATACTCCAGGGCCGCTCGATCCTCGTCACGGGCGGAGGCAGCGGGCTCGGGCTCGCGATGGCGAAGGCGTTCGCTTCGTTCGGCGCGAAGGTGTCGATCGCCGGCCGCCGGATGGAACGGCTCGCCGCGGCCGCGGAGGAAATCCGGTCCGGCGCGCGCGAGGGCGGGGAGGTCGACGCGTTCGCCGCCGACGTGCGCGAACCGGAACAGGTCCGGGCACTCGTGGCGCACGCGATCGAGCGCTTCGGACGCGTGGACGGGCTCGTCAACAACGCCGCCGGGAACTTCCTCGTGGCAGCAGAGGACCTGACGCCCAACGGATTCGACGCGGTCGTGCGCACGGTCCTGAACGGCTCCGTCTATTGCACGCTCGAAATCGGGCGACATCTCCTGGAGCGCGGGGCGCGCGGCTCGGTCGTCTCGATCGTAACGACCTATGCCTGGACGGGAACGGCGTTCGCTCTCCCTTCCGCCTGCGCGAAGGCGGGAGTTCTCGCGATGACCCGTTCGCTCGCGGTCGAGTGGGGCCACGCCGGCATCCGGCTCAACGCGATAGCGCCCGGGCCGATCCCGACAGAGGGCGCCTTCTCGAGGCTGATCCCGAACGAAGAAGCGAAGAAGAACGCGCTCGGCCGGATCCCCCTCGGGCGCTTCGGAGAGCCGGGGGAGATCGCGAACCTGGCGACTTTTCTCCTGTCCGACCTTTGCCCCTGGCAGACGGGCGACTGCGTGACGATGGACGGCGGCGAATGGATCGCCGGCGCGGGAGAATTCTCCGACTTCCGGAAGGTCCCGCGCGACGCGTTCAAGGCGGCGATGGCGGCGATGCGGGGGAAGGAAAAATAGGTCGAGCAGCCGGCGGGTCTGCTAGCCCGTGGTGCGTTCTCGATTCTGCCCCCTCTCCCGGCGGGAGAGGGTCGGGTGAGGGGCGCGCTCTTCGATTTTCCGATCACCCGATTCCCCTGATTGATCACCCGATCACCCGATCACCCGATCACCCGATTCTCGATTCTCGATACCACCTGGTCCGATGGTTCGATTGATCGCGAGATCATGAGATCGCGAGATCGCGAGATCGGGATATCGGTATATCGGTATATCGGTATATCGAGACTCTCACTCCCCGGCGCGAAAAGCGCTCGCAAGCAACTCCGCCAGCTCCCGCTTGTGCACCTTGGCGTTGCCCGTCGCGGGCGAGGCGGACGGGACGCGGCCGGCATAGCGCAGATGCGCGCCCGTCGGCAGGAGCTGCGGGAGTCGGAGCGCGATGAACGTCCAGGCGCCCATGTTCTGAGCCTCTTCCTGCAGCCATACGACGTCCTTCACCGCGGGATAGGCCGCCAGCGCGGCGCGAACCTGATCGGCCGGGAACGGGTAGAGCTGCTCGACGCGAAGAATCGCCGTTCTCGTTTCTCCGCTTTCCTTCCGTGCCGCCTCGACGTCGTAGTAGACGCGGCCCGTGCAGAGGATCACGCGCTCGACGCCGCTCCGAGCGGAATCCGCGATCGTGGCATCGTCGATCAAGGCCTGGAATCCGCCATCGATCAGATCGCCGAGCGGCGAGAACGAGGCCGGGAGCCGGAGAAGGCTCTTCGGCGTGAACAGGACGAGCGGCTTCGCACGCTCCTGGCGGACCTGGCGGCGCAGCAGGTGGAAGTACTGCGCCGGCGTCGTCAGGTTGCAGACCTGGATGTTCTCGTCGGCGCCGAGCTGGAGGTAGCGTTCCATGCGGGCGCTCGAATGCTCCGGCCCCTGCCCTTCGTACCCGTGCGGCAGGAGAAGCGTCAGCCGGGAGACCTCCCGCCACTTGTCTTCGGCGGAGCTGACGAACTGGTCGATGATGACCTGCGCTCCGTTGGCGAAGTCCCCGTACTGCGCTTCCCAGAGTACGAGCGCGTCGGAACGTTCGACGCTGTAGCCGTACTCGAACCCGAGCACTCCCATCTCCGACAGCGGGCTGTTGTAGATGTGAAACGGCGCCTGCTCGCTCCCGAGCTCCGAGAGCGGCGTCCAGTCCGCTCCGGTCTGGGAGTCCGCGAACACGACGTGCCTCTGCGAGAAGGTGCCTCGCGCCGAATCCTGTCCCGACATGCGGATGAGCGTGCCCTCGAGGAGGATCGATCCGAAAGCGAGCCCCTCGGCCGTCGCCCAGTCGAGCGTGAGCGACCCGTCCGCCATCTTGCCGCGCCGAGCCAACTGCTGGACCATTTTGGGGTTCAGGTTGAAACCGGGCGGCACCGTCGTCAGCGCGCGCCCGATCCGGCCGAGCGTCTCGCGGGCGACTCCGGTCGCGATGTCCACCACGCGCCCGCTCTCGCCCGGATGATGCGAGGGAACGGTAGGCGGGCCCGACCGCTTCGCCGCTTCCTGCGCGGCCGACAGCGCCGACTCGTAGCCCGCGATCTGCGCTTCCTCGAGCTTCTGCACGTCCTCGTCGGTGAGCACGCCGTCGCGCACGAGACGCCGGGCGTAGACGGTCTTGACGCCGGGATGCTCCTGGATCCGCCGGTACATGACGGGCTGCGTGTACGTGGGCTCGTCGCCTTCGTTGTGCCCGTGCAGCCGGAATCCGATCAGGTCGACGACCACGTCCTTGTGAAACTCCTGCCGGTAATCGAGCGCGATCTGGAGCACGCGATAGGCCGCCTCGGGGTCGTCGCCGTTGACGTGGAAGATCGGCACCTGATTGATCTTCGCGACGTCGGTCGAGTACTCGGACGAACGCCCGGAGGCCGGGTTCGTGGTGAAGCCGATCTGGTTGTTCACGACGAGATGAAGCGAGCCGCCCGTCCGGTATCCGCGCAGCTGCGCGAGGTTGAACACCTCCGCGACGATCCCCTGCCCCGCGAATGCGGCGTCGCCGTGCAGGAGCACCGGCAGAACGCGCTTCCAGGCTTCCTCGCGCGCGAGCCCGAACCGGTCCTGCTTCGCGCGCACGAGCCCTTCGACGACGGGGTCCACCGCCTCGAGATGGGAAGGGTTCGACGGCACGGAAATGGCGATCTCCCGACCCGACTCGGTCAGGCGGCGGGAGCGGGCGCCCTGGTGATACTTCACGTCGCCTTCGTCGGCGGGGAAATCGGGGTGCACGTTGCCCTCGAATCCGGAGAAGATTCGCTCCGCCGCGTTGCCCACGACGTTCGCGAGGATGTTCAGACGGCCCCGGTGCGTCAGCCCCATGGACACTTCCTCGATACCGCGCGCCGCCGCGCCCTCGAGAAGCTGGTCGAGGAACGCGATCGCGGTCTCGCTCCCCTCGATCGAGTACCGGCGCTGCCCGAGGAAACGCGTCCCGAGGAATCGCTCGAATGTCTCGGCGGCGACCAGCTTGCTTAGCAGTCGCTTGCGGACCTCGACCGGCAGAGTCTCGGGCGGCGCCCCGACGTGGCGTCGCACCCATTCCTTCTCGACGGGATTGGAGATGAAGCGGTACTCGACGCCGACCTTCCCGCAGTAGACGCGCCGCATGAGAGCGACGATCTCCCGCAGCGGCATGTGCTCCCGACCGGAGAGGCCGCCCGTCCAGAAAGATCGGTCGAGGTCCCAGATCGTGAGCCCGTAAGTCTCGAGGTCGAGCTCGGGGTGGTTCTGCACGGGCTTCAACCGGAGAGGATCGATGTCCGCGATGAGATGCCCGCGGACGCGATACGCGTTGATGAGCTC
This sequence comes from Thermoanaerobaculia bacterium, assembly GCA_038239305.1. Taxonomy (GTDB): domain Bacteria; phylum Acidobacteriota; class Thermoanaerobaculia; order UBA5066; family Gp7-AA6; genus JALYUA01. The sequence goes on along the minus strand of JBBSEW010000090.1, from coordinate 1,619 downwards.
GAGGACGCGCGCCTGCTTCTCGATCTCGATGTCCCGGGAATCGCCGAAGAGCGGGTTATTGTCGGGCGCCCAGTGGAGCGGCCGGTAGGGAATCGCGAGCTCCGTGAAGATTCCCTCGTAGAAGTCGTGCAGTCCCAGGAGCTGCTCCTCGATTCGCTTCAGGAAGAGGCCCGACTCCGCGCCCTGGATGACCCGGTGATCGTAGGTCGATGTGAAAGTCACGACCTTGCTGATGGCGAGCCGGGAAAGCGTCGCCGGAGCCATCGCCGAAAATTCGGCCGGATATTCGATCGCGCCCGTGGCAACGATCAAACCTTGACCGGGCATGAGCCGGGGCACGGAAGCCGTCGTCCCGAGCGTTCCGGGATTCGTGAGCGAGACGGTCGTGCCTTCGAAGTCCGAGACCTGCAGCTTGCCCGTGCGCGCGCGCCGGATGAGGTCGTCGGCCGCCGCTGCGAGAGCGGCGAAGGACATCGACTCCGCGCCCTTCACGCTCGGCACGACCAGGGTTCGCGTGCCGTCGGATTTCTCGACGTCCACGGCAAGACCGAAGCCAACCCGGTCGCGATGCACGCGCGTCGGAGCTCCGCCCGCGTCGTCGAACGCGTCATTCAGAAGGGGAAACGCCTTCAGTGCGGAGAGCACCGCCCACGACACGAGGTGAGTGAAGGACAGCTTCGACTGTCCGTTCGCCGCGCGGTACTCGTTGACGAGCCGGCGGTTCTCGTCGAGCAGCTTGATCGGCACCAGCCGCTGTGAAGTAGCGGTCGGAACCGAAATGCTGGCCTTCATGTTCTCGGCGATGCGCAGGGCCGCGCCCCGGATCGGCGTCCGCTGTTCTCCCTCGCGGGGCGAGGCGGGGAACGCCGGGCGGGCCGCAGCAGGCGCCGCCGCCGGATTCGCCGCGGAGAGCACCCCGGGGTCGGCTACGGGTGCGGGAGGAGCGGGCGCGGCCGGAGAAACCGCCGGAGGCTCTTCCGAAATGCCGGAGGCCGCGAGCCGCTCGCGGAAGAACGCCTGCCAGTCGGCGTCGACAGAATCGGGGCTCGAACGGTACCGCGCCAGAAGCTCCGCCACGTAGCTGGCGTTCTCTCCGAATTCGGAGACGAGCTCGTTCGAGAGGTCGAGGTCGGGCGTGCGGGTGGCCATAAGGAGCGCGATTCTACGCCGGCCGGCGTGTCCCTGCCCGGGCTCCCCCGATGCACCGCGGGTTGATCGCCGGGTCCACGAGCGCGCCGAGACGCTCCGGGCCGTACGCCCCACACTCCGTCGCACCGCGCGGCTATGGAGGCGTAAGAGGGGACCCCGTGGAGGCACAAGAATGGAAATGGCAGCCGCGCCTCCGTGAAATCGGGCAGTCATCGCGTCCGTGGAAGCGAAACCGCCGAACTCCCAACTCCTGTGCAGTGTTCTCAGCGCAGCGCTCCCTGGCCGCTCATTCGCGCAGCGAATGCCGCGGCCGAAAGCCGGACGGCTCCCGGCCCCGGGCTCGCAGAGACTGAAGTCTCCCTGGAGCCCGCCGCCGGCGGAGCCTCCCGTACGAGGCCATGAGTGAGGGAGCGCACCACTCTCGACCTCGAAACTTCGGTGTGGCTGCGACCGAACGCCGAGCGGCGGCC
>JBBSEW010000089.1:0-10070 GCA_038239305.1 Thermoanaerobaculia bacterium | reverse complement strand
GGGTCGAACGGGCAGGCGAACAGTTCGTCAACGCAGTTGGCGCGATCTCACTTCTTCGGCGCTGGACCCCACGCTTTCAAAAGCGCTGCGTTCACCTGGAAGTCGAACATCGGGTTGCCGTTCATCGGCCGCCACACCAGCTTGCCGGCGATGTGATCCGCCGTGTGCGCCGTCTCCGTCCACCCCGATCCGTTCACGGACGGTCCCGAATGCTGCGAAGGCTTGCGCTCCGGATCGAGCACCAGCACCCAGAACCCCTTGTCGTCGCACTCGAGCACGAGCCCGTTCGTCACCGCGTCCCACACGGCGCACGTCACGTCCTCGCACTTCCGGATCTTCTCGGACACATCGTCGACGGACAGGATCACGTATGTCTTCACTTCGTCCGGGCTGAGCGAGCTCGCCCCGCGCACCATCCACGCGAATTTCGGCTGGTAACTCTTCCCGTAGACGACGGCCTTGCCCTCGAATGCGGGCGCCGCCGAAGCCGCTCCCGCGGAGGGGGAGAGAGCCGCGGACAGGAGCGCGAGCGCGGCGACGATCTCGAGCCGGGATGTCATGGAGCCTCCTTGCGGCCGCGGAGCCAGGGACAAGACGTTATCAGTCGTCCGTCCGGCGGCCTCAGGGCCTTCGACGAAGAAGGAAGGGCCGAGCGACGGCTCCCCCCTCCAACAAGGACACCTGCGACGTCCAGCTGGACCGGAGCCGCACTCGGGAAGCCACTGCGGGCGCTTCCCCTCACCCCACCCTCTCCCCCGAGTTCGGAGGAGAGGACGGAGGACGGAGGCATGCGTTACAGCGTCTGCGACAGCGTGATCAGCACGTTCGCCTGCTCCGCCGTGAACGCGTCGCCGGTGTGCCGCCGCACCTCGCGCGCGAAGTCGCGCAGCTCTTCTTCCTTCTTGTGTTGCCGGCCGCAACGGTCCGCTTCCTGCGCCTCCTCGAGCTCGTCGGACAGCTCGCGCGCGACGCGGGGCTTCTGGCTGTAGAAGTGCACGAGGCGCCGAATCGACCGGTACGAGAACAGGAGCTCCGGATTCCCCTTGAGATCGCTCCGATGGATCACGACCTGCGCGTCGATCTCCGGTCCAAAGAGCCCGGGGCTCTTCAGGAAAGGCGCGAAAGGCGCGACCAGCGGGTTCTGAAGCATCTGTGTGAGCGTCAGAGAATCCGGAACGGCGGCCGCGCTGCTGTTGCCGCCTGCGGCGAGCGTCCCGAACACGGTGTCGACGGTCGAAGGCTGGGAAAGAAACGAGCGGACCTGCGGGACGAGCTCCGGATGCTCATTCAAGATGGGCGTGACCGTTTCGGCTCCGAGGGCGAGCGCACCCACGAAGAGCCGATTGTTTCCGGTTTCCGGCGCCGGGCAGCTGTCCCGGACTCCTCCGCCGGTCGAGGTCGTCACCTGGCAGTTCTTGTCGACGCAGTATTCGATCGCCCGGCTCCGGGCGACCGCGCAGAGGCTGAAATTCCACTGCTGCGGGAGCCCCGGCGTTCCCGTCTCGGTCAAATTGTAAAGAAGGCAGAAATCGAGATCTCCCGCGAGTTTCTCCGGCGACTCGCCGCCCGGCATGAACGCCGCCAGCCGCGCATCCCCGATAGAAGACGGATAGAAGCCGAACTGGTGAAAGAAGGTGTTGAACCCCTGGCAGACGCTCGTCTGCATCAGCTCGAGCATCTTCGCCCTCCTCGCGGCCTCCCGCACACTCTGGACGGCGGGAAGGAGAAGCGCGATCAGGACCGCGATGATGGCGATGACGACGAGAAGCTCGATGAGCGTGAACCCGGCGGCGCGCCCTCGTGCGTTCCGCTCACCGCGCCGTTGGCGTGCGAGCCCGAAGGCGGACGGCGAGATCCACGGATAGTCCCGATTCGGTGAAGACTGCGGAGCCGAGAACTCGGCGTGTTCCATGAAACGCTCCTCTCAAAGATGCGCCCCGGGCGGGACGCGGAAAGAAAAGAAGAGCCTAACCATTCGGAAGCCCGTGTCAATCCGAATCGGCGGGCCGCCGTGATGTCTCGGAATGGAACATCCTCGCGTCTCCCATCCCGAAGCGCTCGCGGACGAATCCGCTCCGGCTCAGCGCTTCTGGAGATCCGCGTTCCAGCCGAGGACGACCGTGACCGGTTGCGCCGAAAGGTTCTGCAGGGGCGTGCTCAGGAGAAAGCGCTGCCCATCCCCCGACACCGCGTACTGCATGGAGTCGCCGCTGCCCTCCATCGCCGCCGCATCCGTCCGGAAGAGCGGCGTGGGTCTGGCGACGTCCAGTGTGGATCCGGCGGTCCCCGTGGTCACCGCAGCGGACACGAGCTGTCCGTCGGGGGCGAGGTAGAAGATTTCTTTGCCATCCCGGCGCCATCGCGGTTGGAATCCTCCGTCCGTCGAGATTCGCCGTTTGACGGAGGGTTCCGGAAAGCTCTGCACGTAGACCTCCTGGCGGCCGGACTCGTCCGAGACGTACACGATCCACCGGACGTCCGGCGAAAAGCTTCCATGCGTGACATTGAAGGGAGGAATCTGGACGACCGAAAAAGGAGTGTGACCTCCCACCAGCGGGAGGGCCCACAGCTCCGACTTCGAGTCCGCGCCGACCCCGTAGAGCGGCCGTGAGCTTCCAAAGAGCAGAAACTTTCCATCGCGAGACCAGTCGTTCGGAACCTTACGCGCCTCGGAGAGGAGCAGCGGCTCCGCGGCTCCGGCGCCGCTCGACGGCCTCTGGTAGAGCTCCGCGCGTCCCATTCCGGGACTGCTTCCGAAGGCGATTCGGCTGCCGTCGGGCGACCAGACCGGAAAAAGCTCCGCCGAAGAGGTGAGAGTCATCCGCGACGCCACCCCGCGGTCCAGCTCCATCAGCCAGATCTCGCGCTCGCCTCCCAGATTGATGAGGTCGAGCGCCACGCGCTTCTCGTCGGGGGAAAGCTCGAATCCCATGTAGAGACCGGGAGAGCCCAGCGTTCGGAGAGCCTTTCCCTCTCGATCGAACCAGGAAATCTGCCGCATGTCGGAAGCCGTTCCTCCGCCGTACGCCAGAACGCCCGTGTCCGAAGCTGTGAACGAGCCCGCTCGCAGCGGGTCCGCTCCGCGGACTTTCGCGGCAATGGAAAACGGCTCGCCGATGAAGACGCCCCGGGCGGGATCGAATCGCCGCGCCACCAGCCACCCGTCGCGCTCGAAAAGGAGGGAGCCTTCCGAACCGTCCGGTGTGGTGCGCGCGAAGAGCGCGTTCGAATTCACGGTGATCAGACGCCGGGGTTGTTTCTCATCGAGCGATCCCAGAAAGATCGCCCGGTCCTCCTGCTGCGGCCCTCGGGACGCATTTCGTGTCAGGTAGAGAAAGTGGCGGCCGTCCGGCAGGAAGCTCGGCCACCGATGGGAATTCTCGTGCCGCGTGGGATCGAGTTTCGTGAGAGACACCGGCCGCCCACCGGCCGCGGAGACCCGGTACAGGCCGCCCGTCGGAAAAGGAGCGAAGATGATCGTGCCTTCCCGATTCCATGCGCCGCCCCGAGCGAGACGGGTGTCGCAGATCACCTGGGGCGGACCGCCGGAGGCTTCCACCTTCTTCAACTTTCCTTCCGCGAAGAACGCGAGGGACCGGCTGTCCGCCGACCAGAACGGCGAATAGGCTCTCTCGGTGCCCGGGAGCGGACGCGCGTCCGCGGAATCCATGGCGCGGAGCCACAGCACGTTCCTCCCATCGGCCCCCGCGGCAACGAACGCGAGTCGAGTCCCGTCCGGCGAGAGCGCGAGGCTTCCCGGCTGAAACCCGGTCTTCTCGGGCGGAAGAATGGAAAACTTCAGCCCGGCGTGCTCTCCCGTGGAGGATCCCCGTTCGCGCGGCCGGAGAGGAAAAAGAAGCGCCGCCGCCAGCCCCGCTGCGAGGAGCGCCGCCGCGGCCCAGGCCCACCGCTCCCGGGCCCTCGATCGCGCGAGCACCCGGGAGCGCGCCGTCTCGCCCGGATTCGATTCCTCTCCGCCCGCCCACTGCAGCTCCAGGCGGACGTCGTGCGCCGTCTGAAACCGGTCTTCCGGATCCTTGGCGAGACACGTCTTCACGACGTGATCGAGAGCGGGCGGCGCCACCGGCTGGAGGCGCGAGATCGCGGGAGGCTCCCGCTCCAGGATCGAGGCGATCAGGGCCGCCCGACTCGGACCCGAGAACGCCTTCTGACCCGTCGCCATCTCGTAGAGGAGCGAGCCGAAGGCGAAGATGTCCGTGCGCGCGTCCGCTGTCTTCCCTTCGAGCTGCTCCGGCGCCATGTATTGCAGCGTGCCGAGGATGGTTCCCTCCTGCGTCAGATCCGGCGCCTGCGTCGGCAGGCCCGTCGCGGACGTCCCGGCGATTCCTCCGGGGCCGGACGCCGCAAACCCGGCGAGCCCGAAATCCACCAGCTTGATTCCGGACTTCGTGACCATGACGTTGGCGGGCTTCAGGTCGCGGTGGACGATCCCCTGCCGGTGCGCCTTGTCGAGGGCGTCCGCGATCTGGATCGCATACCGCAGCATCTGCTCGAGCGGCAGAGCCCCCCGCGCGAGGCGCTCGGCGAGCGTCTCCCCTTCCAGATACTCCATGACGAGGTACTCGACGCCGTTCTCGTTTCCGACGTCGAAGAGGGCGCAGATGTTCGCATGGGAAAGCTGCGAGATGGTCCGCGCCTCCCGCTCGAACCGCTGCCGGAGCTCCACGGAAGAAGACAGGTGCGCCGGCAGGACTTTCACGGCGACCGTCCGCGCCAGCCGGGTATCCCGCGCGCGGTACACCTCGCCCATCCCGCCCGCGCCGAGCGGCGAAAGGATCTCGTAGGGTCCCAGGCGGGAGCCGGAAGGGAGGGTCAAGGGGTGATTCTACGGGTACGTCCGGGGATCGAGAGGACCTCCTGAGTCCGAAGAGCCCGCGCGATCGCATCGAGTACCCGTCGAAGTTCCCCGGGACGCCCCCGTTTCAGAACCTCAGCACTCGGAAGCCGCGGCGCTCCGATGTCCCGCGTGTGTCGACTTCGTCCCGAGAGGGGGGAGGGTTCCTCGCGCCACGACTCCTCATTGTCCAACCCGGGATAGGGCCGACGAACTCTCCTCCCTCTCCCTTGCAGCCGGGGGAGAGGGCAGGGTGGGGGGAACTCCCGGGGAACCCGACCGTCCAAGGCCTCAGCGCACGCGACCCGGCGCGTCCTCCAACCGCTCCTCAAACTCCCGCGCCGTCACAACGCGCTCCCCCACCTCGCGCCCGAACAGTCGCTTATCGCCTGTCACGAGAACCGCCGCTTTCTCCCGGCGCATGAGTCGCCAGAGGTGCTCATCGCCGCCCGCCCGCTCCCCCGACATCCGCTCCACGTCCACGACGAAACCATTCGACGCGACGTCCGTCAGGATGAGATCGACCTTCGTCGCGGTGAATCCGTGCCGCGCCCGAATTCGAGGCCGCAGGAGCACTTCCCGGTACTCGGCGAGGAGGTCGATGGACAGCGCAAAACGAAATCGCGCCCCCAGCATGGCGTCGAGGATCCGAACAGTGGGCGACGCCGGAAGGGACGTGAGCAGACCGCTGACGACGACATTCGTATCGATGACGGCCGGAGGCAGCGTCATCGGCGGCGATGCGCCCGGGTTTCCTCCGTCGCGAGCTTCATGGCGCTCGCTTCGCTCATCCTGGATCGTTCGCGCGCCCGCGCGACGAGCGCCGCCGCCTCACCGCTGGTCTTGATGCCGTAAGCGTCCAGGCTCTCCTCGATCAGGGATCCGATCGTCTTCCCTCTCCGAGCAGCCGTCTCCTTGAGCGCCTGGTGCCGACGATCCGACAGAGTAACGGTCAGACGCGCCATGACGGGCAGTTTAGCACCAACGCACCAGAACACCAATGCGCCAGAGCACCCTGTTCGCTTCTCTTTCTCCGTAATACGTTCCATGCGGGAACCCCCGACTGACAATGGACGCGGAAGGACGTAGCGCACAGGTCAGAACTGCTGAGCTCCGCATCAGCGCTCACCGCGGACCCCCGCCCCGTTGCGGTGCGCGAAGAAATCGAGCGCGCGAAGATTCGTTGAGGAGCCCGCCGCGGCCCGCTTCCCCTCCCCCGCGCCCGGGGAGAGCGTCAGGGTGAGGAGGTAGGAGGTAGCTCCGCTCAACCCTCAGACAGGCGTCTCTCGTTCTACCGCAGGTAGACGCGCCGCCGCGCATCCGCCTCCGGGAAGGAACCGCGCAACACCCCGCGGTGTCACTCCAAGCGAGGTACTCCCATGAACACGTCCGAACCTCGCCGCCCATCCGGGGCTCGCATCGCGATCTTCGCCGTCACGGTTTGCGCCGTGCTCGCCGCACATACAACCTTCGTGAAGACAAAGATCAGGGAGGCGGACCCGGAAAGATACCGGCGAGCCGGCCGCGACCTGCGTGTGAACGGTCAGTGGCGATATGGCTACCTCGTGAGCTTCCACGGCGCCGTTCTCGCGAAGGTGGCTCGCGACTCCGCTCCCGGGGCCGGATCTCGCGACAGTCACGCCCCCGAGCTCTCGGCGACCATGTTGCGCGAGCTGAATCTCGTTCCGCTGAAGGTGATTGGAGAAGCGTTCTTCTACGTCGGACTGCTCGCTTACCTCTTCTTCGGCATGTCCATGGTGACGGGGAGGCTCGCCATCCTGGGAAACTCCCGCATGGGAAGATGGACGCGCTTCCTGGCTCCGGGCGCTCTCTTCTACGCAATGCTCGCCATGCCGCTGCTGTCTTTCGGCTACGGGTACGGCGGCTTTTCGAACCTCGCCGGCCCGGGCGCGATGAGCTGGAGCGGCCCGTACTTCCACTGGGATCTCTGGCGCCTCAACAGCGGCAACACGATCTCGTACCGAGCCGTGATCAGCCCGGCCGTCTTTCCGGTCGAATTCGCCGCCGATATCCTCGCAAGTGCCTACGGAATCTGGGGGCCGTTCCGTGAAGAGATCGAGTCAGCAACGTGGCGGCCGATGCTCTGGATTCTCGGAGGCTTGTTCTACGGGGCGGCTCTGGGTTGGGTGAGAACCTTTCGACGAGCCAACGCCTAGCGAAGCGCGCGGGCAGTGCGCGAGCCGAACGGTGACCTGACCTCCATAAGCAGTCATATGACCTCGAGAAGAGGTCGTCGTCAAACACCGGACGAGCCGATCAGAAGTGCTTCAAACGCGAACTCGGCTGCCTGCCTCTCGATCGGTAGGGATACAAGCCGGCTCGGAAGGCGGATCACTCTAGTAAAATAGCCGGTGAGGACGACATGACCAGTTCTTCCAGGATCGTGGTGGACACGAACGTTATGCTCGGCAAGCCGGTAATTCGGGGAACCCGAATCCCGGTTGAGCTTTTGCTCCGCAAGCTCTCGGAAGGCGCTACCGAATCTGATCTGCTCGAGGCCTACCCCCAGATTCGGGCAGAGGATATCCGGGCCGCGTACGAATACGTTGCCGATGTTCTCGCGCACGAAGAAATCCTGACTTACTAGTCCCGCCAGACTTTTGCGATTCCTCGCGGACGAAAGCTGCGACTCGGCGGTGGTTCGGTCGCTCCAATCCGCAGGCCACGACGTCCTCTCTGTCCGTGACGTCATTCCTGGAGGAACCGACCCGCAGGTCATCTCACTGGCCGCCGAAGGAAATCGAATCCTGCTCACCGAAGACAAAGACTTCGGACAGCTCTTCTATGCCGCCAACGCGCCATCTCCCGGTGTGATTCTTTTTCGTTTTCGTCTTCCGAACGGTCCGAGCTGGCAGGTTCGTGCGTCAAGCTCGTGGAAAGGTTTGGCGATCGATTAATCGGTCACTTCGTGGTAGTTCAGCCCGGCAGACTGCGGATCCGTCCCGACCCTCGCATCCACCGACCGACGACCCTTGTCCCCTCTCAACCGCTATAGCGTCTCGCTCCCCCCGCCTCCACATCTCTCCGTATCCCCTCGAGCACGCGCATGTGGATCGCATGGATGACCGCGTCGGACCAGATCCGCCAGTACGCGGTAGGCCAGATCGCGTGCCGGTACCACGTGCGTCCGACGAGTCGCGTGCGCCCCCCCGGCATTTCGGTCAGCTCGAACTCCCCGTGCGTTGACGCGAAGAAGCCGTCCAGGTGCGGCGCCTGGATCTCGCGGTAGGGCGTCAGCTCCGTCAGGATGCGCGGCTGCTCCGCGACGGAGAACGCGAGGCGCCTCGGCTCGTCCCACGTCTCGATCGGCTCGACGAACGCGCCCGTCGAGAAGACGCGCCGGCGGATCGCGCCCACGCCCGTCCCGCGAATCTCCGCGCGCGTCGGATACGCGATCCCCGCGCGAAAGAGGAGCTCCGTCGGCGGCGGCAGCGGCTTGAATTGCAGGACCGCGCGCCACACGCGCTCGGGTGGCGCCGCGACGACGATCTCCGAGCGCACGAGCATCTCCGGCTCCGGACCGCGCGCCAATCTGCCCCACCGCTCCACGCCGATGAAACCCGGGAGAGCGAGCGGGAGAATCAGCGCGACCGCGACGCTCGAAACACGGGGACCGCGGCGTTTCTGGAGCGCATAACCGACCCAGCCGCCGAGGCACGCGAGCGCGTAGCCGAGCGGCGCGGCCATCAGGACGCAGACGAGTCCCTCGACTGCAACGGCGATGACCAGGAGCCCGGCCAGCGTGACGCTCAGGGCTGCGACGCCCATCGGAATCGCCGAGGCGCCGATCGCCGCTGTGCCCGAACAGAGCCGCGGCGACGAGTCCGCTGCAGAACGGAACGCCGAGGAAGAGGCCGCCGCCGTAGGAAGGAAAAACCCGCAGCGCAATCAGGACGACGGCCGCTCCCATGACCGCCGCGATCCCGACGCCAGCGATGGCGCTCCCGAGAGGAGTCTCCGGCAACATCCGTTCGAGGAGAGACGACGGTCTCTGCCCGCGCGCGACCACAACGCGATCGCCCGGCAGGATCGAGAGAAGGAGGAAGAAGAGCAGGTTGACGAACGGCACGAAGAAGAGCACGACGAGCCACCCGCGAAGCCCCGCGTCGCTCAATCGCTTGAGCGTGAGAATCACACCGACCGCAATGAACGGAATCGCGACGGCGATCAGTGCCGCGTAGAAGTTGCGATCCGGAACGCCCAGGTGCCCGAACCGCGAGAGGTCGCCCGGATCGATGCAATTCGTGATCGACCAGGGCGGCCCGAACCGCCAGGCCACCACCCGATCGATCCCGTGCTTCAACCCGACGAGGATGACGCCCGAGACCCAATAGGCACTCTGGAGTTGACCCGTTTCGGTGGACGGTTTTCGGTTAGGGATTCCATCCGGGTCCCTGGTCGGGGTGCGGGGCGGAGCCCCGCCCCCCTCAGCATACGTTGACCGCCGTGGCTGAAGTGTCCGTGTTTCTTTCGTAGGTGATCGGCGAGAGGTAGCCGAGGGAAGAATGACGACGCCGCGGGTTGTAAAAGCCCTCGATAAAATCGAAGACGGCCATTCTCGCTTCCGTTTGCGTCGGGAACCGATTCCGGTCGAGACACTCGCACTCGAGGGTTGCAAAGAAGCTCTCGCACATCGCGTTGTCATAGCAGTCGCCGACCGATCCCATCGAAGGGCGAACTCCCAACTCCCGACACCGCTGCCCGAAGGCGATCGACGTGTACTGCGTCCCATGATCGGAGTGATGAACGACCTGCGTCGGCCGTCGCTGCTCGATGGCCATGTTCAGTGCCTCGAGCACGAGCTCGGTTCTCAGGTGCGAAGCCATCGCCCAGCCGACCACCCTGCGGCTCCAGGCATCTAGCACGATGGCCAAGTACAGGAACCCCGCCCAAGTCGGGATATACGTGATGTCGGCCACCCACAGCCGATCGGGTGCGGATGCCGTAAAGTCCCGATCCACCAGATCCGGCGCCGCCGAAGCCCCAGGGCACCGGACCGTCGTGCGGATCCACCTGCGCCGGCTGATCCCGGCAAGGCCGACCGCTCTCATCAGACGCGCCACACGCTTGCGACTGACTCGGACACCTTCCACGGCCAACTCAAAATGTACCCGTGGCACTCCGTACGTCTCTCGAGACTGCCTGTGGATCTCTCGGATCCGTTCGGTCAAGACGGCGTCCGACACCTCTCGCG
>JBBSEW010000088.1:0-10626 GCA_038239305.1 Thermoanaerobaculia bacterium | reverse complement strand
TATAAGCCGTCTGCTGATTGGTCACCGGGCCCGTCACGGACAAAAGGCGATGGCGCGGCGAGTCGAAGGCAGAAGTCGTGACGTGGTTCTCGCTCGTCGTCCCGTTCAGCCAGCCGCTCTCCGTCACGGCCAGGGAAGTCTCCGCCGTTCCCGACGAGTTCCATGCGAATGACGTGGTCTTCGAGGCACCGCTCTTCCCCGCCGAGCTTTCGGTCATCTGGGTCATGAAGGAGGGCCAGGGAAGAAATCCGCTCCCACCCGGCGGCGTATAGCTGTATGCGTACGTCGTCGTTCTCGCTTCCGGCTTTCCGAGCGCCTCGATCTTCGAAAGAAGCATTCCGTTGCCGTCGTAAGCCATGGTGGATTCCGCGATCTCGGCGCCGGAGCCCGCCTTGAGGTCGATCACGTGGTTCGCGTAGTCGTAGGCGAAGACGGTCAGGTCCGCTTCGGCGCCGGCACAAGTGGCGCAGTTTCCCGAAATCTGCGTCGGGAGCCACCGGCCGCTCGCATAAATCAACGTGAAGGTCGAAGTCTGCGTGGTCGACCCGTCGATCATGTGGGTTACGGTGCGGGTGGAGCCGGCGTCGTCGTACGAAATGCTGACGTTGCTCCGGGTTCCGACTGCCTGGGAGGATGTCAACGCTCGATCCGTGCCCGTTCCCGATGTGTTGTCATAGGTGTGCGCTTCCAGCTCCTTCGAGGCGTCGTCCTTGATGGAGCTCAGAAGCCGCGCCACGCCCGCGTGGTCGGTCAGGTATGAAATCGTTCTCCAGTCCGTGGACGGGTGCAGGGGGTCGCGGATCGCGGTCAGGAAATTTCCTCCGTTGAGCGTGAGCTTCCAGGTTTTTCCGTTGGGCAGCGTGATGGTGACCAGGGTGCTCGTGTAGGAGATACCGATCTGGCGGCCCATCGAGTCGGTGATCGTCGTCAGCTGTCCGCCCGTGTAAGTGCCGGAAATCGTGTTGCTCCAACGGTCTTTTGTGGAGTTCCAGTGGCCCGTTGTCACGTCGAAACTGGTCGTGGTCCCATTCAGATCCACGAGGCGGTAGTCGGAGCCCACCTGCGTGATCGTCCCGCGGAGCTCCGCCGGGTAGATCGCAATCCAGTTCGTATCCGGCGCGATACGCAGATACTCCTCTTCGTAGCCCTCCGGGCTGATTCGATACAGCCGGTTGTTCGTCCCGTCCTCGGGACGCAGGGTCTGCGCGTACTCATGGGTCCAGCCGATTCCCACGGGAGAGCTCACCAGCAGCGGAAACAAGGGCGTGCTGCTGTGGTACGCCAGCGTGAATGGGAGCGGATCGGGATCTTGAGGAATCGAGAACAGTGGAATCGAGGTGGAGACGTCCCCGGAGCCCACGTTGATGGGCAACCCTACACCGATGGATACGGGACAAGACTTCCGATCCTTGCACGTCCCGGTCAGGGGCGTTAACGCCGTGGTCACGGTCTTTCGCGTCGAGTCGTCCACCAAGTAGCCCAGCCCCGCACAGTAGCTTGTGGTGACGCCGCAGGCGATCTCGACCCCCGTGTCCCAGGTACCATGCTCGAAATAAAGGTAGGCTGCTCGAAGCCCGCCGCCGGCGTCGCTGAGCGTGATCCGGTCCGCAGCCACGAAGGGGTCATTTGTACAGGTGAAAGAAGGAGGCCGGTCGCCGGCGTTCGTGCAGTAGACGTTCGGAGCGTCGTAGTCGATCAGCACGTGCGTTCCCACGATTCGTATAGCCACCGAAGGCGCTGCGCCGCCGGCGGGCGGCAAGCCACCACCGCAGTTGGGGATCGTCTCACCGAGCGGAACGGGCGTCGAGGTGTCGAGAGGACTCTGCACCGCCCGTCGGAACTGCCAGGTGCGAAAACCGCCCGGATCCTGCCAGGCGCTCGGCCCGCTACCAACTGGAAAGCACTGCTGAGGCTGCAAACCACAGCCTTCGCCGTCGGCGTGCCGCGCCACGCAGGTTTGCGAAACGGCCTCACGGGCAGTGAACAGGATGACGGAGAGAAACCCCAACGTTCTCAGTTGTCGGGATATTGATCGGTTGATTTCGCCGAAAATCAGTCCCGACAGGCCCATCGTCTTGCTTCCCATAACGCCTCCTGGAGAGTCTTGGTCTCTGCAGAGAGGTCGTTTCCCAACCGGTGTTTGGGCCACAAGAAAAGATGCGGCCAAAAGATTTTACGTTTGCCTGGGGTCAAAACCTCGTCGGGCCTTCCATAATCGCCTCTCCGAATCATCGGGAAACGACTCGTCAAGAGAGGGATCGAGAATGGCCTCCACGTTCGATTCGGACAGTTCTCGGCGGGCGTAGGAAAATGCGAGCCTCGTCAGCGGAGTCGTTAGCCGGGTGTCGCGAACCCATTTTCTCGATTCTTCTGACAGCGAGGATCTCCTGCAGGAGGTCTGGCTCGTCCTGCTGGGACATGGACTCGAGCACCTGTACGAGGAGGGCTGGGTTCACGGGGTGGCGGCGCACAAGGCTATCGATCTGATTCGCGCTAACGCCCGTCGCCGAAAGCTCGAATCGACACGAACTACCTCGGGTAAGTCCTGTCCTCCAGAGCTCCGACACCTTCTTCGAGCCCGCGCAGAGAAGCTCCCCCGCCTCCAGGGACGGCTCTACGAGCTCCTCTACAGGCTAGGCCTGAGCGAGCGAGAGGCCGGGACTCGAATGAGGCTTTGCCGAAACTCGGTTCGCTGGCTGAAGCTAGGCCTGCGGCGAAAATTCTGGGGTAGCGAGAAATGACAGCTCTAGTGGCCCTGATCCTCCGCGCTGCTACCGCTCCCCCAGCGGCGAGTAGGTCCCCGCGTGGCGGTACGGGCGGTGGAAGACGCCGATGGGGGTCGAGAAGGTGATTTCGCCTTCGACGGCATAGTCCACGCCGCGTGTCAGGAAGTCCAGGCCGGCGGACTTGATCTTCGTCCAGTCGAGGCGAAGCGGCAGGTGGACGGTGGTCGTCGTTTTGCCGGGGAGGGACGTCGGCTGCTCGACCTCGCCGCTGCCGGCGTCGTTGCCGTTGACCCTCAGGCGGTAGGAGAGCTTTTCGACGCCGATCTTGTAGGAGTTGGGGTTGAAGACGTCGAGGTCGGCCTGCAGGTTGACGCCGTCGGATCGGATGGAGCTGACGGCGACGCCGCGGAAGGTCACTTCGGGGCGGTGGAAGGTGAGACAGGCGGTGGCGGCCAGGGTGGCGAGGAGGAGAAGAGGCAGGAGAGCGCGGGGATGGCGTACTGAAGGTCGCCGAGCCTTGCCCCTCACCCCGACCCTCTCCCGCGGGGAGAGGGGGAAGAGCCCGCCCCTCACCCCGGCCCTCTCCCGCCGGGAGAGGGGGAAGAGTCGGGACAGCGGGACCACCGACAGGATCCTTCTATTCACGGGTGCCACAACCCCGGACGTGCGCCGGCTCTTCCCCGCGCGTACAATCAGGCCTCCATGAGTGCCGGACGTCTCATCCTTCTTCTCATCGTCGTCGGGGCCGTCCTCTATCTCTGGAAGCACTCCGCGTCGAACATGGGCGTCGGCGCCACCGAGGCGGGGACCGTCGCGCCCGTCGATCGCGCCCGCACCGCCGCCGCGCGGAGCAACGCGAACAGCGCGCAGACCTCGAACGCGCAATCGGCCGCCGATTCCAACGCGCCCGCGGCCGGCGTCACCGAGAACATGACGCCCGACCAGGTCCGCGGCATGCTGGGCGATCCGAGCGATACGCGCAGCGAGACGCTCGACACCGGAGTCAAGCGCGAGACCTGGACGTACGCGCAGGTCAACAAGACCGTCGTCTTCGAAAACGGAGTCGTCGTCTCGATCCGCTGAATCCGCCGGATCTCCGAGAGAGCGTCCGGCCCGATCGGCCGCCTCCGCCGCCAAAAGGAACCATCGATGCGACGTCCGCCTCTGCCGATTCCTCCCCTTCTGCTCCCCCCTTTCTCCTTCGGATCGCTCCCGTTCAGGCTAACCGGCATCCGATGAAGTTTTTCTTCGCCTCGCACCCCAAAAGGGTCTCGCTCGCGACAATAAAAGGACAGGTGCCCATGGAACGCGCCGTGAACCAACGCGTACAGATGTCCGGGGCCTTGCGCTCCCTCTCTCTTTCGTTGTCGTCCATCATGACGTTCTCTCTCATCTTTTCGTCGACGGCGCCGCTGTTCGCGGCGGATGCCCGTCCAGCCCGGACTGCGGCGGAAATCGCTTCCGCGACGAGACCGCCGGCGACACGGATGGATCCGGTTCGCGACTCGTACGGAAGCGTCACAGTGACGGATCCGTATCGCTGGCTCGAGGACCAGACCGCTCCGGCCACCCGCGACTGGATCGCGGCGCAGAACCATTACGCCGACGGAATCCTCACTTCGTTTCCGGGCCGCAACGCACTGCGCTCCCGGCTCGGGCAGCTCCTGAAAGTCGAGACGGTCGACACGCCGACCGAGGCGAACGGGCGCTACTTCTTTTTCCGCCGCCTCGCGAACCAGGACCTCGCGGTCCTCTATGTCCGCCGCGGCGCCCGGGGCAAGGACGAGGTGCTCGTCGATCCGCATCCGCTGTCCGCGGACCACCGGACTTCCATCACGTTCCTGGACGTCGTGACGGACGGCTCGTGCATCGCGTACGGCGTGCAGCAGGGCGGCGAGGACGAGGTCACGGTCCATTTCCGCGACGTCGATTCCGGCCAGAATCTTCCCGATGTCCTCCCGCGGGCGCGCTACTCCGGCATCTCGATGACGCCCGACCGCAAGACCGTGTACTTCGCCCGACAGGAGAAGGAGGGGCCGCGCGTGTGGAGTCACGCGTTCGGCACCGATCCCTCGGCGGACCGGAAGATCTTCGGAGACGGCTACGGGCCCGAGAAGTTCATCGGCGCCTCGCTCTCGGACGACGGACGCTGGCTGCTGCTCACCGTTTCCCACGGGAGCGCGGCCGTCCAGACGGAGGTCTACGTCCAGGACCTCGGCGGGAAAAACGGCTCATCCGCTCCCGGACCGATCGTGCCGGTCGTCAACGACGTCGCCGCGCGATTTTCGCCGCGCCTCGCGGGCGATCGCCTCTATCTCGAAACGAACTGGAACGCGCCGAACGGGCGGATCCTTTCCGTTGATCTGAAAGACCCCGCGCGCGAGCGGTGGAAGGAAGTCGTGCCGGCGCGGGAGATCCCGATTGCCGGATTCTCCCCGGCGGGCGGACGCCTCTTCGTCCGTTACCTCGAGAACGCACTCGCGAAGGTGCAGATCCTGGACGCCGAGGGCAAGCCCCAGGGTGAGATCGAGTCTACCGGGATCGGCACGCTTTCCGGCGTCCGCGGACGGTGGGAATCGTCGGAAGTCTTCTACTCCTTCGTGTCGTTCATGACGCCCACGACGATCTACCGTTACGACGCGGCGACGAAGACGCGAACGATCTGGGCGAAGGAGAGCGTGCCCGTCGAGAGCGCGCGCTTCGAAGTGAAGCAGGTGCGCTACGCGTCGAAGGACGGCACGTCGGTGCCGATGTTCCTCGTGTACAAGAAGGGGCTGAAGCGGGACGGATCGCACCCGGCGCTTCTCACGGGATACGGCGGTTTCAATCTCCCGCAGACGCCCGCTTTTTCGGCTCGCGTCGCCGTGTGGGTCGAGAACGGAGGCGTTTTCGCGCTTCCGAACCTGCGCGGCGGCAATGAGTTCGGCGAGGACTGGCATCACGCCGGGATGCTCGCGAAGAAGCAGAACGTGTTCGACGATTTCGTGGCCGCGGCGGAGTACCTCGTGCGCGAGCGCTACACGTCCGCCCGGCACCTCGCGATCACCGGTGGCTCGAACGGCGGCCTCCTGGTGGGCGCGGCGCTGACACAGCGGCCGGATCTCTTCGCGGCGGTCGTCTGTTCCTATCCGCTGCTCGACATGCTGCGGTATCAGAAATTCTTCGTCGCCGGATACTGGGTGCCCGAGTACGGCTCGGCGGAAAACCCGGACCAGTTTCCCTTTCTCTACGCGTATTCGCCCTACCAGCACGTGAAGGCGGGCACGAAGTATCCGGCCGTGCTGTTCGTCACGGGCGACTCCGACACACGGGTCGCGCCGCTGCACGCGCGGAAGATGACGGCGCTGCTGCAGGCGTCGACCGGTTCCGACAAGCCGGTGATGCTGCACTACGACACCAGGGCGGGGCACTCCCGGGGCGCGACGCCGATCCCGAAGCAGATCGACGAAGTGACGGACGAGCTCGGCTTCCTCTTCTTCGAGACCGGCAGTCCGGCTCCGGCCCGGAACGCGGGCGCGCCGACGACGGTGCCGCCGATCCGGAAGGCAAGTTGAGGCGCGAAACGGAACGGAAGCTGGGGAAAGAACGGGGAGAGGTAAGAAGTAAGAGGAGGAGCCCGTTCGGAACGGAATCGTGCTTCCCGGCTCCGTTGGAGCCGGCCTGAACGGGCGGAAACGAGGCCGCCTTCCGTTCTCTTTCTGGCACGAGTCTTCCAAGAGAGCTTCTCCGGAGGTTCCCGTGAAGAGCTTTCGCCGCCTCGCCAGGGTCGCCTCGATCTCTCTTGCGAGTCTCGTGTGGCTGGCTTCCGCCGCGTTTGCCCAGCACTCGCCCGCTCCCGACGGACCGGCTGAGAGCGCCCGGATGACGGCATCGCCGGCGGTCGGACCGGGGCCTGCGCCCGGTATTCATCCGCCCGCCCCGATGAACGGGTACCGGTTCGAGCCGGGGCCGACGCTGACGCCGGGGACTGGTCCCACCGAAATCGTGCCGGGAACTCCCTTCCTGACGCCCTTCTCGACGCAGTCCACTCCGCCGAATGGCGCGACGCCGAATCCGGGTCCTTCGGGGCCTCCGAGTGTGGCCACTCCCGTCGCGACACCCGGGGCGACTCCGGGCGTGCCGCCGCGGGCGACTCGGGGTCCGGACTCGCGACTTCCGGTCCCGCGTCCCGCCCCGGGAGCGACTCCGCCGTCCTCGTCGCGCTGAGCTATTCTTCGCGCATCCGAGTTCACGCTTCTCACAGGGTTCTCGACCGCCGAGGCCCGGAGAGCACGTCCACGAATCACATCGAGAACTCTCCGCAGAATCAGCTCCCCGATATCGCCGGTAGTCTCCGCAGCCATAAAGAGGTGCTCGTGAAGAAAACTCCGACGCTCGCCCTGCTTCTCTTCGGCTGTTGCGCCGCCGGCCTCCTCGCGCAGAACTCGCCGGCGCCCGACGGTCCGGCGGAAGGGCCTCTCCGCGCCAACCCGGGGACGACGGCTGCCGGAGTGCATCCGCCGTCGCCGATGGACGGACACCGCTTCGCGCCCGGTCCTCCGCCCCCGATGCCGGGAACGGAAGAGACTCCTCCGGGCGGACGCGTGAAGACCGAGGAGAAGCTCGGAACGCCGGTCCCGACCGCCGCCGTTACCGCCGCGCCGGCTCCCGCAATCACGCCCACCCTCGCCGCCCCGGCCGCAACGCCCAAGCCGACGCCAAAAGCCCGCAAGACGAAAAAGCCGGCTATCCGACGCGCGACGACTCCCGCCGCCGCCGCGGCAAGCCCTGCACCGACGCCCCGCTGACCGCTCCCCTTGGTCTGGAAAACTGAGAACGGAAAACTGAGAACGGAAAACCAGGCGCTAACAGCTAACAGCCGACAGCTGACCGCCAGAGCGCATTGAAGATCCTCTTCCTCGCCGCCGAAGCGGCTCCGCTCGTGAAGGTCGGGGGACTCGGAGACGTGGTCGGCTCCCTGCCGGCAGCGCTCGTGCGGGCGGGTCACGAGGTCCGCGTCGCGATCCCCGGCTACGGCGCGATCGATTGGATCCGCTGGGCACCCCGGAAGATCGCCTCCGTCGTCGTGCATCGGGAGCGCGGCGATCAGGCGGCCGACGTCTTCTCGGCGGATGTCTCCGGAATCCCCTTCTGGCTCGTGACCGGACCGCCGATCCCGCGGGACGGAACTATCTACGCGTCCATCGAGGAGGACGCCCCGAAGTTCCTCTTCTTCTCGCTCGCGAGCCTCTGGGCGGCGGCGGCGACCGGCTGGAAGCCGGACGTGGTGCACGCGCACGATTTCCACGCGGCGGGCGCGCCGCTCTGGCTCTCGACGGAAGGCCGGGGGAACGCGTTCTTCCGCGACGTCGCGTCGGTCCTGACGATTCACAATCTTCCCTACGCCGGGCAGGGTGCCGGACGCGCTCTCGGCGAGTACCGGATGGGCCGGCCCGACACGGCCGCCGCGCTGCCGGAGAATTTCCGCGACTCGCTGCTCGCGCTCGGCATCCTCGCCGCAGAGGAGATCACGACGGTTTCACCGACGTACGCGCGCGAGATCCAGACGCCCGACGGCGGGCGCGGGCTCGACGGAATCCTGCGCGCCCGGGCCGACCATCTCTCCGGAATCCTCAACGGTATCGACGTCGATCTCTGGAATCCGGCGACCGATCCGGACATCGCGCAAACCTTCGACGCGGATCATCTCGACCGCCGCGCCGCCAATCGCACCGCGCTCCGCGCCGAGGCGAATCTCCCAGACTCCGTCGTTCCCCTGCTCGCTGTCGTGTCGCGGCTCGACACGCAGAAGGGGCTCGACATCGCCCTGCCGGCCGTCCGGCGCTGGCTCGAGCTCGGCGGCCAGTTCGTTCTCCTCGGAACCGGCGAGAACAGCCTCGAGCGGGAGTACGGGCGCCTCGAAGCCGAGTTTCCCGGCCGCGCTTCCGTCCGGTTGCGGTTCGACGGCCGCTACGCTCACCGGATTTATGCCGGCGCCGACGCGATCCTCATCCCGTCGCGGTACGAGCCGTGCGGCCTGACGCAGATGATCGCGATGCGCTACGGCGCTGTGCCCGTCGCGCGCCGGACGGGCGGCCTCGCGGACACCATCACCGACGCGGGCGATCCGGACGGGACGGGCGTGATGTTCGACGAGCCCTCACCACTCGCACTGGCGGATGCTCTCGATCGGATGCTGACCATCCGCGCGATGCCCGGGCGCTGGTCGGACATGCAGCGGCGGGGCATGCGGCGCGACTTTTCCTGGAACCGTTCCGCGGCGGCGTACGCCGACATTTACGCGCGGGCAGCTTCCGCGCGGCGAAGGTAAGCTGTAGGCGTGAAAACGCGCGCGGTCATTCTCGCCGGCGGAGAAGGATCGCGTCTCGGCGTCCTGACCGACAAGCGCGCCAAACCCGCCGTTCCGTTTGCCGGCAAGTACCGCATCATCGACTTCACGCTCTCGAACTGCGTCAACTCCGGGGTCAACGACGTCATGATCCTCACGCAGTACCGGCCGCACTCCCTGAACGAGCACATCGGCGCGGGCCGGCCGTGGGATCTCGACCGCGGTTTCACCGGCGGCGTCAAGATCTATCAGCCTTACCGCGGGCGTTTCGTGACGGACTGGTACAAGGGGACGGCCGACGCGATCACCCAGAATCTCTCCTTCGTCGAGCGCGGCAAGCCGGAGCTCGTGCTCGTGCTCTCGGGCGACCACATCTACAAGATGAACTACGACCCCATGATCCGCTTCCACATGGAGCGGCAGGCCGACGTCACGATCGCGACGCTCACGGTGACGCGCGAGGAGGCGACGCGCATGGGAATCCTCGCGACGGACGCCGATGGCCGCGTCACCCAGTTCGTGGAGAAACCGGACGATCCTCCGGGCCTTCTGGCTTCCATGGGCATCTACGTCTTCGGCCGCGCGATGCTTTCCCAGGTGCTGACGGAAGACGCGCGGCGCCGCGACTCCTCGCACGACTTCGGGAAGGATGTTCTGCCGCGGATGGTCGCCGCCGGCAAGCGCGTGTTCGCGTACCCGTTCGAGGGCTACTGGGTGGACGTCGGGACCATTGAAGCGTACTGGGAGTCGCAGATGGATCTTCTCGAGGATCCGCCGCCGCTCGACCTGAACGACCGCACCTGGATCATCCACACCCAATCGGAAGAACGGCCGCCGGTGGTCACCCGCGAGGGCGCGATCATCATGGACAGCATGGTGACGGACGGGTGCGTCATCTCGCCCGGCGCGCGCATCGAGAACAGCGTCCTTTCGCCCGGCGTTTTCATCGGGCCGAAGGCCGTCGTCCGGGAGTCGGTGATCCTGACCGACACGCGCATCGAGGCGGGCGCCCGCGTCGAGCGGGCCATCATCGACAAGGCGGTCCGCATCGGCAAGAACGCCCGAGTCGGCCAGATCGAAAAATCCGCCGACGGCCTCGGGATCACGACGGTCGGCAAGAGCGCGATCATCAAGGACAAAGCCGTCGTTCCGCGCGGCGCGGTAGTAGACGCAGACGCGGCGCCGGAATAAGCGAGCTTTCCCTCCCCTGATCGCGAGATCCGACTCTTCCCCCTCTCCCGGCGGGAGAGGGCCGGGGTGAGGGGCGCCTCCCCTTCTTCTGATCCCACTTGATCCGATAATTCGATTGATCGCGAGATCATGAGATCGCGACATCGCGAGATTTGACTCTCAAGACCCTACCCCCACACCCTGCCCTCTCCCCCGCGCGCGGGGGAGAGGGGAAGGCGGGGCGCCTCCCCTCCCTCCGATCCCACTTGATCCGATAGTCCGCTTGATCGCGAGATCATGAGATCGCGAGGTCGCGAGATTTGACTCTCAAGAGTCGTCCCCCTCACCCGGCCCACACCCCGGGCGCCGGGGAGAGGGGAAGGCGGGGCGCCTCCTCTCCCT
>JBBSEW010000087.1:0-11162 GCA_038239305.1 Thermoanaerobaculia bacterium | reverse complement strand
GGGCCGCGGCGGCAAGATCCCGATCGCGGCCGCCCACGAAACCGACGCGACCGAGCCGAGGCGAAGGGCCATCTTCATGGTCTTTCGCGTGTTAACCGCCGCGTCGCGACGTGCTATTCCTTCCCATCGTCACTCGTCTTTTGAACCGGCTCCGAAATCGAGCGATAATCAACATCCGCGCGGCCCGGGCTTCGGGGACCGCGCGGCCTCCGATGATCTATCTCGACAACAACGCGTCCACGAAATTGGATCCGGCCGCCCGGGCGGCTTTCGAGCGGGCACTCGACCTGCATGGAAACCCTTCGTCCCTTCATGCCGCGGGCCGCATGGCCCGGAAGGCGGTCGAAGAGGCGCGGGCCGAGGTCGCGAGCCTCGTCGGCGCCGCCCCGGCCGAGATCTTTTTCACCTCGGGAGGCACGGAGGCGAACGCGATGGCGATTCAGGGGGTGACGGCCGACCGTTCCGGGGACATCGTCCGGTCGGGGGCCGAGCACCCGTCGGTCCGCGAGCCCGTGGACATTTCCGGCAAGGGTGCTGTCCGCGTCGTCGACCCCGGGCGCTCCGGGGTCCTCGATGCCGAGGCGTTCGTCGCCGCGATCCTGCCGGGCACTCTGCTGGTGTCGGCGATGCTCGCGAATAACGAGTATGGAGCGCTCTTTCCCGTCGCGGCGATCGCGCGGGGCGCCCGGGAGAGAGGCGCGCTCTCGCACACGGACGCGGTACAAGCAGCGGGGCGGATTCCGATCGACGTCGAGGCGTTAGGAGTCGATCTCCTCACTCTTTCAGCACACAAGCTTCACGGTCCCCGCGGAGTCGGAGCGCTTTTTGTCCGCCGCGGCGTGCGCATCGTGCCGCGGACTCCCGGCGGTGGGCAGGAAAAGCGGCTTCGCGGCGGCACGGAAAACACGCCGGCGATCGTCGGTTTCGGAGTGGCGGCCCGGCTTGCACGCGAGCGCCTCGAATCGGACGCTCCGGCGATCGCGAGCCTGCGCGACCGGCTCGAACGCGGCATCGCGGCGCGGATTCCGGATGCGTGGCCCGTGGGCGCAGGCGCTCCGCGGCTTTCGAACACTTCCGCGATTCATTTTCGCGGCGCGCGCGCGGAGACCGTGCTCGTCCGCCTCGATCTCGAGGGCATTGCCGTGTCCGCGGGGAGCGCCTGCTCGAGCGGAACGCTCCAGCCTTCCCCGGCGATTCTTGCCCTCGGCCTGACGGCGGCGGAGGCCCGGGAGGTCGTGCGGTTCTCCCTGTCCCGCGAGACGTCGGAGGCGGAGATCGACCGCCTCCTCGAGGTGCTGCCTGCCGTCGTCGAAGGCGTCCGAGCGGCGGCCGCGCCCGAAACGGGGAGAATCCCGCGGTCCGGTGGCGCCGCGGCGGCGGCCGGTTCGAGCCCCGCAGCCGCGACGGAGGCGTCCTCTTGATCATCGAGTGCAATCGCTGCTACGCGCGGTACCGCTACGACGAATCCCGGTTCGGGGACAAGGCGTCGAAGAAAGTGCGATGCACGAAGTGCCTCGCCATCTTCGAGATCTTTCACGGCGGCACCCCGGACGCGATCGACCCGGGCTCGTCCGAGCGCGCGGGCGAGGAGACCGTCCTGCGGCTGGCGGACACGGATGCCCGCCGGGAGTCGACCGGCCGAAAAATCGTCTCGACGACGCCCCGGCCTGCCGCGGAGCTGAAAATGCCGGCGTCCTCGAAGGTCTCGCTCGCCGTGATCGCCGGACCGGAGGCGGGCCGTATGTATGAGATCGGGAAGCCGCGCGTCGTCATCGGGCGGCATGACGCCGACATCAACGTGGACGACCCCGAGATCTCGCGGTCCCACGCGGCGATCGAGCTGACCGGAGACAAGGCGATGCTCGTCGATCTCGGATCGACGAATGGCACCTTCGTGGGCGAAGAACAGATCCAGGAATGCCCGATCGAGAACCAGAGCGAGTTCTCCGTGGGCGGATCGACGCTGATGCTGATCGTGACGGCGAAGGGGTAGTCAGAGCCTCCCGCTGCGAGCTAACCGCTCTCCGCTCGCGCCTCATAGGGAGAGTCCCGTGCGGGAATCGGATCCCGCTGCGGGGAAATCGAGGGAACCACCGCCTCGAGTACCGAACCCGGACGGCTTCCGGCTGACAGCGGAGAGCTGATAGCTTCCTCCCATGCGTATCGCCGTCGCCATGTCCGGAGGCGTGGATTCCTCGGTCGCCGCCCTGCTGCTGCAGCGGGAGGGGCACGAGGTGATCGGGCTCTCCATGCAGCTCTGGGATCGGTCGGCCGAGTCCGGGCGGACGAGCCGCTGCTGCGCGGCCGAGGATTTCGATGACGCTCGCCGCGTCGCCTGGGCGCTCGGGATTCCGCACTACGTCCTCGACCTCGAGGAGGAGTTCGCGGAAAAGGTCGTCCGGCCCTTCGTCTCGGCCTACCTGGCGGGCGAAACGCCCGTTCCGTGCTCCGCCTGCAACTCCCACGTGAAGTTCGCGACGCTCTGGGACCGAGCCCGCGAGATCGGCTGCTCCGCCGTGGCGACGGGTCACTACGTACGGCGGGGGGTGGACGGCGCGGGCGTTCCGGTTCTCCGGAAAGGCCTCGATCCCGCCAAGGACCAGTCCTACTTCCTCTGGGACCTCACGGCCGAGCAGCTCGCCGCGGCGCGTTTTCCCGTCGGAGAGCTCACGAAAGGTGAGGTCCGGGCCCTCGCGCGCGAAGCGAGCCTCCCCACGGCGGACAAGGAGGAAAGCCAGGAGATCTGCTTCGTGCCGAAAGGCGAGCGAGCCGGAGACTTCGTGCGAAGCCAGGCGATGCGCATGGGAATGGCTCTGCCGTCGCTGTCCGGAACCGTCGAGACCTCGTCCGGCGAGCGCGTCGGCACGCACGAAGGGCACTTTCGGTTCACCGTCGGGCAGAGGCGCGGAATCGGCGTGGCGGGCTCCGAGCGGCTCTACGTGCTCTCGGTCGACGCGCCCGGCAATCGCGTCGTGGTGGGCGGTGCCGCGGAGCTCGAGACCCGAGAGGCCCGCGTCGAAGGCCTGCGGTTTCTCTCCGGCCCGCGGCGGGGCGAATTCCGAGCCGGCGCGCGGGTTCGCCACAGGGCTCCCGAGGTCGCCGCTACGGTATGGCCCGAGGGGGACGGTTCCGCGCGGATCCTGTTCGACCAGCCCGTGCGCGCGGTCGCACCGGGGCAGTCCTGCGTCTTCTACGAGGGCGACGTGGTGATCGGCGGCGGGGTGATCAAGCGGCCGCATCCTGCCTACGCCGGCGCCGGTCCGGCGGGCGACGAAACCCGGACGGGCTAGCTCTCAGTTGGTCGAATCTCCGCCCTGCACAATCAGCGACGGAAAGTCGGAACGGATCTCCCCGTACGCCCGCTCGTAGATCTCGACGTTCTGCTGGAGAGCGCGGACGAGCTGCTTGGCGTGGAACGGAGTCGTGAGGATCCGCGTCATCACCTTCACGTCCGGGCGGCCGGGAACCACGCGCCCGAAGTCGATCACGAACTCCGTCGGGTTGTGCAGGATGTTGGCGAAGTTGACGTACTGACCATCCGCCGTCGCTTCGTCGATCGTGACTTTCACGGACACCGGCTTCGCATCGGTCATGAGGGGCCTCCGGCGGGATTCTAAGCGACGACCTGCCGGTCCAGCCGTCGGTTCCCGGTTCCCGGTTCCCGGTTCTCGGTTCTCTGTTCTCGATTCTCGGTTCTCTGTTTCGTTTCCCGTTTCCCGTTTCCCGATCTCGTTTTCCCGATCCCGTTTCCGGCGCGCGAGATCGCGAGATCCGCCCTCGGGCGTCGTACTGACCCGATGATCAAGGGGAGATAATCGACGCCCATGCGTACTCTCGCGGCGTCCCTTCTCCTGGGGATCTCGGCGTGGGCGCCTGGCTCCGTGCCTCCGAGCCCCGCGCCGGAATCCGTCGCGGCCATGATCGAAGCCGACGAGCACTACGAGGCGCGCGCGGCGGGAGCGGCGGGCGGCCGGGCGAGTGCGACCGAGATCTCGAAGGCGATCTCCGGATTCGAGCGCGCGGCGGCGGATCCCGCGAGCGCGCAAGCGCGATGGAAGCTCGCCCGGGCTCTCTACTTTTTCGGCTCGTACACGAACCTCTCCGAAGCGCAGCGGCGCGCGGCGTTCGATCGCGCGCGGCACGCGGGCGACGAAGCGATCGCGATCGTTCTTCTCCGCCGCTCCGTCCCAGAGTCCTCGTCACGGCCCGCCGCCGGGACCGCGGGTCTCCTGCAGGGGGATCCGGATGCCGCGGGCGCCTTCTTCTGGGCGGCGGTCGGATGGGGCCAGTGGGCGCTCGCGTCGAACAAGCTCGAGGCCGCCCGGAAGGGGGCAGCCCGGCGGATCCGGGATCTCTGTTTGACTCTGATCGCGCTCGACCCCGGCTACGAGGAAGGAGGCGGCTATCGCATCCTGGGTCGCCTGCACGACCGGGCCCCGCGGATTCCGCTCCTGACGGGCTGGATCTCGCGGGCGGAAGGCGTGCGCCTCCTGCGCCTCTCGGTCGCGACGGCCCCGCGCAACCCGGTCAACCTGCACTTCCTCGCCGAGGCGCTCGCGGAGGGCGGCGACCGCGGGGAGGCGATCCGGATCGAAGAGACCGTCGCGGCAGCGCCCCCGAGCCCCGGCCACCGGGTCGAGGAGCTGTCGATCCAGGACGCCGCGCGGAAGAACCTCGAGGCGTGGACGAAGTCGGCGGCGGAGGAGAAGGCCAAGGTCCGGCCGTGATCCGTGTCGCCCCCGGTTTCGCGGGAAGCCGGCGAGTCAGCTCCTTTGCCGTCCGGCCGAGCACGGGATGCCGCCAGCCCGGCGCGATCTCCGCGAGCGGCGCGAGCACGAAACGGCGCTCCGCGAGCCGGGGGTGGGGCAGGACCGGATCCGGCCCCGCCCGCACGAGCCCGCCGAAGTCCAGGATGTCGAGATCGATTTCGCGCGGCCCGTTACGAAAACGCGCGACGCGTCCTTCCGTCCGCTCGATACCCTGGAGAGCCGTGAGAAGGGCCTCGGGGCTGGCGGACCAGCTTATCTGCGCGACGGCGTTGCGAAACTCGGGCTGGTCCGCGTGCCCGACGGGGTCGCTCCGGTAGAGGGATGAGACAGCGACGAGGGGAGCCAGGCTCGCGATGCGCCCCAGGGCGCTCTCGAGCCTCGCCGCGGGGTCTCCCTGGTTCGAGCCGAGCCCGATGTATACGGCTCGGCCTCGATCAGTACTCTTCTTCTTCGACCGCGCGAGGGTTGTCGAGGACTTCCTCTTCCTCTTCGAGCTCGTCGTCGTCGTCTTTCTCGACTTCCTCGACGGGAGCGGGCTCGTCGCCGAACTCGTTCGTCGTGGGCTCATCGGGAGCCGGCTCCATCAAGATGGCGCGGCGCGGCGGGCGCGGCGCCGGCGTCGGCGGTTCTTCCGATTTCGCGTCTTTTTGATTCGCTCCGCACTTTGGACAGATCGCCTCGGGCTTGCCGAGGTTGTAGAACTTCGTGCGGCAGTTGTAGCACTCGAACTTTTTTCCGAGATCCGGCATCAGTCCCCCGAAAGGCGGCCCGAACCTAGCACGCAGGTTTTCAAGGGTCAACCGCTCATTGCGGCGGGGTCCGGCGGTAGACTCCCCGCCCGGAGGAAATGGAATGGGCATCGTCTCCATCGAGGCTCTCCCGCCGTCCGGCCCGGAGAGAGAAAAAGAGTGCTGCCGGGTCCTCGAAGGGGGCAGCGTTCTCGTTTTTCCTCGAACGCCGTTCCCCGTTTCCGAGGATGATCGCGCGTTTCTGCAGAAACGCCGGCAGACCGAGGCGGGCTACCACAAGAACATCGCCTACCGGCCCGCGAGCGATCGGGTCACGGGCGTCGCGCGCGAGCAGCCCGAGGACGCCCGCCGGCTGAAAGACGTGCTCGGGAGATATGCGAGGACCGCGCTCGGCTTCGCGGCGGAGCTTCTTCCGGGTTACGCCCGCCGCTGGACGATCGACTACGCCAGCTTCCGGCCCCAGGAGGAAGCGGGCCGCAAGCTGTCGCAGCACTCCCGAAACGACCTCCTGCATTTCGACGCGTTTCCGACGCGGCCGACGCGGGGGGATCGAATCTTCCGGATCTTTACGAACGTGAACCCGTCGGCGCCGAGAGTCTGGCGCACGGGAGAGACCTTTCCGGAACTCGCGCAGCGCTTCGCGGTCGAGTCGGGCGTCCTCGGCCGGGCGAGCGCTCCGACGGTCGGCGACCGGTTGCGAAACGCGGCCGGCCGCGCGGGCCTGCCGTTTCCGGTCCGCCCGCCGTATGACGAGTTCATGCACCGATTCCACAACTACCTGAAGGACAACGATGCCTACCAGGAGAGGGCTCGCGCGGAGAGGCTCGAATTTCCACCCGACGCGACCTGGATGGTTTTCACCGACGCCGTCACCCACTCCGTACTGCAAGGACAGTTCGCTCTCGAGCAGACCCTCCTGATCGCGCGCGACTCCCTCTTCTTTCCGGAGCAGGCGCCGATCAACGTGCTGGAAAAACTGGCCGGAAGGAAGATGGCGTGAGGGGGGCGGGGACGGGGACGGGGACATTGCCGTTGCCCGTTCCCCGTTCTCGATTTCGAGCCGTCCGCTTTCCGCTGTCCGCTCTCGCCACCCGTGAAGAGGAGCGAAGAGCCGACAGCGGTTCCCGTAAGATGGGTCTCGTGAGAAACCGGCATGTCGCCACGGCGTTCGTCATCGCCGGAATGATGTATCTCGCGTCGGTCCCAGCCCTCGCCCAATTCCCCGTCGTCGGTCCGCGCGGGGCCGCTATGGGGGGAGCGTCGGTCGGGGTCGCCGACGACGGGACGGCGTTGTGGACCAACCCGGCCGGCCTCGCTCGGGATCCCCGCATCGATATCGAGCTGTTCGGGGGCGCCGTCGCGACGAGCCGTAACGACTTCCTCGCTGCCGCCGATACCCTTTCCTCAGTCGACCTGAACCGGATTCGATCGGGAGATTTCAGCCAGGTTCCGGGCGCTCTTCGGGCGCTGAACACGCTGTCGCAGAACGGTTCGGGGGTCGTCGGATCGGGAACCGCGGGGCTCGTGCTGGGAAGAAGCGGCTTCGCGCTCGGGATCGGAGAGGTCGCTTACGCCGGCGTATACCCCACGATCGACACCCTCGACATCCTCCCGCTGCCGGCGTCAAGCCTGAGGTCCATCCTGAACAACGCGACCGGCCTCTCGTTCGCGGGGCTCGAGGCGCGCGAGGCCCGGTTCGGCTACGGCACATCCTTTTTCGACAGGGTCCTGCTCGTGGGCGGCGCGGTCCGCTACATCCAGGGCCGAACGTACTTCGTCCGGGAGGGGATCTTCGACGCGGACTTGTCGGATCCGGTCGGCGTGGCGCGGCGTGCGTTCGACCGGAACCAGGAAACGACGAACAAGCTCGCGTTCGACGTGGGCGCGATGGTGAACGTCGCCGGTGTGGCGCGAGTCGGCGTCGTCTCGACCGCGATCAACGAACCGGAATTCGCCGTCCTGCAGGATCCGACTGGACTGGACTCGTCCCTGCTCGGCGCGCCGCAGGCGTACCGACTGCCGCGCACGATGCGTGCGGGAGCGGCCGTCCAGCCCATCGGCGTTCTCCTCATTGCCGTCGACTACGACCTGCGCGAGACCGATACGCTGATCCCGGGCGGCCGCAGCCGGCAGCTCTCGGGAGGCGTCGAGGTCAAGCTGCCGCTCTTCGCGATCCGCGCCGGCGCCTTCCGGGACTCGGCCGCGCCCGATCCCCACTGGGCGTACTCCGCCGGCTTCGGGCTCGGCTTGAAGATGCTGTCCGTCAATGCGGCGCTCGTCTTCTCGACCGAGGGCGGCACGTCCCTCTCCTCCACGAACCGAAGGGATCTGGGCGGCTCGCTGGACGCGAGAGTCCGATTCTAGCGGCCGCGCGATGAGCTCGTTCATCCTCGGCGCGGCCGACGCGGAATCGTCGGCGCGATGCGGCTCCCTGACGACCCCCCACAGCGTCATTGAAACTCCCTGTTTCCTGCCCGTCGGCACGCGGGGCGCGGTCAAGGGAGTCGAGTTCGGCCACCTGGAAACGTGGGACTGCCGGGCGATGCTCGCCAACACCTACCACCTGATGGTGCGCCCGGGAATCGACACGATCCGGCGCGCGGGCGGGCTCCATGCCTACATCGGCTGGTCCCGGGCGATTCTCACCGATTCCGGCGGTTTCCAGGTGATGAGCCTCGCGTCCCGGCGCCGGATATCGGACGACGGCGTCGAGTTCCGGACTCCCGAGGATGGAACGGAGCATTTTCTGACGCCGGAGCGGGCGATGGAGCTGCAGTCGGATTTCGGTGTCGACATCGCGATGGCCCTGGACGTCTGCCCTCCCTTCCCGTCGGAAGAGGAGGAGGTCGAGCGCGCCTGTGCGCTCACCTATGCGTGGGCAGTCCGTTCGAAGCGGGCGTACCGCGGTCCGGGAGTGCTGTTCGGAATCGTGCAGGGGGGGACCGACCCGACCCTGCGGCGCCGCGAGGCGGATCGCCTCGGAGCGCTCGGCTTTCCGGGCTACGCCATCGGGGGCGTGGCGGTCGGGGAGAGCAAGGACGCGATCCGCGCGATCACCGAGTCGACGGCTTCGCTCCTCCCCGCCGACAAGCCGCGTTACCTCATGGGAGTGGGGACGCCGGCTGACCTCCTCGAGTCGGTGCGCGCCGGAGTCGATCTCTTCGACTGCGTTCTCCCGACGCGAAACGGCCGGATGGGCCACGCGTACACGTCGGAGGGCGAGGTCGTGATCAAACACGAGCGCTTCAAGGAAGACCTCGGTCCCCTGGACCCGGCGTGCGATTGCCCTGTCTGCTCCCGTCACTCGCGCGCGTACATCCGGAATCTTTTCGTTCTCAAGGACTTCTCCGCGCCGATGCTCCTCTCGATCCACAACGTCTACTTCTACCTGGCCTGGATGAAGAAGATCCGCGCCGCGATCCGCACCGGGACCCTCCCGCGGGTCGCCGCGCCTCCGGAGGCGAAGGTTCTTTAAGCGTCCGCTCCTTGGTTTCCGTTCCCGGTTTTCCGTCTTCCGTCTTCCGTTCTCTCAATTTTCCGAGTCGTCCGGCGAAGCCGAGTGCCGCGTTTCGCCGAGGCGTCGGTGTTAGCCTCGCGCTCATGAAAACGCTGTGGCTCGGGCTTCTGGCCGGAGGAGTCGCCACGTCGCTGGTCGCTGCGGAGACTCCCGCGGAGCGCGCCGCGCGGATCCATGCTTCCGCCATCGTCATCGACACGCACGAGGACGTGCCGTACCGGCTGGAGGAAAAGTGGGCGGACATCGGCGTCCGCGGAGCCGAAGGCAAGGGGCAGGTCGACGTCCCCCGCCTGAAGGAAGGAGGTGTGACGGGAGCGTTCTTCGCGGCGTACGTTCCCGCCTCCTTTGCGAAGTCCGGCGGCTCCGCCCGCGAAACGCTAGAGCTCATCGACGTCATCCACCGGCTCGCGGATTCGAAGCCGGCTCTCGTGTTCGCGGATTCTCCCGAGGGCATCCGCGCGGCCAAGCGGGACGGCAAGACGGCCGTTCTCATCGGCATCGAAGGGGGCCACGCCATCGAGAGCTCCCTCGGCGCGCTCTCCGCTTTCGCGCGCCTGGGCGCGCGCTACATGACCCTCACTCACACGAACACCAACGACTGGGCGGATTCCTCCGGGTCCTTTTTTGGCTGGGACGTCGATCCGAAGACACTCGCGGTCCACAACGGACTGACGGACTTCGGCCGCGAGGTCGTCCTGGAGATGAACCGGCTCGGCATGCTGGTCGACGTTTCCCACGTCTCCGACAAGACCATCGAGGACGTGCTCGCGGTCTCGAAGGCGCCGGTCTTCGCGTCGCACTCTTCCTGCCGCGCGCTCGCGTCCATGCCCCGCAACCTGACCGACGCGCAGATCCGGGCGATCGCCGCGATAGGCGGAGTCGTCATGGTCAACGTCAGCTCGACTTTCCTGGACCAGAAGGTCGTCGACGACTTCGTGCGCCAGAAGGCGTCGCTCGCGCCGCAGGTGGCGGAGGTCCGGAAGAAGTACGCGGGCGACGCACCGCGGATCGAGAAGGAAATCGACAAGCTCGTGTCCGATCTCCGGCGCCCCCGCGCGAACTGGACCGCGGCGGTCGATCAGATCGAGCATGTGCTCCAGATCGGCGGCCCCGAATCCGCCGGTCTCGGCACGGATTTCGACGGGATCGAAGATCCGCCGACCGGCCTCGAAGACGTCTCGAAACTGCCCCGAATCACGGAGGAGCTTCTGCGACGCGGCCACTCGGAGGCGGAGGTCCGGGGCGTTCTCGGCGAGAATTTCCTGCGGTTCTGGGAAAAGGCGCGGAATGTGGGGGCGGAAATGGGGGAGTCGAAGCTGCCGCTGACGCGCATGAAGGCATCGAAGTAGTCCCGGCGGCGTCCTGAGCAGCTATAGTCCGCCCATGCTCAATCAGCTCGTTTCCCTTCTCCAGACCGCGCCCGCCGCGCCGAGCGGCCCGGCGAGCATCCTTCAGTCCCCCCTCGTCGCGATGGCGTTCATCTTCGCGATCTTCTATTTCCTCCTGATCGCCCCCATGCGCAAGAAGCAAAAGGCGACGGCGGAGATGCTGTCGAAGATCAAGAAGGGGGACGAGGTCATCTCGAGCGGCGGCATCTTCGGCCGTATCACCGCCGTCGACGACGATCGCGGCTTCGTCGTTCTCCAGATCGCCGACAACGTCAAGATCAAGGTCCTCCGCACCGGCATCGTCGGCCCCGCCGGAGAGCCCGACACCGCCGTCGCCGCCGCTCCGAAAACCTAGGGCTCGCGGACCAGAGCGCCACCGACCGGCTGCGCGACATTTCTGGCGGCGTGAGACTCGGCGCAGGTTGCGCGCTTTCGACCGCGGACTTCCTCCGCCGTGGTTCGAGATCCGCCCGCCGCCGGCTACGCCTCCCGCCGAGGCACGCGGCGGCCCCGGAGTAGAGAGGAAGACCCTGGCCGCCGCTCGTCGTTCGGTCGCACCTCCAGAGAGGCGATGGTGCCTGCGGGGTGTGCTCCCTCACTCATGGCCTCGTGCGGCCCCCCCCCCGGCGGGGGGCTGGTGGGGGGGGGGGGGGCCCCCTCCCTGGGGGGGGCGTGGGGGGGGCCCGCCGGGCCGCGGGCTCCATGAGGGCTGTAGTCACGCCGCACTGCGAAGAAATGC
>JBBSEW010000086.1:0-11544 GCA_038239305.1 Thermoanaerobaculia bacterium | reverse complement strand
TCCCTCGGAATCAGCTCCTCCGGCGTCACCGTCACCATCAACGCGGCCTGCTTCTCCGTATCTCCTCGCATCTCTACAACGTGCAGCCACAACAAATCCATGTCAACAGGAAATCGACTTTTTCAGCAGCCTGCTAGTGTCCGTCCGCGCCATCTGGCCGTCCCGTCCCCGCGGGTTATCCTCGCCGGATGAGAGGCTCGCATGGCTGGGCCGAGATCGACGCCGCGCGTAAGCGCGAGATCATCGAGGCGATCGAGACCGGCAAGGCGACGGCGGGCCCCTCGCACGTCGAGCTCGATCTCACCGACCGCTGCAACGTCGCCTGCTATTTCTGCAACCAGCAGGATGTGCGCACGACTCAGCAGATTTCCTTCGAGCACGTCTGCGCGCTCGTCGACGAGCTCGTCCGGACCGGACTCAAATCCGTCCGCTTCTCGGGCGGCGGCGATCCCCTCGCACACCG
Organism: Thermoanaerobaculia bacterium; assembly: GCA_038239305.1. GTDB lineage: Bacteria > Acidobacteriota > Thermoanaerobaculia > UBA5066 > Gp7-AA6 > JALYUA01. Next base: position 11,081 of record JBBSEW010000086.1, on the reverse strand, counting down.
GGACTTCGGCCGCGTCCTCGACCACCTCGCCTCGCGGGGAGTCGTCGTCGACAACCTGACGACGAACGCGGCCCTCCTCGATGGCGGGATCGCGCGACGGCTCGTGGAGGGCAGCGCGCGGGAGGTGATCGTTTCGCTGAACGCGGCGAGCGCCGCCGACTACGCCCGAATGATGCAGGTCCGGCCCGCCGTCTTCGACCGCGTCCTCGAGAACGTGCGGGGGCTGATCGCTCTCCGCGGCGATTCCGACACGCCCGCCGTCTCCGTCCAGTTCCTGATCGACCGTTTGAACGTCGAGCAGATGCCGGAGATGTACGAGCTCGGGCGCTCGCTCGGCGCCGACCGGATCCCCGTGAGCCTCGTCCTCAACATCCCGAACGCGCGGATCGATCCGCACGTGCTCCTCCACCCGTCCGAGACGGAACGCCTGCGCCCCCTCCTGCAGGAGCTCGTGACCCGCGACCGCGAGGAGCGGCGTCTCCAGATTCATTTCCCGGTCCCGGAGTGGAACGCGATGCTCGAGGAGATGAAGCGCGAGGCGGGATATCCGGAGGAGCCGCCCCTCTTTCCGACGGCGCCCGCCTTTCAGATGAAGAACGGCCACTGCTTCTTCGGCTGGTACACGGCGACGATCCGGGGTAACGGCGACCTCTATCCGTGCTGCCTCCTCATGAGCCCCGACTACAAGCCGCTCGGTAACGCGAGCGAGGGGCGATTCGCCGATCGCTGGCACGGCGCGGAATTCACGAAGCTGCGGACCGAGATGCGCGACGTTCTGCTCGAAGGGGAAAACGCCGCGTTCGATCCCGAGCGCCACGAGGTGATCCGGCCGCAGTGCGTGACCGATGGCGCCTGCTGGCTGAAGAATATGTACTTCCGCGGCGACCAGGAGTTCTACGAGCGTCTCGGCCAGGCTCTCGAGAGGGCACGCAAGAAGACCCGCTTCCGCCGCGCTGCTCGCCGCGGGATCGAGCGCGTGATCCAAGTGGCGAAACAGATTCGGAGCGGGAGTGCCCGGCCCTCCTGACGGGTCGCAGAAGAAACAGTCGCGCCGGATGCGACCGGGCGAGACCGCCCTCGCGATTCTTTTTCGCAGGAAGAGCCGCGAGAGCCACCGCGTTACATCGGCCAATGGCAACCCGGCTCGGACTGATCCTGGCCCTCGGCCTGTCCGCGCAGGCGGCTCCGCACGCGGCACCGCAGGACCAGGTCCAGGAGCGGGTCACCGTCGAGCGGATCATTCTTCGCGGCGACGTCGTCGACCGCTTCGCCAGACCGATCCCGGGCCTCGGGATGTCCGACTTTCGCCTCCGCGTAGATGGGCAGGAGACGCCGATCGAATCGGTCGACTGGTACCCGGGCAGACCGCCCCGAAAGCCGACCGCCGCGCCCACGGCGGGGAAGGGCGTCCGCGCCTCGCCGGCGACTGCCGCGCCTGCGAGGCCGGATCAGGCAGCCGCCCCTTCCCCGGAGACGGAGGCCGCTCCCCGAGAGCAAGAGCCCGAGCCGCAGCTCTACGTCCTGCTCTTTCAATGGGAGATCGCGGCCCAGAAAGACGTCGGCTTCATGCGGATGGTCCGGCAAGCCCTGCAGTTCTCCGACTCCCGGTCGCCGCAGGACCGCATCGCGGTGCTCGGGTTCGGTTCGAGCCTGCGCGTGCTCCAGGACTTCACGCGGGACCGGGCGGCGGTGCGGCGCGGCATCCTGGATGTTCGCAGCGCGAGCCACTCGGGGACGGCGGATGCCGATGCGGGCGCCACGATGGCGGAATACGCGACGGCGTGCGGCCGCGCGGATTCGATCGAGCAGGCGTTCATCTGCATCGGAAACGCGCTGCGGCCGATCCCGGGTCCGAAGACGCTGCTCTTCTTCGGCTGGACGCTTCAGACGCACCGGTTCTCTCTGCGCGAAAATTATCCGTCGATGCTGCAGGCGATCGAATCCGCCCACACGACGGTGTACGCGCTCGATGTGAGCGACGGCAGTCACGCTCTCGCGGCCGGGCTCAAGCGGCTCGCGGTGGACACGGGCGGCACGTACCAGGAGACATTCGATTTTCCTGATCTCGCACGCCGGCGCGTCGAGGTAACCGTGGACGGCGGCTACTACGAGATCGTCTTCCGCAATCCTTCGACGCAGCGAGGCTGGCACGGCGTCCAAGTCGAGCTCACCGCAGCCAGCGAGGCCACCACGAGCGGCCGCGGCCAGCCGAATTTTCCCCGCTGGTTCCAGAACTGAAAAAGGCACCGCTTCGATTCCAATCCGCCGACGGTGAGCTTCGTCCATTCCCCCGCGCGCCCTGCCGCGATTGACAACTCGCGGGACGGTCGATAGCCTTCACCGGCCATCACGCCGGGAATTCAACGGCGCATCCGCCGGCGCAGCGCGCAAGTCCACGAAGGCGGTCACGGGAAGGCGGCGGATATGGGTTCCGGTCCCGAGCAGCAGCACGTTTTTTACCGCGGCACGGACGACCACATCCATCATCTCGTCTGGGATCCCGTCTCCCGGAAGGTGTACACAGAGGACTGGAGTCTCCGCACGCACGCTCCACCTTCGGCCGGCGACCCCGCGACGATGGCGACAGACGGCCAGCAGCACGTGTTCTATCGGGGGCGGGATGGGCAGATACATCATCTCCTGTGGGTAGCGGCGAAAAGACGGCTTTATCGCGAACTATGGACCTCGGCGCGGGGCGCTTTGCCGGCCGAGGGAGATCCCGTCACCATGGCGACGCCGGGTCAACAGCACGTCTTCTACCGGGGAACGGGCGGCCGCGTGTGTCACATCCTGTGTGATGGCTCGGCCAGGAAGCTCTTCTTCGACGAATGGACGGCGAGAACACCCGGTCCCCTGGCGGCCGGCGAGCCCGCCACTCTGATCACGGACGGCCAGCAACACGTTTTCTACCGCGGCCAGAATGGCGGAGTTCAGCACATTTTCTGGGACCCGTCCTCGAACAACCTGGTGCATGACGATTGGTCGAGCGGCTCCAGCCAGCCACTACCCGTCGGCAACATCGCGACGATGGCGACCGGGAGCCAGAAGCACGTCTTTTATCGGGACGGGCATGGCGCGATCCAGCACATCCTCTGGTCACCGGTCTCGGGCTCGCTGCACCGCGACGACTGGACGGCCCGCGCCCGCGCAACTGCGGCCGACGGCGATCCCGCGACGCTCCTGACCGCGGAGGGCCAGCAGCACGTCTTCTACCGCGCCGCGGGCGGCGGGATCGGCCACATCTTCTGGGATCCGTCGTCACCGCACCCTCGGTTCGACGACTGGTCGTCCCGGGCGCACGCCGGGGTTCCCGCGACGGGCGTCCCCGCGACCATGCAGGTCGGCGGCCAGCAGCACGTGTTCTACCAGGGTCCCGGCGGCGCGATCGATCACATCCTGTGGGATCCGTCCTCGCCGAACACGCTCGGCTCCGACGACTGGACTTCCCGCAGCGGCGCCCCGATGGCGGCCGGCAATCCGGCGACGCTGGTCTCGTCGGATGCGCCGGCGGACTACACCTGGACGATTCTTCCCCTGGGGGACTCGATCACGGCCGGATTCCCCTACAACCAGGGCGGCTATCGAGTCGGCCTCTTCGCGACCGCCAATCATTTCGGGAAGCGAATCACCTTCGTCGGCCGCCTCTGCAACGGGCCGCCCGACGGAAAAGTGGAGGGCGTGCCCTTCCCGCCGTTCCACGAAGGCTTCAGCGGAAAAACGATCGACTTCATCGACGAGATGGCACCGGATGCCCTGGCGCCGCAGCCCGACATCGTCCTGCTGATGATCGGAACGAACGACATCCTCCAGAACCACGACCCGGCCCAGGCGCTCGTTCGACTGGAGGCCTTGCTGAACCACATTCTCGCGGCCGATCTCGGCGCCCTCCTCGTCGTCGCGATGATTCCCCCGGTGCCGAACAAGGACCTCGAGGTGGCGAGATACAACTTCGGCGTGGCGGCGCTCGTGACGAAGCTCGCCGCGGCGGGCGAACGGGTCCGGCTCGCCGACATGAACACCGGCTTCTCCCGCGCGTTGATGTGGGACGACGACATCCATCCCAATCTCCAGGGCTACGCCCACATCGCCGCGGTCTGGTACGCCGTGATCGATACTTTTCTCACCTGATGGCACCCTCGCGCCGGCGCCCCCTCGCGGTCCTGAGCACGGTCCGAATCGGTCAGCTGACCGGCTCCCGCGGGGGGCCGACGTGGCCCGATCTCGTGGACCCGCAACGCTGGCCGCTGCAGAACGACACCGGGCCCTACGGTGTCCTCGGAGTGGACCTCGGAGCGAATACGAGGCACGGCAACCGGACCTACATCTTCTTCGGCGACGTCTCCACGAAACAGGCGCCGGACGATATCGAGAACTCGGATCTCGTCGCCTGGACCGACGACGCAAGCGTGATCCGACACGGCGGACATCTCCCGCGGGGCTGGACCTTCGTGCTGCCGTTCGAGCCGACCGCCGTCGAGGGACAGCGTGACTGGCAGTTCTGCCTGAAGTGCGGGGCCCTGTTCTGGAACGGCGACTCCGCTTTCAAGGGCGCCTGTCCGCGGGGGGGCGCTCACGACACCTTCGGCGTGGGTTCCCGGTTCGTGCTGCCGTTCGAGCCGACCGGCGCCGCGGGACAGCAAGACTGGCGCTTCTGCGGAAAGTGCGCCTCGATCTTCTGGGACGGCGACCCGGAGTTCAAAGGCGTCTGCCCCGCCGGCGGCGTCCATGCATCCATCGGCCTTCACTTCGTCCTGCCGGCCAATCCTCCTGCCGGAACCGAAGGGCAATCCGACTGGCGCTTCTGCGGCAATTGCGCCGGGCTCTTCTGGGACGGCGACATCTTTAAAGGGGTCTGCGCCGGGGCGCCGGGCGGCGGGTTCCGCCTGCATCCCGTTCTCCAGCCCTCGGGGCATTTCGATCCGTTCGCGGCGGACGCGCCGATCCGCGAGACGCGGAGCCTCGAAACGCCGAACGGAGCCTTCAGCTTCGATGGGCGCGTCTACGTGTTCGCGGGCATCGCCGCCGAGCAGCAATCCCACTCCTTCCGCCCGGACGCTCCGGCCCTCGGGCAGTACCTGTTCAGCAAGGCAGACCCCTCCATCCCCGGCGGCTACCAAACGGAGTACCTCTTCAGCCCGAGGATGGGCTGGTGCGCCACGGATGCGTCTCGCACGTCCTTTCAGTCTCATGACGTCCGAGGTCTCCGCTTCTTCCTCGAGCACGACCGACCGGCTTCCCCGGGTCGGGTCGACGGCTGGCGGAGCTGCCGGAAATGCCAGGCGCTGTTCTGGAACGGCAACCCGGCGTTCCGGGGCGTTTGCCAGCGCGAGGGTGCGCACGAGATCGACCCGCAGGACACCGCGGACTATTCACTCGCGCAGGGCACCTCGGACGACGCCCAGGACCAGGCAAACTGGCGGCAATGCGGGAAGTGTCTCGACCTGTTCTTCGAAGAAGGTACTCCGGCGGGCCTCTGTCCGACCGGAGGCGTCCACAATCCCGTCGGTGTCAACCAGACGGCGCCGCATGCCTCGATCGCCGAAGACGCGAAGCGCCAGGCCCACTGGCGTTACTGCGGAAAGTGCGCCGGTCTCTTCTTTGCCGGCTCGGACGACAGAGGCGCCTGTCCGCGCGACCATCTTCCGCACCAGGCATTGGGATTCGATTTCGTCCTCGCGCACGATGTCGGAGAGGACGCCGGGACCCAGACGGACTGGCGCTGCTGCGGCAAGTGCGGAGGCCTCTTCTACGACGGCTTCCTTCAGAAGGGTCGGTGCCCGAAGGACGGCGCGGGCCACGCGGCGGCGGGCTACGTCTTTTCTCTGCCTCACGACCAGACCCCCACGCTCGAATGCCAGATCCACTGGCGTTTCTGCGGCAAGTGCGCGGGTCTCTTCTTCGACGGATCCGCCGACAAGGGCTTCTGCGCGGTGGACGGGCTCGGTCATCAGAGCGCCGGGCTCGACTTCGGCCTCAGCCACAACCCGGGCGAGGACGCCACGGGCTCGTGGCGATTCTGCATCCGATGCCACGGCATGGTCCGCGACAACCAGAGGAACTGGGCGGCGTGGATTGCGCCCGTTGTGGTCGACAACTCGAAGCACTCCAATCTGCCGAGCCATGTAGGCACGGGGCTCGTGATGATCGGGTTCGACTGGGCCAAGTTCCGGCTGGCGTGGATGCCTCTTCACGCGGGCACCCGGCCGCGATTCGACGCGATCCATTATTACCACTCTGCCCAAAAGGCGTGGTGCGGGATTCCGGACGACGATCCCGATTCCGGGATCTTCCGGCACAGCCATCCGGGCCAGTACTCGCACGTGTCCGCGACCTGGCTCGACGGACCGCAGCGCTGGATCGTCCTGTACGGGACGGCTTCGGACTCGAAACCGAAGGGAGCCCCCTACTTTCAAGGTCCCGTGGTCGCGCGCATCAGCCCGGATCTCCTGACGTGGACGGATGAGATTCCGCTGTTCGATCCGGTCCGCGAGGGAGCGTACGGGATCTCGATGCACATGCCCGGAAAGGACAGGATCTTTCCGCTCGTACCGCCGAGCGATCCCGCCGCGGTGGACCATCCGGGCTGGGCATACGGAGCATTTATTCTCGAGAGCTATACAACGTGGGACGCGGAGGCGCGGATCCTGAGCCTCTTTTACCTGCTGTCGTTCGCATACCCATACCAGGTGCAAGTGATGCATTCGTCGCTGCGGATTCCCTGAACGCGGTGTCGTCGGACGGAGGGAGGCGATCATGAGCCCGGACTGGACGGCACGGCGGAAGGCGTTTCACGCCCTGCACGAGCGAGGATGCTTCGTCCTCCCCAACCCCTGGGACATCGGCGGCGCGCGCCGGCTCGAGGCCCTCGGCTTTCAGGCGATCGCGTCGACGAGCGCCGGGTATGCCTGGTCGGTCGGCCGGCAGGACGGAGAGCTGTCGCGCGAGCAGGTGCTGGATCATCTGCGCGCCCTGTGCGGCGCGACCGATCTTCCCGTGAACGCGGATTTCGAGTCCGGCTTCGCGGAAACGTCCGAGGGCGTCGGCGAAAGCGTCCGACTCGCTGTCGCTACGGGCGTGGCGGGTCTCTCGATCGAGGACCGCGAAGGCGAGGACCTGTACTCCATCGCTCGGGCCGTCGAGAGAATCGAGGCCGCCCGCCAGGCCATCGACGCCTCGGATGACAGGGCCCTCCTCGTGGGCCGCACCGAAGGCGTACTGATCGGCAAGTCCGATGTGGATGAAGCCATCCGCCGCCTCGTCGCTTACTCCGCCGCCGGTGCCGACTGTCTCTACGCGCCGGGGCTCGACAACCTGCCGGACATTCGCCGGGTTGTCGCGGCGGTCGCACCGAAGCCGGTGAACGTCCTGCTCCTGGATGCCTTGACCATCCCTGACCTCGTCGCCGCCGGAGTCCGGCGCGTCAGCACGGGCGCGGCACTCGCGAAGGCGTCGTGGGGCGCTTTCGAAGCCGCCGCGAAATCGCTGCGCGACCACGTGTCCGGGTCCTGAACCCCGGAGCGCTGAAGACGTTGGAGTGGCGCAAACGTGGTGAAGCTGACAGAGCGGAGTGGATTTCGCTCCCGCTGCGACATCACGTCCTCACTGCTGCGATCTCCGGGTTAATGGCGGGCGCTTAACCCAAAAACCTCCATGGCGTTCGGACTGGAGACCGAGCCGGCGCCCTTGTTGGTTTCGAGCGCGTCCTCCATCGTCGGAGAAAACCCGCCGGACTCAGCGTGGACCGCCGTCGTCTCCTTCCGACAGGCACCCTACTGACTGAAACGGCACGTCCGACAGCCTCGCGCCGAGCCGGCGAACGGGGGAAGCGACTTTCAGGAGAGCCTGATTTTGGCCCCGCAGCCGAGGTGGCGACCCGCCTCTGACCCCGCGCCGAGGACGGACACGTCCGGTTCTCCGAGCTCCCGCGGGAGCACGTCGCCGGCAAGCCGGTAATGGGCGTAGTATCGGGTTGTACGGTGGCATACAACGTGCTCGGACATCGTGAGCGGACGTCCTCCTGATCGATCCCGCCCTGAAAGGACCGTCCTCCATGCCCAAGTCTCTGGAAAGAGCCCTCACCGGGATCCCCGGCTTCGACACCCTCACGAGCGGGGGATGCCCCCGTGATCGCACGACCCTCCTCGTCGGAGGTCCCGGCTCCGGCAAGACCATTTTCGCCCTGCAATCGCTCGTCGAGGGAGCCCACCGGAAAGAGCCCGGCATTTTCGTCGCGTTCGAGGAGCGTGCGAAACAGATCGTCGCGAACGCCGCCTGCTTCGGATGGAATCTCCCCGCGCTTCAGCGGAAACGGCTCTTCTTTCTCGACGCTCAGCTGGCGAGCTCCAGCATCAAGGGAGGGGCGTTCGATCTGACGGCACTGCTCGCCGGGCTGTCCGCGAAGGTCCGCGCCATGGGAGCGCGCCGCATCGTTTTCGACGGGATCGACATCCTCCTCTCGCAGCTGGACGATCCGGGAGCCGAGCGGCGCGAGATACGCCGCCTCTACGAATGGCTCAACGAGAGCGGCATCACCGGAACGGTGACCGCGAAGACCGACGGGCCCGATCCTTCCGTTTCCGCCCGCTACGGTTCCCTCCAGTACCTCGCTGACTGCGTCGTCGAGCTGGACCAACGCCTCGAGTCCGGCATCGCCGTCCGCCATCTGCGCGTCCTGAAATACCGCGGCAGCGCGACATCCTCGAACGAGTTCCCGGTGCAGATCTCCGAAACGGGGATGGAGGTAGGCGCTTTCCTGGACGACACGCTCGACCATGAAGTTCACACCGACAAAGTGACGAGCGGCGTGGAGCGGATCGACAGCATGCTCGGCGGAGGCTACTTCCGCGGGACCTGCATCCTCGTCTCCGGGGCCCCCGGAACGGCCAAGTCCACGCTCGCCGCGGTCTTCGCGGATGCGGCGTGCCGGCGCGGTGAACGGGCTCTCTACGTCAGCTTCGACGAGTCGGGCGACCAGATCATCCGGAACTTCCACTCGATCGGACTGCGGATGGAAAAGCATGTCCGGGCGGGCCTTCTTCTCATGCATTCGGCGCGCGCCGGTGCCCGGAGCAGCGAGGAGCACCTTCTCCGCATTCGGGCGATCCTTCACCAGCACCGCGCCCGCATCCTGATCGTCGATCCTCTCTCGGCGCTGCCGAACGCCATTACTCCGGGCGAATCGTACGGAGGCGTAGAGCGGCTCATCAATCTCGCGAAGCGCGAAGGCGTCACGCTCCTGGCGACGAGTCTCCTCGACCGTTCCGATCCGGTCCGCGAATCGACGGTCATCGGCGTCTCCACGATCGCGGACACATGGATTCATCTCTCCTATGTCATCCAGGGTGGCGAGAGAAACCGCGCCCTGACGATCGTGAAGTCGCGCGGAATGGGGCACTCCAACCAGGTGCGGGAACTGAAGTTGAGCGCGAGCGGGGTCTCGCTCGCCAACGTCTACACCGCGCGGGGAGAGGTTCTGATGGGAACTCTAAGGGAAGAGAAGGAGGAGCGTGATCGGGCCGAGAACGTTCGCGAACAGCGCGACGCCGACACGCGTCTTCGCGACGTCGAGGCTTCGATCGCCGAGACGTCCGCGCGCCTGCAAGCCTTGCAGGCCGAGCTCAAGGGAAAGGTCTCGGAGCTGGCAAACGCCCGGAAGGAGCACTCGAGCGACGCGGCCACAGCCACCAGCCGCCTGAACGAGCGCCGCTTCCTTCGCGGAGCGGAAAAGACCTCCTCGACAAAGGGGAAGTCCGGAAGATCGCGGTTGAGACTTGGGTAAGACCGCCGCACCCTCGAAATCCGGACGTCGCGCCGCCCCGAAGACAATGTCGTTGCGGCTCTACGTGGCCGGGAATGGACCGAACTCGTCGGCGGCGCGAGCGAACCTTCAGACGGTGATTCGCGACAGTGACGGAGACGGCCCACGCGTCGAGCTCGAAGTCGTGGACGTGCTCAAGGATCCGCTGCGCGCTCTCGAGGACGGGATCCTCGTCTCTCCCACCCTCGTCCGACTCTCCCCGCGGCCGACGGTGCGGATCGTCGGCAATCTCAGCGATCTCGACACCGTGCGCTTCGCACTGGGACTGTCCTCGTGAGCCCGTGAAACCGCGCTCACCGACGGATGTCCTGCGGCGGAAAATAGAGGGGCTCGAGGGAGAGGTCGAAGAGCTCCGCCGCGGCCTGTCCGCGGAGCGCGCCGCGAGCCGGGCGCTCGAGGCCGGGCAGGTCGATGCCGTCCTCGATCCGGCCGGGGGAGGAGCGCTCCTCGTTCGGGCGGCCCAGGCCGCTCTCCAGGCGAGCGAAGAGCGATACCGGACGATCGTGACGACGTCCGACGAGGGGATCTTCACGGCCGACGCCTCCGGGCGCGCCACCTTCGCGAACAAGCGGATGGCGAGGATGCTCGGATACACCGTCGAGGAGATCGTCGGCCACACGAGCGATTACTTCCTGCAAGCCTCCGCGAGCGAGGCGGCGGCCCGCGACTTCGAGCACCGCCGGCAGGGGGGCACGGATCGGCGCGACCTCCCGCTCCGCTGCAAGGATGGCTCGACCGTCTGGGCAAGCGTGACCTCCAGCCCGCTGCTGGACCCGGAAGGACGGTTCGCGGGCTCCCTCGGGATGGTCACGGATATCACGGATCGCCGGCGGCTCGAGGCCGTCCGCCGCAAGACGGAGGAGCGGTTCTCCCTCGTCTTCAACGCGAGCCCGATCCCGCTCGGCATCTCGACCCTCGCCGGAGACATCCTCGAGGTCAACGATCGATTCGCGGAGTTCTTCGGCTACACGCACGAGGAGCTGATCGGACAGAACAAACAGGAGCTCGGCCTCTGGGCCGATCTCGCCGACCGGGAGCTCCTCGCAGACGTAATGCGGCGCGACGGGCGTGCCCGCGACCTCGAAGTCACATTCCGGCGCAAGTCCGGCGAGACACGCGAAGTGCTGCTGTCGGTGGACGCGATCGAGTTGCAGGATTCGCCCGATCCCGTCCGGATCTTCCTCTTCACGGACGTCACCGACCGGAAGCGCGCCGAACAGACCCTCCGGGAGAGTCGCGCGCTCCTCGAGCAGGCGCAGGCCGT
>JBBSEW010000085.1:0-12753 GCA_038239305.1 Thermoanaerobaculia bacterium | reverse complement strand
CGTGAGCTGGCCGGGTGGGACCAGACGACGCGCGAACTCCGGCAGCGCTACCTGCGAGGCAGAGAACCGGCTTTGTACGCGGAGCGGGGATTGCACTACGGTTCCGGTGACATGGAAGTCGCGCATGTATATTGGCTGTGCCGCGCCGGAAATGTCGAACGCGCAGCTCTTGTCCGGGCGGACCAGTACAATCCCGTTGAGACTGGTAAGCCGCGTGTCGAGGGGCCGCAATGGAACGCCGACCGGGTGCGGGAAGGCCAGGTCGTCACGGTCACCGTCCACGTCCGCCCGCTTCCGACCGCCACTCCTCTTCCGGCGCCCTCGCCGCGGGTCCGCACCCGATGAGGCTGTTCGGGACGGACGGCCTGCGCGGAAAGGCGGGAGATTTCCCCCTCGACCGCGTCTCGGTGCGCCGCATCGGACGCGAGCTCGGAAGGCGACTCGCGCGGACGGATCGCCCCACCGTGGTGGTCGGCGGAGACACCCGCCTCTCCACCGCCGCGATCGCAGCGAACCTCGCCGCGGGGATCCGGGAAGGCGGCAGCGCGGTGGCTTCGGCGGGAGTGCTGACGACGCCGGGCGTGGCCGAGGTCGTGCTGGAGCTGGCGGCGGGAGCTGGCGTATCCGTGTCGGCGTCCCACAATCCCTGGGACGACAACGGAATCAAGATCTTCGGGGCGGACGGCCGCAAGTGGCCGGATCGCGACGAACAGGAGCTCGAGGTTGCGATCCTCGAGGAGCGGGATCGGGACGAGGCCGCCCGGACTTCCATGGACGCCCCGACTCGAGGGCTCGCGCCGGAACCCGCCGCGGCGGACGCCGATCCCGCCCTCGCGCGCCTCTATCTCGACCGGCTCGCTCGCAACGTTCCAGGCCCTCTCGGCGGGATCGCCGTGCTCATCGATGCCGGCAACGGCGCGGCTTTCCGGTTGGGACCGGATGCCCTCCGCCGCGCGGGCGCGCGAGTGACCGCGATCGGCGATGCTCCCGACGGCCGCAACATCAACCAGGGATGCGGAGCGCTCCACCCGGAAGGGATGGCCAGCGCGGTCGTGCGCGACGGCGCGGCGCTCGGCGTTGCCTTCGACGGTGATGCGGATCGCTCCATCTTCGCCGACGAAACGGGCCGCATCCTCGACGGCGACGATGTCCTGTGGGTCCTCGCGATGGATTGGAAGCGCCGCGGGATCCTGGGCGCCGGCGGCGTCGTGGGCACCGTCATGTCGAACTTCGGCCTCGAATCGTCCCTCACCCGGGAAGGAATTCCGTTCTTCCGCGCGGGAGTCGGGGACCGCCACGTGGCCAGGTTGATGGAGGAGAAAGGGGCGATCCTCGGGGGAGAAACGTCGGGCCACGTCCTCCTGCCCTTCTCGCCCGCCGGCGACGGGATCCTCACGACGCTCGTTCTCGCCTCGATCGTCGCGGAGAGCCATGGTCCTCTCTCGCGCCTCGCGACGCTCCACAAAGTTCCGCAATCGCTCCGCAACATCCGCGTGGCCCGGCGTGTCGATATCGAGAGCGTTCCCTCCCTCGGGAAGGCCATGGCAGATGCCCGCGCGCGGCTCGACGGGCGGGGCCGCATCCTGCTGCGTTATTCCGGAACGGAGCCCCTCCTTCGGATCCTGGTCGAGGGCGAAGACACAGGCGAAGTCACGTCCGTGGCGGACGAGCTCGAGAACGCCGTCCGCGCGGAGCTCTCTCCAGCCGCGAGCGTTTCATCATGAGCCCCCGCGCGGGGCTCGAGGCGATCCTGTTCGACGCCGGAGGCACGCTGATCCACCTGGACGGACCTCGCGTCTGCCGCGCCGCCGGAGTCGAGGCGGACGACGAGACGTTCCGAGCCGCCGAGGCCCACTCGACGGCGGCGATGCGGGCCTGGATTCTCGAAAATCCGGGTTCGAAAGACGCTCAGCGCCTTCCCCTCTTCCTCGACGGAATCCTGAGCCGGCTCGGGCTCGCGGACGCCGTCCGGCGCCGGGAGGCTGCCGGGGCCGTCGCGCGAGAGCACGCGCGCACGAATCTCTGGTCGCGCGGCGCCGCGGGCGCGGCCGGGACCCTGGGCGCGCTGCGGGAGCGCGGATACCGCGTCGGGGTCGTTTCGAACGCGGACGGCCGCGTGCGAGGTCTCCTCGAGCAGGCCGGGCTCACGCCCTTCCTCGAGGTCGTCATCGACTCGGCCGAGATCGGAGTCGAGAAGCCGGATCCGCGCATCTTCTTCGCGGCGACGGAGCGCCTCGGCGTCGCGCCGACATCGTGCGCGTACGTGGGAGACATCTACGAGTACGACGTCGTGGGCGCGCGCGCCGCCGGAATGCATCCCGTGCTGATCGGGTCCGGCCATGTGCCGGAGTCGAGCCCGCCGGTGGATCGGGTCGGCTCGTTGGCGGCGCTGCTGGAGATGTTCCCGTGAGCCGTCGTCAGATATCAGTTATCAATTTTCAGTTATCAGTTTTCAGTTTTCAGTTATCAGTTTTCAGTTTTCAAAATCAGCCGGAAACCAAAAACTGACAACCGACAACCGACAACGGATAACGTCCTACCTCTCGATTTCCGGGATCGGCTCTCCCGGCGTATTCGGCTCGGCCATGATGAGCGCCGTTCCGCCCACGGGAAGAAGGACCGTGTGATTGCGGTCGGTAAAATCGAGCCAGATCTCGTAGAAGCCATTCGCGGAGATGGCCATGAGCCGGCCGGGCTTGTTCTTCAGCTCCAGGGTCGGGCAGAAAATCACGACGCGAGCCGGTAAGTCCAAGCGACCTCCTACGAGAGACCGTCCTCCGGAACGTTTCCCGATCCCGAAGTGGGGTTGTCCGTTCCGCCCATTATCTCAAGCATTTGGTCCCACGTCACGACCCGCACACCGAGAGCCGCCGCCTTCTCGAGCTTCGAGCCGGCTTCTTCGCCCGCTACGACGAAATCCGTCTTCCGGGAGACCGATCCCACGACCTGGGCGCCGGCGGCTTCGAGGGCCGAGGAGGCCTCTTCGCGAGTCACGCCGGGGAGCGCCCCCGTCAGGACTACCCGCTTCCCGTAGAGGGGCCCGGGCGAAGCCACGGTCTCCTCGGGCTCCTGCGACGCAAACTGCAATCCGTGGGCGCGCAGGCTCTCGACGAGCTCCCGGTGGCGGGGATGGGCGAACCAGGCCGATACCGCCGCCGCGGTGTTCGGGCCGATCTCGTCCGCCAGCTGGAGGGCTTCTTCTGCGCTCCCCGCGATGCGGTCCAGCGTCCGAAATCGCCGGGAGAGGGTTCGCGCCGCCTTCTCTCCGACGTGCCGGATCCCCAGGGCGAAGAGGAGCCGGGCGAGATCGTTTCCCCGGCTCCGGCCGATCTGTTCGAGCAGATTCGCGGCGGATTTTTCGCCCCAGCGATCGAGCCCGACGAGATCTGCCGCCTGAAGAGCGTAGATAGAGGCCACGTCGCTGAGAAGCCCGGCCGTCACGAGCTGATCCACGAGCTTTTCCCCCAGGCCCTCGATGTCCATGGCGCGGCGCGAACAGAAGTGACGGAGCGCCTCCCGGACAACCGCGGGGCACGCGGGATTGACGCATCGGGTCGCGACCTCCTCCATGTCCCGCACCACCGGATCGCCGCATACGGGACAGACGGAAGGCATCCGGAACGGCTCCGAATCCGGAGGCCTCTTCTCGGTGAGCACGCGGACCACCTTCGGGATCACGTCTCCGGCCTTTTCGACGACCACGGTGTCCCCGACGCGAACGTCCTTGCGGGCGAGGTCCTCGTAGTTGTGAAGCGTCGCGCGCTTCACGGTCGTGCCGGCAAGAACAACGGGCTCGAGCTCGGCGACGGGCGTCAGCACTCCCGTTCGGCCCACCTGCACCGAGATCCCGGACACGACGGTCATCTTCTCTTCGGCCGGATACTTGTACGCCAGCGCCCAGCGGGGAGACTTCGCCGTCGCGCCGAGCTTCTCCTGCAGCGCGCGATCATCGACCTTGATGACGGCGCCGTCCGTTTCGAAGTCGAGCTCTGCGCGCTTCGCGTCCCATTCCTTCAGAAACTCGCCGACTTCCTCGAACGTCTCGCATCGCCGCGAGTGGGGACTCACGCGGAAGCCGAGCCGCCGCAGGCGATCGAGGGTCTCGGACTGCGAGGCCGGCAGCTCGTCGGCGAGAGCGATCCCGTAGAAGAGCGCCTCCAGCCGCCGCCGCGCCGTGACCCGGGAGTCGAGCAGCCGCATCGTGCCGGCCGCCGCGTTCCGGGGGTTGGCGAACAGGGGCTCGCCCTCCGTCTCCCGCTCCGCGTTGACCCGCTCGAACGCCTTCTTCGTGTAGAACACCTCGCCGCGGATCTCGAGCGCCCCCTTCTCGGGGATCACGAGGGGGATCGACCGGATCGTCCGCACGTTCTCGGTCACCTCCTCTCCCTGGACTCCGTCTCCGCGCGTCGCACCGCGCACGAGACGGCCGTTCTCGTACCGCAGGGAAATGGACAGGCCGTCGATCTTGAGCTCCGCCATGTAGGCCGGCGGATCGGCGCCCAGGATTCGCCTCACGCGGGCGAGCCAGGCCTGCGCCTCTTCCCAGGAGTACGCGTTCTCGAGCGATCGCATCGGCACCGCATGCTCGACGGAAGCGAAGCCCTCGGCGGGACGGCCGCCGACCCGCCGGGCGGGCGAGTCCGCGATCGCGAGCTCGGGATACATCTCCTCCAGCGCGACGAGCTCCCGCATGAGGAGATCGAACTGCGAATCGGTAAGCTCGGGGCGATCGTCGACGTAGTAGAGCCGCTCGTGGCGGACGATCTCCTCTCGTAGTTTCGCGGCGCGGTGCGCCGCTTCCGGGGTTGCCGTCGCGGCCGGAGATGCGGTCTCTTCGCCCTTCCTTCTCGGCACGGGTGGCATGCTACAGTCTCGCGAATGGCTTCGGCAAAGGCGAGAATCTTCCTTCTCGCTCTCGCGGGCGCGGTCCTCGCTTCCGTTCCCGCGACGTTCGCCGCGCCGCTCGTCTCTCCCACTTCCTCCTATGAGATTTCCTGCCGCCTCGACACCGAGAAAAAGACCGTCGAGGGCACCGAGCTCCTCACGTGGACGAACCGGACGTCCCGCCCCGCCGCCACGCTCCAGTTCCATCTCTACCTGAACGCCTTCCGGAACAGCCGTTCGACGTTCATGCGCGAATCCGCCGGAAAGGGCCGCAACGGCGAGGAGCTCCGCGAGTCCTGGGGCGCCGTGGAAGTTCTCCGCATGACCGCGGCCGACGGGACCGACCTTCTGCCCGGGCTCGTGTACCTCGCCCCGGACGACGGAAACCTCGACGACCGGACCGTGGCGGAGGTGACGCTTCCCCGTCCCGTCGCGCCGGGCGAGACGACGCGCGTCTCGATCGACTTCCGATCCCGGCTGCCGCGCGTTTTCCGCCGGACGGGCTGGAAAGGCAATTTCTTCCTGGTCGCGCAGTGGTTCCCCAAGATCGGCGTCCTCCAGGACTCCGGCTGGAACTGCCATCAGTTCCACCAGGACAGCGAGTTCTTCTCCGACTTCGGCGACTACGACGTCACGATCGACGTGCCGGCCGCCTACAAGGGGAAGGTCGGCGCGACGGGCCAGCGCGTCGAGGAGCGGGCCGCCACGGCGGATCGCGTTCTCTACCGGTTTCGCCAGGAGAGCGTCCACGACTTCACCTGGACCGCGGATCCGGACTACCTCGTGCTCAAGGACTTCTTCCGGGAGGCGGGCCTTCACGACGTCGAGATCACGCTGCTGCTCCAGCCGGAGCACCGGGCGCAGGCGGAGCGCCACTTTCGCGCCGTCAAGATCGCGCTCTCCTCCATGGGGCGGATCCTCGGGGCCTACCCGTACGGGACCCTCACGCTCGTGGACCCGCCGTGGGGCGCGCGCAACGCGGGCGGGATGGAGTACCCGACGCTCATCACCTGCGGCACCAACCTGATCGCCCCCGCCAACGTCCACAGCCCCGAGGGCGTCACGGTCCACGAGTTCGGGCACCAGTTCTTCTACGGCATCCTCGCGTCGAACGAGTTCGAAGAGCCCTTCCTCGACGAGGGCTTCAACTCGTACATGACCGATCGCGTGCTCAAGGCAACGTACGGCGCGAATCATCCGGTCGTGAACTTCTTCGGCTGGCGGTTCCCCCTCGGAATCGACGAGCTGTACCCCGTCGATGCGAACCGCGGCTTCTTCGCGGCCGCCACGAAAGACGTCCACGCGCAGTCGAGCTGGTCGTTCCGGGACCGGCCGGGCTACGTGGCGAGCACGTACGGTCACACGGCGCTCGCCCTGGCGACTCTCGAGAATCTCATCGGCACGAACCAGATGGACCGCGCGCTCCGCCTCTACTTCGACCGTTGGAAATTCAAGCATCCGCGCCTCACCGATTTCGTCGACGCCGTGAACCAGGTGACGGGGCGCGACTGGACGTGGTTCTTCGACCGGACGTTTCACGGGTCCGGAAACGTGGACTACGCCGTCGAGCAGGCGACGTCGAATCCGACGCGGCCTCCCCGGGGGCTCTTCGAGAAGGACGGCAAGCTCTCCGACGGGCCGCCGCCGGAGCTCTCGAAGGTCCGTGGCTACGACAGCGTCGTGCTCGTCACGCGCAAGGGTGAAACGGCCATGCCGGTCGAGGTCCTCCTCCGTTTCGAGAGCGGCCGTACATATCGGTCCCTTTGGGACGGCGAAGGACGCTGGAAGCGCTACCGGGTGACGGGCGGACCGCGACTGATCGAGGCCGTCGTCGATCCGGACGAGAAGATCGCGCTCGACTCCGACCGGACCAACAATGGGCGCCGCGTCACCGGTGATCCGCAGGCGGCCGCGCGCTGGACGGCGCGGAGCGTCTTCTGGATGCAGAACTTTCTCGACGCGCTCACGGTGGCCTGGTGAGCTTCCGGGCGCTGGCCTGTTTCGGACGCGGGCTTCGGCTCTCGCTTTCGAAGCCCTACCTCGCGATCTCACTCTGGCTCATCCAGCTGCTTCTCGCCGCGGTGCTGATCCTTCCCGTTTCGAACACGCTGCACGACGTGCTCGACAACTCTCCTGCCGCGAGCCGCATGGTCGCCAATCCCGACTATGGCTGGTGGGAGACCCTGCTGCGCGTGCATCCGGATCTCCTCGGAAACTTTCCGGAGCTTCTGACGGGCGTCGTGACGACCGAGGGCGTCCAGTCCTCGCAGCTGGGAGAGCTTCGCGGCATAGGAGCCGCCGCCGTCGCCCTGGGCATGCTCGGCATAGTGCTGCACGCATTCGCGCTCGGCGGAATCTTCGGAACTCTCCGGGAGCCCCACGCCTCTCTCGTCACGTTCGGTCGCGAAGGGATGCGCCGCTTTCCCGCGTTCCTCGCTTTCACGCTCGCTTCGTTTGCCGCCGCGATCGCCGCCTATCGATGGGTCTGGCTCGAATCCGCGCAGGCGCTGAAGGATCGAATTCCAGACCTCTCCACGGAGCGGCAGGCCATGGGCATCACCGTCGTACGGCTGGTCGTGTTCCTCGCCGTCCTGTCCGCCATCAAGCTCGTCGCCGATTCCGTGCGCGCGATCTGGGTCGCGCGGCCCGACCTGCCTCCCGTGTCGCGATTCTTCGCCGGAATCGGCGGCGCGCTCGTGCGCCCTCTGCGCCTCTTCGGTGTGCTTCTTTCCGCCACCGCCACGACGGTCGCGCTCTATCTCGTGTGGTTCGTCGCGGATCCGTCCGCGGGAGGCGAAGCGCGGTTCGCGCTCGTGCCCCTGATCCTGACCCAGCAGGTCTTCGTCTTCGTCCGGCTTCTCGTCAAGGTCGGCTACTACGCGGGAATCTCGGAGGCCCTGACCCGCACGCCTTCACCCGAGTATTCGTACGTGGCCACCGCCCCGTCAGCGCCCCCGGCCCGTGACGACGAATCCCCGGTCGAGAGTCCGTCCGGCGCCGTCTAAACGCACGCGGTACACGAAGGGCTCGCGCCTGTATTCACCGCCCGGCGTCCGAGCCCACGGTCCCACGAAGAACGGAAGAAATCGCAGGTCCTCGAAGGTGATCGTCGTCGAGCCGTCCCGCTCCGCCGTCACCGTCTCGAGGGGAAACCGGGCAAACGCGAGATAGACCTGCACGTCCGGCATCGCCCGGGCGCGCGCGAGGAGAGGCGAGTCGTCCGGCCTCGCAAACGAATGGATCCGCGCGCGCGCGGGGGCCGGATAGAACTCCGGAAGCCGGCGGAGAGCTTCCCAGAGTCGCGGAGGCACGGGCGCTTCGGCCACGCCCCGTGCGAAGGGCCCGATGTCGAAGAAACAGACGTGCACGGAACCGCCACGCTCCGTCAGGCCCAGCCATCGAAACGGGGAGAGAAGCTGGGGAAGAACCGCGACGGTCGTCCCGGGCGCGACGGCGTCCATCCGCCGCCAGATCGCGAGCGCCCGCGCGTGGAGAAAACCGCAGAAGACGATGTACCCGAGAAGAACGGCCGCCCCGATGCGGGCGGTGCGGCGGCCCCGGTCGGGGCGCCGGAGAGCGAAGAGCAGCGCGACCGCGGGGATCGCGGTGAAGAAGGGATCGATGATGAACACCCAGTCGAGCGCGAACCGCATCCGGGAAAGCGGGACGAAGAACATCGTCCCGAACGACGTCATCCAGTCGAACAGGATGTGCGACAGGATCCCCACGGCCCCGAAAAGCCACAGGTCGCGGAAACGGGCCCGCGGGAAGAACAGCTTCGCGATGTAGGCGATCGCGAGCGCGAAGACCGGCAGGTAGACGAGCGAGTGGCTCCAGCCACGATGGTTGCGGAGATAGTCGAGACGGTCTGCCAGGAAATAGAAGTCGAGATCCGGCAGCATCGCGGCGAGAAACCCGATCCAGAGGGCGGCCTTCGCCCCGGGACGATCCGTGAGACTCCGGTCGAGCAGAGCGCCCGCCAGCCCGTGGCTCGGGGTATCCATGGCGGGCGGATGATAGTCGAGGCGCGGAAGAACGCGTCCGCGATCGGGCCGGGGGTGTCGTTGATCGATTTTCGCGCAACGACGGAGAGATTTTTGCGGCTTTCGACGGCGTCGTTGCCGCGGTTTCCCCATGTGTTGGCGTCCCATCCACGCAGTTCCACCGAGACGTCATGCGGCCCCCTCCCCTCATCGGAGAGCCCTCCAGGCTCCTTGCGGCGGTCGCGAGACGCGCGGCGGAGCGCCGTCCGCGCGCGGATCGGGTCTCCCGGACCCTTCCGGAGCACGGCGGCTCCTATAATCGCCGGATGAGCGCCGTTCTCCTGGTCGATGACACGGACCTCTTCCGGTCCGCGGGCGACGACATCGAAAAGCGGACGCATTGCCGGGTCATCCGCGCGTCGAACGGGACGGAGGCGATCGCCGCCGCGCGGCGCGAGAAGCCCGACCTCGTGTTCTTGGACGCCGCCATGACCGGGATGACGGGGGTCGACGTCTGCCGCGTTCTGAAGGCCGACTCTCACCTCGCGCGAACGCCGATCGTCGTCGCGGCGGCCGACGAGGACGAGGAGCGAGCCGCCGTCCGGGCCGGAGCCGATGCCTGTCTCGTCAAGCCGTTCGACGAGTCGGCGATCTTCGACGCTCTGCGCCGTTTTCTCCAGCTCGCCCCGCGAGACGCGGCGCGGGCGTCCGTCGGCTGGCCCGTCACGTTCTGGCGCGACGGCGCCCAGCACGACGGAACACTGCGAGACCTCTCCCGGGGAGGCTTCTTCATCCGCACGACCGTCCGCCAGCCCGTGGGAGCGCGCCTCGAAATCTCGTTCGACATGCCGGTCGACCGCTCGACGCGCACCGTCGTGGCGGAGGCGATCGTCGTTCGCGCCGGACAGGATCCGGACCGGGGGCTCGGGTGCCGCTTCTTCCGCATCACGGCGGGCTCGAAGGTGTACCTCGAGGAATGCCTCCGGATGCTCGAATCGGAAGAGGCGGTCGCGGGTGCCGGCGCGGGCGGGAGCGGGACGAAGAGGCGGGAGACGAGGTAACTGGGAGCTGCCCGCTCGATCCGTTAGACGACTCGCACTCCCGGCCCCGTCTCTTTCCCCAGGTCGATCAGCTCGATGCCCGCTTCGCGGGCGACGGCGAGAGACTTTTCGTCGCGGTAGAACTCGCCGTAGTACACGCGGCGGATGCCGGAGTTGGCGATCAGCTTGAAGCACGGCCAGCACGGGCTCGCGGTCGTGTAGAGCTCGGCCTCACGGATCGCGACGCCATTGTGGGCGGCCTGAAGGATGGCGTTCGCCTCGGCGTGCACGGTCGAAACGCAATGGCCGTCCTCGACGACGCACCCGACGTCCTCGCAGTGCGGCAGGCCGCGGATCGAGCCGTTGTAGCCCGTCGAGAGGATCGTCCGATCGCGGACGATCACCGCTCCGACGTGCTTGCGCATGCAGGTGGCTCGAGTCGCGACCTGCGTGGCGATATTCATGAAGTACGGATGCCAGCCGACGCGTTCGCTCATGGCACCGAATGTATCGCATGAGGCCGCCGGCCGGTGACGGCGCAGGCCCGAAGCCCGCGGCTCGGGTAGAATCGCGCCCCTCATGAACAAATCCCGGCGCGTCGTGGTCACGGGTCTCGGAGCCGTGACCTCCATCGGAGTCGACGTCCCGAAGTTCTGGGACGCCCTTCTCGAAGGCCGCTGCGGGATCCGCCCTTTCTCGCTCTTCGATCCGTCTGGCTATCGAACCCGGACGGCCGCGCAGGTTCTCGAAATTCCCGACGGGTTCCTGACCGCCGGAGAAAGGCGCCGGATGTCGCGCGCCGACCGCATGGGAATCGCCGCGGCAGAGGAAGCCGCGAAGCAGTCGGGCCTCGATTTTTCGCGGGAGGACCCCACGCGGATCGGCGTGATCCTGGGAGGAGGGACGTCGGGACTCCTGGATTCCGAGGCGGAGTACGAGCGTCACCTGCAGGGGCTCGAGACGCGCCCGACGCGGGTTCTCAATCACCTTCCGGACGCCATCACGGATCGCGTCGCGCAGCGGTTCCGGCTCGAAGGCATCAAGTCGACCGTGACCACGGCGTGCTCTTCGTCGGCGAACGCCATGGGCTACGCCCACGACGCGATCGCCGCCGGCCTCGCCGACGTGATCTTCACGGGCGGATCGGACGTGCTCGCGCGGCTCACGTACGGAGGTTTCAACTCCCTGCGCTCTGTGGACCCGGAGCCGTGCCGGCCGTTCGACCGCGAGCGCAAGGGCCTTTCGATCGGGGAAGCCGCCGGCATCCTCGTCTTCGAAGAATGGGAGCGCGCGAAGAAACGGGGAGCCCCGATCCTGGCCGAATTCCTCGGATACGGCGTGACGTCGGATGCCCATCACATGACGGCGCCCGATCCGAGCGGTGTGGCGGGTGGCCGGACGGTCAAGAGCGCGCTCCGGTCCGCCCGCGTGAACGCGGAAGACGTCGATTACGTCAACGCGCACGGGACGGCGACGCCTCAGAACGACACGGCTGAAACCGCGGCCCTGAAAGACGGGCTGGGTGACCGCGCGCGGCGCATCCCGATCTCTTCGATCAAGTCGATGATCGGACACTGCCTGTGCGCCTCCGGGGCGATCGAGGCGGTCGCGACCGTGATGACCGTTCGCACGGGCCGGATCCCTCCGACGATCCACTACGAGAATGCGGACCCGACCTGCGATCTCGATTACGTCCCCAACACGGCGCGGGAGGGAACGGTCCGCGTCGCCCTGTCGGATTCCTTTGCGTTCGGCGGCAACAGCTCCGTCGTCGTGTTCGCTCGCGACGCCGGCGTCTACTGAGCTTGGCCGCGCGGGGATGGATCACGGGAACGGGAGCGGTCTCTCCGCTGGGCCGGGGCGCGGAGCTCTTCTATCGCCGGGTCCTCGCCGGAGACACGGCGATCCGGCCGATGACGCCCGAGGAACGGGCCGGGTTGCAGGCGGAGCAGGTCGCCCGATGTGATGGATTCTCGCCCCAGCCGGACATCCCGCCGATGAAGGCGCGCCGCTTCGACCGCGGCAGCCAGTACGCGATCGTCTCGTGCCTGGAGGCGGTCCGCGAGTCCGGATTCGACATCGCGGCCGCACCCGAGGAAATCGGGATCGCGATGGGGACGGGCTCCGCGGGAGCAGGCGCCCTGACCGAGTTTCTCCGCGTCCTGTTCCAGGAATCGCCCGAGGCCGCGCCTCCCTTCCACTTTCCGAACACCGTGGCGAACGCCCCGGCCTCGCAGGTTTCGATCGAGCTCAAGCTGTTCGGGCCGAACGTCACAATCACGCAGAAAGACCCCTCGGCGCTGAACGCTCTCCTCTACTCGGCTCTCGCCCTCGATTCCGGGCGGGCGCGAGCGATGCTCACGGGAGCCGTGGACGAGTGGAATCCGATCTACGCTCTGGGATTCGACCGGGTCGGAGCCCTGCGCGGGCACCGGAGGGCATCGGGGATCGTCCAGGGCGAGGGGGGATTCGCGATCCTGCTCGAGCACGAGGAGAGCGCGCGGGAACGGGGAGCGCGGCCGCTCGCGCGGCTCGCCGGAATCGCCGTCGCGGGCGTCCCGTCGGAGCCCTACAAGTTCGCGCCCGAGCCCGCGGCCGTCGAGCGCGCGATCCGAGGCGCGCTCGACGACGCCTCCATCCGGCCGCACGAGATCGGTGTCGTGTTCCCTTCCCGCAACGGCGTCGTCGAAATGGACCGCGCCGAGGCTGACGTCCTCCGAGCGATCTTCGGAACGCCGCCTCGCGCGATCTCCGTCAAGGACGCGATCGGCGAGATGGCCGGATCGGGAGGGGGACAGCTCGTGGCAGCCTCCCGATCCATCGCGGACGCCGACACCGGCGCCCCG
>JBBSEW010000084.1:0-12967 GCA_038239305.1 Thermoanaerobaculia bacterium | reverse complement strand
GCCACCGGTACGCGGTCATGCGGGATCCGAGGCCCGTCCCGTCCGCGACGGGCACTCCCGTGTAAGGACCCTCTTCGACGTGCAGACCCCACGCGTCGTTGAAGTAGTCCTCGGAGCCCGTGCCTTCGATGTTGGGTTCGGTCTTTCCGTCGACGAAGAACCGGTCGTCGCCCTCCCCGAACCAGCCTGCTTCGGGCTGGATCACAGAGAAGACCGTCCCGACGTAGAACCCGCGCCCCTTCACGTCCAGGAACACGTAAGGTTTCCCGTCGGCGGGAGCGGGAAGCTCCTGGCGATAGTGGGCGTGGAAGTACGCCGTCCCGGGCGGCAACGCCCGGACCTTCTCCCAATCGACGTGGTAGTAGACGTTGTCGACGTAGCGTCGGCCCTCGTTGGTCAGCGTGATGCGGCAGGACTTTGCGAACGGCATCGGCCAGTAGCTGTTCCGCGCGCGCCCCTCCGAGCCGTTGCGGACCATGAGCGAGTTGACGCCTCGCTCGAATCCGTGGCCCACGCCGAAGAAATCGCCGACGGGAGCGTCCACGGAAGCTTCCGCACTCCCGTCGTAGTACACGCGCAGCCGCAGGAGCCGCGGCCAGCCATATTCGTTGGCCGCGATCGTCAGCCAGATGTGGGTGACGACGCCGGGGCCCTGGAGATTCGCGAGCGTGATCGTCTCGCCGGGGATCGGGCGCTTGCTGTCGTCGTTCGAGTTCGGGTCCGCGTTGCCGGAAGAAGAGCGGAAGGACTCGAAATCCTTCACGTGCGAGAACGCCAGCGGATCGACGGGGCCGACAACGGCCGATTGCGCGAGCGCGCCGCATCGGAGCACGGACGCGCCGACGGTGATCAGGAGCGCGAGCCGGGCGAAGAGAAACGGGGATGTCTTTCGCATGCCGGCCTCCTCTCTACTTCACGGCCGGAGGCGCGATGCGGTTGATGGCGCGCTCCGCCACAACCTTCGACGGAGCCTTCTGCGCCAGCTCCCGCAGCAGAGGCAACGCCGGCGACGCAGCCGGGCCGATCGCGCCGAGCGCCGTGACGCTCGCCCGCACCATCTGCATCACCTCGCCCGGCGCCTGGCACGCGGCGATGAGGGCGGGAACGGCCGGAGACGCTTCGGGGCCGATTGCCGCGATGGCGTTGGCGGAGATCACGCGGACCTGCAGCTCCGGATCCTTCAAGTCCGCGACGAGAGCGTCCAGGGCCGGCCGCGCCGCGGGCCCCCTGTCCCGCAGCGACAGGGCGGCGAGACCCCGCGTCACAGGGTCGGGATCCTTCAGCGCGCCGGCGAGGCCCGAAACGGTCGCGGGAACGACAGGCGGCTTTGCGAGCGCCGCTTTCGCCCAGCCGGCCTTGCCGGTCTGCGCGAGCACGATGTCGTCGACGCCGAGCGTGTAGCCGGAGGACTGCGCGTTCTTTCCCAGGCATACGAAGGTCAGCGTGTGACGGCCCTTCGTCAGGTGAGGCCAGCCGACCTGGTACGCGTAACCGACGTACGTCTCGTAGGTATAACCATCGACCTGCATCTGCGGCCGCACGTCGGCGCCGGGCTCGTGCTCGAGGACCGGCGCGACGGGCTTCTGGCCGTCGAGGAGCGCGGTGTAGATCCCGTAGTCCGAGGCCTGCGCGAGCTCGGCATAGAGCTCGTAGTCTCCATCCTCATCGACGTCGAACGGAATCTCGACCTTCGATCCCGGTCCTTCGGCCTCGAAGAGCAGAACATCCTTCGACCAGAACAGGTCCTTGGAGACCGAGATCTTGCCCTTCTCCGCCTTCACTCCCGCCACGGCGTTCTCGACCTCGATCTGCTTCGCGTTGCCCTGGGGCAGCCGCGCGGAGCCGTACGGCACCGGCCAGAGACCCGTCGCGACCCCTTCCTGGTACCAGTACGCGACGGACGACATCAGGTCGTTGCGCTCGCCGAATCCCGACTTCACGGAGCCGTCCGGCTTGAACGTCCAGCCCTTGTGCTCGATTTCGAAGTAGAGGGATTTCGAGAACGGGATCGGGTCCGTGAGATGCCAGCGGTAGCCCGTCATGCGCGAGCCGAGCCCCGTGCCATCCGCCACAGGGACGCCGAAGTACGGCCCTTCCTCGACATGCAGGCCCCACGCGTCGTTGAAGTAGTCCTCGGAGCCCGTTCCCTCGATCGACGCTTTCTTGTTGCCGTCCACGAAGAAGTGATCGTCCCCCTCGCCGAACCAGCCCGTCTCCGCCTGCACGACGGACAGCACGGTGCCGACGTAGAAGCCGCGGCCTTTGACGTTGAGGAAGAGATACGGCTTGCCGTCGTCCGGCGCCGGCAGCTCCTGGCGATACCGCGCGTGGAAGTAGGCGGTGTTGGGCGGAAGCGCCTTCATCTTCTGCCAGTCGACGTGGTAGTACAGGCTCGAGACGCGCCGCCGTCCCTCGTTCGTGATCGTGACGCGGCACGACTTCCGGAAAGGCATCGGCCAGTAGCTGTTGCGGGCGCGCCCGTCGGAGCCGTTGCGGATCATCAGCGAGTTCACGGGCCGCTCAAAGCCGTGCCCGACCGCGAAGAAGTCGCCCACGGGCGCGTCGACGGAGGGCTCGGGGCTGCCGTCGTAATACACCCGCAGGCGCAGAAGCCGCGGCCAGGCGTACTCGTTCGCGGCGATCGTCACCCAGATGTGCGTGATGATGCCCGGCCCCTCGAGATCCGCCAGCGTGACCGTCTCGCCCGCGATCGGATGCTTGCTGTCGTCGTTCGAGTTCGGGTCCGCATTGTTCGAAGAGGATCGGAAGGCATCGAAGTCCTTCAGCTGCGAGAAGCTGAGGGGATCGATCGGTCCCGTGATGGCCGGCGTCTGAGCCTGCGCCCGCGTGGCCGCAGGACCGATCGAGAGTCCTGCCAGGACCACGAGGCCGGAAAGAAGGACGAGCTTCCCCGGGAGATTCCGTCGCCGCATGTGTGCCTCCGTGCTTTAAAAAAAGAGAAACAGGTAACCAACGAACCGCGAGTCGAGCATTACATCTTCGAGGTCCCTTCGATCCGCGCGATCGCGAGGTCCGCCGCCCAACGGGCACGGGGGACCTTCACGAGGTCGCGCAGGGCCGGGATCGCGGAGCGGGCGGCCGGACCGATGCGCCCGAGGGCTTCCGCGGCCGCCTGGAGCACGTGCGTCGCCTCGCCGTCCGTCCGGCAGACCGCGATGAGAGCCGGGACCGCAGGCGCCGCGGAGACGCCCTGCGCGGCAATGGCCCACGCCGACGCGAGACGCACGCCGGCGTCCTCGTCCCTCAGGCGAAGCGCGAGCGCGTCGAGCGCGGACCGGGCCGCCGGCCCCTTTTCACGAAGTGCGATCGCCGCGAGACCCCGCCGCACCGGATCGGGATCGGAAAGCGCCCGAGTCAGGCCGGCGACATTGGCGGGTATCGGCGGAGGCGCGGCCTGCGCCGCTCTCGCCCAGCCCGCGGGACCCGTCTGCGCGAGGACCAGATCGTCGACGGTGAGCGTGTACCCCGTCGCCGCCGGGTTTTTCCCCGTGCAGACAAACGTCACGGTGTGCCGGCCCTTCGTCAGGGGCGCCTGCCCGATCGCGAAGTGCACGCCGTCGTATGCCTCGAGCGCGTATCCGTCGAATCGCGGCGGCGGCCGGACGTCGGCGCCCGGTTCGTGCTCGAGCGCGGGCGAGGCGGGATTTTCCCCGTCGACGAGCGCCGTGTAGGTCCCGTACTCCGACGCCTGCGCCATTTCCGCGTAGAGCTCGTAGTCGCCCGCCTCGGCGATCTCGAACGGAATCTCGATCTTCGCGCCGGGACCTTCCCCGTCGAACTGCAGGACGCGGCGAGGCCAGAACGAGTCTTCCGACACGTATGGCTTGCCCTTCTCCGCGCGCAGGTCCCTCACCGCTCCGGCCACCTCGATCTGGCGCGCGTTGCCCTGCGGCAGGCGGCCCGAGCCGTAGGGGATCGGCGGAAGACCCCTTGCCACTCCGTCCTGGTACCAGAAGGCGACCGACGACATCAGGTCCGTGCGCTCGCCGAATGCGGACTTCACGGATCCGTCGGCGTTGTAGGTCCAGCCCTTGTGCTCGATCTCGAAGTAGAGGGACTTCGTGAAGGGGATGGGATCCGTCAGGTGCCAGCGGTAACCGGTCATGCGCGAACCGACGTCCGTCCCCTCGGCAACGGGCACACCGAAGTACGGCCCCTCCTCCACGTGCAGGCCCCAGGCGTCGTTGAAGTAGTCCTCCGAGCCGGTGCCCTCGATGGAGGCCATCTTCTCCCCGTCGATGAAAAAATGGTCGTCACCTTCGCCGAACCATCCCGCTTCCGCCTGAACTACGGAGAGCACCGTGCCGACGTAGAAGCCGCGCCCCTTCACGTCCAGGAAAACGTAAGGCTTCCCGTCATTCTTCGCCGGGAGCTCCTGCCGGTAGCGCGCGTGGAAATAGGCCGTCGTCGACGGCAGATCCTTCATCTTCTGCCAGTCCACGTGCGAATAGACGTTGTTCACGCGGCGGCGGCCCTCGTTCGTGATCGTGATCCGGCAGGACTTTCGAAACGGCATGGGCCAGTAACTGTTCCGGGCGCGGCCGACCGATACATCCCGGATCATGATCGAGTTGACGGGCCGCTCGAACCCGTGCCCGACGGCGAAGAAATCGCCCACGGGAGAGTCAACCGAGGGTTCCGGGCTGCCGTCGTAGTAGACGCGCAGCCGCAGGAGCCGCGGCCATCCGTATTCGCTCGCGGCGACGGTGATCCAGATATGGGTCACGATGCCCGGGCCGGTCAGGTCCGCGAGGGTGATCGTCTGCCCCGCGATCGGGTGCTGGCTGTCGTCGTTCGAGTTCGGGTCCGCGTTGTTCGACGACTCGCGAAACGCGTCGAAGTCCTTCCGCTGGGAGAATCGGAGAGGATCGATCGGTCCGGTCAGCGAGTCGGAGGTCTGGCCCTCCAGGCGGGGGGCGAGCCCGAGGACGAGCGACACCGCGATCAAGGC
This sequence comes from Thermoanaerobaculia bacterium, assembly GCA_038239305.1. Classification (GTDB taxonomy): domain Bacteria; phylum Acidobacteriota; class Thermoanaerobaculia; order UBA5066; family Gp7-AA6; genus JALYUA01. Next base: position 7,995 of record JBBSEW010000084.1, on the reverse strand, counting down.
GGGAGCGATGAGGCCTACCCGGCCGAGAGAAAACCGTTCGCTCCGATTCGCCATCGTTTCTCTCGGAATCCCGCCGTCAGCTCTGCGGCTTCCCGCTGCCTTCGATCTGTTCGATCGCGCGCTGCGCCGACCAGCGCACGAGGGGCTTCTTCGCCGCGATGTCGCGCAGGACCGGCAGCGCGGACTCGGCCCGGCGCCCCATGCGGCCGAGCGCCTCCGAGCACGCGCGCAGGACGTGCGTGACCTCGCCATCGACGCGGCACGCGGCCGTCAGCGGAGCGACCGCGCCTGCTGCATCGGGCCCGATCGATCCGATCGCGTTGGCGGCCATCATCCGCACTCCCGCTTCAGGATCCTTCAAACGGAGTACGAGGGCGTCGAGCGCCGGGCGCGCGTCATGGCCCTTCGCCCTGAGCCCGAGGGCCGCCAGGCCGCGCACGACGTGGTCGGAATCCCCGAGCGCCGATGTCAGGCCTCCCACATCGGAGGGAACGACGGGAGGCCGCACGGTGCCGGCCTTCGCCCATCCGGCCGGGCCCGTGCGCGCGAGGATGAAATCGTCGACGCCGAGCGTGTACCCGGTCGAGGCGGCGTTCTTCCCCAGGCAGACGAACGTCAGAGAATGTTTCCCCTTCGTCAGGTGAGGCCAGCCGATCTGAAAGTTCATCCCGACGTAGGTGTCCCCGGCATAGCCGTCGAACTGCGTTTCGGGACGCACGTCGGCGCCGGGCTCGTGCTCGAGAACCGGGGCCACGGGCTTCTTGCCGTCGAGGAGGACCGTATAGATGCCGTAGTCGAGCGACTGCGCCAGCTCCGCGTAGAGCTCGTAGTCGCCCTCCTCTTCGACTTCGAAAGGGATCTCGACCTTCGAGCCGGGCCCTTCCGCCTCGAACAGCAGCACATCCTTCGACCAGAACAGATCCTTCGAGACGGAAGTCTTCCCCTTCTCGGCGCGCGTTTGAGCGATCGATCTCTCGACCTCGATCTGCGCCGCGTTGCCTTGCGGCAGGCGGGCGGAGCCGTAGGGAACCGGCCAGAGACCCGTGGCGATTCCATCCTGGTACCAGAATGCGACGGAGGACATCAGGTCGTTGCGCTCGCCGAAAGACGACTTGACGGAGCCGTCGGCGTTGAACGTCCAGCCCTTGTGCTCGATCTCGAAATAGAGGGACTTCGTGAAGGGGATCGGATCGGTCATATGCCAGCGGTAGCCGGTCATCCGCGATCCGAGACCCGTGCCCTCGGCGACGGGAACGCCGAAGTACGGGCCCTCCTCGACGTGGAGCCCCCAGGCGTCGTTGAAGTAGTCCTCGGAGCCCGTCCCCTCGATCGAGGCTGTCTTGTTGCCGTCGACGAAGAAGTGATCGTCGCCTTCGCCGAACCAGCCCGCCTCCGCCTGGACGACGGAGAGCACGGTCCCCGCGTAAAAGCCGCGGCCCTTCACGTCGAGAAAGACGTAGGGCTTTCCGTCGTTCGGAGCCGGCAGCTCCTGCCGATACCGCGCGTGAAAGTAGGCGGTCGAAGCCGGAAGCTCCTTCATTTTCTGCCAGTCCACGTGGAAGTACAGGTTCGCGACCCGCCGGCGACCCTCGTTCGTGATCGTGACGCGGCAGGACTTACGGAACGGCATCGGCCAGTAGCTGTTGAGCGCGCGGCCGTCGGAGCCGTTGCGGATCATGAGCGAGTTGACGGGCCTCTCGAAACCATGGCCGACGGCGAAGAAGTCTCCGATCGGACTGTCCACCGAGGGCTCCGCGCTGCCGTCGTAATAGACCCGCAGGCGCAGGAGGCGAGGCCAGGCGTATTCGTTGGCGGCGATCGTGATCCAGAGGTGCGTCACGATGCCCGGCCCCTCGAGGTCGGCGAGCGTCACGGTTTCACCCGGGATCGGGCGCTTGCTGTCGTCGTTCGAGTTCGGATCGGCGTTGTTCGACGAGGAACGATACGCCGCGAAATCCCGCAGCTGCGAGAAGCGCAGGGGATCGACAGGCCCCGTGACGGGGGTTTGCGCGGCGGCCGCCGATCCCGCGAGTGCTCCGGCCAGAGCGAGCGCGAAGGCTCCCTTTCGCATGGAGATTCCCCCTCTTTTTGTGCGGGGAACTATATCCGTCGGGCGAGCGCCCTTCGGTTCGGGCGTCCGGCGTGCGACGGACCGGTATCAGCGGAGCAACGAATCGTTGGCGGACGGCTCAGGACACCGGCGGTCGCACGAGCCGGCGGGCCGCTTGCAGAACCCGGCGCATCCGGCGCGCCGCCCCGAGACGAAACCGGTGGCGGTGCCGGACGCCTTCGAGCGCGCGCCCCAGGCGCTCGTAGAACTCTTGATCGCCTCGGAAGTACATGTTCTTCAGCCAGCAGGCGCCCGAGGTCACGCACTGCGGCCGGATGACCTTGTGCCGCTCCGGATCGAACCGGGCGTCCTCGCCCTCGAGGAGGACGCCTCGCATCTCCTGCCGCATCCGGGAGAACCGGGGTCCCTGCCAGTGATCGGCGAAATTTCCTTTCAGCGCGTTTCCGAGCGGCTCGTAGTCGGGGCTCATGAGCAGACAGCATGGATAGAGGTCGCCGTTGCCGCGAATCGTCGCCGAGTAGTAACCGAAGAAACAGTGTCCGTTTTTCTCCTGAAACGCGGGGGCTGTCGGAAAGAGCGGTAATTCCGCGGGATAGCCCAGCGACGCCTTGATCCCGGCCATCATCGTGTTCCACTCGGGCACGGGGAAGAAAATGTGGAGGCGGCGTTCGTCCCGATCGCCCGCGAGGATCTCGGTCAGGAGGGGCCGCATCCTCTCCCGGTCCGAGGGATGCAGCAGGATCGCGGGATTGATTCGCGCCAGCGGAATGTCCAGGACGAGACTCACGGCGATGCGGTCCGCGCCCAGGGACCGGCCGAGCTCGTACATTTCGCCTAACCGGTCGACGTTCACGCGATCGATCAAGAATTGGACCGTGATACCCGGCGCGGCGCCGCTGCCCCGAAGCGCGACGAGGCCGCGAACGTTTTCCAGGACCCGGTCGAAGATCGCGGGCTTCACCCGCATCATCCGGGCGTAGTCGGAACCGTCGACGGCGTTCAGCGAAACGAGAACCTCCCGCGCGCGCCCGGCAATCAGGCGGCGGGCAATTTCCGGCCCGAGTAGCGCGGCATTGGTCGTGAGGTTGTCGACGACGATGCCGCGCTCCGCCACGTGTTCGAGCACCCGAACGAAGTCCCGGTGAGCCAGCGGATCGCCCCCGCCGGAAAATCGCACGGACTTCAGCCCGGTCGAGGCGAGCTCGTCGATCAGGGCGCAGGCGTGCTCGTACGAGATCTGCTGCGTGGTCCGAACGTCCTGCTGGTTGCAGAAGTAGCAGGCGACGTTGCAGCGATCGGTCAGGTCGAGCTCGACATGGGAGGGTCCGCGGGTCGTTCCGCCGGACTCGATCGCCGCGATGATCTCGTTCTTGCGCGCCGCATCGATCTCTGCCCAGCCATGCGAGCCTCTCATCGCGGGGTATACGGAGCAGACAGAAAAAACGCAGGGCCGGCGAATCCGTGGAGAGACGCCCGGTCGGGGTCCGCCGGACCCGAAACCTTTCGCGAAGGCCCGCGTACCTCTTGTAGAATGACGACAGGAGGCACGCCATGAAGCGGAGAGATTTCCTGATGGGGGCAGCCACGGCGGGAATCGTGGCGGCCATTCCGTCCGCAGTCCGGGGGCGAGGCCTCGCTCGCTCCGGTGTGGGAAAGGCAGGCGGGAACGCGGCGAACCCGGCGCCCGAGGCGAATCCGCTGAAACCTCCGGCACACGGCAGCATTCCCGTCGCGTTCCTTCTGTCGGAGGGCGCCGTTCTCATCGATTTCTGCGGCCCGTGGGAAGTGTTCCAGGACGCCTACGTGATGGGCCGCGACGAGGAGCCGTTCCACCTCTACACGGTTGGCGAGACGACCGGCATCATCCATGCGACCGGCGGCATGAAGATCACGCCCGACTACGACTTCGCGACGGCTCCTCCACCGAAGATCATCGTGATCCCCGCGCAGTCCACGCGGTCGGAAGCGGCGCTCGCCTGGATCCGAAAAGCCGCGGCGACGGCGGACGTCACGATGTCGGTGTGCACGGGCGCGTTCCTCCTGGCCCGAACCGGGTTACTCGCCGGAAAGAGCGCGACGACGCATCACAGTGCCTACCGCCGGCTCGCTCTGGACTATCCCGACGTCCACGTGAAGCGTGGAGCCCGCTTCGTCGAGGCGGGAACCATCGCGAGCGCGGGCGGCCTCTCGTCGGGGATCGACCTCGCGCTGCGCGTCGTGGCGCGCTATTTCGGCCATGAAGTTGCTGAAAAGACGGCGTACCAGATGGAGTACCAGGGTCAGGGCTGGAAGAACGCCGAGTCGAATTCCGTGTACGCCCGCGCCCCCCTCTCGACCGACGCCCGCCCGCTCTGCGCCGTCTGCGAGATGGAGGTCGACGCGAAATCGGCGCCGAAGTCTGTATACAAGGGGAAGAGCTACGCGTTCTGCTCGGCCGAGCACAAGACGACGTTCGATGCCGAACCGGCGAAGTGGATCGAGTAGGGCGTCAGCGGCGGGAGAGGCGGAATCCGACGAATGCCAGCAAGCCCGTCATGAAGGCGACAGCCCAGGGCGTGAGAGTCGGGACGGAGGTGACCGGCGCGGCGACGCCGCGGGCGGAAACGAACACGAACAGGAAATTGCTCGTCACCGGCGCTACGGCGAAGGAACTGACGTCTCCCGCATGAACGAACGACCAGGGAGGGAGCGTCGGCAACGGGCGGGGAGGTGGTTCGAGCCATACCGGGGTTCCGCACGACGTCAGGCTGGTGATGGCGACGAGATCTCCCGCTTCGACGCCGTCCACGGGCGGATCGAGCGCCACCGTCTGGATGGCGATCAGGCCCGTACCGGCCGGCACGAGAGGATTCGTGACGTCGAACGGGCCCCGCTCGCCGATCAACATCCCATCCTGGCCGCGATAGAACTTGAGCTTCACCGCCCCCGGACAGCCCGTCGCCGACCAGCCAAACGTGGCGGAAGCAAACGATCCGCGCCCGGTCGCGCCTCCGGGAAGCGAGACGACGGTTTTCGGGCCGGCCGGAGTCGCGGCGACGGGCGCGGAATATCCGAGGACGCCCGGCGACAGATCGAACCCCGCGGAGACGTCCTGCCCGAGAGCCGCGGCGCAACCCCCGAGCAACAGGAGCAGTGCCCCGCTGGCACTCCGCCGCACGCGGGGTGGCATGAGAACTCCATCGAGTCCGGAGGGATTTCGCTTGGACGTCTTCTGGCCGCGAGCCGATTTCGAGTGAGCGGGTCGAGTTTCGTCCATTCTATTTCCTCAACCAGGCCATTGTCGCTTTCCGCCTCGCTTTCCGCCGGCGAACCTTCAGCCTTTCTGCGCGGGAAGCGTCAGCGTCGCGCGCAAACCCCCGAGCGGCGAGCCGCCGAGCGTGATGGAGCCGCCGTAGACGCCGGCAAGATCGGCGACGATCGCGAGGCCGAGCCCGGAGCCGGGCGCCGCTTCGTCCGCCCGCACGCCTCGCTGCAGGACCCGATCGCGCATCGACGGATCGAGTCCGGGCCCGTCGTCATCCACGGTGATCACGACGGTTTCCGAGGCGGCGCTCGAGCCGACGATCACGCGGGCGCGCGCCCACTTGCACGCGTTGTCGAGCAGGTTCCCGAGCATCTCCTCGAGGTCCTGGAGCTCGCCGCGGAAAACGTCCTCCTCCGGAACGTTCACTTCGATCGCGAGCCGGCGCTCCGCATGAAGCCGCAGAAGGGTCCTCGCCAGTCCGTCCGCGCAGGCTCGCACCGGACACCGCGCGGCCGGATTCGCACCCGACGCGGCGGCCCGGGAGTGCGCGAGGTGATATTCGATCTGCCGCCGCATGCGCTCGACCTGCTGGCGCATCGTTGCGGCGAGATCCGCCTGGCCGTCCACGCCGGCACGCTCCGCTTCCTGCCCGAGGACCGCGAGAGGAGTCTTCAGTCCATGCGCGAGATCGCCGGCCGTCGCGATGGCGCGCCGGACGATCTCCTCGCGGTGATCGAGCAGACCGTTGAGGTCGTCGACGAGCGGCTGCACCTCGCCGGGATATGTCCCTCCCACGCGCGTGTCGTGGCCGCTGCGTACCGCGGACAGTCGCCGTCGCAGCTGGTCGAACGGCGAGAGCGCCTTGCGGAACTGGACCAGCCCGGCCGCCATGACGGCGAGCGCGAGGGCCGACATCATGATCCCGTGCGCGAGACGCAGAAACTGCGGCGAGCGGGTCATCAGCGCCGTGGCCACGACGTTCGAGAACGCCAGCAAGCCGACCGTCCAGAGCAGCGAGCCCAGGAACAGCCGCGAACGCAGCGACGGCGTCGGCCTCACGGGTGCCCGCCGATCCGGTAGCCCAGGCCGCGCACGGTCTCGATCAGGGATGCGCCCAGCTTTCGCCGCAGCCGCGCGACGAAGACCTCGACCGTGTTGGAGTCGCGGTCCGCGTTCTCCGCATAAATGTGCTCCGTCAGCTCGCCCTGCGAGACCAGCCGGTCCCGATGGTGCATGAGATAGGCGAGCACCCGGAACTCGTGGCTCGTGAGTCGGACGGGAATCCCGCGGGAGGTCACGCGCGCGGTCCGCGGATCCAGGACGACGTCCCCGCAGCGCAGCTCCGGGTGCAGCTGACCGCTCGACCGGCGGATCAGCGCGCGCAGCCGCGCGAGGACCTCCTCCATCCGGAACGGCTTCGCCACGTAATCGTCGGCGCCGCCGTCGATCCCCTGGACCTTCTCGTGCCAGCTCCCCCGCGCCGTCAGGATCAGGACCGGCATGACGACACCCGCCTCCCGCCAGCGGCGAAGCACCGTGAGCCCGTCGACGACCGGCAGGCCAATATCGAGCACGACGGCGTCGTACTTTTCCGTCTGGCCGAGAAAATCCGCGCGCTCGCCGTCGGCGGCGCGATCCACTGCATAGCCGGCTTCCCCGAGCGCCGCCGCCAGCTGCCCGGCCAGGAGAGCCTCGTCTTCGACGACCAGAACGCGCACGGTTTCCCCTTGTCCGCATCCGTTGTAGCGCAAAGGGCGCTGAACCGCAGCTGAACGCGCCGTTCCGGCCCGGTTCAGGGGGTATTCCGTAAGGTGTCCGGATGTCGGACGGTATCCATACGCCTGCGCGCATGCGCGTCCGCCTCCGGGGGGTCACACGCATCCACGAGACGCCGGCGGGCCCGTTCGCCGCTCTTCGCGGCATCGACCTCGACGTGGAGGCGGGCGATCTCGTGGCGGTGGTCGGCAAGTCCGGCAGCGGAAAATCGACGCTTCTCCACATGATCGGCGGCATCGACCGGCCCACGACAGGCGACGTCGAAATATCCGGCACGTCGATCCAGGGTCTCTCGCCCCGACGGCTCTCGCTCTGGAGAGGGCGCACCGTCGGGTTCGTCTTCCAGTTTTTTCAGCACCTCCCGACGCTGACGTGCGCCGAGAACGTGATGCTCCCGATGGATTTCCTCGGGGCTCTCCCGGAGCGCCGGCGCGCCGAGCGGGCTCGCGAGCTCCTGCAACGGCTCGACGTGGCGGACCAGGCGGACAAGCTGCCCTCGGCTCTCTCGGGCGGTCAGCAGCAGCGCGTCGCGATCGCACGGGCGCTCGCCAACGATCCTCCCCTGATCCTCGCGGACGAGCCCACCGGCAACCTCGATTCCGCTACCGGAGCCGACGTCTTTCGCCTCCTCGGCGAGCTCGCCCGCGAAGGCAAGACGGTAGTCGTCGTCACGCACGAGCGGGAGGCCGCCGCCGCGGCGACGCGCATCGTGACGATCGCCGACGGAGCCGTCGCGGGATGATCGCTCCGGGCAGGAGCGTTTCGAAATGATCGTTCCTTCGAAGGAGCACTTGAGGATCGCTCCGCGATGGCGAAAAGCCTGGCGCGATCTCGCGAACGCTCCGGCCCGCGTGGCGCTCGCGGTCCTCGCGATGGCCGCGGGAGCCTTCGGGGTCGCGATGAT
>JBBSEW010000083.1:0-13414 GCA_038239305.1 Thermoanaerobaculia bacterium | reverse complement strand
TCGCCTACCTCACCGCCACGTGGTTCCTGCGCCGCAAGGCCCTCGCGGCGGGCCTGCCCGAGCAGAAGGTGTTCGACTTCTCGCTGGCGATCCTGGCATCCGCGATCCTCGGCGCGAAGCTCCTGCTGATCGTCGTCGAATGGCGGCACTACCTCGATCGCCCGCGGGACCTGGTGGACGTCTTGCGCTCGGGAGGCGTCTTCTACGGCGGGCTGATATCCGCCTCGGTCGTCGGCATCTGGTACCTCCGCAAGCACCGGCTCCCCGCGTGGAAGGTGGCGGACATGGGAGCGCCCGCGATCGCGCTCGGCGAAGCGATCGGCCGGTGGGGCTGCTTCGCGGCGGGCTGCTGCTACGGCCGTCCTACCAAGGGCCCGTTCGGCGTCACGTTCACCGACCCCTTCGCGGCGCAGGCGGTCGGAACTCCGTTGAATACGCCCCTCGAGCCGACGGAGATCTACCTCTCTCTGAACGCCTTCGCGATATTTCTCTTCCTCCAGTGGCTCTACAAGCGGCGCCGCTTCGACGGCGAGGTCTTCTGGACCTACCTGCTTCTCTATGCCGTGACGCGCGGAGTGCTCGAAATCTGGCGGGGCGACCTGGTTCGCGGATTCGTGATTCCGGGCATCCTCTCGACGTCCCAGTTCATCGGCTTGCTCGTGGCCGTCGCGGCGGTGGTCATGCTCATCGTCTTCTCGCGGCGGGCGAAGCTCTCCGAGGCCGACAGCTGATCCGCCGATTCCACGTCGGCCGCCCGTCCGCGGGCACCCGGCTCGACCTGTTTCTCGTCTCCGCCTGCTCCGATCTCTCCCGCTCGAGGCTTCAGAAACTGATCGAAGAGGGCGCCGTGCGCGTCCGCGGCGCTCCGGCAAAACGCTCCCACGTTGTGCACGACGGCGACTCGATCGAGGTGGACGTCCCGGAACCGCGGGCTGTCGCCATCGAGGCCGAGGCGATCCCGCTGTCGATCCTCTACGAAGACGAGCAGCTCCTGGCGATCGACAAGCCCCCCGGCCTCGTCGTCCACCCCTCTCCCGGACATGACTCCGGCACGCTCGTCAACGCCGTGCTGCACCACGTCCGCGATCTCGGCGGCGTCGGAGGCGAGCTCCGGCCCGGAATCGTCCACCGGCTCGATCGTGACACCTCCGGCGTGCTCCTCGTCGCCAAGACGGATCTGGCGCTCACGTCCCTGTCGCGGCAGATGAAGAGGCGGTCGATGAAGAAGGAATACATCGCGGTGGCGGCAGGCGTGCCCCGCGTACGGAAGGGAGACGTCACGCTCGCGATCGGGCGCGATCCTCGCGATCGGAAGAGGATGAAGGCGTTCGACCGCGCTCCCTTACCCCCGCTCCGCTATCAGCGGGACGTCCTGAGGGAGGGGGGACCGAAGCGCGCGGCCGTTCCCGAAGATCCCCTTCCCGCCGGGGTTCGCGCCGCGAAGACGATGTACGAGATCGAGCGGGAGTGGTTCGAGCTCGGCGTGACGCTTCTCCGATGCCGGCTCGTGACGGGGCGGACGCATCAGATCCGCGTGCACCTCGCGGCGGTCGGGCTGCCCGTGGTGGGAGATCCGGTTTACGGCCGCCCCCGGTACGAGCGCGTCCGCGGCACCCCGCTCGAGAAGACCCTTCGCAGCTTCCCGCGCCAGGCCCTGCACGCCGAACGGATCACGTTCCATCATCCCGAGTCGAACGAGCCGATCGAGGTCGTCGCGCCGCTGCCCTCCGATATCGCGGGGCTGATCGCGGCACTCGACGCCGCGGGCACGCGAGGGGCCGGAGACTAGGCGCCGATCGCTTTCTCGAGCGGCGTGTACGCGCGCCCCTGAGCTTCCGCGACAGCCTTGTAGGTGAGATGGCCGGCGTGGGTGTTGACGCCTTCGGCGAGACGCGGGTTCTCCGAGACAGCCCGCTTCAACCCCTTGTTGGCGAGCTCGAGGGCATACCTCAGGGTCGAGTTCGTGAGAGCGAACGTCGAGGTTCGCGCGACAGCTCCCGGCATGTTCGCGACACAGTAGTGGATGACGCCGTCGACCGAGTAGATCGGATCGGAGTGGGTCGTTGCGTGCGTCGTCTCGAAGCAGCCGCCCTGGTCCACCGCGACGTCGACCGCCACGGCCCCCTTTTTCATGTGCGACACGAGCTCCCGCGTGACGAGCTTCGGGGCGGCCGCCCCCGGGATCAGCACGGCTCCGACGAGCAGGTCCGCGCGCCGGCAGCCTTCCTCGAGGGTCTGCACATTCGACGCAACCGTCTTGACCCGGCCGAAGAAGATGTCATCCAGCTCTCGCATGCGGTCCGGCGACGTCTCCAGGATCGTCACGTCCGCGCCCATCCCCGCCGCGATTTTCGCCGCGTTCGTCCCGACGACGCCTCCGCCGATGATCACGACGTCCGCCGGCGGAACGCCCGGAACTCCGGAGAGCAGGACACCTCGTCCGCCGTTGGATTTCTGGAGATAGAACGCGCCCACGTGAATGCTCATCCGTCCAGCGACTTCCGACATCGGCGTCAGGAGCGGCAGCGACCCGTTCGGTCCGGTGATCGTTTCGTAGGCCACGCCCGAGACCCCGCGTTCGAGGAGCATCGAGGTCAGGTCTTTCGCCGGCGCGAGGTGGAGGTAGGTGTAAAGGATCTGTCCGGACCGTAGCCTCTGATACTCGGGACCGACCGGCTCTTTCACCTTCACGATCATGTCGGCCTTCGCGAATACGTCGTCCGCGGTCGGCAGGATCGACGCGCCGGCCGCCGTGTATTCCGCGTCGGCGATTCCGGATCCCGTTCCCGCTCCCGCCTCGACGACGACCTCGTGCCCGGCCGCCGCCAGGGAACGGACCCCGGCCGGCACGAGTGCCACGCGGTTCTCGTTATCTTTGATCTCTTTGGGCAAGCCGATGATCATGGTGCTCCTGAAGAGTAAACAGTTATCGGTTATCAGCAGTCAGTTCTGATGCGCTTCGCCTCATTTCAGAATCAGAATTGAGAACTGAAAACTGATGACTGAAAACTGACAACTTCTCTCAAATCTCATCCTTTTCATGCGTATCGATCTGCGCGCGCTGGAGCTTGCCGGAGTAATCCACGTAGATCGACTTCCACTCCGTAAAGACGTCGAGGCCGGCAATCCCGGCTTCCCGGTGGCCGTTGCCGGTGTCCTTGATGCCGCCGAACGGCAGGTGGACCTCGGCGCCGATGGTCGAGGAATTCACGTAGAAGATGCCGGTCTCGAACAGGCGCATCGCCGTGAAGGCTTTGTTGACGTCCTGCGTGTAGATCGATCCGGAGAGACCGTACGGAACGGAGTTCGCGATCGCGATCCCCTCCTCGAGCGAAGAGATCGGGACCACCGTAGTGACCGGTCCGAAGATCTCCTCGCACGCGACCCGCATCTTCGCGTCCGCGTCCGCGAACACGGCCGGAGCGAGGAACCAGCCGCGGGCGAGGTCGCCCTGCGAGAGCTTCTCCCCGCCGCAGAGGAGCTTCGCACCCTCCTTCTTGCCGATCTCGACGTACCGGGCGACGCTCTCGCGCTGGCGCTCCGACACGCATGGGCCCACGTCGATGCCATCGAGGAGCCCGTTGCCGACCTTCAGAGCCTTCGCACCCGAAACGAGCTTGCCGACGAAATCGTCGTACACCTTGCGGTGGACGAGAAGCCGCGAAGAAGCGGTACAACGCTGGCCCGTGGTCCCGAAGGCTCCCCAGAGCGAGCCCTCCACCGCGAGGTCGACGTCCGCGTCCTCCATCACGAGGATTGCGTTCTTGCCGCCCATCTCGAGATGCAGCCGCTTGAACGTCGGGGCGCACGCGACCGAGATATGACGCCCGACTTCCGTCGAACCCGTGAAAGAGACCACCTTGACGTCCGGGTGCTGCACGAGCGGGTCGCCGACCTCGCCGCCCGAGCCCATGACCACGTTCCAGACGCCCGGCGGAAGACCCGCTTCCTCGAAGACGCGCGCCAGAGCGAGCACCGAAGCGGGGGTATCGCTCGCCGGCTTGATCACCACCGTGTTTCCCGCGATCAGAGCGGCCATCCCCTTCCACGCCGGGATCGCCATCGGGAAATTCCACGGCGTCACGAACGCGCAGACGCCGACCGGCTGACGAATGCACATCGCGAACTTGTTCGGCAGCTCCGAAGGCGTCGTGAAGCCGAAGAGCCGGCGTCCCTCGCCCGCGGCGAGAAACGCCATGTCGATCGCCTCCTGCACGTCTCCTCGCGCCTCGGCGAGGACCTTGCCCATCTCCCGGGTCATGAGGCGAGCGAGCTTTTCCTTGTCGCGCTTCAGGATGTCCCCGGCCGCGTAGAGAATCTCCGCCCGGCGCGGGGCCGGCGTGTCGCGCCATCCCGGAAACGCCTTTTTCGCCGCCGCGACGGCCGCGTCCACGTCACTCTTGTCGCTCTCCGGATACTTTCCGACGAGGTCGTCGCGATCCGCCGGGTTGCGGTTCTCAAACGTCTTGCCGGAGGCGGACGGGACCCATTTCCCGCCGATCCAGTTCCGCTCCGTCTCCGCTGCTGTCTCCGTGGCCATGCTCACTCCTCCGAGCCTTTCGATTGGCTTTCCGACATCGCGACTCGTCCTTCCAGACGCGCTCCCTCGGCGATCACCACTTTGGGCGCGTAAACGCCGCCCTCGACGACCGCGGAGCTCGTCAGCTCGGCTTTTTCCGACGCGTGAACGTCTCCCTGGACGTGACCTCCGACGATTACGTGACGCGCGTGAATCTCTCCTCGCACGGCTCCTTCGGGCCCCACCGAGACTCTCCGGTCGACCCGGATCGTCCCCTCGAGTCGGCCGTTCACGACGATGTCCTCGTCACCCGACAGCTCCCCGACGAAACGGGTGCCGGCGCCGAGAACGGTCGATCCGGACGAAACGCCCGGTCGGGGCGGTTCCAGAGGGCTCTTCGAATCCGTCTTGCCGAGGATTGCCAGCGAACGCCTCCCGAAAACGGGCGCCTAACAGACGGCGCCCAAAAAGAGCGCCGAAAAGGACGGCCAGTCTAACAAACCGTCACCCCCCCAGACCGGCGCGCGCTCCGTCCGGGCGGATCAGGGGGCGGGAGTGGTCGGCGGCGACGCGGGCGCGCCCGTCGCCGCGTTCTCCTTCGTGATCCGCTGCGTCGGCAGGACGATCTTGTGGGGCGGAGTCTTCTTGTCGTTCAGGATCTGCCATGCCGCATCCACGGCTTCCTTGCCGCCCGTCGGGTATACGAACGTCGCCGCCAGCTTGCCGTCCGCGACCATCTGGCGGCCTCCGTCGAGGCCCGGAAGGCCGTCGATCCCGATGAACTTCATCTCGTTCTCCCGGCCCTTCGCGCGAGCGGCGAGATAGGCGCCCATCGCCATCGGGTCGTTGTGGGCGTACACCAGGTCGATGTGCTCGTGGGCCGCGAGAGCCGGCTCCATCTGCGCCAGGGCTTCCTCGCGCAGCCAGTTGGCGACCGGGTCGTGCACGATCCGGATGCCGGGCGATCCCGCGATCGCCTCGCGGAATCCCTCGCTGCGATCGCGTGCCGGCGGAGACCCCGGAAGCCCCTTGATCTCGACGACGCTGCCCTTGCCCTGGAGGAGGTTCACCACGTAGCGTCCGGCCTCGCGGCCGATCTCGCGGTTGTCGGCGCCGATGAAAACCGTGTAGGAGTCCCCCTCGATGGCCCGATCGAGGATCACCACCGGAATGTGCTGGGCGAACGCCTTCTGCACGATGGGGGTGAGAGGCTTCGCTTCGTTCGGGGAGATCATCAGCAGGTCGATGTTCTGCCGCAGAAAGCTCTCGACGTCCGCGACCTGTTTCGCGTTGTCCTGCTGGGCGTCGGCGTAGACGATCTCCATCTGCGGATATTTCTTCGATTCCGCGGCCACGTCCGCGTTCATCGCGACACGCCAGGGCTCGCCGAGGTTGCACTGTGAGAAGCCGACGAGATATTTGGACTGGCGGCCCCGGCCGCAACCCGCGGACAGGAGCATCGACATTGCGAGGCCGACCGCCCACGCCGCGGAGGTCCGGCGGGCGCTACCGTCGCTTGCGCTGGAGCCAGACCGCTCCGAGGATGATGGCGCCTTTGAGAATGAGCTGCAGGTTTGCGTCGACATTGTTCAACCCCATGATGTTGTTGATGACTCCGATGGTCAGGACCCCGACGAGCGTGCCGCCCACTGTACCGACACCTCCCGAAAGACTCGTTCCTCCGATGACAACGGCGGCGATGGCATCGAGCTCGTAGGCCACACCGTCGTTGGGATTGCCCTGCTCGAGCTGCGCACAGTGGACGATGCCGGCGAGAGCCGCCAGCACGCCCGACATCCCGTAGACGAGGCCCGTGTTCCAGCGCACCCGGACCCCGGAAAGCCGCGCCGCCGCCGGATTGTCCCCGATCGCATAGAGGTATCGGCCCGAGCGCGTCCGCGCGAGCAGAACGTGCATCCCGAGGACGGACGCCAGAAAAAGCACGGCGGGAAACGGAACGTACGGCACCAGGACCCCGCCGAGCGCCCGTACGGAAGGCGGCGCGCCACCGGGGCCGAAGCCGAGCGGGATCGCGGTTCCTCCGCTCAGGTACCGCGCCACGCCGCGGGCCGCGCTCATCGTCGCGAGCGTCGCAATAAACGCCTGCAGCCGCCACCGCGCGACCACCAGGCCGTTCAGCGCTCCGCAGACGGCGCCCGCCAACAGCACGAGAATCGCCGTTTCCGTGAGCCCGTACCCTCGCATCAGGAGGGAGGCCGCCATCGTCGCGGCCAGAGCCAGCACGGAGCCGACGGAGAGATCGATGCCGCCCGTGATCACGACGGCGGTCATTCCAACCGCGAGGATCCCTTTCTCCGAGACCTGCCGGAGTATGTCCGTCAGGTTCCCGATACCGAGGAATACCGGGCGGCCCCCGCGGACCGGAGAAAACAGCAGCGCCGCCGCAAGGACGGCCGCGAGGCCGAGCACGCTCGCGAACCTCGAAAACACGGCCCGGATCCGGCCCGGGCCCGCGGGAGGCCTCCCGGATGGCGGAGGCGCCCCGGTCGGACCGCCGCGATCCTCCGACGGCATCGATTCTCCCGGGAGACTCGCCGCTCCGGCCGCCGCCGCCAGCACCCGTTCCTCTGTCGCGTCCTCGGCGCGGAACGACGCCACGATCCGCCCTTCCCGAAACACGAGGATCCGGTGGCACTGCGACAGGATCTCGGACATCTCGGAGGAGCAGAGGACGATCGCGAAGCCTTCTCCGGCGAGGCGGCGCAGCAGAGCGTAGATCTCGGCCTTGGCGGCGAGATCGATTCCTCTCGTGGGCTCGTCGAGCAACAGCACTCTCGGCGAAGCGAAGAGGCAGCGGGCGAGCACGGCTTTCTGCTGATTGCCTCCCGAGAGAGTGGCGATCGGGACGTCCGAGGACGCCGCCTTCATTCCGGTCGACTCCATGAGGCGCGCGGCGGCCGACCGCTCCCGCCGGCCGTCGATCCACCCGGCCGTCGACACCTTCTCGAGCGCGCTCATCGTCACGTTCCGGGCGACGGACAGCCGCGGAAAGATCGCCTGAGCCTTGCGCTCCTCCGGCAGGAGAACGACTCCCGCGGCCTGTGCCGCGACGGGGCTCGACGGCCGAAACGCACGCCCGTCCACGCGCACCGTACCCTCGAACGGGACTTCGATGGCGCCCGCGATCGTCAACAGGAAATCCGTGCGGCCCGCGCCGATGAGACCCGCGAGCCCCACGATCTCGCCCCGCGCCACCGAGAGCGATACGGCGCGCAGACGATACTCTCCGGGCCGGTCCGGGTCGGCAAGCGAAAGACCCTCGACCCGCAGCATCTCCGGCGCGCCGGGAGGGACCGGATCGAGCGGAACGCGCTCGATCGAGCGGCCCACCATCGCGCGGACCATTCCCGCTTCGCCCAGCTCTCCCGCCGGAACGGTGGTGACCCGGCGGCCATCCCGAAGCACCGTGATGCGATCGGCGAGGCGGGCGACCTCGTCCAGCTTGTGCGAGATGTAGACGATCGCGACGCCGCGCGCGCGGAGGGTCGCAATCAGGAGCTCGAGGCGCGAAGCTTCCGCTTCCCCGAGCGACGCCGTCGGCTCATCCATGATGAGGAGACGAGCGTCGAGGGAGAGCGCGCGGGCGATCGCGACGAGTTGCTGTTCTCCGGGCTCGAGGCGGGATAGCGGTTCCCTCCGCAGCGGGCGCGTCTCCCCCACCTCGGCGAGCTCCGCCGCGGCTCCCCGCTGGAGCGCGGGCCGGTCAATCAGGCCGAACCGGGTCCGCGGCTCCCGGCCCAGGTACACGTTGTCCGCCGCCGGAAGCGTGGACACGAGCTCGAGCTCCTGCGGGATCACGGCGATGCCCGCCTCGATCGCCTCCCGGGGTGTTGTAAAGCGCCGATCGGCGCCGTCGAATCGGATCTGCCCGCCGTATCCGGAGATTTCCCCCGTCAGGATACGGACGAGAGTCGATTTCCCGGCGCCGTTCTCGCCGATCACCGCATGCACCTCGCCCGCGAACACTTCGAAGTCGACGCCGTCGAGAGCCCGGACGCCGGGGAACTGCATGGAAACGCCGCGCGCCTCCAGGATCGGCGGAGCGTCCGCTGCCCGTGCCCTCGTCCGGGCCGAGGCCGTCATCTCCCCGCTCCCCGCAATCGCGCCATGAGGTCCGATCCGCCTCGCCCGAAGTGGTCGTGCAGCATGAGCCAGTCGCCGTAGATGCGGTCGTACGCGTCCGCCGCCGCGGGATCGGGCGTGACGCCGCCCTCTTTCCGATGCGCCATGGCCCGCGCCGCCTCGACGAGCGAGCGATGCCCTCCGCGCTCGGGACCGGCGGCGACGGCTCCGAGCATCGCGGCGCCAAGTGCCGAAGCCTGCGACGTCGCCGCGAGCGCGATCGGCCGGCGCGTGATGTCCGCGTAAATCTGCAGCAGGAGAGGGCTTCTGTCCGCGAGTCCTCCCACCGCGATGAGCTCCGTGACGGGAATTCCCTCGCTCTCGAATCCTTCGAGGATCCGGCGGGTCGAGAAACCGGTCGCCTCGATCAGCGCCCGATAAATCTCTCCCGGCGTAGTCGAGAGAGTCATCCCGACGAGAAGACCCGAGAGGTTGGCATTCACGAGAACGGACCGATTGCCGTTCCACCAGTCGAGAGCGAGGACACCTCGCGCCCCGGGCGGTGCCGCGGCGGCCTCCTTCTCGAGGGCCGCGAAGCGCTCCGTCCCGGGCTCGGAGCCTCCCGCCGTGAGCCGGGCGAACCACGCGAACAGATCGCCCACCGCGGGCTGCCCCGCTTCGTATCCCGAATACCCCTCGACGATACCGTCGCGCACGACGCCGCCAATCCCTTCGACGGCCACATGACGGTCCGCCAGGAGCATGTGACAGGTGGACGTGCCGAGAACCACGACCATGCGGCCGGGCGTCACGACCGTCGCTCCGAGGACAGCCGCGTGCGCGTCGATGATCGCCGCCCCGACGGGCGTGCCCGGAAGAAGGCCGAGCCGGCGCGCCACCTCCGGCGTGATCCCGCACACCATCCGGCCGGGGGGCACCACGTCCCCTCCCAGCTTCTCCGGCATGTCCCCGAAGCGGGGATCTAGCGCAGCGAAGAATTCGCGCGGCGGAAATCCCGCCTCCGCGCTCCAGAACGCCTTGTATCCCGCGCCGCACGAGTTGCGCACGAGCGCACCCGAGAGCTGCGCGACGACCCAGTCTCCTCCCTCGACGAACGCCTGCGCCGCGCGGTAGACCGCAGGATCCTCCTCGAGAACCTGCAGCGCCTTCGCGCACAACCACTCGGACGAGGTTTTTCCCCCGTAGTTACCGAGGAACGCCTCGGCGCGCGCCGTGGCCACCGCATTGATGCGGTCGGCTTGAGGCTGCGCGGCGTGGTGCTTCCACAGCTTGACCCACGCGTGAGGACGCGCGGCCCACTCCGGCCGAAGGCAGAGGGGGCGCCCGCTCGCGTCGACCGGCAGGATCGTGCACGAGGTGAAGTCGACGCCGACGCCGACGATCGACTGGGGATCGACTCCCGCCGCCGCGAGCGCCGCGGGAATCGCCGCTTCGAGTGCCTCGACCCAGTCTCCCGGATGCTGAAGCGCCCAGTCGACCCCAAGCCGGCCATCCGGGCCGGCCCCAAGCCCGCCATCCGGGCCGGCCGCAAGCCGGCTGTCCGCGCCGGGAAGCCTGTCCGTGATGACGCCGTGGCGGTACGGAGCAACGGCCGTTCCCCTCTCGCGGCCGGTCCGGGTCTCGACGACGAGCGCGCGGACCGACGCGGTCCCGAAATCGAGTCCGAGCGCGCAGGGCTCGGACGTCTTCCCTCCCGGATCGCTCACGCGCGATGGATTGCCGCCTGGTGGCGGTCCAGGGTGTCGAACGGATCGCCGCACAGGTTCACCTGGAGTCCGAGCGCCCGCGCCATCGACGCCTTCCTCACGAGCGCCCTGTTGGCGGTCGCCGCGTCGGGCGCATACGCCACCTGGATGTGATTGGCCATGTGCTTGGCCATCATCTGGTCGCGCGTGATCCCGTAGAGGACCGCGTGCATGATCGGCCACTGCGGGGTTGTCGCATTCCACCGGCGCTGTGTCTCCTCCTCCGAGAGGCGGACGACGCCGCCGCGTCCGATGTCCATGTGGAGAGAGTTGCCCTGGACGTATACGCGCGAAAAGACGATCTCCCCGGGTTTGCTCACGCCCTTGAGCGTCGAGCCGCCCTTCGGGAAGTACATCGGCGGCTGTCGCTCGCCGACCGCGCTCGCGTAGCCGCCGGCGAAGTGGCTCGCCGGGACCGCGCCCGAGATCTCGAACACCCACACGAACTCGTTCACGCCCGACTCCTCGACCGGCGCGCCCCACCGGACGTCGTGGAGCGTCGTGGACGGATCGATGCCGAGGTCGTCCCACACCCGATTGGTCATCACCGCATCGACGCCGGCGCACTCGTCGACTTCGTTGAAATGCGGAACGGGCTGCCCTTCCAGGATCACCGCGCCGTCCTCCCCCCGAACCGGAGGCCGCGCCGGGTTGTTGAGCAGGCCCTCCGTGAGGTCGGACGCCACACAGACGTCCTTCAGGCCCTGCTGGTACTGGATGCCGATTACCGCGCAGCCGAAGTCCGACGCGAGCCGCACGGCGGCGTCGTACATTTTCAGGCCCTCGAGGACCTGGCGTTCCGTCAGCTCCGAAGCCTCGTCCCGGCCGAGCCGGAACTGCATGCCGCGGGAGATCAGCCAGTCGTAGTGCCCGCGCGCGACGTCATCGGGGACCTGCTGCATCGCCGCGTACAGCATCGACTGCGAGAGCCTCTCCTTGAAGAGGCCGAGGGAATGCAGGAGGTCGTCGGGGACGATGGCGTTGTACATCCCCATGCATCCCTCGTCGAACACGCCCATGATGGCCTGGTCGCTCCGGAGCTTCTCGCCGAGCTCGAAGCCCCGCACGCGATCCGCCTCAAAGGTGGCGGGGAACATCCGATCGTCGATCGGCCGGGCGTGGCTCGTGTCGTGGACGACGCTCCCGTCCTGCAGCCATCGGGAAATCGTGGTTCGCGAGAAGGAGTCGCGGAAATCCTCGCTCCAGATCGAGCTGTAGGGAATCCCGGCCTTCGTCAGCGACGCGTTGACGTTCAGCATCCCGACCAGCCCGGGCCACTCCCCGCTCCAGTTGGCGAGGGTCAGGATCGGACCGCGGTGGCGGACGAGACCCGCGAGGATGTGGCTCGTGTACTCCCACACCGCTTCCGCAATGACCAGCGGCGCGTCGCGATCGATCGTGCGGAAGATCTGCATCCCCCGGGCCTGCCCATCGATGAACCCGTGCTTCTTGACGGGATCGAGCGGGTGGCCGCGCACGACCCGGCGCCCGAGCTCTCCGAACGCGCGTTCGACATGCTCCTCGAGAGCCTGCTGGGCCGGCCAGCATTTCTGGTTCGCGGACAGGCGCGAGTCGCCGCTCGCGACGAGGACCACATCCCGCCCATCTCTCGCGGCTTCTCCCAGGTTCATCGTGTGGCGCCCTTTCGGATCCCGGCGTTCGGACGCCAGGGGTCTCGGATCTCGTATCCCGGCCCGGACGGAGTCCGCTCGCGGGATCGATCGTCGATACTCCTACTTTCCACTCTACGGCTGCCGCTTCGTTGTCCCGCCGTGCTCGATCCGTTCGACGGCGTTGCGCGCCGCCGCCTGCGGAGAGAGCTCGATCACGCCTCCGACATAGACCGTCGGTTTGCCGCCGAGCTCCTTCAGAAACGGGAGAGCCACCCGCGCCTCCGGACCGATCGCGCCGAGCGCCTCGGCGCACGCCCGCACCACGTGGACCGATTCGCCCGGCTTCTGCGCTGCCACGAGAAGAGCCTCGGAGGCCCGGGCCGCGGAAGGGCCGAAGATCCGGAGTGTCTCCGCCGCGGCCATACGGACGACCCACTCGGAATCCGCAAGACGAGCGGTCAAGGCGTCGAGCGCGGGCAGTGCGGCGACATGGCCTCGATCCCGAAGCCGGCGGGCGGCGAGACCGCGGACGACGAGGTCGGCATCCCCGAGAGCGCGCACGAGACCCGGAACGTCATCCGGGATCTGCGGAGGGCGGACGGCCGCGGCCCGCGCCCAGCCTTCGGCGCCCGTGCGCGCGAGGATCAGGTTGTCGATCCCGAGCGTGTATCCGGTGGATGCCGCGTTCTTGCCCGTGCACACGAACGTCACGGTGTGATTTCCCTTCGCCAGGCGGGGCCACCCGATCTGGTAATCGAGCCCGACGTACGTTTCGTAGAGATAGCCGTCGAACTCCGTCTGCGGGCGCACGTCCGCGCCGGGCTCGTGCTCGAGCACGGGCGCCACCGGCGGTTTGCCGTCCAGCAGCACGCGATAGATCCCGTAGTCGGAGCCCTGCGCGATCTGCGTGTACAGCTCGTAGTCGCCGTCTTCGTCGACGTCGAACGGGACATCGAGCTTCGCCCCTGGGCCCTCGCCTTCGAAAAGGAGCACGTCCTTCGACCAGAAGAGGTCCCGCGAAATCGAGGTCTTGCCCTTCTCCGCTCTTGCGTCCGCGATCCGATCCTCGACCTCGATCTGCTTCGCGTTGCCCTGCGGAAGCCGGGCGGAGCCGTAGGGAACCGGCGGCAGGCCTTTCGCGATTCCGATCTGGTACCAGAACGCGACCGAGGACATGAGGTCTGTTCTCTCGCCGAACGCGGCCTTGATCGCACCGTCCTGGTTGAAGGTCCATCCGCGGTGCTCGATCTCGAACCGCAACGACGTCCGGAAGGCGACGGGGTCGATCAGGTGCCACCGGTACGCGGTCATGCGGGATCCGAGGCCCGTCCCGTCCGCGACGGGCACTCCCGTGTAAGGACCCTCTTCGACGTGCAGACCCCACGCGTCGTTGAAGTAGTCCTCGGAGCCCGTGCCTTCGATGTTGGGTTCGG
>JBBSEW010000082.1:0-13496 GCA_038239305.1 Thermoanaerobaculia bacterium | reverse complement strand
CCGTACGTCCCCCACTCCGTCGCACCGCGCGGCTATGGAGGCGTAAGAGGGGACCCCGTGGAGGCGCAAGAATGGAAATGGCAGCCGCGCCTCTGTGAAATCGGGCAGTCATCGCGTCCGTGGAAGCGAAACCGCCGAACTCCCAACCCCGGTGGAGTTGATCTCAGCGAAGCGCTCTCTGGCCGCTCATTCGCGCAGCGAATGCCGCGGCCGAAAGCCGGACTCCTCCGGGAGGGCTCCCGGCCCCGGGCTCGCAGAGACTGAAGTCCCCCTGGAGCCCGCCGCCGGCGGTGCCTCCCGTACGAGGCCATGAGTGAGGGAGCGCACCACTCTCGACCTCGAAACTTCGGTGTGGCTGCGACCGAACGCCGAGCGGCGGCCTCGGTTTCCCCCTCCGGAAGAGGGCCGACGCGTGCCTCGGGAGGGAGGCGCAGCCCGCGGCGGGCGGATCGCGCCGCGCCTGCGGAGTACTGCGTTAGGCGCTCCCTCCGGTACCTGTTCCGCCAGCCCATTGCGGCGGGAAGCCGCGCAGCGGGCGCTGAGCGATCCCGCGAGAGGGAATGTTCCCGGCGGGAGTCAGTTCACTACCCGTCGCCGCCGGTTCAGGTCGCTCCCTCGGTTCTTCGCACGCCCTGATCCCCGACACGAAAGCGTGAGCTCGCTTCGAGCTTCCCGTTCTGCTGCTAGCATGCGCCGTCCGCAGCAGGAGGCTGAAGAATGCGCCGACTTCTCATCGCCCTCGTTTTCTTCATCGCGGCTATCGCGATCACCCGTGGGGCCGGGCCCGTGCCCGAGCCGGATTCGCGATCGAGCGCGGCTTCGCTGCGAGATCTCGCCTTCTCGGGGACGCGGGCCACGGACTGGGTCCGCTCTCTGACGGACCGCGTCGGGCCTCGCCCGGCCGGATCGGACGGCGATCGTGCGGCGGTTGCCTGGGCACTCGCGACGATGAAATCCCTCGGCTTCTCGAACGTCCATGCCGAGAAGGTGACGGTTCCCGCCTGGAAACGCGGAGTCGAGACCGGCGAGATCCTGGCGCCCTATCGACAGCCCCTCATTCTCGCGGCTCTCGGGGGAAGTGTTCCCACGCCGGAGGGTGGACTGACGGGCGAAATCCTGCGGGTCGTGTCTCTCGAGGACCTCGAGTCGAAGGGCGATGCCGCGCGCGGAAAGATCGTCTTCTTCGACAAAATCATGGAACGGTCGATGGACGGAGCCGGCTACGGCCGGGCGGTCGACGTGCGCGGCGGCGGCGCCTCCGCCGCGGCAAAACACGGGGCGGTCGGCGTCCTCATCCGCTCGATCGGCACCGACCACGAACGGACTCCGCACACGGGATCCATGGGTTACGCCGCCGACGTCGCGCGGATTCCCGCCGCCGCGCTCGCGGTCCCCGACGCCGAGCTCCTCGCGCGCATCGTCTCGGAGGGCGCTCCGGTGAGGGTCCGATTCACGCTCGGATGCCGCGACGCCGGCGAGGCGGAATCTGCGAACGTCATCGGCGAGGTCCCGGGCCGGACCAAGCCGAAGGAAATCGTGCTCCTCGGAGCGCACCTCGACTCCTGGGAGCTCGGGACGGGCGCGATCGACGACGGGGCAGGATGCGGCATCGTGCTCGAAGCTGCCCGCGCGATCGGTCAGCTATCGCATCGTCCCGACCGCACAATTCGCGTCGTGCTCTTTGCGAACGAGGAGCACGGACTCTCCGGCGGGATCGCGTACCGCGCGTCTCACAAGGACGAGCTCGCGCGACACGTGGCCGCTTTCGAGGCGGACCTCGGCGACGGCTCGCCGCTCGGTCTCTCGTGGCTCGCCGGTCCGTCGGCGGAGCCCGCGCTCCGGGAGCTCAAAGAGCTTCTCGCTCCCATAGGAGTCACCGATCTCACCGAGGGCGGAGCGGGCGGCGCGGATACCTCCCCTCTGCGCGCGGACGGCGTCCCGCAATTTTCCTTCCGCCAGGACGCATCGCGCTATTTCGACTGGCATCACACCTCGAACGACACGTTCGACAAGATCAGCCCGGCTTCGATGGATCGGATGGCGGCCGCGACCGCCGCTTTCGCGTTCGTCGCGGCTTCGACGCCCGAGCCGTTCGAGCGGATCCCGGAAGAGAAACGCTCCGACGAGCGCCGCGCGCGAAAGCGCTGAACGAGGGCCCGGCCCTTCGCGGTAACGCGTCAGCTGTCAGCGGCGACGTTCAGGATTCCGCCTGGTCCGCTTCGCGCGCCGCGACGTTTTCCTTCGCGGCCTGGACTTCCGGATGCTGGAACCCGAGGAGCTCGGCGATGCGGCGGGCGAGATGGCTCTCGACCTCGGAGAGCGAGCCATCCGAATAGACGACTCCCCAGATCGCCTCGACGAGCTTCAGGCGCTGGTCCCGCGACAGGTTGTCCGCGATGAGCCGTGTGAAGTGATAGAGGTCGACGCTCTCCCGGCGCTCCTCCTCCGCCAGGCGGAACACCTCGCGGAGCTCCTCGTCGCGGACGCCCATCTCGTCGCGGATGTGGCGCGTGATCCGCTCGCGTTCCTCCGGGCGGAACACGTCGTCGGCGTGCGCGATCTCGAGAAGGAGAGCGCATGCCGCGACCACGACGGGATCGGGGCGCGCGGGCTCGGAGCCGGCGTGGCGGCGGCCCGCCAGAAACGTGCGAATCGCATCGATACCCATGGCCAAAGCGTAATGCCTTGCGCCCCGAATGGGAATGCGGGACCCCGCGGGCCAGAAACTTTTCGCGCCCCGGTGCGTAGTTGGTGATGGAGAACGACATGAACCGCCGCGAGCTGGAAACCCTGCTTTTGACTCTCGAATCCACGCCCGTGCTCTTCGAGCGCGCCGCGCTGGGCCTCTCTCCCCCCACCGCTCAGCGGCGCCCCGCCGCGGGGGGGTTCTCGCTCGTCGAGAACGTGTGGCATCTCGCGGACCTCGAGCGCGAGGGTTTCGGCGTCCGGATCCGGCGCATCCTCTCGGAGGACGAGCCCACTCTCTCCAATTTCGACGGCGATCGGGTTGCCCGGGAGCGCAGCTATCAGTCCCGCGACCTCGCCGCCGGTCTCGCCGCTTTCCGTCACGCGCGCCGCCGCAGCGTCGAGATCCTTCGAACCGTCGCCTCGGGCGACTGGAGGCGCACGGGCGTCCAGGACGGAATCGGTTCGTTGACGCTCGCCGACATTCCCCGCCTGATGGCGGAGCACGACCGTTCCCACACCGCGGAAGTCTCGGCTCTTCTCGAGGAACTCTCCTGCGGTCGTTCCGGATCGCCGGTCTGCCGGCCTGGGACGCACCGCGTGTCCGCTTTCGCCTGACGGCGGGCGGTTGCCCGGCTGTCCGAGCCTCGCCCGGATCCGGATCGTCAGCTCGGGCGCGGGCTCCCGCTCTTCCGGTTCTTCCCGCTCTCCCTGCTCTTCCACCTTTCCCGGAGGAACGCGAGGATCCCCGGGAGGATCGATGCGAACACGACGATCAGGATCACGATCTCGATGTTCTTGCGCACCCAGGCGAAGTGGCCGAGGAAGAATCCGATCAGGGTCATCGAGATCACCCAGAGGACCCCGCCGATCACGTTGAAGGAAACGAACCGGCGGTAGTTCATCGCCCCCATCCCCGCGACGACCGGGGCGAACGTGCGCACGATCGGCATGAAGCGCGCGAGGATGATCGTCTGGCCGCCATGTTTTTCGTAGAAGTCGTGCGCCCGCCGAAGATGATCCGGATTGAAGAGAAGGGATTTCGGCCGCCGAAACAGGGCCGGACCCGCCCGGCGGCCGACCCAGTAACCCACCGTATCGCCGACGATCGCGGCCACGATCAACACACCGTTCAATGTCCAGAGGTTGATCTGGCCCGCGGCGGCAAAGACACCCGCCGTGACGAGCAGGGAGTCGCCCGGCAGAAAGAACCCGATCATCAACCCGGTCTCCGCGAACACGATGAGCGTCATCGCGGTCAGCCCGCCCACGCGGACGAGCGTCTCGACGTCCGTCAGCTGATGAAACAGGTGCTTGAGAAACTCCATGGCGCGCGGATGTTATCCCGAAGAAGTCCCTGGTTCGTGTCCCGTTTCTCGTTTCCCGTTTCCCTTCTTCTCCGTTTCCCGTTTCCCGTTTCCCGTTTCCCGGATATCGTTCTCCCATGCCCGAATACACCGACGAGCACGCCCGCGCCGGAATCGACGCGCCGCTGCCGACGATCGAGACCTGGCCCAACCAGTACCCGGACTACGAGATAGCCGTCGAGATTCCCGAGTACAACGCGATCTGCCCGAAGACGAATCTTCCCGACTTCGGGCACCTGACGATCCGATACGTGCCGGACGCCCTCTGTCTCGAGCTGAAGTCGCTCAAGCTGTACATCGTCGCGTACCGCAACCTGGGGATCTTTTACGAGAACGCCGTGAACCGGATTCTCGAGGACTGCGTCGCCGCGTGCCGTCCGAAGCGCATGACGATCGTGGGGACGTTTTCTTCGCGCGGAGGAATTTCCTCCATCGTCGAAGCCGGCTTCCCCCGGCTCGCCCCACCGCCTCAGGCGCCGGCGAACTCCCGATAGAGAATCTCCCGCAGCTGCGCGGCGATCGGACCGGGGCGTCCCTCGCCGATCCGGCGGCCCGCGATCTCGACCAGGGAATAGGTCCAGAGGGTCGTCGATGCGAAGAAAACTTCGTCCGCCGAGAACATCTCGTCGACAGAGAAGGCTCTCTCCTCGACCTCGATCCCGAGCGAGCGCGCCGCGGCGATGGCCGCCCCCCTCGTCACGCCGGGCAGGATCCGGGGACCGTTCGGCGCGGTGCGAATGCGCCCCCCGGACACGAGAAAGAGATTCGCCTTGGTTCCCTCGAGGGCGATGCCATCGCGCACGAGAATCGCGTCCATGGCGCCGGCTTCCTTCGCCTCCTGCGCGGCGAGCACGTTCGGAAGCAGCATCACGCTCTTGATGTCGCAGCGCCCCCACCGTTCATCGGGGAAGAGGATCGCGCGGCCGCCTTCGGGCGGCGGCGGCGGGTCCGATCTCCGCGCGAACGCGAAGGTCGTCGGGGTCGTTCCGGCCGGCGGAAAGGCGTGCACGCGCGGCGCCGCGCCCCGCGACACCTGCGCGTACACGATGGCGTCGTCGGATGCCAGATCGTTTTCGGCGAGCAGGCGCTGCGCGACCTCCGGGTAGAACGACGGATCGACCGATATCCGGGCCACCGCGAGACCCTCCCGCATCCGCTCGAGATGCTCCGCGAGTCGATATGGCTTCCCCCGGTAGAAGCGCGCCACCTCGTAGATCGCGTCGGCAAAGAGGAAGCCCCGGTCGAGGGGCGAGACTCTTGCCTCTTCCAGGGGGAGATAACCGCCGTTCAGGTAAACGATCATCGAAGGGAAGCCGGCGCCCGCCCGGGGGTGGCGGCGACTCCCGGCACACCGGGACGAAACTCCGCGACGGCCCGCGCCAGATCCGGGTCGTGCGCGAGCCGGCGATAGGCGTCCTCGGCGCGCGCGAGAGGCCCGCCGGGCAAGAGCGCCTCGCGGCGGGCCGCCCGCAGCAGGGAGAGAGCGCCCGCCAGGGCCGCGGAAGACCTGCTCGCGAGCTCGCGGGCCGATCGATCGGTTTCGGCCCGCAGAACGCCGGCAGGAAGAGCGCGCGTCGCAAACCCCGCCGCGGCCGCCTCACGGCCCGAGACGGAGCGGCCCGAGAGAATCCATTCCGCGGCGCGCGAGGCGCCGATCCGGAGAGGGAGCAATACCGCTCCGGCCGGCGGGAAGCACGCCAGCCGGATCTCGGGAAATCCGATGCGGGCGTCCTCCGAGCAATAGACGAAGTCGCAGGCGGCCGCGAGCTCCGCTCCTCCTCCGAGGCACGCCCCGGACACCTCCGCGACCGTCACGGCGGTGGTGTCCGTGAGAGCGGCGACCGCCGCGCGCATGGCCGCGAGCATCCGCTCGATCGCCGGCGGATCGGGAGCGTGCTCGGCGACCTCGATGCCCGCCGAAAAGGCGCGGGAAAGGCCGCCGAGAACGAGCACTTGGGCGGGCGGCGCGCCGCCGGCCGAGGAAACATCAGTCGCCGCCGCCACGGCTTCCGCGAGCGAGTCGAGATCGGCAACGGAAAGAACGTTGACCGGAGGCCGGTCGAGCCGGATCCTCGCGACGAGCCCATCGCGCGCTTCGAGGCGGACTCCCTCCCCGGCCATCGTCCGCCTCGTCCTACTTCTTCTTCGCCGGCGCGTGCGTCGGAGTCGTGCGGGACGCCGGGGCGGGCGTCGGGGCGGAGGCCTTCGCGAGCCGCGCCGTTTCGATCTTGACCGCCGCGCGGACGTTCGCGATGTGCCCGGGTCCGACCTCGACGTTGGCCAGGCGATTGTCCGGCTCCCGGAGCTTCATCTCGAACAGCTCGTCCGGGACTTTCGTCTGGATGAAGAGGGTCGCGAGCGAGTTCACCTTCCGCAGGTAGGCCAGGGTGTCGGCGATGTTCTGCCGGGCTCCGATTGGCCCGTGGCCGGGCACGATCGTTTCGATGTCGAGATTCGCAAGGCGCGTCAGGATGTTCTCCCACCCGCGCGGGTCCGCGTCGGCCGACTGGAGAAATGGGAGGCGGCCGTTCACGACGAGGTCTCCCGAGAACAGGACCTTCTCGTCCGGGAGCAGCACGATGAGATCGCCATTGGTGTGTCCCGGTCCGAGGTAGTACACCGCGGCGCGGCGGGATCCGCCGAAGAACACGAGGCGGTCCGTGAGGGCGAGCACGCCAGGCGGCGAGGCTTTCCCGTCGGAGGCGCCCGCGGTCTGCAGGAGTGCGTTCACCGCCGTCGCCGCGTTCTCGTGGCAGATTACACGGGCGCCGGCGGCGGCGAAGACAGGCGCACCGGAAGCGTGATCCCCGTGCGCGTGCGTGACCACGAGGTAGCGCACGGGCTTTCCACCCGTCGTTTCGGCGATCTTCTCGAGTATCACCTTCGCCGTCGCCGCATCGTTGCCGGAGTCCACGACCACGACGCCATCGGAAGCGAGGAACCATCCGACGTTCGCCCCCGCCTCGGGAACGGCCGCCCAGACGCCCGGGGTGATCCTCTGGACTTCGACCTTCGGCTGCGCCGGCGAAGCGAGCGCCATGAGCCCGAGGACGATGGAGAGAGCGACAGGGCGGATCTTCATGGGAGGAGACTCCTTCTCGAGATCGCTAATTTCTAATTTTTAAGTTTCCGAAATCGCTCTTCGAGGAAACCGGTTCCGGGACACCGGGACCAAGGCTCCCAACACACGGTCGGGCCGCGTGATTCCTACCGCGAAGCGTTCTCCGCTCGGCCCGCAGCGGCAGTTTCGAACTCCGGGCCGACCGCGAGCTCCGCGCCGGCCGCGCGCTCCCGCACGACGCGCGCGAATTCCGCGAAGAGGCGGCGCGACGCCTCGTCGCCGGCCGGAGCGAGATTCTCGGGATGCCATTGCACGCCGACCAGCCACGGCCCCCCCGGGGCGCCCTCGGCGGCTTCCACGAGCCCGTCGACCGAGGTCGCCGAGAGGACGAGCGCCGGCGCCGGCCGCGCGACGGCCTGGTGGTGGCGGCTGTTGACGTCGAGGGTTCCGCCGCCACCGGCGATCGACGCGAGCCGTGTCCCTGCCACGATCTCGACCTCGTGCTCGCGACGAAGCCGGTCCTTTCCCGGAGTGTCGTGGACGAGCGGCGACGGATGCTCCGAGGGGATGTCCTGGACGAGGGTTCCCCCGAGCGCGACGTTGATCACCTGGAGCCCGCGGCAGATCGCCAGTACGGGAATGGAGTCTCGTCGGGCGCGATCGAAGAGATCGAAGTCGAGCGTGTCGCGCTCCGCGTCGATCTCGACTCCCGCCCCGGCCCTCGAGGATTCGCCGTAGCGGACAGGATCGACGTCGCATCCGCCGCCGAGGACGATCCCATGGAACTCCCCGGCCGGCGCAGCGCCGGGGCCGAGGATCTCGATTTCCTCACGGGCGAATCCCGCCTCGCAGAGCGAACGCACGTAGTCGTTCGTCTCCGCGCGGGAAGCGTCGCGATCGAGGGTCAGAGCGATGCGCATCGGGACCCGATTCTAACCGGACAAGACGCCCGAACCTCGCTCGCGCTCGAACAGGACCGCCATCCCCATGCCTCCCGAGATGCACAGCGTGGCGAGACCGCTCCGGACGTCCGCCCGCCGCATTTCGTGGAGAAGGGTCGTCGTGATGCGCGCTCCGGTCGCTCCGATCGGGTGACCGAGCGCGATCGCCCCGCCGCGGACGTTCACGCGCGCGAGGTCGAGCGACAGTTCGCGCGCGCAGGCGAGGACCTGGGCGGCGAACGCCTCGTTCAGCTCGATCCGGTCGATCTCCTCGAGGCGCCGCCCCGTCCGCGAGAGGAGCGCGCGGATCGCCGGGACGGGCCCGATCCCCATCCGCGACGGCTCGACCCCCGCAGAAGACCAGGCGACGACGCGCGCGAGCGGCTCGACGCCGGACCGAGCGGCCGCCTCCTCGGAGGCGAGCACGAGCGCCGCGCCACCGTCCGTGATGCCCGAGGAGTTGCCGGCGTGCACGGTCCCGTTCTCGGGATCGAAGACGGGCGGCAGCTTCGCGAGCGACTCCATGGTCGTTTCGGGCCGGAGGTGCTCGTCCTTCGTGACCCTGACCGGGCCCTTTCGGCCGGCCATTTCCACCGGAACGATCTCCGCGTCGCTCCACCCGGCGCCGGCGGCCGCGCCCGCGCGCCGCTGCGACTCGAGCGCGAACGCGTCCTGCTCCTCCCGGGAGATACCGTACTCGCGGACGAGGTTCTCCGCCGTTTCGCCCATGAGCTGACCGCAGAGCGGGCACAGAAACCCGTCTCGATACATGGCGTCCACGACCTCTCCGTGGCCCATGCGCATTCCGAACCGGACTCGCGGAAGGAGATAGGGGGTCGCCGACATGCACTCCGCGCCTCCCGCCAGCACCACTTCGTTCTCCCCCGCCGCGATCGACAGCGCTCCCAGGGTCAGCGCTTTCAGCGAGGAGGCGCACGCCTTGTTCACGGTGTATGCGGGAACGGAGTCCGGCACGCCCGCGCGATGCGAGACCTGCCGCGCCGTGTTCGGTCCGCCCCCCGCCTGCCGAGCGTGGCCGAAGACGGTCTCGCTCACCGCATCGGGAGGAAGGCCGGAACGCTCGAGCGCTCCGATCGCGGCGGCGACACCGAGATCCGCCGCTGAGAGCCCGGCAAACGAGCCGCCGAATTTCCCGATCGGCGTGCGGACCGCGGAGAGGATGTAGACGGGGCGCATGCGTTGTTTTTCGTTATCAGTCATCAGTTGTCAGTTATCAGTTATCAGTTATCTGGTCAGTATTCTCTGGGGCCATCATCCATCGACTCGCGAACAGACTTCATCCTGGCGTACGGATCGAATTTACTCGATGAGAAACGGGCCATGCCTGCGAGCGGAAACCAACAACTGATAACTGATAACGGCTTCGTTTCCCGGCGCTGTTCACACGATCAACGGCAGCCGCACTCGAAAGGTTGTCCCCGCGTCCGGCTCGCTTTCGACATCCACGGTTCCCTTGTGCGCGTCGATGATCCATCTCGCGATCGAGAGTCCCAGCCCGGAGCCGCCGGGATACGCCCGGCGAGCGCGGTCGCTGCGGAAGAAGCGTTCGAAGACGTGCGGGCGGTCACGTGGAGGAATGCCGATGCCTGTGTCGACGACGGCGATCGTGGCTTCGCCCGTCGCCGAGGCGAGGACGACGCGGATCTTCCCGTTTTCCGGCGTGTAGCGGATGGCGTTCTCGAGGAGATTGTGAAGGACCTGCTGCATCCGATCGGCGTCGATGAACGCGCGGACCGGCTCCATCGGCACCTCGGCCTGAAGGTCGATCGACCGGTCATTGGCCGCGGGTTGGAGCTCGCGTGTCACGTCGGAGACGAAACGGTTGAGATCGACATTGGCAAAGGAGAGGGTGATGCGGCCGCTCTGGCCGCGCGCGAGGAAAAGGAGGTTCTGCGAGAGGCGCGTCAGGTGCCGGACCTCGAGGAGCGCGTTGCCGATCGCCTCCCGATACTCCTCGGCCGGCCGGTCCTCCTCCAGCACCACCTCGAGCGAACCGCGCAGCACGGTCAGAGGAGTCCGCAGCTCGTGCGATACGTCCGCAATGAACTGCTGCTGTTCCTTCTCCATGGACGCCAGCGCGTCGAGGCGCGCGTTCAGCCGCTCCGCGAGATCGCGCGCCTCTTCCGCCAGGTCGGCGGCGGGTATCCGCTTGAGCGGATGCTGCTCGGTCTCGACGAGCCTTCGCAGGAGAACGCCAAGGGCGTCGGGGATGGGGGCGGGCGGTGCGCCCCGCCGTGTCGAGAAGATCCCCATCCCCGATTCAGTCCTCGGCGCCCGGCGCGCGCACGCGATACCCGACACCGCGCACGGTCTGGATGAGCTTGTCGCGGTCTCCCGCATCGATCTTCTTCCGCAGCGCATTGATGTACACGTCGATGATGTTTGTCGAAAGATCGAACGAGTCCTCCCAGATGCGGGCTTGGATCTCCGACCGGGAGACGACTTTCCCGCGCCGGCGGAGCAGGAGCTCGAACAGAGCCCCTTCCCGCGCGGTCAGCCGGATGAGCTCTCCGTCACGCCCGACTTCTCTCGACTCGGGGTCGTACGAGATGTCGCCGAACGCGATCGGTCCCGGCTCTTCGAACTCCGTCCGGCGCGAGAGTGCGCGCAGGCGTGCCAGGAGCTCTCGAAACGAAAACGGCTTCACGAGGTAGTCGTCCGCGCCGGCGTCGAGCCCTTCGATCTTGTTCTCGACGGTATCCCGGGCCGTGAGCATCAGGATCTTGGACCGCACGCCGCGAGTCCGCAGCTCGCGGCAAAGCTCCAGCCCGTCCTTCGAGCCCGGCAGCAGGAGATCGAGGATGACGATCTCGTACACGCCGGCGTCGAACCGTTCGAGGGCGGAATCCGCGTCCTTCACCGCCTCGACCGTGTAGCCCTTCTCCGTCAGTCCCTTCCGGAGGAACTGCGCGATTTTTTCTTCATCCTCGACCACCAGGATTTTCATGAGACGGGGTCCTCTTGTTCCGGTTCGGACCCTTCCGTCCCTGCGTCCGGAGGGCGGCGCAGGCGGGAGAGCACCAGGGCCGAGCCGGCGCCCGCGGCGAATCCCGCCGCGAAGTGAGACAGATCACCGGCCGACGCCACGGCGGTCACGACCCCCGCGGCGACGAGCACGACGAGAGCCATACGGGACACTTCGACGGGAGGAATGGTTTTCATGACGGCGGCTCGGAAATCGCGATGCGGAGGTATTCTCTCATTCGACTCGCGTTTCCGAAGGAGGAAAGCATGAAGATCCGAATCCTGTTCGCTCCCACCCTGGCTGCGGCCGCGCTCGTTCTGGCCGGCTGCGCTTCCTCGACGTCCACGGGCTCCGCCTCGATGTCCGGTTCTTCCGCCGCGCCAATGGCTTCCGCGGGGCCGAGCGCCCGCGCCACTCTCGAGTCGAAGAGCGGATCGACGGTCACCGGCATGGCGACCTTCGCGGAGGTCGCCGGAGGCGGCGTTCGGGTTCATGTGCACGTCGAGAACGCGCCCCCGGGCACGCACGGCCTCCACCTGCACGAGAAGGGCGACTGCTCCGATCCGGAAGCCAAGTCCGCCGGCGGACACTTCAATCCGGGGACCATGCCGCACGCGGGCCCGATGGTGGAGAAGCGCCACGCGGGCGATCTCGGGAACATCGAGATCGGCGCGGACGGCAAGGGCGACCTCGACATCAAGAGCGACCTTCTGACGGTCACGGCCGGCACTTACTCGGTGGTGGGACGGTCGGTGGTCTTTCACGAGAAGGCGGACGATTTCATGACGCAGCCGACGGGCAACGCGGGCGGACGCCTCGCCTGCGGCGTCATCCAGTAGGCGCAGAAACCCGGGCGGAAGCGGCGGAGCATCCGAAAGGTCGCATCCGCCGCCCTCGCCCCTTCTTCCCTTCTTCCCACAACCCATGAGCAGCCCCTTCGACCGGACGCCGGAGGAGCTGCGCCGCATGGGCTACCTCGCCGCGGACGCGATCGCCGGCCATCGGGCGAAGCTCGAGCAGAACGCCGTGTTCGGCAAGGTCGGGCAGCGTGCATCCCTTTTCGAGGGGCCCGCGCCGGTGGAGGGCGCCCCCTTCGACGAGATCCTGGCGTTCGTGCGCGAGCACGTCATGCCGTTTCCGATGGGAAATTCGCATCCGCGCTTCTACGGCTTCATCAACTCCACCGCCGATCCCGTTGGCATCGTCGCGGACGGGCTCGCCTCCGCGATGAACTCGAACTGCTGGGGCGGGGACCACGCCGCAATCCACATCGAAAAGCAGGTCGTCGGGTGGATCGCGAGCGCCCTGGGCTTCCCGGCGGAGGCGGAGGGCATCCTCGTGTCCGGCGGCTCCATGGCAAATTTCACCGCGCTCGCCGCCGCCCGCCGGGCGATGACGCCGGGAGACGTCCGCTCCGAGGGGCTCGCCGGTCCGGGCCACGCCCGCCTCACGGTTTACGCGAGCGACCAGGTTCATTCCTGCGTCGACAAGGCCGTCGATCTGCTCGGCATCGGGACGGCTCAGCTGCGCAAGCTCCCGTCCGACGAGCACTTTCGCATTCCGATGGCGGAGCTCGAGCGCGCCGTAGCCCGGGACCGCGAGTCCGGGTTCCTGCCCGCGATCGTCGTGGGGAACGCCGGGACCGTCAACACGGGGGCCATCGATCCGCTCGACGCGATCGCCGACTTCTGCGAGCGCGAGCGTCTCTGGCTGCACATCGACGGAGCGTACGGCGCGATGGCCGTTCTCTCCCACGTTCTTCGCCCTCTCTTTTCCGGGATCGAGCGCGCCGACTCGGTCGCGGCGGATCCGCACAAGTGGCTCTACGTGCCCTACGAAGCCGGGGCGACGCTGGTTCGCCAGCCGGGGCGGCTCGCGGACACGTTCCGCCGCTTTCCGGAATACCTGGCTTCCGATCCGGAGAGCCCGTTCCCCGGTCCCGCCTGGTTCGCCGAGCGCGGAGTCGAGCTTTCGCGCGGATTCAAGGCGCTGAAAGTCTGGATGGGCTGGAAGGCGCACGGGACGCGCGGATACGCCGCTGCGATCGAGAACGACGTCCGGCTCGCGCATTTCCTGTCGGACGAGATCGACCGGCGGCGCGAGATCGAGCGTCTCGCCGAGACCGTTCTCTCGATTGCGAATTTTCGCTGGAAGCCCGCCGCATGGAACGGATCGGACAGCGAGCTCGACGCAGTCAACCGGAGAATCGTCAATCGACTCGTCTCCGACGGATCGTTCTTTCTCGCGCCAACGGTCCTCAAGGGCCGGGCGGCGCTGCGGGTCTGCATCGTGAACTTTCGGACCCGCGAGGAAGACCTGCTCCTCCTCCTCGACGAGACGGACCGGATCGGCCGGGAGCTGCTCGCCGCCGGTTAATGCGGGTGTACGGCCGGCCGCCGCCCTGCTACCCTCGACCCGCTCACGCTACCCGAGGGCGTGTTTAGTCCGGAGAGATG
>JBBSEW010000081.1:0-13615 GCA_038239305.1 Thermoanaerobaculia bacterium | reverse complement strand
GAGATGTCCAGACCGAGAAAAACCTCCGACCCTGGTTCCAACCGCAACCCCTCTCGCATGGTCGCCCTCCTCACACTAAGAGTGCCACGCGTCCCCTTCTTAGTCGCAGCCTTCGTCGCCACGCTCCGAACATAGCGGTTGTATTCATGTATTCCAAGAATGCGTCGTTGCGACTCCCTGGTCCTCCTTTAGAGACAATCATACGTTCGAAGGCGGGCGCCCACGAATCGGGGTCGGCTCGTCCCCTCCGAAAAGCCGAGCCATTTGAGCGACGGGAATGCCTGCGTCGCGCCGGCGGAGGACGCCGAGGAGAAACAGGGCCGTGACCCCGACCCGGAAGTTTGAATGAGGTCTCTCATGATGGGCTCCCTTTTCCGAGAATGTCGTGGGCAGTTCCGAAAAGAGACATCCACCCTCCGGCCGCGATTTCAGACGCCGACCGTTGCGACCGAGGAAAGGTCAAGTCATCCTCCGGTCCTTCTGAATCGAATTCAGCTGTGAAGTGCCGTAGAGAGGTGGCGAGATCAGACACCTGTGGAAGAGTGAAACGAGAAAACTTCCCGCCGAAAGAGAGCCGACTCCAATAGAACTCTTTGACTTGTATTGCCGCGAGGGGTAAGTGTCTGACGTGGCAGCTCTTCGGCTCGTGCTCCGTGCTCTCGTGGTCGGGCCGGCCCGGCGGCATCCGTTGCGGCTGGTTCTGCCCATCGTCGGCGTGGCCGTGGGTGTCGCGGCGATTGCGGCGATCCATCATGCGAACCGGAGCGTTACAGAGTCGTTTCGGGAAGCGGCGGCTTCTGTTTCGGGGCGGAGCGACTTCACCGTCACGGGCGTGGGTGGCGTGCCCCTCGAATCCATGCGCGGGCTCGCCTTTCTCTGGGACGTCGGCTCGTTCGCGCCCTCCGTCACCGGCATCGTCGTCCTGCGCGACGGGACCGGCGAATCCGCGGATCTTCTCGGCGTCGATCTCGGCGGCGACCGCGCGGTGCGGGACTGGGAGCTCGTCGAGCCGAAGGACCGCAGCGCTCTCGCGCGCATGCCGGGCGGAACGTCCGTGCTCGTCTCCGTTCCGTTCGCGCGGCGGCACGGGCTCTCCGTCGGCTCGCGATTCTCGGCGGTCGCCGGAGGCGTGCCGCGCACGCTGGAGGTAGGCGGCCTCTTCGCGTTCGCCGGCGTCGCCCGGGCCGCGTCGGACGACCTGCTGATCGCGGACCTGTTCACGGCGCAGCGCATCCTCGGCAAGGAAGGGCGCGTCGACCGCGTGGACGTCGTGCTCCGCCCCGGCGTTGACCGCGCGGCGATCGCGAAGGATCTCGCCCGGCGGCTTCCGCCCGGCCTTACCGTTGAGCCCCCGAACCGGTCCGCCGCCGCCGCGGATCGCATGGTGCGCGCGTTTCGATTCAACCTGAACGCGCTCGGATCGCTCACCCTGCTCGTCGGTGTGTTCCTGATCGCCAACGCCGTTTCCGTCTCGGTTCTGCGGCGCCGGCCCGAGATCGCGACGCTGAAGGCGGTCGGGGCTTCCCGCCGGCTCGTCTTCGCCGTGTTCGTGCTCGAGGGTCTCGGGATCGGAATCGCCGGGACGATCTTCGGCGAGATCGGCGGCGTGTTCCTCGCCCGCGCGGCACTCTCGGCGATCGGGGGCACCGTCTCGAACGTCTACCTGCCGACGGCCCACATCACGGCGGCCGGCTTCGGCGCGCCGGCCGCGCTTGCCGCCGCGGTCGGGCTCGTGTCCTCGCTCGCCGCCGCGATTCTTCCGGCGGCCGAGGCGACGCGTGTCGCGCCGTCCCCGGCGATGCGGGCCGGATCCGTCGAGGCGGCGCGCGCGGCGCATCTCGGGCGCCGGGGCGCGGCCGCCGCGGGAGCGCTCGCCCTGGCCGGGGTCGCGTCCCTGCTGCCCGCGGTGGACGGTTTTCCTCTCTTCGGATTCGCGGGCGTGCTCTTCGTCGTCGCCGGGCTCGCCCTCGTGGCCCCTCTCCTCGTCCGGGCGGTGTCGCGTGCGCTCGCCTCGCCTCTCCGACGGATCTTCGGAGCGCCCGGTCCCCTCGGCGCGCGTCTCTTCGGAGGAGCGCTCGCGCGCAACGGGATCGCCGTGACGGCTCTCGCGATGGCGCTCGGCATGGCCCTCGCGATGATTGTGACGGTCGCCTCGATCCGCGAGACGGTGCGCGTCTGGGTCGAGACGACGCTGCGGTCCGACCTCTGGATCAAGGCGGCGGCGGGCAAGGCTTCCGGTATCGTCGGCGACCTTCCCGAGGACGTCCTGCCGTTTCTCCGCGCGATGCCGGGGGTCGAAGCGGTCGATCCGTTCCGCGCTCGCGAAGCGACTCTTCGAGGCCGCCCGTTCACGCTCGCGTCGGGCGACTTCCGCGTGCTCGCGCGGCTCGGAGGCCTCCCCTTCCTCGACGGCCGCGACGCCCAGACGGTGGCAGGCAAAGCGAGCGCCGCGGGCGACGTCCTCGTCTCCGAGCCCTTCTCGCGCCGGTTCGGGATCCGCGCCGGCGAAACCGTTGCCCTTCCGACGCCGGGCGGGCCGCGCTCCTTCCGCGTCGAAGGCGTGTATCGTGATTACTCGAACGACCGGGGGACAGTCGTGCTCGACCGGCCGCTGTATCTCGCGATCTTCGGCGACCGCCGCGTGACGAGCGTCGCTGTCCTCGCGGCGAAAGGCGTCGATCCGGTCGAGCTGCGGCGCCGGATCCGGCTCGGAGCCCGAGGCCGCTGGGCGCTCTCGATCACGACGAACCGGGAGCTCCGGCGGGAGGTGCTGCGGATTTTCGACCGCACGTTCGCCGTGACGCGCGGGCTCGAAGCGATCGCGGTGGCGGTGGCGATCCTCGGGATTGCGAACGCCCTCCTCGCATCCGCCGTCGAGCGGCGCCGCGCTTTCGGCCTCCTGCGGGCCATCGGCACGTCGCGCGCGCAGATCCGGCTCGCCGTCCTGATCGAGGCGCTCCTGACAGGCCTCGCCGCGACGGTGGCCGCAGCCGCCGCCGGCACGGCGTTCGCGTTCCTTCTCCTCGCCGTGATCAACCCGCAGTCGTTCGGTTGGACCGTCTCGGTCGAGGTGCCGGTGGCGACGCTCTTCGAGGCATCGGGACTGGTGCTCGGCGCGGCGGTTCTCGCCGGCTGGCTGCCCGGCCGCGTCGCGTCGGCGGTCAATCCGGCGGCCGCGCTGGCGGAGGAATGATGGGCGGGCGGGAAACGGGAAACGGGAAACGGGAAACGAGACAGGCCACCAATCCGCCTCACCCAATCTCTCCCCCGCGCTCGGGAGAGAGGAGTGAAGACGTCTCGGCGATTCGCCGATCGCCTGACCTTCCGGCAATAGATCACCCGATCACCCGATCACCCGATCACCCGATTCGTGCTTCGCGCTCCGCCCTGTTTCTCATCACCATCCTCCTGATCGCGGCCGCCCCCGCCGACCATCTTTCCTTTCCGCGCGACCACGGCTCACACCCCGATGCCGCAGTCGAGTGGTGGTATTACACGGGCCATCTCGCCGATCCGGCAGGCCATCCCTTCGGTTTCCAGCTCACGTTCTTCCGCGTCGGTGAGCTCGGGCTCGCCCACTTCGCGTGGACCGATGGCGCTGCGAAGACGTTCGAATATCGCGAGAAGACGCATCTCATCCTTCCCGGCATCGCGGAAGTCGCAGAAGGCCGGCTCTTCGTCTCGAACGAGGATTGGTCCGCGAGGGAAACGGCGGGCGTCCACCGGCTGCGGATGCGCTCGGACAAGCGCGCGATCGAGCTCGCGCTGACCGCGTCGAAGCCGCCGGTGCTCCAGGGCGACGCGGGGCTCTCCCGCAAAGGGCCCGGAGCGGACGAGTACTCGCACTACGTCTCGATCACCCGCCTGGCCGCCCGCGGGACGATGACGGAGGGCAATCGCCGGACCCCGCTCTCCGGGACGGCCTGGTTCGACCATGAGTGGGGTCCCGGCGTTCTCCCGGCGTCGGCAGTCGGCTGGGACTGGTTCGCCCTGCAGCTCGACGACGCGACCGAGCTCATGCTCTACCGCATCCGCACGAAGGACGGATCCGCCACGCCATTTTCCTCCGGAGTGTTCGTTCCGTCATCGGGACCGCCCGTGCGCCTCGCCTGGAGCGACGTGCGATTCCGCGCGACCGGGACGTGGCGCTCCCCGCGCTCAGGAGCCGTCTATCCCGCCGGCTGGGACGTCTCCGTGCCCCGGCTCCGGCTGGAGACACACATCGAACCTCTCGTCCCCGATCAGGAGCTCATCACCGGCGAATCGACCGGCGTCACCTATTGGGAAGGGGACTGCCGTGTCGGGGGAACCCGCGAAGGAAAACCCGTCGCGGGGCGGGCGTATGCCGAGCTGACCGGGTACGCCCGACGCGACGTTCCAGGATTCAAACGATAAGGGAGCTCTCGGGTCGTTTCCCGTTTCCCGTTTCCCGTTTCTCGGATCGCGTTACGAGCTCGGCGTCGGCTTCGGCGCCCACTTCGTTTTCTTGCCGCCCTTCGGCTTCGTCTCGAGCGTGACGAGGAACGACCGGGCGCTGTGCAGGTTCCGGTACACGTAAGAGAACCGCACCGTGAACTCCTCGCGCTCGCCGTGGTTGAGCTCGCCCACTTTGTTACCGCCGTTGCCGGCCGCGATCAGGTTGCCCTCGCCGTCGAACACCGCGACGGCCACACCGACCTCCTGGTCCATCTCCGAGTTGTTGTCCACGCGGACACTCGCCTTGGCGGACGAGACGCGGATCGGGGCGATCGTGTCGCCGAGGTCGAACTTCATCTGCGAGATCACGACGTCATTCACCTGGATGTCGACTTTCTGGACTCCGTTCACCGGCGACCAGTCGAATTTCTTGGTCACGAGCTGAGCGGAAGCCGGAACGGCGACGGAGAGCGCGACCAGAGCTGCCAGAAGCACAGGGGAGCGTTTGGACATTCGAATACCTCCGAGTCGGAGGGTAGCAGGAGTTGAAGGACGGGGGTAGGGCTGTGCGCTGCCAGCTCCCGGGCGATGATCCGGTCAGCCTCGCTCTTCCGGATGCGTCCGCAGCCGGCTATGCCGGATGCCGTAGAGCAGGTACACGACCAGGCCGACCGCGAGCCAGACGACGAACCGCATCCACGACTTCGGAGGGAGGTAGTACGCGAGCCCGATGCAGGAAATGGCCGCCAGCCCGGGCAGGAAGAACGCGCCGCCCGGCACGCGGAAAGTGCGCTCGCGATCCGGCTGACGGATGCGCAGCACGACGATCCCGATCGAGACGAGGAAGAACGCGAAGAGCGTCCCGATATTCGTCAGGTCCACCATTTCGTCGAGCGTCGTGAAGAGCGCCGTCACGCCCACGGCGATTCCCGTGATGATCGTCGTCACGTGCGGTGTCCGGAAGCGGGGATGCACCTTCGCGAACGACTTGGGGAGCAGGCCGTCGCGCGCCATCGAGAAGAAAATCCGCGTCTGACCCATCTGGAAGACGAGCAGGACGGCCGTGTGCGCCACGACGGAGCCGAACGCGACGACACCGACCATCCAGTTGGGCATGGTGGCGTATTTCATGGCCATGGTCAGCGGCTCGGCCTGCTCCGAAGAAAGCATCTTCTTCAGCGCGGGAAACGGCACCATTCCCGTGAAGACGAGCGCGATCCCGATGTAGACGATCGTGCAGATGATGAGCGAGCCGATGATGCCGATGGGCATGTCGCGCTTGGGATTGCGCGTCTCCTCGGCCACGGTCGAGACGGCATCGAACCCGATGTAGGCGAAGAACACGATCGCCGCGCCCGACGCGATCCCGTGGAATCCGTTCGGCGCGAAGGGGGTCCAGTTCGCCGGCTTCACGTAGCGGAAGCACACGAGGACGAAGAAGGCGAGGACGACGAGCTTGATCGCCACCATCCAGAAGTTGAAGCGCGCGGATTCCTTGATGCCCCAGACGAGAACCGCCGTGATCACGCCAACGATCACCAGGGCCATGATGTTGACGACGATCGGGATGCCGAAGATGTGCGGCGCGGCGGCGACGACCGCGGGCATTTTCGCGTGGGCGGTCTGATAGTCCACGGCCAGCCACGGGGGCAATCGAAGCCCGAATCCTTCGATGAGCGTGTTGAAGTAGTTCGCCCACGAGAGGGCCACGGCGACGTTGCCGATGGCGTATTCGATGATGAGATCCCACCCGATGATCCAGGCGATGAGCTCTCCGAGCGTGCCGTAGGCGTACGTGTACGCGGAACCGGCGACCGGCACCATCGACGCGAACTCCGCGTAGCAGAGCGCCGTGAAACCGCAGACGATCGCCGTGATGATGAAGGAGAGGGTCAAGGCCGGTCCCGCGCCCGGGCGCTGCGCGTCGCCCGCGGCTGCCGTGCCGATCGTCGCGAAGATGCCGGCGCCGATGATCGCTCCCACGCCGAGCGCAACCACGTTCCAGGGACCGAGCGCCCTCTTGAGCGTGTGACCGGGCTCGGAGGTCTCCGCCACGAGGGCGTCGAGCGATTTCCTCTGGACCAGTTTTTCGAAAAGGCTCAAGTTCCGGGGAGGATAGCAGGGGCCCCGCGGATTGCGGTCAAGTAATTGAGCGACGCCTCAATGCAGCTTTTCCCGGGAGGGGTCGCCCGGCTTCGGAGGATCCGTGGCGGGCGGAGGAAGCAGCGGCTCGTGCGCGGGCGGAGGCGGCACCGCCGGAGAAGGCTCCTGGATCGGAGGACGAAGCGTGTCGGGGCTCTCGGGGTCACCAATCGGAGTCGCGCGGCCGGGGGTTTCTTGGTTCATGTGCGGAGAGACTGCAAGAGATGGTCCAGACGGGGCTACCGGGCGGGAAGCGGGGAGCGGGAAACGGGAAACGGGAAACGGGAAACGAACGAGGGATCATCGCGATGGTCCGATCATTCAAGTCCTCGACCGATTGGACCGATTACTCGATCAGTGTTTTCAAGCCGAGAAAAGCGAAACCAGAGAGAAGACGGGTCCCCCTCACCCTGCCTCTCCCCCGCGCTCGGGGGGAGAGGAGTGGGACATTCCCGGCCCCCCTCACCACACCCTGCCTCTCCTCCGCGCTCGGGGAAGAGGAGTGGGACATTCCCGACCCCCCTCATCACACCCTGCCTCTCCTCCGCGCTCGGGGAAGAGGAGTGGGACATTCCCGGCCCCCCTCATCACACCCTGCCTCTCCTCCGCGCTCGGGGAAGAGGAGTGGTGCTCCTTCTCCGATTTTTCGATCACCCGATCCCCCGTCCGATTGATCATCCGATCACCCGATCACCCGATCACCCGATTGCCCAACAGCCCGATCATCCGATCCCCACTCGAGCAGCAGGCCCTCGATTTCGCGAAGCGATCGGATGCGCCCCGCTGCTCCCTCATGTCGTCCGTCACGATCGAGCAGCAACGCATGGAGCCCGGCAGCCCGCGCGCCCTCATAGTCCTCGCGAAGCGAGTCCCCCACATGGAGGCACTCCCCGGGAAGGCGGCCGAGGCGGGAACAGGCGCGCCGGAAGATCTCCGCGTCCGGCTTGCCCGTCTCTTCGATCGCTGACACCAGGATGGCCGGGAAGCGCCGCGTGAGGTCGAGGGCATCGAGCAGGGCGGGCAGGTGGGAATCCCAGTTGGAGACGATCCCGAGCGCCAGCCCGCGGGATGCGAGCGCGTCGAGCGCGCCGGCGACGTCGGGATAGATCGCCCAGGAACCGGGATCTCGGAAGTGGCGCGCGAGCCGGTCGAAGCAGGCCTCCGAGACCGCTCCTCCGTCCACGCTTCCGCGCACGCGATTCAGAAACGCCCTCCAGAAGGCCTGTTCGCCGCGCACGCCACCGTACCGGTCTGGAGTCGTCTCCGCGTGCACCTCTTCCCACGCTCGCGCGAGCGCTCGGCCGAGATCTGGCGCTTCGAACCGGACGCCATCCGCGGCGAGCTCCCGCGCATACACCTCTTCGACGGGCGGGCTCGGGTGAAGGAGCGTCGCGCCCGCGTCGAAGAGGACCGCGCGGATCAACCGAGGCGGACGGACGTCACGCGACGAGACGGGATTCCCGCAGGATGCCGTCCAGGGCCGCGTTCAGAGCGTCGAGGCAGCGCGCGGCGCTCGCGAGCGCCTTCTTCCGCTCGAGCTCCGTCCCCGCGATGCGTCCCAGGGAATCGCGTTCGACCTGCCTGTGCCACACGTCGGCGGTCTCGTGAACGGTGAAGAAGCGGACCGCCTCCGCGTCGTCGATCCCGTAGAAAGCCGCCAGCCCCTCTCGCTTCGTTTTCGCGATCTCGGGGATCTGCGACTCGTATGCGTACAGCGCCGCGAGCCCTTCCGCCACGGAGCCCTCGCGCGTCGCGCCGAGGAAGTTCTCGATCAGGGCGCGGACTTCGGGGATTCCGGCTTCGGCCACCAGTAAATCCGGATCCGCCCCGAGAGCCGCCGCGAACCGCCGCCAGAGCGCCGGATGATTGACTTCGCCCCGCTCCTCCTCGATCAGGTTCTCGAGAAGCTCCTGGCGCAGAACCGCATCGTCCGATCCCGAGTGCACGGCCGACACGTAGCGCGGAAACGCCGCCACGTGCGGGTAATACGCGACGGCGTAGTCGCGAAGGTTCTCCTGCGACAGCTTGCCCTCCGTCCAGAGCACGTAAAAGGGATGCTTGAGGAGGTGCTTCTCGGCGACGAGAGAGTCCAGGGCGGCGAGGAAGTTTTGAGTGTCCATTGTGCTCCTCTCGGATTGAGCTGTCAGCTATCGGCGAACGAAATGTGATGCTCGATGATGGCAAAGCCCCAGCCTATCGTCTCGTACGTCTCCCGTTTCCCGTTTCCCGGTTCCCGACCCCGGCTCGCCTTCACGGCATCACCTGTCCGCCGTCGATCACGATGGCCTGGCCCGTGACGGACTTCGCGTCGTCCGAGGCGAGATAGACGGCGAGGCCGGCGATTTCCTCGGGGTCGAGAACGCGGCCGAGCGGCGCCATGCGCGCGGCGGCCTCCCGTCCTTCGTCGAGAGACGTGCGCGCCATCCGGCCGATTTGCCGGAACCCTTCGCGCGCCATCTCCGTCTCGACCCAGCCCGGGCACATCGCGTTGACGGTGATCCGGCGGGGCGCAAGCTCGAGCGCGAGGGACCGCGTCAGTCCGATGACGCCGTGCTTCGAGGCGGAGTAGGCCGACAGGCCCGCGACGCCGAAGCGCCCGACCACGGAGGAGAGGTTGATGATCCGCCCGCCCTCGGGGATGAACGGCGCCGCCTCGCGCGTGACGCGGAACACGCCCGTGAGATTCGTCGCGATGATCGAGGTCCAGCGCGAGTCGTCCGGGTCGTCCAGCGGCGTCGAACCGCCCGTCCCCGCGTTGTTCACGAGGACGTCGATGCGCCCCCACTTCGCGACCGCGGCCGCGATCGCGTTCGAAATCGACATGGCGAGCGTGACGTCGCACTCGATCGCGTACGCCTGGCCGCCGCTCGCGGAGATTTCGGTTGCCGTCCGCTCACAGGAGGCGAGGTCGCGGGCCGCAAGGGCCACCCGGGCTCCCTCGGCGGCGAAGCGGAGCGCGATAGCGCGGCCTATGCCTCGCGACGCTCCCGT
Source organism: Thermoanaerobaculia bacterium (assembly GCA_038239305.1). GTDB lineage: Bacteria > Acidobacteriota > Thermoanaerobaculia > UBA5066 > Gp7-AA6 > JALYUA01. The sequence goes on along the minus strand of JBBSEW010000081.1, from coordinate 4,066 downwards.
GACGAAGGCAATCCTGCCGGAGAGGCGCCCGGCCGGAAGCGGAGACGACTCTGCCTGAGGTTTGCCGACGGGAATCTCCCCCGTGTCCGTACGGGGCCTGCTCATGCGGGCTGCGGCTCCGAACGCCCCAACCGGAGCGCCGCGAGCTCGGGCGGCAGCGGGAAGAAGACGTCTTCTTCGACCACGTTCACATCCTGCACGTCCGTCGCGCCACGCTCTCCCAGCCAGCGCACGAGCGTGTCCACCAGGAACTCGGGTGCCGAAGCGCCGGACGTCACGCCCACCGCGGAGGCGCCCGCGAGCCAGGCCGGATCGACCTCGGAGACGTCGTCGACGAGATGCGCCCGCGCGCCAACGAGCTCCGCCTCTTCGACGAGGCGGTTCGAGTTCGACGAGTTGCGGGAGCCGACGACCAGAATCACCGGCGCGACGCGGGCGAGCGCGCGCACGGCGAGCTGCCGGTTCTGCGTTGCGTAACAGATGTCCGCCTTGGCCGGACCCTGGATGCCCGGAAAACGGAGCCGCAATGCTTCGACGATCGGTCGCGTGTCCTCGACCGACAGAGTGGTCTGCGTGAGAAAGGCGACCTTCTCGGGCTCGTCGATGACGACCCGTTCCGCTTCCTCGACCGTCGAAACCAGCGTGATCCGTTCCGCGGCCTCGCCCAGAGTGCCCTCGACCTCTTCGTGGTGCCGGTGCCCGATCAGGATGATCCGGAACCCGGCCCGCGCGTAGCGGATCGCCTCGAGATGGACCTTCGTCACCAGCGGGCAGGTCGCGTCGATCACGGTCAGCCGCCGCTCCACGGCCGACCGCCGCACGGCCGGCGACACGCCGTGAGCCGAGAAGATGACCGTCTGCCCGTCCGGGACCTGGGAGAGCTCGTCGACGAAGCGCACTCCGCGCGCCATGAACGACTCGACCACGTGCCGGTTGTGCACGATTTCCCGGCGGACGTAGAGAGGACCTCCGACGGCTTCGAGCGCGAGGTCAACGATGTCGATCGCGCGCACAACGCCCGCGCAGAACCCCCGCGGAGCCGCGCGGTAAACGGTTTTCGGAAACGGCGAGCCCGTGGACGGCGATGACATCGGAGTCGGATTCTACCCTCGCGACGCTCCCGCCGCGGTCCTTCCGCGGACGCCCGGACGCTCGTCCCGCCGGTAAAGACATCGTTCCATGTCGCAGGCCTCGCAGAAGCTCTGGCCGGACGGCGCCGCCTTGCGGCAACCCTCGTTCTCGCAGGGCCGTCGGACTTCCGATTCCCCGTCCGACCGCGATCTTCCCGGGAGAATGCTCATGATTTCCTCCTCGACGACGACGACGACGAGCTCCCCGGCCTTCCGGAAACCGGACGCGGCTCGACAGACGAGTCCGCCGAGCCGCCCGAGACGCTTGCGGCGGACGGGACGGATGACGACCGGGTGGAAAGCAGCGGTCTGGCCGGAGCGGCCGACGCCCCCGGAGCCATCAGCCCCGGAGCCATCAGGTAATGAAGCAGCTCCCGCTCGCACCGTTCGCGATACGCCTCAAAGCATGCTTCCGGCTCCTTCTCGGTGAGCCACTGCAGCATCAGGCCGTCGAAGATCGCGCGCAGAGTGGAAGCGGTCTCCCCGGCGTCGCGCAGGAGGAAAAGGCCGCGGCGCATTCCTTCCTCGACGATCGACTGGTCGATCTGACGGCACCCGGCATAGAACCGCTCGCCGATTACGCGGAACGGCTCCCTGCGGGCCGCGAGCCCGCAGAAATCGACATAGGCTCGGAAAAAGGCCCTGTTCTTCGACGGAGACGGAAAGATGAGCGCGACGAGTGCCCGGACCTTCGCCACCGGATCGTCCGCGGCGCCGACCGCCTCGCGCATCCGCCCGTGGATCGAGTCGATCAGCCAGGAGAAGAGCTCGCAGAAAAGCTCCTCCTTCGAGTCGAAGTAATAGAGCGTGACACCCTTGGAGACGCCGGCTCGAACCGCGATGTCCTCGAGCGTCACGTTCGAGAATCCCCGCTCCGCGACCTCGCGGAAGGCCGCTTTCAGAAGCACCAGCCGCCGTTCCTGCTCGCGGGGAGAAAGCTTTGCCACGCGGGAACAATATCTGACCGGTCGGTCAGATGTCAACGGCGGCCCGTTTCCCGGGAGGCTCCCGACGGGCGGTACACTCCCAGGCTCATGTCCGTGCGCGTCCTCTACTTCGCTTCTTTCCGCGACGTCTCGGGGCGGCAGGAAGAGGAGCGGCCGATCCCTCCGGGCGCGCGAGTCGCGGACCTGTGGCGCGAGCTGGTCGCCGAGATGCCCGGGCTCGCCGCGTCCCTGACCGGTTCCATGCCTCCCGCCGCCGTGAACGCGGAGTACACGGGACCCGAGACGCCGCTGCGGGACGGGGACGAGGTGACCTTTCTCCCTCCCGTCGCCGGCGGCTGATCCGGCGGGAGCCCACGGTCCGATGTACCTGAAAGAGCAACCCCTCGACGTTGCCGCCCTGCTCGCCGGGGTCCGGCATTCCGACGGCGGAGTCTGTGTTTTCCTGGGCGTGGTTCGAAACGAGAACGCGGGGCGACCGACGGAGAAGATCGAGTACCAGGCCTACGGCGCGATGGCGGAATCCGAGATCGGCCGAATCGCGGCCGGACTCGCGCGCGAGTGGCCCGATACGCAGGTGGCCATTCGTCACCGGGTGGGAGAGCTCTCCGTCGGGGAGGTCGCGGTGGCCATCGTCGCATCGGCTCCCCATCGCGCGGAGGCGTTCGCGGCGTGTCGGGCGGCGATCGACCGGATCAAGGCGACCGTCCCGATCTGGAAGCGCGAATTCCACCCTGACGGAACGACCGAGTGGTTGGATCCGAGCGCGGCAACCCCTTCACGGTCCCCGACCGCTCCGCTCCCTCGTTGATTTTCTCCCCGGCTGATAGAGTGGCCCGCCCCGGAATCCAGGAGGTTTGGAAATGAGCACCCCCGCACAGACTCGCGATTGGACGGCCCCCGGTCTCGACCGCACCGTCATCCAGTACAAGGCCGAAAACGGGATCGCCGTGATCGAAATGGACGATCCGCCGGCCAACACCTACACCTACGCGATGATGCGCCAGCTCGATGAGGCGATCCTGAAGGCGCGCTTCGACGACGACGTCCACGTGATCCTGCTGCGCGGCAAGGGCGACCGTTTCTTCTCGGCGGGCGCGAACATCGGAATGCTGAATGCCGTCACGCCCGGCTTCAAGTATTTCTTCTGCCTCCACGCCAACGAGACCCTGCTCCGGCTCGAGCACACGCCGAAGCTCGTGATCGCGGCTCTGAACGGCCACACCGTCGGCGGCGGGCTCGAGATCGCGCTGGCGGCGGACCTGCGGATCGCGCGCAAGGACGCGGGCAAGGTCGGACTGCCCGAGGTCACGCTCGGCGTTCTGCCGGGCACGGGCGGAACGGCGCGGCTCGCCAAGATGGTCGGAAAGTCCCGGGCGATCGAGCTCATGGTGACCGGCAACACGTTCTCCTTCGAGGAGGCCCTCGAGTACGGCATCGTGAACCAGGTGATCGACGCGAGCGCCGCCGACTGGTGGGAGCAGGTCATGGACTACGCCCGCCAGTTCGTTCCGCCGAACAAGGCGGCGAAGGCCGTCGGCCGGATCAAGCGGTCCGTTCAGAGCGGATGGGATCTCCCGCTCGAGTCCGCTCTCGCGCTCGAACGCGAGATGCAGCAGCTCCTCTTCCAGAGCGACGACGCGAAGGAAGGAATCGCCGCGAATCAGGAGAAGCGGGTGCCGAAGTTCAAGGCGCGATGAGAAAAAAGCCGTTTTCAGTTGTCGGTTTTCAGTTTTCGGTTGACGATTCAGCCGACAGCTCAAACGGACAAGGGACAACTGATCACTGATAACTGACAACCAACGCACCATGCCCCCCACCCAACTTTTCATCGACGGTCAGTTCTCCCCCTCCGCGTCCGGAAAGACCTTCGACACCACCAATCCCGCCACGGGCGAGTCGATCGGCTCCGTGTCGGAGGCGGGGCGCGAGGATCTCGATCGGGCGGTACAGGCGGCGCGAAAGGCGTTCGAGGGCGGACCGTGGGCGGCG
>JBBSEW010000080.1:0-14111 GCA_038239305.1 Thermoanaerobaculia bacterium | reverse complement strand
GCGCGAGCCTGCGGAAGCGAAGCCGGCGCGCCGACGAAGTTCTCGCGTGGCTCGAATCCGTCGCCCGGCCTGCGACGGCGGCCGAGATCCGGCTGGCGACGGGAGCCGGCGTTGCCGCAGTCCGGACGCTGGTCCGGTACGACCTCGTCGCCTCGCTGGAGCAGCCGCTCCCCGAAGAGCCAGCCCCCGCTTTCTTTCCCCCGCCGCGCGCCGTCGTGCGCCTCACGGCCGCGCAGGAAGCGGCGACTGAGTCGGTTTGCTCGGCGATACGCGAGCGCCGCTATTTTCCCGCGCTGCTTCAGGGCGTGACAGGCAGCGGCAAGACCGAGGTGTACCTGCGTTCGATTGCGGCCGCGCTGGAGATCGGCCGCGGCGCGATCTGGCTCGTCCCCGAGATCGCGTTGACGCCGGTCTTCGCCCGCGAGCTCGAGCGGCAGTTCCGGGGCCAGGCGGCGCTCCTGCACTCCGCTCTCACCGAGAAGGAGCGCGCGGAGACGTGGAACCGCGTGCGCCGGGGGGAGGCGCGAGCGGTCATCGGTCCTCGTTCCGCCGTGTTCGCTCCGGTCGTCGATCCCGGCCTCATCGTGGTCGACGAGGAGCATGACGCCTCCTACAAGCAGCGGGAATCCCCCCGGTATGACGCCCGCGACGTCGCGGCGCTACGGGCCCGAGCCGCGGGAGCGGCTCTGCTCTTTGGTTCGGCGACTCCTTCGGTGGAGGCGTACCACGCGGCTTCCGAGGGAAGGGTCACGCGTCTCCTGCTCCCGGAACGCGTCGAGGCTCGCCCTCTGCCGGACGTGTCGATCGTCGACCTTCGCGGCGAGCCGGCTCGCGCCGACGAGAAAGGCGTCCCGCTCTTCTCCCGCCCGCTGATCGCGCGCCTCCGGGAGGTTTTCTCCCGCGGGGAGCAGGCGATCATCCTGCAGCCCCGGCGCGGTTACGCGCCCTTCCTCCTGTGCCGTCACTGCGGCTACGATTTCCGGTGCACTCACTGCAGCGTCACCCGCACCGTTCACGAACGCGGTCAGCGCCTCGTGTGCCACTACTGCGGCGAACGCGTCCCGCGGCCGCTGCGATGCCCCGAATGCGGGGGAGGGATCCTCGAGGCGATCGGATTCGGGACCGAGCGCGTCGCGGAGAGGTTCGCCGAGATCTTTCCCGCGGTATCCCACGCGATCCTGGATCGGGACACGGCCCGGCGGCGCGGAGGGGCGGCGGCCGTGATCGAAGACGTCCTGTCCGGGCGCGTATCCTGCCTCATCGGCACGCAGATGGTCGCGAAGGGCCATGATTTCCCCGGGGTCACGGCCGTCGGGGTCCTTTCCGCCGACAGTCTCCTGAATTTTCCAGACTTCCGCGCCTCGGAGAAGACGTTTCAGCTCGTCGCCCAGGTATCCGGGCGGGCGGGCCGCGGAGCCTCTCCCGGGACCGTCCACGTCCAGACGTTCCACCCCCGGCATCCCGCCATCCTCCGCGCGGCGGCGCACGACGTCGATGGATTCTGCGCGGAGGAGCTTCGATTTCGCCGGTCATTCTTCTATCCGCCATTTTCCGAGCTCGCGTCGATCGTGGCCTCCTCCCCGGACCGCGAGAAGGCGTCCGCCGCCGCTTCGGCCGTGGCGGGGGCCGCTGCGTCCTCGCCTGGCATCCAGCTCTCGGGGCCCGCACCCGCTCCCCTCGAGCGCCTGCACGGCCGCTGGCGGTTCCAGCTGCTCCTGCGTGCCCGGGATCGCCGCACCCTGCTCGCCGCCCTCGAGGCGTCGGTTCCGGAGCGCCCTCCGGCGGGCAGCCAGATCGCCGTGGACGTCGATCCCCAGGACCTGATGTGACCCGGGAGAGCGGCCGTCACCGCGGACGCCCCCGGCCCCCGCAGGAACGCTACAATCGGGCGGGATGAACTCCGAAGAGGCCGCGTTCGAAGAACCGATCCTGAAGCTGCGGCAGAAGATCGAAGAGCTCTCGGCTCTTCCGGACGACGCCGCGCACCGGCGCGAGATCGAGAAGCTGCAGGAGAAGCTCGAGCGCCTGAAGCAGGAGATCTACGCGTCCCTGACTCCCTGGCAGAAGGCGCTCGTCGCGCGGCATCCGCAGCGTCCCTACGCCCTCGATTACATCCAGGCCCTGATGACCGATTTCGTCGAGCTTCACGGCGACCGCCGGTTCGCCGAAGATCCCGCCATCGTGGCCGGCTTCGCAGTGTTCCGGGGGCAGCCCGTCGCCATCGTGGGCCACCAGAAGGGCCGCGACACGAAGGAGAAGATCCGGCGCAACTTCGGCATGCCGCGGCCGGAGGGCTTCCGCAAGGCGTTGCGCGTCATGGAGCTCGCGAACAAATTCGGCCGCCCGATCCTTTCGTTCGTGGACACGGCGGGCGCCTATCCCGGCATCGACGCCGAGGAACGCGGACAGGCCGAGGCGATCGCCGCCAACCTGAAGGCCATGGCCGGCTTCCGCGTCCCGATCGTCGTCACGATCACGGGAGAGGGCGGTTCGGGCGGAGCTCTCGCGCTCGGAATCGGGGACCGCGTGCTCATGCTCGAACATTCGACCTACTCGGTCATCACGCCCGAAGGGTGCGCGGCCATCCTCTGGAAGGACGCGGCGCGCAAGAAGGACGCCGCCGAGGCGATGAAGATGACGGCCGCCGACCTGAAGTCCCTGGACGTGATCGACGAAATCATCCCGGAGCCGCCCGGAGGCGCCCACGCGGACCCCGCGGCCGCGACCTCGGCTGTCGGAGAGGCGATCGAGAGAAACCTCCGGCCCCTCGTGGCGATGACCGACGACGAACGCCGGGAGACGCGGTACCGCAAGTTTCGCGCGATTGGTCGGTTCGACACCGCTACGCCGGCGTGAGCCGCCCGGAGGCGGACCCGGCCTCGCCTGGACGCGGTCTGTCGGAGCCTTCCGGGACGATGGAAGGCGCGGTGAAACCCGCCTGGAAAGAGAAGCCCGTCTGGAGGATCAGGCCGTCCGACCCGGAGGCCGATCGCCTGTCTCGCGAGGCGAGCGTGCCGCCGGCGATCGCCGCCCTTCTTCTCGCGCGAGGCGTCGGGACCGGAGCCGAGGCGAGGGCTTTCCTCGAGCCGCATGCGGATGCGCTCCACGATCCGGACCGGCTCCTCGGCGCGCCCGAGGCCGCGGACATTCTGGTTTCGGCGGCGCGGGCCGGCCGGCGGATCGTGGTGTTCGGGGACTACGATGTGGACGGCGTCACGTCGGTGGCCCAGCTGCGCGCGGCTCTTCTCCGGGCGGGGGCCGACGCCATCGCGTTTCTTCCGCATCGGCTCAAGGATGGATACGGGCTGCGCCCCGACACTGTCCGGCAGGTCCTCCGTGACCTTCAACCAGGCGTGCTCGTCACGGTCGACTGCGGGATCACGGCCATCGAGGGCGTCGCCGTGGCGCGCGCCGCCGGGGTCGACGTCATCGTTACGGACCACCATCTGGTGCCGGACGAGCTTCCGGCGGGGGCCGTCGTCGTCAATCCGCGGCAGCCCGGATGCCCTTACCCGGAGAAAGAGCTCGCCGCCTGCGGTATCGCGATGAAGCTTTCCCAGTCGGTGGCGCGCCGGGCAGGTGTCACGCTTTCGCAGGAAGCCCTGCTCCGGGCGGCCGCCCTCGGGACCATCGCCGACCTCGTTCCCCTCAAGGGGGAGAACCGGACCATCGCGGCTCTCGGCCTCGCGGCCCTCGCCTCCGCCCGCGCTCCGGGGCTTCGGGCCCTCCTCCGCGAATCGGGAGTTGCCGAGGGCCGCCCGCCGACTTCCGAAGAAGTGGCGTTCCGCATCGCTCCCCGCTTAAACGCGGCCGGCCGCCTCGACACGGCGCGGCTCGCGCTCGCCTTGTTCGAGGAGAAGGATGCAGCCCGCGCCTTCGAGATCGCGCACGAGCTGTCGACCCGCAACTCCGAGCGGCAGACGATCGAACGCCGTGTGACGGCCGAGGCGCGGGAACGAATCGCGCGGGAATGCGATGTCGAGAACGAATCGATCCTGATACTCGCGGCTCCCGACTGGCACCGCGGCGTTCTCGGCATTGCCGCATCCCGCCTCGCCCGCGAGTTCCACCGCCCCGTCCTCCTCTTCTCCCTCGAGAACGGGCTCGCCCGCGGTTCCGGACGGAGCATTCCCGGGGTCTCGTTGCACGGCCTGTTGAAAGAGGTCGAAGAGCTGTTCGACGAGTTCGGGGGTCATGAACAGGCGGTCGGGGGAAGCCTTCCGGAAGCACGCTTTGCCGCGCTTCGAGACGCGGCACGAGCGACTTTTGCCGCGCGCGTGCCCCGGGAACTGCTGCGTCCGGTCCTCGAAGCCGAAGCCGAGCTCGCGCTCGAGACGGTCTCGGTCGATCTTCTCGGGTGGCTCGAGCGCCTCGAGCCCCATGGAATGGGAAACGCCCGCCCGGTTTTCGCGTCGCGCGTGCAAACGGCGTCGGCATTCCGTCCGCTTGGCCAGACCGGAGTTCGCGGGCGCCTCCGGCGCGCGGCCGGGGGGCCGGACCTCGAGTGCCTGTCCTGGGACCCCGGTTGCCTGGCCGCCACCTCGAAGGGGGACGAGCTCGAAGCGCATTTCCGCCTGAGGAGAGGCCGCGACGGCTCCCCGGAAGCCGAGATCGTCGCGGCTCGAATTCCGGAACCCGAGGCCCCGAATGCCTCCGTCGCGACGGTCTCTCGGGCGGCAGCGGACCCCGGCGCAGGATTGGGAGAGGGCGGACCATGACGCGGCGTCGGGCAATCGAGATCGTCGTGGTCCTCTTCGGGATCGCGTTCGTGTTGTACCTGGCGACGTCGTTCCGGCCGGGCCGGCGGCCGCATGCGGCCGGGAGCGGCGAGAACGTGCCGGAATCGCCTCCGGGAGAGGAGGCCGGGCAGGCGACGACCGTGCTCAAAGGTTTCGATTACACGGAGAGCGTTCGCGGGAAACCGCTCTTCCACATCCAGTCGGAACGCACGGTCGGCTTCGGCGCGGCCGCCGGTCTCCTGCCGAACCTCTACGCGCTCGAGAAAGTCACGCTCACCGTTTACCCGGAGGCGGGCACGCCCATCACCGTCCACGCCGACCGAGCGACCTACGACCACCGGACGAATGGCGCTCACCTGAACGGAAACGTCCACTGGGTCGACTCGCGAGGCGCCCTCGGGGAAACGGAGGAGATCGTCTTCCAACCCTCGGCCCGGGTGCTCACCGCCCCGAAGCCGCTCCGGCTGAGCCGGGGCACGTTCGTCCTGGAGGCGAAGTCCGGCGAATACGACGTCGCCAAACACGAGGCGCGACTGCAGGGCCCCGTCCGCGGCACGGGCACCGGCGAGGGAACGGGCGGGCTTTCCGCCCTCTCCGCCGATCGCGGTGTCTATCGCCGGGACGAGTCGCTGATCGAGCTCTCCGGATCCGTTTCCGGTACGACGGCGGACGGCAACCGCGTACAGGCCGACCGCATGGTCCTGAAAATGGACGAAGAGGGAAAGCACTTCGAGTGGGGCCGCGCCGAGGGAAACGTGCACGGGATGATCGCCGCGGGAGCTCTTTCCCGGCCCGCGACGGGCGGACCTTCCGTGCCTCCCGGAGCCCGAACGCCCCGGCCGCCCGAGTCGTATTCCGGCGACCACGCGGGGCTTCTGTTCGCGGAAGACGGCACGATGCGATCGCTCTCGCTCGCGGGAGCGCCCGCGAAGGTCGATGAACCCACCCGGCACCTCCAGGCCGCGACGATCGAGATCGCGTTCGAAGCCGGGAGGGCGCGGACGGCGACGAGCCGCGGAGCGGTCAAGATCGTTTCCGAAGAGAATCACGGGGAGTCGGACGAGGCGCACATGGTGCTCGGCGCGGATGGAGCGATCGAGAGCCTGGAGCTCGCGGGGTCGGTCAGAATGGAAGGGCAGGGCCGCTCGGGCCGGGCGGATCGCGCCGTCCAGGTCGCCGATCGGGACGTCTGGGTGCTGACCGCGTCCCCCGGAAAATCCGCGACGGTGGAAGGCGACGGATCGAAAGTCTCCGCCTCGCGCATCGAGATCGACCAGAAGCACAAGGGCGTCAAGGCGGACGGAACCGCGCGCGCCGTCCTCACGCCCCGCCAGAACGGCAGCCGGCTCGCGACACCGGTGGGCGACACCTCGCGGCCCACGTTCGGGAAAGCGGAGCACATGACCTTCGACGACGCGAGCCGAGTCGCGACATTTTCCGGAGGCGCGACGCTCTGGCAGGACGCATCATCGGTTTTCGGCAACGACATTACCGTCAACGACGCGGAGCGCACGCTGGTCGCCGTGGGCAACACCCGCACCGTCTTCACGCCCTCTCCGGAAAAATCCGCCGTGTCACCCACGGCGACGCCCGCCGCGCCGCCTTCCGGGAGCAAGGCCGCTCCCCGAGGAGCCGCCGACCGGCATCCCTCCGTGGTCACGGCCCGCCGACTGGTGTATCGCGAGGCCCCGCAGGCGGGGCAAGCGTCGCAGCCGACCGGCACCCTTCCGTCGGCCGGACCCCCGGCCGCGCCGCAGCTCTCGACGGCTCGCTTCGACGAGAGTGTCGTCGTGACGAGCGCCGAATGGCGAGCGACGTCCAACCAGGCGATCGCCTGGATCGGCCCGGATCGCCGGCTCGACCGCGTGGAGCTGACGGGGGCCGTGGTTTTCCAGGATTCCAAGGAGGGTCGAAACGGGAAGGCCGAGCATGCCACCGACTGGCCCCGGGATGGAAAAACCATACTGGAGGGCACTCCGGCCTTCGTCGTCGACCGGGAGGGCAACCGCGTCGCGGGAGCGACCTTGACGATCTCGAAGCGGGGGGGTAGCGTCGAGGTCACCGCTCCGGAGGGCGGCCGGACCGATACCATCCACAAGACGCGCAGCCATTGAACTTCCTGGACGACGAAGAGCAGAACGCGGACGAAAAACCCGCGAGGCCGATTCTTTCGGCGACCGGCCTCATCAAGACCTACGGAGGTCGGGCGGTCGTGCGGGGAGTCTCCCTCGAGGTCGGCGGCGGAGAGATCGTCGGCCTCCTCGGACCGAACGGAGCGGGAAAGACAACGACGTTTTCGATCGTGGTGGGCCTCGTCCAGCCGGATGCGGGCGAGGTGCGGCTCTCCGGCCGCGACGTGACGAATCTTCCGATGTACCGCCGGGCTCGCGAAGGCGTTTCGTACCTGCCCCAAGAGCCGTCCGTGTTTCGCAAGATGACCGTCGAAGAGAACCTGTTCGCGATCCTCGAGACGCTCGATCTGACCCGCGCCGAACAGCGGGAACGGGCGGAGAGCCTGCTGACGGATTTTGGCCTGGAAGCCTTACGGACGCACCGCGCGTACACCCTTTCCGGGGGAGAGCGCCGCCGGGTCGAGATCGCCAGGAGCCTGGTCGTGTCGCCGTTCTTCCTCCTCCTAGACGAGCCATTCGCCGGAATCGACCCCATCGCGGTGCTCGAGATCCAGGGAATCGCCCGCCGGCTCGCCTCTTCCGGCATCGGGGTCCTGATCACGGATCACAACGTGCGCGAGACTTTGTCGATCGTCGACCGGGCTTATATAATTCATGGCGGCGAGATTCTGCGAGCGGGCACGCCCCTTGCTCTTTCTGCCGATGCCGTCGTGAAAAAAATCTATCTGGGCGAGGCTTTTCAGCTGAACTGACTGCGATGAATTTCAACCGACGCACACGCATCCGATCACGGGCGAACCGGCCATCCACGGCCGGTGGCGCTCGCTAGCCGGACCCCATGGGGCTCGAACAGAAGCTCAATCTCCGGCTCTCGCAGCGGCTCGTCATGACGCCGTCGCTGCAGCAGGCGATCAAGCTGCTGCAGATGTCCAAGCTCGAGCTCGAAGAAGTCCTCACGCAGGAGATGGTGGAGAACCCTCTTCTCGAGGAGGAGCAGGAAGAAGCGGCCGAGGCAGAAGCGGCCGCGCAGCGCACTGAAGCGGAAGCGGTCGCGAAGGAAGCGCCGGGCAGCGTCGAAGCTCCGGACGCGCCCGTGGAGAAGGAGCGCGACTCCTTCGATGAGATCGACTTCGACTCCTATTTCGAGGAATACCTCGACACCTCGTACAACCCCCGTCAATACGAAGAGACCGAACAAGTTCCGCTCGAGAACATCCTTTCGAAACCCCCCGGCCTTCAGGAATACCTCGGCTGGCAGATTTCGATGTCGGATGCCTTGCCCGAGGTCCGCGAGATCGCGAACTACCTCATCGGCAACATCGACGAGGACGGGTACCTTCGCGTGACGCGCGAGGAGATCCGGGCGGCGGGGTACGGAAACGATGCGGACGTGGACAAGGCTCTCGAGCTCGTCCGCGCATTCGACCCGGCCGGGATCTGCGCTTTCGATCTTCCGGACTGCCTTCGTCTGCAGATTCGCGCCCTCGGGATCGAGAACCCGCTGATCGACAAAGTGATCACGGAGCATTGGACGGAGTTCCTGAACCGCCAGTTCCCGCTGCTCGCCAAGCAGCTCGGTGTTGGCATGAGCGAGATCCAGGCGGTGGTCGAGGTCATCAAGAACCTCGAGCCGAAGCCCGGGCGCAAGTACTCGAACGAGCGTACGATTTACGTGGAGCCGGACGTCGCCGTCCGCAAGATCGGTGACGAGTACGTCATCCAGCTGAACGAGGATGGCCTGCCCAAGCTGCGCATTTCCTCCTCTTATCGAAAGATGCTCCGAGGCGGCAACGGCGCGATCGGAGAGGAAGCGGCGACGTACCTGAAGGACAAGATGCGCTCCGCGGTGTGGCTCATCAAGAGCCTCGACCAGAGGCAGCGCACGATCTACAAGGTCGCGGATTCCATCGTCCGGCACCAGCGCGGCTTCCTCGACCACGGGATCGAGCACCTGCGTCCGCTCGTGCTGCGCGACGTGGCGAACGACATCGGAATGCACGAATCCACCGTGTCGCGCGTGGTCTCGAACAAGTACATCCACACGCCGCGCGGGCTCTTCCCGATGAAGTATTTCTTCCACAGCGGCATCGACTCGACGACGGGTAACGATGTGTCGTCCGTCTCGATCAAGAACAAGATCTCGCGCCTGATCGCGGACGAAGACACGCGGCGGCCGCATTCCGATGCGAGGATCATGCAGCGCTTGCGCGCCGAGGGCATCCAGATCGCGCGCCGAACCGTCGCGAAGTACCGCGAGGAGCTGCGCATCCCGTCCTCGTCCCAGCGCAAGCAGTCCTTTTAGATCCCACCCCGGAGACACCATGCTCATCGAATGCACGGGACGCAACGTCGAGATCAGTCCAAAGCTGCGCGCAATGGCGGAGGAGCGCATGGGGCGGCTCGAGCGGCACCTCGGTGGCCCCGTCGGCATTCGCGTCATCGTCACCCACGAGAAACACCGGTTCCGCGGCGAGGTGATCGCGACGTACCGAAGGCGGCGTTGGACGGCCAACGAGGAGACGCTCGACGCCCGCACGGCTCTGATGAAGGCGTTCGCCAAGATCGACTCGCAGGCGGCCAAGGACTCCGAGAAGCGGCACGACCACAAGCATCGCGAGCACAATCACCGCGATAACAAGCAGCTCGATCTCGGATCTCTCAACGCGGAGTCCGGCGCCGCCACCGGAACGAAGGCAGCCCGTCCCGGCGTCGGCGGCCGTGGACGGAAGGAGGCGGCTCTTCCGGAAGAAGCCGCTCGCGGGCGCATCGTTCGAGTCGGCCGCCGCGCGACGGTGGCGAAGCCGATGACGGCCGAGGAAGCGGCGATGCGGATCGACGGATCCCGCGAGGAGTTCGTCGTCTTCCGCGACTCGGGATCGGAAAAAGTCTCGGTGCTGTACAAGCGACGGGATGGCGATTTCGGCCTGATCGTGCCGGAATGGTGATCGCGATCCGGACGAAGGAGAGCCGGAGAAGCGCGCGGGGCCCTCTCCGATTCCGGTCGCCGGCGGGGCCGGGAGCTCGGGGGCGCGCTTGACGGCAACCGCCGCCGGGCTGCATCCGGGCCTCGTCGACCCCCGCCTCGTTTTCACCGGCCTTTCGCCCTCGTCGGCCGCGGACGCGTTTGCCGAGATCGCGTCGAGGCTCGCCGCGGAGCACGTGGTGGCGGACGCCGGAGATCTGACACGGCGGTTGCTCGAGCGGGAGTCGCTCGGCTGCACGGGCCTCGGCCGGGGCATCGCCATCCCGCACTGCAAGCTGAAGGAGCTCGACGACATCGTCCTCTCGATTTCCTCCTGCCGGCCGGGCGTCGATTTCGGCACGCCGGATGGCGTCCCGGTCACCCTGATCTTCCTGATCCTCTCGCCGGCGAAGTCCCCGGGCCTGCACCTGCAGGCCTTAGCGCGCATATCCCGTCTCCTGAAAACTCCTGGCGTCGCGGAGTCCTTGACGCGCGCCGAAACGGCGGAACAGATCGTTTCCGTTCTTTCCGAAGCCCGGTCTCTCGCCGACGGATCCGCCCGTTCGGCCGAAGGAAGGGAATCATGAGCGAGCCGCGACCGGCCTTGACGGCCGACGTTCTCCGCTCGCCAGCGCTCGCGGATCTCGGATTCCGCACGATCGCCGGAGAGGCCGGATTCACGCGCCCTATATCGTGGGGAAGAATTCAACGACCCGGCCTCGCCCTCGCCGGATTCCAGGCTTTCATCAAGCCCGGCCGGATTCAGATTCTCGGCGAGAGCGAGCTCCACTACCTCGACACGATGCCACCGGACCTCCGCGCGGAGCGCGTCGCGGCGATCTGTGAGCTCCCGGTCGCCGCGTTTGTCGTCACGAAGGGGCAGCCGGTGCCCGAGGACCTCGCCCGGGAGTGCCGGCGGAGGGACGTTCCGCTCCTCGTGTCCGATCGCACGACATCCGTCGTCATCCAGTCGATCACGCGGATTCTCGAAGACGAGCTCGCTCCATCGACGACCGTCCACGGCGTTCTGGTCGATGTCTACGGCATGGGCGTCCTGCTGCTCGGCGAATCCGGGATCGGCAAGAGCGAGTGCGCCCTCGACCTGATTCAGCGCGGCCACCGTCTTGTCGCCGACGACGTCGTCGAGATTCGCAAATATCCGAACGGGTCGCTCGTGGGGCGTGCCGCGGAAATGATCCGGTACCACATGGAGCTGCGCGGCATCGGCATCATCAACATCAAGCATCTCTTCGGGGTCTCGGCGGTGCGCACGTCGAAGTCGATCGAAATGGTGATCGAGCTCGAGCGCTGGGATCCCGCCAAGCGCTACGACCGTCTGGGAATCGACGGGGAGAGCTATACGATTCTCGAGAAGCCCCGTCCTTTCCTGCGGCTTCCGGTCGCCTCCGGCCGCAACATCGCCCTCCTGATCGAAATTGCCGCCCGCAACGAGCTGCTCAAGACCCAGGGATACGATGCCGCGAAGGAGTTCGCGTTGAAGGTCGACGAGCAGATCGCCAAGAACATGCGGGCCTCGCGGCAGCCGAGTTGAGCCAGCGGCATACTCCCGCGGGGTCGAAACCGCCGGGCGCGTCCGAGAGCCTCGTCGTCGTCACCGGGCTCTCCGGGTCGGGGAAGAGCTACGTGAGCAAGTGCCTCGAGGACATCGGCTATTTCTGCGTGGACAATCTTCCGCTCGAGCTCGTCGAGCCGCTCCTCGCCCGGGTGTCCGCGCCCCGGGTGGGAATCACACTCGACGTGCGGAACCCGGAGTTCGCCTCCCAGTTTCCTGAGATCCTCGCGCATCTGCGAAACCAGGTCCCGGCGACGCGGCTTCTCTTTCTCGATGCCACGGAGGAGTCGCTCATCCGGCGGTTCTCCGAGAGCCGCCGGCCCCATCCGCTCTCGGGAAAACAGTCGCTGCTGCAGGCGCTGCGAAGCGAGCGTCAGATGCTCGAGGAGGTTCGTTCGGTCGCCGACCTCGTGGTCGATACCTCGGAGCTGACGGTGCACGATCTCCGATCCTTCGTCCAGAAGACGTTCGCGGCGGGCCCCGACGAGGCGCGGATGGTGGTCTCGGCGACGTCCTTCGGGTTCAAGTTCGGAGTGCCGCACGATGTCGATCTCCTGTTCGACGTCCGATTCCTCGCCAATCCGCACTTCGTGCCGGAGCTGAGGGGGAAGACGGGCTCCGATCCCGCGGTCGCCGCCTACATTGAGAAGGACCCGGAGACCGGCCGATTCCTGGGGAAGCTGACGGAATTCTTCGATTACCTCCTTCCGCTGTACGAGCGCGAGCACAAGAGCTACCTGTCGATCGGAATCGGCTGTACCGGCGGGAAGCACCGGTCGGTGTACATCGCGGAGCGCCTCGCCGAGATCTTTCAGGAACGCGGCTATCCCGTTCGCGTATCCCACCGCGACGCCACCCGGCAGTGACAGAATCCCGGCCATGATCGGTGTTCTTCTCGTCACCCACGGACAGCTCGCGGAAGAGCTGCGCGCCGCGGCGCTCACGATCCAGCCGGAGATCCAGCGAGTCGTCGCCGTCGCGCTCGAATGGAATCAGACGGGCGAGGACGCCCGCGAGAGGATCGCGAAAGGGCTTCAGGAGGCCGACGGCGGAGAAGGGGTCGTGATCCTCACGGACATGTTCGGTGGAACCCCGACGAACCTGACGCTCTCGTTCCTCGAGAAGGACCGCGTTGAGATCGTCACCGGCGTCAACCTCCCGATGGTGCTCAAGTGCGCCGCCCTCCAGAAGAGCGGAAAGCCGGTGGTGGAAGTCGCCCACATCGCGAAGGACCGCGGCCAGCGCTCGATCTGCGTGGCGTCGGACCTTCTCGCCGACGAAACCGCCGCGTCTGCCGAATCCCTCGCCCGGCGGGAATCATGATCGAACGGGAGCTCGCGATCCGGAACCGGCTCGGCCTGCATGCGCGGGCGGCGGCGAAGTTCGTCCAGACGGCGTCCCGATTTCGATCGGCGGTCAAGATCCGCAAGAGCGGGGAAGAAGTCGACGGAAAGAGCATCCTCGGAATCCTTCTGCTCGCCGCATCGCAGGGCACGAAGATCACTCTCGCCGTTTCGGGGGAGGACGAGGAGGAGGCCTTCGCGGCCGTCGAGGACCTCGTCGCCCGCAGCTTCGACGAGGAGGAATGAAGCTCAGCAGGTGAACGAGCGGCCGGGCGACGGGGAGTCAGCACTCCGGCGCCCGTCGCGCCCGACCCGCATCGCCCTTTCCATGGCCATTCTCCAGGGACTTCCCGTTTCTCCCGGCCTCGCGGTCGGCCGGGCGGTGATCATCCGGTTCGGAGGCATTTCGGCCTTCCGCCGCGCGATCGATGAGCCCGACTTCGAAGGGGAGGAACGCCGGCTTCGCCGCGCCGCGCGGAAGGCTTCCGACGATTTCTTTGCCGAGTCGCGGGCGGCGAGCGGGGAGATGGGATCCGAGCTCGGCGCCATTCTCGAAGCCCACGGCCTGATCGCACTCGACGAAACGTTCCTCTCGGCGATCGTCGAGCGCGTCCGGCAGGAGCGCGTCAACGTGGAGTGGGCGCTCGCGGCGGTTGCCCGCGAGTTCGGCGAGCGGCTCGAGCGAGCCGATTCCGCCGCGATGCGGGAGCGGGCGGCCGACATCGCCGATGTGGCGCGGGAGATCGTGTGCCATCTGACGGGAGCGGGAAAGCTCCTCCCGGACGAGCTGCCGCGCGGCACGATCCTCGTCGCGGACGAGCTTTCTCCGATGCACGCGGCCCGGCTCGACGCGAAGAGGGTCCGTGCGCTCGCCCTCGAGAGGGGAGGGCCGACGTCGCACGCGAGCATCATCGCCCGGTCGTTTGGCCTCGCGTGCGTCGTCGGGATCGAGGGTCTGTGCGACCTCGTCTCGCCGGACCGCCCGATCATCGTGGATGGCGACCGAGGCGTCGTCGAGCCGGGCCCGTCCAAGGATCGTATTCGCCGGACCCTTCTCAAGATCCGGGAGGCTCGCGATCGATCCAGGCGCCTTCGGGCGCGAACGGCCGGCGCGGCCACGACGCAGGACGGCCTCCGGATCGTCGTCCGGGCGAACCTCGAGCTTCCCGAGGAGGTCGCCGCGCTCGAGCGCTGGCATGCCGAGGGTGTTGGACTTTTCCGATCGGAGTACCTGTATCTCAAGGCATCGCCCCGCACTCCCGGCATCGACGAGCAGCGGGCCGTCTACGAGGAGCTCCTTGCCGCCGCCGCTCCGCATCCGGTCGTGGTGCGCACCTACGATCTCGGAGGAGAAAAGGACAT
>JBBSEW010000079.1:0-14626 GCA_038239305.1 Thermoanaerobaculia bacterium | reverse complement strand
CCCGGGTGCTTTTCGGCTCACGGCGGGGAGTGACTTCCCCTCTCCCGGCGGGAGAGGAGTCGTTTTGGATTGATAACCCGGTCGCCCGATGCCGACCAGCCAGAGTGGCGTTCCGATTCCCCACTAGTTCGATACTTCGATTGATCGCGAGATCATGAGATGGCGAGATCGCGAGATGCCCACGAACTAGGGCCGAACGCGTACCGCGAAGCCGCCTGCCAACCCGTTGCGCCCGATCCGCAGATGAGCATGGCGGCGCAGCCGCACCGGTCCTCCGGCACCCACCGCGATGTCATACGACGGCTCGTCCGACTCGGAATACGTCCCGTCGAAATCGCCCGCGGGCCGAGACAGGCGGGCGGTTCTCGACTTCTGCGGCGGCTCGGCATCGCGCCCGAAGACGAGAATCTCGCCGTCGAGAGACTTTCGCGGCTTCTTCCCGGGGCCTTCGGCGATCGTGATGCGGCGCACCTCGTCGGATCGAAGGCTCGAGAAGAGAGCGTCGGGGTGGCGGTGGAAAACGAGAGCGGTTCCACGTTCCTCGGGAGCGTCCAGCGAAAGGACGATCGTTCCGCTCCTCAGCTGAAGTGCCCAGAGCCTGTCGGCCCGCGCGGAACGCGCCGGAATCAGGAGAAGTCCGGTGAGAAGCGCTGCTGTCGAGAGCGTCCGGCGCATCGCGTGAGCAGCATACGCCCGACGCGGGAGACTCCGAAGGCCGGGCCGGTTCGCCGGCGGGCAGAGTACGATGGCCCGAACCGATTCCGTCGAGACGAAACAGGCGTATCAGGGAGGTCGCACAATGACCGGAGGATTCCCTTTGCGGGTCGGGGCCGTCGGAATCGCTCTGGCCGCGTTGCTCGCCCCCTTTCCCGCGGTCGGCCGATCGATGGCAGCGGCCGGCTCCCAGAACCTCGGCACGATCGACTTCCCGACCTCGATCGGCATCCGCGCGGGCGGCGGAGGGTCCGGAGCCGCGCAGGAACACTTCGTGCGGGGAGCTCTCCTCCTGCACAGCTTCATGTACGACGACGCCGCAGAGGAATTCCAGGAGGCGCAGAAGGCGGCTCCCGGTTTCGCCATGGCTTACTGGGGCGAGGCCATGACGAAGAACCATCCGCTCTGGATGCAGCGGGACGCCGCCGCCGCCCGGACGATCCTGGAACGACTCGGTCCGACGCGGAAGGAGCGCCTTGCGAAGGCGCCGACGAAACGGGAACAGGGTTACCTCACGGCCGTCGAGGAGCTCTATGCCGCCGGTGAGAAAAAGGATCGGGACCTCGCCTACGCCGACGCGATGCGGCGGCTGCACGAAGAGTTTCCCGACGATCTCGAGGCGCAGAGCTTCTATGCGCTTGCCCTGCTCGGCACCTGCGAGGAGCATCGGGATGCGGCCGTGTATATGAAGGGCGCGGCGCTGGCCGAGGAGGTGTTCGCGAAGAACCCCCTGCATCCCGGGGCCGTTCACTACCTGATCCACGCGTACGACGATCCCGTCCATGCGCCTCTCGGTCTGAGGCCCGCCCGCGTGTATGCGCGTATCGCCGGCGCCGCCGCCCACGCGCTTCACATGCCGAGCCACATCTTCCTCGCGCTCGGCATGTGGGATGACGTCATCGCCTCGAACGAACAGTCATGGGCGGCGGCCGAGGAGCGTGTCGGGCGAAAACATCTCGGCGCGGACGAGCGCGGCTGGCATGGGATCTACTGGCGCGAGTACGCTCTTCTGCAGGAGGGACGCGTCCGGGAAGCCCGAGCGCTGCTCGATGTTGCGGAGGCGGACGCTCGAGGCGGCCTGGGGCGGGTAGTCGGCGCTCGCAGCGAGATGCGCGCCGCCTATGCCGTCGCGACGAGCTGCGCCGGCTGGGCTCCACCGGAAAAGGCGGCCGAGGAAGCGGGAAAAGCAGAAGCGGCCGCGAATCCACGGGATCAATTCGTACGCGGATATTGCGCGTGGAAGACGCGCGACGGACCGGGACTGGCCGCCGCGATCGCGGGTCTCCGGATGAAGGATGCCGCGGCGCCCGTCGACTCCGGCGGCCACGCGCACGGAGCGCCGGCGTACGCGGGTTCCGATGCTGCGGCTTCGGAGGTCTATCGGATCGAGCTCGAGGCTCTCGAGCGGGCCGCTGCCGGCGATGCGGAGGGCGCCGTGACACGGGCTCGCCAGGCGGCGGCCGCCGAAGACGGAATGAGCTTCGAGTTCGGCCCTCCGGTCGTGGTGAAACCCGCCCACGAGCTCCTGGGTGAGCTCTACGCTGTCGCGGGAAAGCCCGTCGAAGCCCGTGCCGAATTCGAGGCCGCTCTGGCGCGTGCGCCGGGGCGCGCCGCGTCGCTCGAGGGCGAAATCCGTGCCGCCGCGGCGGCGAAGGATCCCGAGTCGGCGCGGGAGGCGGAAAAGCTCTGGAGGCGTTTCCACGGCCGAGCCGACGTGAAGACGTTGCCCTGGGAGAGCGGGGCCGTTCCTCGAGCCGGGGCAGCGCGATGAAGGGTCTGACAGGCCGGCGAGCCTTCCTTCTCGCGGCGTCGACGGGCGTGATCCTGCTCACGGCGCTGGCGCTTCCGGCCCAGGGCCCTCCATCCTTCACGGTCGGCACGGCCGCAGCGGAGCGCGGGCATCGCGTCAACGGGTTCATCGAGGTTCCGGCGGGCGTCGACGCCGGGACGCGGATCCCCGTGATCCTCTTTCACGGCGCGTGGCCGGGCCCGGTGATCGCCGTGGTCGCGGGGGCGCACGGGACCGAGTACGCATCGATCGTCGCCGTCCAACGGCTCGCGGAGCGGCTCGATCCCGCCGAGATGAACGGGACCGTGATCCTTCTTCCTCTCGTGAACCTGCCCTCCTTCGAGCACAAGGTCGCCCACCTGAACCCCGTCGATGGAAAGAGCATGAATCGCTTCTACCCGGGCCGAGCGGAGGGATCTCAGACCGAGCGCGTCGCCTTCGCGATCACGCGCGAGGTGGTCGATCACTGCGATCACCTCATCGATCTCCACGGCGGGGATCTCGATGAAAATCTGCGCCCCTACAGCTACTGGACGAAGACCGGCAACGAGAGCCTCGACTCCGTGTCGCGCGATATGGTCCTCGCGTTCGGCCTCGACCACGTCATCATTTCGACCGACCGGCCCCGGGACCCGGCCGCCTCGCGGTATCTCGACACGACGGCCACGACGCGCGGGAAGCCCTCGATTGCGGCCGAGGCGGGCCACTCGGGCACGGTCGAACCGGCCGATGTCGAGGCCCTCGTCAACGGCTGTGTGAGCGTCCTGCGGCTTTTCAAGGTCGTGGCCGGGGCGCCGACCCGGATCGACCATCCCGTCTGGTTCGAGAGCGTCAAGAGCGTCGTGTCGGATCGCACCGGGATCTTTTATCCGCTCGTCGGAAGCGGCCGGTACGTCGAGGCGGGCGAGAAGATCGGGATCGTGACGGACTATTTCGGAGCGGTCGTCGCGGAGCCCCGCGCGCCGTCTTCCGGAGTCATCCTCTATATCTGCGCCGTTCCGTCGATGCGCCGCGGCGACACGGTCGCGAATATCGGCGTCGTGGCGACGAAACCTCCTTAGCCGGGGGGCCGTCCGGACCGAACTTCCTTCTACTCGAGCTCGGGCGTCGTGAGGATCGCCTCGGCTTCGACGCTTTCGGACGGGTGCCCCGACGTTTGCGGCGTCACCACCCGGGCGAGCAGCGCCGCGGCGGCGACCCCGATCGCGAGCATGACGAGCCAGAGAACCCGGCCGCCATAGCGGGCGAGCAGCTGAAGACCGCCCCAGGGACCGAGCGTGAACGCCAGTCCCATCATCATCTGAGCGAGTCCCATGTACTCGCCGCGGCGTCGCTCGGGGGCGATCGCGGTCAGGTAGTCGGCCATCCCGGGGAAGAGGAGCATTTCGCCGACGGTCCAGATGACGACCGTCGCAATCACGCTCGGGATATTCCGTGTCACGGCGAGCGATCCGAACCCGATGGCGCACAGCAGCGCTCCGAGCCAGAGCGTGCGGCGGTGGGTCCAATGTTTCGTCGCGAGATTGAAGGGCACCTCGAGGAACACGATCATGATCGTGTTCACAGTGAAGAGCAGACCGTAGGACGCGGCCGAGAGTCGGAGATCCTGCACAAGGAAGAGCGGAAGGCTCGACGTTTCCTGGAAAAAAACGCAGACGACCGGAAACAACGCCGCGAGAAAGAGCAGGAACCGCCGGTCGCGGTGCGCGCCGCCGCCGCGGGCCAGGTCCGAGACGGCCTCTTCAATCGGTGTCGGACGTCTCGTGCGGTGATGGGGC
The DNA here is from genome assembly GCA_038239305.1 of Thermoanaerobaculia bacterium. GTDB lineage: Bacteria > Acidobacteriota > Thermoanaerobaculia > UBA5066 > Gp7-AA6 > JALYUA01. Next base: position 10,345 of record JBBSEW010000079.1, on the reverse strand, counting down.
GGAAATTTCGACGCGACCAGTATGACCCCGGCGGCGAGGGACGTCAGGCCGTCGGCCAGGAAGAGCCACCGAAATGAGACGGTTGCGAGAAACCCTCCCAGTGCCGGGCCGATGCTCATCCCGAGGTTGATCGCCAGACGGTTCAGCGCGAAGCCCGCTTTCCGCAGCTCCGGCTTCACGAGGTCGCCGAAGATCGTGAGGTTCGCTGGCCGGAACGATTCCGCGGAAACCGAGAGGGCGACGGTCATCCCTGCGAGAGTCAGGCCGCCGCGCGCGAATGGAAAGATGAGGAGGATCGCGCCGGAGACGAAAAGGGAGGCTCGCATGATCCGGATCGGCCCGAGCCGGTCGGAAAGGCGTCCGGCGAACGGCGCCGCGACGAGCGCTCCCGCTCCGTAGAGCAGCACGTAGAAGCTCGCCTGCTTCGCGGAGAACCCGCATTCGCGCGTGAGGTAGAGGACGAAGAAGGGCAGCACCATCGTGCCGGCCCTGTTGACGACCGAGGCCGCGAAGAGCGCCCAGACCTCGCGTGGCAGGCCCGCCAGGCCGCGCCACGGATTCAGGCGGGACAATCGAGACGACATCCCCCCATCCTATCGAGCGGGAGGCGAGAATCGTCGCGGGTCAGCGGCGGAGAACCAGGGAGGCCAGGAAGGCGAGAGCCGCCATCGCTCCCATGAATCCAAAAACGTAGAGGACGATCGAGAGAAGGGGTGTCCGCCGGTAGTCGTCGTCGGAGTCCGTCACCGGAGACGGCTCGGCTCTTCGGGCGTGGCCGGGAGGCTGTCGCTCAGTGCACGCCCTTCGACGCGAGCCAGCGTTCGGCGTCGATCGCGGCCTTGCAGCCCTCTCCGGCGGCGGATACCGCCTGCCGGTAAGTCGGATCCGCGACGTCGCCGGCCGCGAACACGCCCTCGACCGACGTCCGCGTCGACGGATGCTCGACCGTGAGATATCCGACGTCGTTCATCGCGAGCTTGCCCTGGAAGAGTGCCGTGTTCGGCGAATGCCCGATCGCGATGAACACGCCCTGGGTCGGGAATGCGGAGAGCTCATTCGTCCTCGGATCGCGCAGCGTGACACCGGTGACCCCGCCGCCGTCGTGCTGGATGTCGTCGACCGTGGCATGCAGTTTCCAGTGAATGCGGGGGTTCATGCGAGCGCGCTCGAGCATGATTTTGGACGCGCGGAAATCCTCGCGGCGATGGACGATGGTCACCCGGGGAGCGAACTTCGTCAGGAACGTCGCCTCCTCCATCGCGGTATCGCCGCCTCCGACCACGATCACTTCCTTGCCCTTGAAGAAGAATCCGTCGCACGTCGCGCACGCGGAGACTCCTTTTCCCATCAGCTTCGTCTCGGACTCGATACCGAGGAGCTTCGCGGTCGCTCCCGTCGATACGATCACCGATTCGGCGGTCAGCGTCCCGCCGCCGTCGAGGCTGAGCCGGAACGGCCGGGCCTCGAAGTTCACATCGATGACCGTATCGAGGATCACCTCGGTGCCGAACCGGACCGCCTGGTCGCGAAAAACCTGCATGAGCTCGGGCCCCTGGATGCCGTGCTTGAAGCCGGGATAGTTCTCGACCTCGGTCGTGATCGTGAGCTGTCCGCCCGGCTGCGGTCCCTCGAAGACCACGGGCTCGAGCTCGGCACGCGAAGCGTAGAGCGCGGCCGTCCAGCCGGCGGGGCCGGAACCGATGATGGCGACGCGGTAGTGGGTTTTGAGCATGGGCAGTTTTGCGTTCTCGGTTCTCGGTTCTCGGTTCTCGGTTCTCGGTCCTCGGTTCTCAGTTCTCAGTCGGGGGTCTCGACCTCATTCCGGCACGGAAGCCTACACTCAAACTATGCGACATGAGGTCTCCCTGGTTCAACGGGATCCGCCGGCAGTTCGACGAACGGATTGCCAGGACTGAAAAACGAAACTGGAAAACGGATAACTGACTACTGATAACTTCCCCGTCGTGCGCGCTCCCCTGGCCCGCCGGCTCCGCGGTTTCGGCACGACCATCTTCACGGAGATGACGCGGCTGGCGATCGAGCACGGTGCGGTGAACCTCGCGCAGGGTTTTCCGGACTTCGACGGGCCGGAGTTCGCGAAGGACGCGGCCATCCAATCTATCCGGGAGGGCCGCAATCAGTACGCGCGGATGACGGGGATCCCCGAGCTTCACGCGGCCCTCGCCGTCCGATACCGCCGCGACTACGAGCTCGATTATGCCGAGGGCTCGGAATGGACCGTCACATCCGGGGCGACGGAGGCGATCTTTTCGGCGATCTCCGGCACGTGCGGGCCGGGAGACGAGGTCGTCCTCTTCGAGCCGTATTACGACTCCTACAAGGCGAGCGTCCGCATGGCGGGGGCGCGGCCGAGAGTCGTGACTCTCCATGCTCCGGAGTGGCGGTTCGACCCGACGGAGCTCGCGGCTGCCTTCGGCCCGAAGACCCGCGCGATTCTCGTCAACTCGCCCCACAACCCCACGGGAAAGGTCTTCGACCGCGCGGAGCTCGAGGCGATTGCGGCGCTGTGCCGCGAGCGCGACGTCCTCTGCATCACCGACGAGGTCTACGAGCACCTGGTCTACGAGGGGACGCACATTCCGATGGCGACGCTGCCCGGCATGCGCGAGCGCACCATCACGATCTCCTCGTTTGGAAAGACTTTCTCCCTCACGGGCTGGAAGATCGGCTGGGCCGCGGCGCCTCCCGATCTGACGGCGGCGGTCCGAGCGGCCCATCAGTTCGTCACCTTTGCGACCGCGACACCGTTTCAGCATGCCGCCGCCGTGGCGCTGCTGGAGGGAGAGCCATACTTCGCCATGCTCCGCGATTCCTACCTCCGCAAACGGGACTATCTGGTCCGCGAGCTCGCCCGGATCGGATTCGTCGTGAGGGCTCCGGCGGGAACCTACTTCGTCTGCGCCGACTTCCGGCCGCTCGGCTACAAGGACGATGTGCGGTTCTGCCGCGAGCTGATCGAGAAGTACGGCGTCGCGGCGATTCCCCCGAGCGTTTTCTATGATCACAAGAAGCTCGGGCGCGGATACGCGCGCTTCGCTTTCTGCAAAAAGGACCACACGCTCGAGACCGCGGTCGCGCGGCTCGGACGGCTCGTCCGCCGGGATTAGGAGAGATCATGCCGGCCTTGCCCGTTGCCCTGCTCCAGATGGACCTCGCCTGGGAGGACGTCGCCGAGAATCACCGGCGCGCGTCGCGCCTCCTCGAGGACGCGAAGGATCGGGGCGCGCTCCTCGCCATTCTCCCGGAGATGTTTTCGACGGGTTTCTCGATGGCTCCCGAACGGGTCGCCGAACCTCCTGGCGGCCCGTCGGAGAGTTTTCTCGTCGAGCGCGCCCGCTCGCTGTCGATGGCGATTCTCGCGAGTGTCCCTCAGTCGTCCGACTCCCGGCCGCAGAACGTGGCGCTGCTGGCCATGCCGTCAGGCCAGATCTTCCGCTACGCGAAGATCCACCCGTTCTCCTTCGGCGGCGAGGACAAGCACTACGCGGCGGGCGACTGCGTCGTCACGGCGGCCGTCGAGGGAGTGCGCGTGACGCCGCTTATCTGTTACGACCTGCGCTTTCCGGAGCCATTTCGACTCGCGGCCGCCGACACGGACCTCTTCGTGGTCGTCGCCAACTGGCCGAAGACGCGACGCGACCACTGGCGAACACTCCTGCGCGCCCGCGCGATCGAGAACCAGGCGTATGTGATCGGCGTCAACCGCGCCGGCGAAGGGGACGGGCTCTTCTACGTCGGAGATTCCGCCGCGATCGATCCCATGGGCGAGACGCTCGCGGAGGCGGGGGAAGGGGAGTCCGTTCTGATCAGCCAGGTCGACCCGTCCGTCGTCGCGGAGACTCGCGCGAAATTTCCCGCGCTGCGCGACATCCGGCCGGAGGCTTACAAGAGGTAGCTGTCAGCAGTCAGCCGTCGGCGATCAGTTCAGTGTTCTGATTTCTGAGTTGGTGCGTCCCCCTCTCCCGGCGGGAGAGGGATGGGGTGAGGGGCACGCCACTTTCCCCACTTTCCCCACTTCCCCCGATTCCACTTTGATTCGATAGTTCGATTGATCGCGAGATCATGAGATCGCGAGATCGCGAGATCGAATAAGACGCCGGGGTGAGGGCCGCCCGGCACTCTCCGATCCCCGTTCACCCGATCTTCTGATTGATCACCCGATCACCCGATCAACCGAGTTCGCTAACGCCCGATTGTTCCTTCAGATCCGAACCGCCACGGGCGCCTTCAGTGCCGCTACTCCGCCTGCTATCGTTTCCTCGGCCACCGAAAACGAAAATCTCAGATGTCCCTGGCCTTGCGGGCCGAACACGGTTCCGGGCACGGTCGCCACCCGGCGGGAGTCGAGGAGAGCGGTCGCGGCGGCCGCGGAGTCGGTTCCGAGCGCGGCGGGGATCTTCGGAAAGAGGTACAGGGCGGATCGCGGGGGCTCGAGCTCGAACCCGGCGGCGCGAAGGCCCGTGACGAGCGCGTCGCGCCTCCGCCGGTATCCGGCCTTCGCCTCTTCGAGGAACGAGGGAGGCATCGTGAGGGCCTCGAGCATGGCCCACTGCGTCGGCGTCGAGACGCCGTTGATGGAATACAGAACCGCCGTCTGCATGGCGGCGCGCCATCGCTTCGGTACGAGGACGTACCCGGCGCGCCAACCCGTCATCGAATAGGTCTTCGACAGCGTGAAAACGGAGATCGTGCGGTCGAACAGTCCCGGAAAGGAGGCAGGGGAGACGTGACCCTCGCCTTCGTAGATCAGGTCTTCGTACGCTTCGTCGGAGATCAGGGCGATCCCCGCCTCGCGCACGAAGCAGGCCGCCTGTTCGATTTCCCGGCGCGAGAAAACCCGCCCGGTCGGGTTCGTGGGCGAATTCCAGTAGAGAAGCTTCGTCTTTGCGGTGCGCCGTTTCGAGAGCGCGGCCGCGACTCCGTCCCCCACCGCCTCCTCGGCCGGAACGAGGACCGGCGTGGCGCCGTGGTACCGGATCACGTCGACGATGGGAGTCCAGTACGGGGACAGCATCAGCACTTCGTCGCCCGGATCGAGAAGCGTCGCGAATGCGGCGAAGAGACCGTGCATGCCGCCGTTGACGACGATCGGGCTCTCGTCGTCCGCGGGGATCTCGTTGCGGCTGCGGACTTTTTCGAGGATGGCTCGGCGGAGCTCCGGCACGCCGGAGGAGGGCGCATAGCGCGTCTCGTTGCGTTCCAGGGCGCGCGTCATCGCGTTCTTGATCGGCTCGGGCGTCGTCATGTACGGCTCGCCTCCCTCGAACCGCCAGACCTTGTGTCCGGCGGCGAGAAGCGACAGAACCCGGTTGCGGACCTGGACGATCTCCGAGAAGCCGACGCCGGCGAATCGCTGCGCCGGCCCGGGAAATTGCTCTTCCGTCGTCAAGGTTGGCGAGTCAGATGATCTTGCGGCGGCCGGGGCCGAGGAAGAAGTACAGGACCATGCCGACGACCGGCAGGAGCAGGATCAGGATCACCCAGAGGATTTTCGTCCCCGCGTCGGCGGACGACTTGAGGAGCGAAGCGAGTGCGATCACGTCGAGCACGAAAACGAGGACCCATATCAGGGAGTAGGTCATGTGACGTTCCTGTCCGGTCTGAAAATCAGACCTTTTCCGAGATGGCCTTCGCCTGGGTGAAAAGGTAGAGGTACTCGCGTCCGCCCGCCTTCGAATCGGTGCCCGACATGTTGAATCCCCCGAACGGATGGACGCCGACCATCGCGCCCGTGCACTTGCGATTGAGGTAGAGGTTGCCGCAGAAGAGCTCGCGCTTGCCCCGCTCGAGGCGCTCGCGGTTACGCGAGTACAGGGCGCCGGTCAGGCCGTACTCCGTGTCGTTGGCGACTTTCACGCCCTCGTCGAAGCTGCTGACGGAGATGACCGCGAGGACGGGTCCGAAGATCTCTTCCTGCTCGAGCCGCGATCCTGCCTTCACGCCGTCGACGACCGTCGGCATGACGAAGAATCCTTCCGCGGGGCCGGGCTCTCCGCCCGCCACGACCTTTCCCTCTTTCCGTCCGATCTCGACGTACTCGAGGATTTTCTTTTGCGCGCGCGCGTTGATCACGGCGCCGACCTGGGTATCCCGTTCCCGGACGTCTCCGACCCGGAGCGCCTTCGTCTTCTCGACCACTTTCGCGAGGAGCTCGTCGTGGACTCTCTCGTGGACGATGAGGCGCGAGCAGGCCGAGCATTTCTGCCCCTGAAAGCCGAACGCGGCCGCAACGACACCCTTGGCGGCTTCCTCGAGGTCCGCGGTCTCGTCGACGAGGATGAAGTCTTTGCCGCCCATCTCGAGAACGGCCCGCTTGATCCAGATCTGGCCTTTGGGAACGCGGCCGGCCTTCTCGCTGATCTGCACACCCACGTCGCGCGATCCCGTGAAGGCGACCATTCGGACCCTCGGGTTCTCGACGAGCGCGTTGCCGACGGTGGATCCGCCTCCGGTCACGAAGTTCAGAACTCCCGGAGGGATCCCCGCTTCCTCGGCGGCGTCCAGGAACATGTTCGCGATCGCGGGGGAGTCGGACGAGGGCTTGAGGACGACCGTGTTGCCCGTGACGAGCGCGGCCGTCGTCATGCCCGTCAGGATCGCGAGGGGAAAGTTCCAGGGCGGGATCACGGCGCAGACACCGAGAGGGAGATATTCGAGCTCGTTCTTCTCGCCCGGATACCGGACGAGGGGCTCCGGATGCGCGAGCCGCTCCATGTCGCGCGCGTAGTACTCGCAGAAGTCGATCGCCTCGGCGGTGTCGCCGTCGGCTTCCGCCCACGATTTTGACTCTTCGAGGACCATCATCGCGGAGAACTCGTGCTTGCGGATGCGCAGAATCTGGGCGATTCGCCGGACGAGGTCCCATCGGTCCTTGGGCGTCGTGCGGCCCCAGGTGACGAAGGCCGCCGCGGCGGCATCGACCGCTCTGTTGCCGTCGTCCGCCGTGCCCTCCGGGAAACGGCCGATGACCTGGATCTTGCGGCTCGGATTGACGGACTCGAAGTGCTCCGCGGCGTCGACGATCTTGCCGCCGATACGGTTCGAGCCCTGGATCGGAAGGCGCGCTTCGATCTTCTCGAGGGCGGCGGCGAATGCCGAGCGGTTCGCTTCGACGGAGAAATCGGTGAAGGGCTCGTTTTGAAATTCAGGCAGCACGGTTCCTCCGGGCGGTCGAATCTATCAAAGCCGGCGAACCCGGCGGCGTTCGGAGACGGCTGCGTTCGGAGACGGCTGCGTTCGGAGCCGGCTGGGTTCGGAGAAAGTGTCGTGCCTTCTCCATTCTCCATGATCCGTCCTCGATTCAGAGCGGATTGCTGACAGGGGAGAGCGGACCGATCCGCCTCCGTGCTAGCGTTTCCCTGTGAACCTCAAGGGCGGCCGGCCGGAGTCCTTCGGGCCGTGGGCCTCGCGGCTCTACCGGCGCATCGCGGAGCCGATGGTGGCGCCCCTGCACCGGCGCATCGGAGCGGAGATTCCGATCGAGCAGGGCCGGCTCCTGGACGTCGGATGCGGGCCGGGCCGCCTCGACCGTCTGCTTGCCGCGGCGCGGCCGTCTCTCTCCGTAGTCGGGACCGATGCGTCGGCCGACATGCTGGGCGAAGCGGGAAAGGGACCGGCGCTTGCGAACCTGGCGTTCGTCCACGCGGCCGTCGAAGACGCTCTTTTCGCGGACGAGTTCGACTTTGCGATCGCGGTTCTGACGTTCCATCATTGGGAGGAGCCGGTCGCGGGACTCGCGGCGGTGCATCGCGCGCTGAAGCCGGGAGGCCGCTTCTGGATCTACGAGGGCAATCCGGACGCCCCCACCGCGTCGCTCGCCCGGGACCGGGCGCCCCTCTTCGGCTGGCTGCCGATCCCGATTTTTCTGATGCGTCAGGGCCTTCGCCATCACGGATTCTCGCGCGGCGAGATCGACGGTCCGGTCCAGCGGGCGATCGCGGATTCCCCCTTCCGGACCGCGGACATTGTCGAGACGGGCGGAACCTTCCGGATCGCGCTGCAAAAGGCATGATGCCGCGGACGCCCGTCGGGGACACGTCCTCCGCTCGGTCCTCCCCGGACGGGACCGGAAACAGTTGCGCGCCGGACGACGGGAATCTCTCGCCCGAGGAGATCCGGCGATACGCGCGTCATCTCGCGCTACCGGCGTTCGGTCCGCAGGGGCAGGCCCTTCTGAGGCGAGGCCGCGTTCTCGCCGTCGGCGCCGGAGGGCTCGGGTCTCCTCTCGCGCTGTACCTCGCGGCCGCCGGCATCGGGACGCTCGGCCTCGTCGACGCCGACGTCGTCGACATTTCCAACCTGCAGCGCCAGATCCTTTACGGGACCGCCGACGTCGGCAAGAGCAAGACGGACGCCGCCTCCGCGAGACTCGCCGACGCGAATCCCCACGTGCGGATCGAGCGGATCCGGGAGCGGCTGTCGGCGGCGAACGCGCTCAAGATCGTGCGGGACTACGACGTCGTCGTCGACGGCACCGACAACTTCCCCACGCGCTACCTGGTCAACGACGCCTGTGTGCTCGCGGGCAAGCCGAACGTGTGGGCATCCGTCTACCGCTTCGAGGGGCAGGCGTCCGTCTTCTGGGCGGAGCGGGGGCCCTGCTACCGGTGCGTCCATCCCGATCCGCCCGCGGAAGGCTCGGTGCCCGACTGCGCGGAAGGCGGGGTGCTCGGGGTTCTTCCCGGTCTCTTGGGCGTGGTGCAGGCGACGGAGGCCGTCAAGATCTTCGCGGGGATCGGAGAGCTCCTCGTTGGCCGGCTTCTTCTCTTCGACGCCCTGGGCATGCGCTTCCGGGAGATCCGCCTCCGCAAGAATCCCGAATGTGCCGTCTGCGGGGCGCATCCCTCGATCCGCGGGCTGTCCGATACGGCAGCGTCGTGCGCCGCGGCGGAGCGGGCGAGCCGGCCCGCGGTGGTATCGTCCCCGACCATGCCCGGGCTGCGCGTTCCGGAGATCTCCGTCGAGGAGCTGAAGGCGGCGCGCGATCGCGGCGACGCCGTCGTTCTCGTGGACGTGCGCGAGCCGTTCGAGCACGCCATAGCCGACCTTCCGGACACCGTCAAGATCCCGCTCGGAGCGTTCTCTGCGAGGTTCTCGGAGCTTTCGCCGGAGGACGACATCGTCGTCTATTGCCGCTCCGGTGGCCGCAGCGCGCAGGCTGTGGGATTTCTCCAGCAGAAGGGTTTTTCGAAGGTGAGGAATCTCGAGGGAGGAATCCTGCGGTGGTCGGAGCGAATCGACCCTACCGTGACCCGTTACTGATCGGAGGCCGCCGATGCGACGTCTCGGAGTGATCGTGCTCGTCCTCGGGATCGCCGGATTTCTGGTCGCGTCGAGCCGGCGCGGCAGCTACAACAGCGTCGAGGGCGCCCTGAAGACCACGTTCTCGCAGGAGGAGCGCGGCAAGAAGGATTTCTGGGAGACGGCCCGCTGGCTCTGCGTCGGCGGAGCCGTCATCGGGCTCGTGCTCGTCGTCTTTCCGGGCAAGAAGAGCTGAAGAGCGGACGAGCTGACGAGCTGACGAGCGGCCGCACTCGCGGGAACGAGCCGCGGACCGGCGGCCGGTCCGGCGTCCACCGGGAATCAGCCCGCGAGGCCGGTGGTGGGCCTTCGCGGCTCCTCGAGGAGGCGGTCGATCTTCGCCGCGAGGATGAAGTCGTTATCGTGGAGCCCTCCGACGGTGTGGGTCCACAGAACCAGGTCGACCTTGTTCCAGTGGATCGCGATGTCGGGGTGATGGCCCTGCTGTTCGGCCAGATCCGCTACTCGATTCACAAACTCCATGGCCTTCCCGAAATCCTCGAACTCGAAGTGTCTTCGCAGGCGCGTGGCGCCCTGCTCGAGGGTCCATTCCGGGGTCTGGGAAGAGAGGGTTAGGGATTCCGGCTCCGTCAGAGCCGCGACGCCGGCCCGGCAGGGTACGCAGGTGAGCGACGAGAGCCGCGGGGTGTCCGCCATGGGCTCGATCTTACCGCCCGAACGTCCATCGTTTGACGCGGGAGGGCCCTTCCGGAATAATCCGCAGTCCCTCGGGCGACTGGGAGGTCGTTCAATGGTAGGACCACTGGCTCTGGACCAGTTAATCGGGGTTCGACTCCCTGCCTCCCAGCCAATTCGTCGCCGGAGCCGCGTCGTTGAGCCGGGCTCCTGACCTAGCGCTGTGCGCGGAGGGACTCCACGGCGTAACGTCGCTCGTCTCCGCCGGATGGGGCCACGACCGCGCGGAGCGTGGTTTGCTCCGGCTCCCGCAACCGGTGTCTCCGTCGCCTGCGCAGCGCTGGTGCTCGGGGCATGGGGTCAGCCCTAGTGCGCGGAGGTCGGGGGT
>JBBSEW010000078.1:0-14662 GCA_038239305.1 Thermoanaerobaculia bacterium | reverse complement strand
TGGCGCGCTGGGGGCACCGGCGGGGCTTTCAGCGGGTCTTGCGGCCGGAGCGATCCAGGAGCTTGACGATCTCCTTGAGCTCCTTCACGACGCGCTTGCGATCCGGGAAGTCGGCTCCCGTCGCGCCTGCCCCGCCCGTCGCCGCTGTGCCGCCCGTTGCGCGTGCGGCCGGAGCGGCGGAAGGGGCCGTGGACGCCGTCGCCCTCTTCGCGGGAGGCGGGGGCGCCATCGCGTCGGTCAGGAAAGCCGTTTCGCCGGATTCCGTGACCGGGATCGGCGCGACCGAGTCGGAGGGCCTCGAGGGAGCAGGAGCGGCAGCGGAAGACGCCGGCTTCTTCTGCACGGCCGGCGAAGGCGCGGCCTCGAGGCCATCCTCGAATCGTCCTTCCGAGATCTCCGCCTCGAGGCGTTTCTTCGCGCCGGCGACCGTGAATCCCTCGTCGTACAGCAGCTCGCGGATTCGCCGGATCACCTTGACGTCGCGGCCGGTGTAAAGACGGGCGGCGCCCTTCTCTTTCCCGTCCGAGAGCGCCGGAAACTCCGTCTCCCAGTAGCGCAGCACGTACGGCGCGACTTCCGCGATCCGGCACGCCTCGGCCGGCCTGTAGAAATCCGGCTCGCCACTCATCGAAGACATCTTAACGCCAAGGAGCCAGGATGGTCCGTTCGCTGAGGGTGTTGAGTCCATCCGGAAACTCGGCAAAACCGACAACCCCGAGCCGGAAGGAGCCGAAAGCGGAGAGCCGATCGCCGACCGCTCGCGGCTTTTCCCTCAACCCTTGTCCTCCCGCGACCGGCCGCGCACCGACACGCGGATCGGGCTGCCCGAAAAGTCCGCCATGGTCCGGAGAAGGTTCTCGATCCGCCGCGTCTCGGAGAAATGGAGCCCTTCGGCGCGGCTCGCGACGAGCGTGAACGTCGGCGGGGCCACGCCCGTCTGGGCGACGTAATAGACCTTGATGCGGCGGCCGGACGCCGTCCGCGGCGGCTTATCCCGCAGCTCCCGTCCCAGCGTTCGGTTGAGCTCCCCCGTCGAGATCCGCCGGTACCGGTTCTCCGCGACGCGCGCCGCCGCCTCGAAGACCTTGCCGACGCCGCGCCCCGTCTTCGCCGACGTCAGCAGGATGGGAGCCCAGCGCGCAAACGGGATTTCCTCGACGAGCGCCTCCGCGAACGCCTTCGCCGCTCCCTCCCCCGCCGCGATGTCCCACTTGTTGCCGATCAGGATGAGCCCGCGGCCGGCGTCGTTCACATACGACGCGACCTTCGCGTCCTGCGACGCCGCTCCGGACGCCGCGTCCACGACGAGGGCCGCCACATCGCACTCCTCGATGCGCTTGCGCGCCTGCACGACGGACAGCACCTCGGGACCCTGCTCCGTCTTCCCCTTGCGGCGGATCCCGGCCGTGTCGACCAGGCGGAACCGGACCGACTCCCGCAAGACCCTCGCGTCGACGGAATCGCGCGTCGTCCCGGCGACGTCCGACACGATTGCGCGCTCTTCGCCGAGGAGCGCGTTCACGAGGGACGACTTCCCCACGTTGGGCCGCCCGATGATCGCGAAGGCGATCTCGCGCGGCGGCTCCGGGACGACTGCTCCCGGCTCGGCATCCGGAGCGGGAGGGAGCCGCAGCGCGATCGCTTCCATCAGCTCGTCCACGCCGATTCCATGCTCGGCCGAGACCCCGAAGACCTCGTCGAAGCCGAGCTCCCACGACTCGACCTCTCCCTCGCTGCCCGCGCGGCGGTCGATCTTGTTCGCGGCGACGACCGTCTCGACGCCCGCCTGGCGCGCGATCTTCGCCGCGGCGCGGTCTCCCGGCAGGGTCCCGGCGGAAGCGTCCACGACGAGGATGACGAGGTGGGCGTTCCGGATCGCGGCGACGGCGCGGTCGCGCACCTCGCGCGGGATGTCTTCCTTCCCCTCGGGATCGTAGCCGCCCGTGTCGACCAGCCGGAACGGGCGCCCGTCCGGAGCCTCCGCGTCCACCTCGATCACGTCGCGGGTCATGCCCGGGAGATCGTGCACGATCGAGCGGCGCTTGCGCAGCAGGCGGTTGAAGAGGGCGGATTTGCCGACGTTCGGACGCCCCGCGACGACGACGGTGAACGGCTTCGTCACCCGGCCGACGGCCTGCGCACGCCGCCCTCGAGCTTCAGGGAGAAGCGCGGATGCTGGAACGGGTGCACGTCGGGAAACCGGGTGAAGATCCAGCCGGCGAAGATCTCCTTGCCCTGGTCGGTCACGGAGATCCGCGCGGCGGGGTTCTCCTCCGCAAGGCTGTTCGTCGAGATCGCCTTTGCGGTCATCGTGAAGGCGGGCAGGAAGACATCGACGGAAACCGCGAGCGTGGAATCCGGCAGCTTTGCCGACCCTCCGAGCGGCACCTCGAGCGTGCCCGCTTTTCCGCTCGCGGAATCCTTCCAGGACAGTCGGATGCCCGAGTACATCTGCCCCACCATCGGCGGGATCACGAGCTCCGTCGGGATCGGCATCTTGCCCGCGCCCGTTCCCGCCGCAGCATCGCCGGGAGCAGGGGCGCTCGATCCGTGGACGGCGTCCGCGGGCGCTCCGGAAGACGTCGACGTCGACGGGGCATTTTCTTCCGGCTCGTGAGAGATCGCGAGACGGATCGAGGGGTCGGGCGTCCCGTGCTCGCGGCACCCGGAAAGGCCGGCGAGAAGCAGCACTGCCAGCGCGGGGCCGAACCGATGGAGAGCGCGCGCCGTCATCGCTTTTTCCTCGGCTTGGGCTTGCGACCGAACCCGCGCGCGGAATCTCGATCCCGGGCGGCGGGCGCCGGAGAGGGCGGCGAAGGAGACGGCGAGGGCGCCCGGGAAGGAGCCGCAGCCGGAGCGGGAGCGCGACCGGAAGCCGGCGGCGCATGGGTCGAGGAGGCGGAGGCGGCAGCCGGTTTCGCCCGCTTCATCGGCACGGCCTTGCGGTCCGCCAGGCGGAAGTTCAGGCGGCGGCGGGCCTCGTCGATCTCCTTCAGGTGCACGCAGAGCGTGTCGCCGAGGCGGAAGGACACGTCGCTCGATCGCCCCTTCAGGCGGTGCTTCTTCTCCTCGTAGACGAAGAAGTCCTCCCCGAGCGCGGAGACGGGGACCAGTCCTTCCACGAAGAAATCCTTCAGCATCACGAAGAGGCCGAACGAAGCGACTCCCGTGACGTAGGCGTCGAAGTCGCGGCCGACCTTGTCCTTCATGAAGACGATCTTCTTCCAGAGGAGGCTCTCGCGCTCCGCCTGCTCGGCGCGGCGTTCCCGCTCCGAGGAGTGCTTCGCGATCTCGGCGATCGTCTGCGTCGTCTTCTCCACGTCCGCGGCGGGAACGGGCCGCCCGTATTTCAGGAGACGGGAAAGCTGCCGGTGCACGATGAGGTCCGGGTAGCGCCGGATCGGCGACGTGAAGTGGCAGTAGTACGGAGCCGCGAGCGCGTAGTGGCCGCGGCACTCCTCGCTGTAAATCGCCTTGCGCTGCGCGCGCAGGAGCAGGTCGGTCATGAGCCGCTCTTCGGGCTTGCCCTGGACCTCCTGGAGAAGCCGCTGGAATTCCTTCGGCGGCAGCTCGGCGAGGTTTCCCTTGAGCTCGTACCCGAAGCTCTCGAGGACGTCCCGCAGATCGGTGAGCTTTTCGGCGTCCGGGCGATCGTGCACGCGATAGATCGCGGGCTGCTTGTCGAAGAGCAGCTTCTTCGCGACGGCTTCGTTCGCCGCGAGCATGAACTCCTCGATCAGCTTGTGCGCGACGTTGCGGGATTCGGGGACGATACCGACGACGAGCCCGGCGTCGTCGAGCACGATGTCGGCGTCGGGCAGGTCGAAGTCGATCGCCCCGCGGGCCTCTCGTCGGGCGCGCAGAGCCGCGGCGAGCTCCCCCATGGTGCGGAAGTCCTCGAGAAACGCCCCGTAGCGCCGTTCGTCCTCGGGGGTCGGGCGCGTCTCGAGCAGCCGCGCGATCTCCGTGTACGTCATGCGGTGCGCGCTCTTGATCACGCCCTTCGCGAACTGGGCGCCGAGGACGCGGCCCCGCTTGTCGAAGTCGAGGATCGCCGAGAGGACGAGGCGGTCGACGCGCGGATTGAGGGAGCACAGGCCGTTCGAGAGCCGCTCGGGGAGCATCGGCAGGACGCGGCCGGGGAAATACACGCTGGTACCGCGCGACTTCGCCTCGTCGTCGAGGACGCTCCCCTCCTTCACGTAGTGGGAGACGTCCGCGATGTGGACGCCCAACCGGTATCCCTGGTCCGTCCGCTCGACCTCGACGGCGTCGTCGAAATCCTTTGCCGTCTCGCCGTCGATCGTCACGATGCGGCGGTCCCGGAAATCCCGGCGGCCGAGCAGGTCGTCCGTGAGCACTTCCTCGGGGAACTGCTCCGAGGCCTTGATCACGGGCTGCGGAAAGCGCGTCGGCAGGCCGTGCGAGCGCAGCACAATTTCGATGTCGACTCCCGGCTCTCCCAGAAATCCGATGCGCTCCTCGACCACGCCGTGCGCCACGCGGCGCCCGTCCGGAAACGACGTCAGGCGAGCCTCGACGATCTCGCCCTCCCTCGCGCCGTGGGTCTTTCCCTCGGTGATCCGGACTATCGCGTCCACCTTCGGGTCGTACGGGAGGACGACCTTGCGCCCGTCCTCGGTCTGGAACCGCCCGACGACGCGTTCCCGCGCCCGGTCGAGCACCTTGACGATCGTCCCGGAAATCCGGTCCGGGTCCCGCCGTCCGCGGCCCGCGACCTGCTCCTCGCGCGCGAGAACGGTGTCGCCGTCCATGGCTCCGTGCATCCCCGTACGATTTACGTAGAGGTCCGTTCCGCCCGGAACGAGAACGAAGCCGAATCCCTCGGGCCGCACCGTGAGGCGGCCCGCGGTCAGGTTCGTGAATTCCATCGCCGAGTACTTCTCGCCCCGCACGCGGGCGATCTCGCCGCGCCGCTCCAGCGAATCGAGCCGCTCGCGGAACGTCTCCTCGTCATCGTCGGAAACCCCGAATCCGCGGGCGAGCTCCTGGAAGGAGAGCGTCCGCGAGCCCTTCAGGCGGAGCTTTTCGAGGATTTCCGAATCGCGGGGCAACACGGGACGAGTCTATCGTCTCCCCGGCTCTGTGCCGAAGGCACGGCCGGAAGGGTCCCCTCTCACCCCCGCGCACGGGAAGAGGGCCGTGTGAGGAGTGTGGAGAGAAGAGAGAAGAGCGAAGACTTGGAGAGCGAGGAGCGAAGACTCTAGAGCGAGAAGCGGTCCGCCGGTACCGGGTGTCCCCGATTTCTCCGTCACGCGGCCAACGCCGGGTGGCAACTCGCGTCCCGCGGCCGGACGACCGTCCGCGAGTTACGGCACGTCGGACTGGAACGCCGAGACGTCCGCGATGCTCTGCAGCGTGCCTTGCGGGTTGTCGTAGGACTTCGTCTGGCCCGTCACGAGGTCCCGAACGGTTACGAGGTATTCGACGTTCGAAAGAGCGCCGATGAATACCCAGAACCGGCCGTTGAACGGCCGCCCATCCACCACTTTGACGATCACCTCGAGGTTGTTCGGCGTGAAGAACCAGAAGGCTCCGGTATCCGTCGTCAGCGGCACGGCATGACCGGCGCCGGACGATCCCTGCTCGGACACGCTCCAGTCGACCGTCACCCGAAATCGAGCGGCGTTCACGCACAGCGCCGTGTCGTCCGGCATGCACGTCGGTTGGACCGACACGCGGCCGATCCGGTCGCCCGCGAACTCGCTGAACCAGATGTTCCCGTCGGGGCCGGACGTGATCTCCGTCGGCGAAGCCCCGGAGGAAGATGCCGGAAGCGGGAACTCGGTCAGGATCCCCGCGGGCGTCATGCGTCCGATGCGGTCCGTCGACGACTCGGTGAACCAGAGGTTCCCGTCCGATCCCGTCGCGATGGCGTACGGGCCCGAGCCGCCGGGAATCGGGAACTCCGCGATGGTGCCCGTCGGGCTGATCCTCCCGATGCGCGCCGACGAGAACTCCGTGAACCAGAGATTGCCGTCGGGGCCCGCCGTGATTCCGAAGGGGCCGCTCGCGGAAGACGGCAACGGAAACTCCGTGAGCGTCATCGCCGGCGTGACGCGCCCGATCCGCCCGGCGCTCGCCTCCGTGAACCACAGGTTCCCGTCCGGTCCGGCCGCGATCGCCCGGGCGCCGACCCCCGCGGGCAGTGCGACGCTCGCGAGGGCTCCGGCCGGAGTGACGCGGCCGATCTTGTCGTAATAGTCCGTGTACCAGAGATTGCCGTCTGATCCCGTCACGATCGAGATGGGCTCGGCCGGCCGGACCGGGATCGCGAGCTCCGTCAGCGCGCCCGAGGTCGTGACGCGGCCTATCCGGCCGGTGAGCTCCGTGAACCAGAGCGCGCCGTCCGGCCCGTTCGTGACGCCGCGGGCGAAGCGCCCGGCCGCCGGAAGCGGAAATTCCGTGAGAGCTCCGGAGGGCGCGATGCGTCCCACGCGGTCGCCATGCTCCTCGACAAACCACACGTTCCCATCGGGTCCCGCGGTGATGCCGGCGGGCGAGCTGCCGGCGGCGAGAGGAAATTCCACGATTGCCTGGGCTTCGAGATCGGTGGAAAACGCGAAGGCAAACGCCAGGACGAGGAGAACGACCACCGCCGGTGCGACGGCGAGCCTGGCGGAGAGTCGCTCGGGAACCGAATTTCCGTTCCGGGTTCCTTCCTTGCGGGAGGGACGCGCATGTTTCATACCGACCAGATCTCCGGCAACCCGCTCGGATCGCGGCGCAGGCTCTCGGCGCCGGTCGTTTTCGCGGCCGTTCTCCATGCTGCGGCCGCTCTCCTGGTTCTCGGAGCGCATACGGGGACGGTCGATGAACAGCCAGAGCCTCCCATGCCCATCATCTTCTCCGATTGGAAGCGGGCGTCGCTCGGCGACGGCTCGAGGGCAGAGAAGGGACCGGAGTCGGTCAAGCCTCGCCCGTCCGGTAGAGCTCGCCCGTCCGATAGAGGTACAGGCGCGTTCCATGAGGGCGTGTCCTCGTCCGAGGTCCCCGCCGGTCGAACGGCTAGCATCGGCCCGGATTCCTCCCGGGAGCGCGATCGCTCCGATCGCGAAGGAGGGACGGCGGACTCCAACCCCGGCGACACCGGAACTCCGGGCGCGCCCGACGGCGACCCGTTCGGAACGGATGACCGCGACGCGGGATCGAATTTCGATCGGAGCGGGGCTTCCGAAATCATTCGAATCGGCGGCGGTGTCGTGGCTCCGAAGCTCGTCTTCCGCGTCGAGCCGGCCTATTCCGAGGCCGCGCGCGCCCTCCGGGCCGAGGGCGTCGTCGTGCTCGAAGCCGTGATCTCCGCGACCGGCACTGTCGAAAACGTGCGTGTGCTGCGCTCGGCCCATCCGCTTCTCGACGCGTCGGCCGTCCGCGCGGTCGCCGAGTGGCGCTACGAACCCGCGACCCTCGGGCACCGGGCCGTGCGCGTGTATCTCACGGTGATGGTGAGCTTCGCACTCCGCGGGTGAGCCCGCGGACGGCTTCCTGGAGGCTTTGGAAATCGGTCGCATGAGAGGGTCCCAGCAAGACGCAGGCCGGAAACGCCTCCGGCCGGAGTCTGGCCCGCTACCGCGAGGGATAATCCTTCATGCCTACCCGAAGCGCCGCGCCGATCGTACTCGTGTCCGCACTGCTCCTTGTTGCGCCGGCCGGCGCATTCCTTCTGCGTACGTCGTCCGAGCCGGAAACTATCGGGACCGGACAGGCCCCGTTGACCGTCCTCGCCGGGCAGGCGCCTCTCACCGTCCTCGCCGGACAGGTTCCTCCAACTGTCCTCACCGGACCGGTTCCTCCAACTGTCCTCACCGGACAGGCGCCTCCAACTGTCCTCACCGGACAGGGTGCCCTGGGCGACTGGACGTCCGACGGGCCGGGAGTCCGGCGGCGGATCACCGTCGCGGATCTGCCCGCGCCCTTCGCGACGAAATCCGTCGATAACGGCCCGCACGAGGTCGCGCGCCCGGCCGACGCGTGGCCGAAGGCGCCCGCGGGCTTCCGCGTCGAGCTCTTCGCCACGGGATTGAAGAATCCCCGCTGTATACGCACGGCGCCAAACGGAGACCTGTTCGTCGCGGAGAGCGGCCCGGGCCGTATACGCGTCCTCCGCGCGCCGGACGGCGCCGCGCGCTCGGCGGTGGCGGAAGTCTTCGCGACCGGCCTCGACCGCCCTTTCGGCATTGCGTTCTATCCGTCCGGCCCGGATCCGGAGTGGGTCTACGTGGGTGAGACGGGCGCGGTAACCCGGTTCCCTTACCGCAACGGCGACCTGCAGGCGCGCGGCCCGAAGCAGCCGATCGTCCCCGACATCCCTTCCGGCGGACTTCTGCGGGGCGGGGGGCACTGGACGCGCGACGTGGCGTTCGGCAACGACGGTAAGAAGATGTACGTCTCCGTCGGATCGCGCTCGAACGTTTCGGAAGACCAGGCCGACGATCCTCGTGAGAGAAATCGCGCGGACATCCTCGAGTACAACCCGGACGGGACGGGCTTTCGGATCTACGCCTCCGGCATCCGCAACGCGGTCGGCATCGCCGTCCATCCGCGCACAGGCGACCTGTGGGCGTCGGTCAACGAGCGCGACGGCCTCGGCGACGACCTCGTCCCCGACTACGTGACGCGCGTGAAAGACGGCGCGTTTTATGGCTGGCCCTGGTTCTACCTCGGGTCTCACCCGGATCCTCGGCATCCCACGGCGCACGCCGAGCTGCGCGGCAAGGCGACGGTTCCGGACGTTCTCCTGCAGTCGCACAGCGCGTCGCTCGAGATGGCGTTCTACACGGGGTCTATGTTTCCGGCCGAGTTCCAGAACGAGGCGTTCGCGTCGGAGCACGGGTCGTGGAACCGAGCGAAGCGCACGGGCTACAAAGTGATCCGCGTGCTTCAGAAGAACGGCGTCCCGACCGGCGAATACGAAGATTTTCTGACCGGATTCGTGACGCCCGACGGAAACGTCTGGGGAAGACCGGTCGGCGTCGCGGTGGCAAAGGATGGCGCGCTGTTTGTCTCCGATGACACCGGAGAGGTCGTCTGGCGCGTGTCCTACGGGTCGGCAGCCCGCAAGAAACCCTAGGTCCCGTTCGGAAAGGATGCTCCCCGACCTCTGAAAACGGCCGACACACCGGCCGGTCGGATCCTTGTGCGGTATCGTACACACGGGCGCCCGGACTTCAGGACCCTCAAGACAACCCTCCTCGTTTTCGCCGCGCGCCCCGGCGGCGTTCCTTGAGAGATGACCCGGGTCGGACCGCGGAAGGGATCGGAGACGGGCGCAACCGGGATGCGCCGGGCCATGGCAATACTGGCTATTCCGGCTATTCCGCGTTCGCCGTCGCCATCGCGGTTCTCATCGCTCTCCTGAGCGGCACGGTACTCCTCGGATGGAAGCTCGGCGTCGCCCGCATGAAGTCCGGAATTCCGGGCTCCGTCGCGGTGAATCCCGCAGCCGCCGTGAGCTTCGTCCTCGTCGCACTCTCCCTCTGGATACTCGCGAGGCGGTTGCAGGCGAATCGAACGGGCCTCGCGACCGCCGCGGCGGTCGTCGGAATCGGCGCCTCCAGGCTCGCCGCGATCCTGTCGGGGTGGGATCTCGGCATCGACCGAATCCTGTTTCGCAGCAGCCTGGACGTTGCCGGGTCGATTCCCAACCGCATGTCCCCCAACGCCGCGGCCGCTTTCGTCCTGGTCGGCGTCTCCCTTCTTCTGCTGCACGGCGGACGCTGGTTCCGATTCGGTCAGTCTCTCGCGCTGGCCGCCGGGTGGATCGGGCTCCTGACGGTGATCGGATACGGGTTCGGGGTGATGAGCCTCTCTCAGGTCCACTCCTACATACCGATGGCCCTTCCGACCGGTATCGGCTTTCTCCTCCTCGGCGCCGGCATTTTTCTCGCGCGGCCCCGCGACGGATACGCGGCGATTGTCACGGCCGAGGGGGTGGGTGGAACCCTCTCGCGCCGCTTCATCCCGATCGCGATCTTGCTGCCTGTCGTCGCCGGCTTCCTGCGCGCCGAAGGCGAACGCCGCGGCCTGTACTCCACGGACTTCGGCGTGGCGCTCATGGTGATCACGATGATCACGCTGCTCCTCGTCATGATCGTCTGGACCGCCCGTTTCCTCGATCAGACGCAGGCGGAGAGGCATCGCCGGCAAGCTCTTCTCCTTCAGGGCGCCCGGCGACTCGAAGCCGTCCTCGACAACGCGCCCGTGGTGGTTTCCCTGAAAGACTCGCACGACCGCTTCCTGTTCGTGAACCGGCTTTTCGAAACGGTCTTTGATGTGCAACGCGCCGACGTCATCGGGCGGACGATCGGCGAGACCCGTCCCCTGATGAGCCGGGAATTCGAGCTCGCGACGGAGGACGCAACCCACTCCCGCTTCGGCGAGCGCGAGAACGTCCTGGTCCAGCAGGACGGACTGCACACTTACATATCGACCTCTTTTCGCCTGCCGAACGGCGCCGACGGCGAGGACGAGGTCGGATTCATTTCCACGGACATTACCGCCCGCAAGAGCGCGGAAGAGGAAATCCAACGCTTCTTCGAGGTCTCCCTCGACATGCTCTGCGTGGCCGCGTTCGACGGATATTTCAAGAGGCTCAACGCCGCCTGGGAGCTGGTACTGGGTTTCACGCGCGCGCAGCTGATGGAGAAGCCCTTCATCGACTTCGTCCATCCGGACGACCGGGATGCGACGATCGCCATCGCATCCGGCCTGTCGACCGGCCAGAGCGCGATCTCCTTCACGAACCGCTATCGCTGTTCCGATGGCTCGTATCGCTGGTTTCTCTGGAACGCCGGCAGTGATCTGGCCCTCGGCCGGATATTCGCCGCCGCCACCGACATCACGGATCTCCGCCTCGCCCAGGAACAGGTCGAGAATCTGAACCGGGAGCTCGAGGCTCGAGTGCAGGAGCTCGGCGCGGCCAATCGCTTCGCCGTGTTCGGGTCGGAAGTGGGGGCCGCGCTCACGCGAAATGACTCGCTGGACGGCTCGCTCGAGCGATGCGCGAAGGCGATGGTCGAGCAGCTCGGGGCCTCCATCGCGAGCATCTGGGTGATGAACGAAAAGAAGTCGATGCTGGATCTCGCGGGATCGGCCGGCGCCGTGCTTCCCTCCTTCCAGAATCAGGTCCCCCTCGGCCAACACCGCCTGGGACGGATAGCCCTCGAAGGCAAGCCGCAGCTCGTCGCCCTCGACCGGGAACCCGGAATCGACGGCGACAAGAGCTGGGCGAGCGAGCGGGGCATGGTGTCATTCGCTGGATACCCGCTGGTGATCCTCGGCCGGACCGTGGGCGTCATCGCGATGTTCGCGGACCACGACCTGACCGAGGCCTCGATGCGGGCGCTTGCCTCGGTCGCGGACCAGATCGCCGTCGCGATCGACCGCGCCCGAACCGTCAAGGCGCTCGGCAAGAGTGAATCGCGAACGCGAGCCATTCTCGACAATATGCTGGCGGGTCTCATCACCACGGATGCGCGCTCGATGATCCAGACCGCGAATCCCGCCGCGGAGAGGATGTTCGGATACGGTCCCGGGGAGCTCGAGGGACAGCATCTGTCCATCCTGATTCCGCTCGGCGAGGCAGAAGATCTTCGCGCGTGGCTTCGGGAGGCGGCGGGAAAGGCTCTCGGCCAGGTGACGGAGTGGAAGGCGCGCCGGCGGGACGGCTCGACGTTCGACATGGAGCTCGCCCTGTTCCCCTTCGAGACGTCCGACGGATGGCATTTCGCCGGCAACATCGCGGACATCTCGCAGCGCCGCGAAATTGATCGGATGAAGAACGAGTTCGTCTCCACCGTGAGCCATGAGCTGCGGACTCCCCTGACGTCGATCCGAGGGTCTCTCGGTCTCCTCGCGGCGGGTGTCCTCGGCGAGCTACCGGACGAAGCCCGGGAGATCATTGCCGTTGCCGAGCGCAACGTCGTCCGTCTCGTCACACTGATCAACGACATCCTCGACCTCGACCGGCTCAGCTCGGGGCGGCTCGAAATGCACTTCTCTCGCGTTCCGGTGTCGCGCGTCGTCGGGCAGGCGCTCGAGTCCGTCAAGGCCTTCGCGGAGCAGCACGGGATTACGATCGAGTGCACGACGACCGCGGGAACGCTTTACGCCGATCCGGACCGGCTGAACCAGGTGCTCGTCAATCTCCTCTCCAACGCCGTGAAATTCTCACCTCGGGAAAGCGCCATCTCGCTTTCGGTCTCCGAGTTGAAGGGAACGACGGAGATCCGCGTTCAGGACCGGGGCCGCGGCGTTCCCCTCGAGCTGCGCGGTGCGATCTTCGAGAGGTTCCGTCAGGTGGAGGCGTCGGACGCCCGCGAAAAAGGCGGCACCGGGCTCGGCCTCGCGATCTGCAAGGCCATCATCGAGCAGCACGGCGGGACGATCGGCGTCGAGTCGGGTGAGGGAGGTGGCAGCGTTTTCTGGATCCGTCTCCTGGCACCCGTCTCCCGGGCCACGGTGTCCAGCGGCGATTCCACGATCGCCGCCCGGGCGACCGTATTGCTGGTCGAAGATGATCCCACTCTCGTGGCGGTGATCTCCCGGCAGCTCAAATCGAAGATGGTTTCCGTGCGCGTGGCGCCCACCGGCCAATCCGCACTCGTCGAAGTGCGGGAACGACCGCCCGACCTGATCGTCCTCGATGTCGACGTACCCGGGGGCGACGGCTACTTCATCGTCGAGGAGCTGCGTAAGGATCCGGCGAGTCTCCTTCCGCTCCTGGTCTACTCCGGCAGCGATCTCGACGCGAAGGAACGCGAACGGCTCATCCTCGGTCCGACGCGGTTCCTGACGAAGTCCCGTTCGACGGACCGCGAGTTCATCGAAGTCGTCCTCGAGATGCTGGCGAGTTCTCACGAAAAGGAGATGCTGGCAACCTGAGGAACGACTCTCCAGAACAACTCGTCTCAAAAAGGAAGAAGCGGTTCGACGGATAGACCCGGCCCTTGCCGCCATCTCGTACCGCGCGTCACGAATATCAGAATTGGGTATTCGTCCCGGAGCCCGGGAGGGTCGTCGCCGCATCCCCCGGTTCAGGATCCAGCGGTCGACCCCGTCGAGCCACGGCCGGTCGCGCGATCACGGCGCCGGGAAAGCGTTCGCATCCACGGCGCCGCAAAGCTGGTCAACCGCCGAAGCCGTGTTCGAATAAGTCTTCGACGCCCCCGTCCCCTGGTCGGTCACGGTGATCGTGTACTGCACGTCTGTCAGCGGCGAGTGGAAGAACCAGAACCCTCCCCCGGGCGCCGCCGTCGCGTCGACCATCTTCACCATGACTTCGGGAAATGTCGCATCGCCCGTGAAATCCGGCAGGCTGAAGTACCCGGCCGCATTGCCGATCTGAACGGGAACGCCGGCCGCGACGGCGCGGCTGCGGGGGTCGGTCGCCAGCAGCGTGACCCGGAACCGTGCGCTGAGGAGAGGAAGCTCCGGGCTCGGACCCGTCGCATAGACCAGGACCGTCTCGCTCGTTGTGGTCGTGCCGCGAGGGATCGTGGACGTGACGTCCCCGGCCACAACCAGGGCCGGTGGGAGCTGCGGAGGGGGCGCACCGACAGGAACAGTGCTCCCGTTCACGAGTGTCGGCGCTCCGCAGGAAGTGACGGCCCCGATCGCGATCATGTCGCCCGCGTGGAGCGACACTGGCGGATCGAGAACGACCGTCTGCAGGACCGGCGGCAACAACGGGTTCGACGTCTGCACCGCCTGGGTCACGCTGAAGGGGCCTCGCTCCGCAAGAAAATCGAACTCGACCAGCGACCCGAAGGAGCTCACCGGCCGGAAGAACTTGATCTTGACCGCCGCCGGACAGGGCGACGTCGACCATCCGAAGGTGGCGCTCGCGGCCTGGCCGTCGACGTTCGCGCCGCCGAGCTCGATCACCGTCACGGGCCCGGATCGGTTGAGGTTTCCGTCGTATCCGCCGTTGGCGGCCGCTCCGACGAACAGGGTCTGGGCCGATGCGGACTCGAATCCGAGGATCAGAAACGCAAGAAGACCGGCAGAGAGAAATCGAAAATACGGGTGCCTCATAGGGGGATCTCCTTTAGACCAGGACGCCCGCGAGCCAGGCGCAACAAAGGGAGGATGCATCCAGCCCTATGCAAGAAAAACGCCGACGGTCCGTCAGATATTGAGGGACCGCGCGACTCCGCGTAGTGCGAGTTGCTGGGAGAAATCTCGATCGCACTGCTCCAGAAAGCGGGTGCGGGGTCTCCCCGCTCCAGATCCGCCGAACCTGTCTCCACAGGTTCCTTGCCGCACTGCTCCAGAAAGCTATACTCACCCTCCCGCGAAAGTGGCGGAACTGGTAGACGCGCAGGTTTCAGGAACCTGTGGAGCAATCCGTGGGGGTTCGAGTCCCCCCTTTCGCACCAAACGTTCCCCCTCCTGGTTTCATTAGCCCACCGCGCTGCGGAACTGGTAGACGCGCAGGCGGGGGGTGCGGGGGTTTCCCCCGCCGCAGATCAGCCGAACCTGTGTCCACAGGTTCCAGGACGGCAGAACCAGAATACCTCGTCTCTCCCTGAGAGCCGTTCCACGCAACGAAGCGAAGGCCGGAACCTGTGGAGCAATCCGTGGGGGTTCGAGTCCCCCCTTTCGCACCAAACGTTCCCCCTCCTGGTTTCACTAGCCCACC
>JBBSEW010000077.1:0-15306 GCA_038239305.1 Thermoanaerobaculia bacterium | reverse complement strand
TGTCCTGGACGGCCCGACTCTCGGCCGGCTCGACCGCTGGCGCAAGGCGCGCGCTCTTTTCGTTCGCGCGGATGGCGTCGAGGTCGAGCGCGTTCTCTCGGTCGCTCTCGGGAAACTCTGGTCGCGCGGGCAGATCTACGGCCGTTCGCGCCGCCTGGCGGTCGAGCGCACCTCTGCGGATCTCCTGACCCGGATGGAAGAAGCGCTCGGCGCCCTCGCCGAGCACGTGCGGGTCGCTCCGGAGGATCCCGCGCTGACGAAGTGGGACGCCATCGGCAACCTCGTCGCCCTTCCCGCCGCCGCCCGCCAGGTCGCCGCTCTCTGGCTTCTGGACATCCTCGTGGCGAACGGTCTCTTCGTCGAGTTCCAGCCGATTTTCGACCTGCGCTCCGGAGACGTGCTCGGCTACGAGGGTCTGCTGCGGGCCCGGGGCGGGGATGGCGCGATCCGGCTCGCGGCGGATCTCTTTCCGGCGGCTCACCGGCTCGGCATCGACCAGGCGTTCGAGCGGATCTCCTGGATCCGGGTTCTCGAAGCGGCGGCGCGGCTCCCCGCCGACGCCATGCTGTTTCTCAACGTGAATCCCCAGCTTCTGACGGGCGCGGATCCGGGTCTCTCCGCCCTGGGCGTCGAGGCCGAGCGGTTGCAGTTTCCGTACACGCGGCTGGCGCTCGATCTCGTGGAAGTCGAGCGCGTGGAGTCGCTCGAGAGGTTGGAGGCGGCGCTCGGCGTCCCGCACGACCTCGGCGTGTCGATCGCGCTCGACGACATCACGTCCAGTTTCGGCACGATCCGCTACTGCTCGGGCCTCTCGCCGCGCTGGATCAAGGTCGACAGCGGCATCACGCGGGGGGTCGCGTCAGACGCCACCCGTCGTTCGGTCCTCCACCTGCTCGCGCAGGTGGCCCGGGACGCCTCCGTCGGGCTCATTGCGGAAGGGATCGAGTTCCCCGCAGACCTCGAGGTCTGCATGGCCGAGGGCGTTTTCGCGGCGCAGGGGTATTTCCTCGGCCGTCCGATGGAGGTTCCGGGAGCGGCGTCCCCGGAATTTGCCGCCTGGCTCCTCCGGCAGCCCCATCTCGAGTGGGGGCCGGGGGATGCGCCTCGCGCCCTCGCCGCGTCGAACGCCGATGGGAACGATGAGCCAGGAGCCGGCGGCGATCAAGCCGCGGTCGCCGGGTCCGAGGAGGTCGAACTGTGACCGAAAGGAAGAACCCCGCTGCGACGGAGGCGGAACCCGGCGTCCGGCTCGATGTCTGGCTCGACGTCGCCTGCGTGTACCCGACCCGGTCGCAGGCCAAGGCGGCGGTCGAGGGCGGCAAGGTGGACGTCAACGGAGCCCGGGCGAAGTCGCACCGTGAGATCCGCCCCGGGGACCGGCTCACGATCACCCATCCGCGCGGCGACCATCGCATTCTCGTCGTTCGCGGGATCGCGTCGCGTTCCATTCCAAAGGCCGCGGCGCGGCTTCTCTACGAGGATCTGACGCCGCCTCCGTCGCCGGAGGTCGCCGAGGCGCGCCGGCTCGACCGGATGCTCGCTCCCCGGCCGGAAGCGGGGAAGCCGGAGCGCCGGGAGCGGCGGGAGCGCCGGGAGCACAAAGGTTTCCGGTAAAGCCTCCTCGCGTCAAGTCGGGATCGGA
Organism: Thermoanaerobaculia bacterium; assembly: GCA_038239305.1. Classification (GTDB taxonomy): domain Bacteria; phylum Acidobacteriota; class Thermoanaerobaculia; order UBA5066; family Gp7-AA6; genus JALYUA01. The sequence goes on along the minus strand of JBBSEW010000077.1, from coordinate 13,664 downwards.
GGGCGTTCTCCTGTGACCGGCCCACTTCCCCGCGTCGGCGGCTAGAATCCCGGGATGGACTTCGACCTGCTCTGCCCCTGCTGCAACGCGAGACTCAAGATCGATCCGAATCTGAAGGCCGTCATCGCGCACGAGGCGCCGAAGGTCCCCCGGACCTTTCAGTCCGTCGACGATGCCATCGGAGCGCTCAAGACGCACGACGTGGAACGGGAAAAGAAGTTCGCGGCATCGGTCGAAGCGGAGAAGTCGAAGAAGGACGTTCTGAATCGAAAATTCGACGAGCTCTTCGACCGGGCGAAGAAAGATGACTCGAAGCCGATACGGGATTTTGATCTGGACTGAAGCGGTTGGCAGCGATCATTTCCGAGCTCGGAGTCGTGAGCTCTGAGTTTTCGGTATCAGTTCTCGAACCCAGCACCCGGAACCGGTCCTCGAGACCCGGGGCGGACGCTGAAAGCGGACAGCGCCCCTCCTACGTCCCCGTTTTCTGATACGCCATTTCCCTCAGTATCGCGATCCGCTTCGCCATCGGGGGGTGGGTCGCAAAGAGATTGGCGAAGGCGCCCTCGGAGCCGTTGATGGCACGGCCCCGCGGATCCTCGATGCACAGGTGCGCGACGCCCTGCTTGATCGACTGCGTCGGCGCGACGGCCGCGTCGATTTTTTCGAGCGCGGCGGCGAGGGCCAGAGGGTTTCGCGTGAGCTCCGCTCCCGAGGCGTCGGCGAGGTACTCCCGTTCCCGGGAGACCGCCATCGCGACCAGCTGCGCGATGATCGGCGCGAGGATGATCGAGATGACCCACAGCACGAGCACGGCGATCGCGAGGATTCCGCCGCCTCCGCCTCCGCCTCCTCCTTCTCCGTCATCCCGGTCGCTTCGCCGCCCGCCTCCCCAGTACATGCCGCGCCGGCCCCAGTCCGAGATCAGGAGCGCCGAGCCGACGAGCGCCGCGACGACCGTCATCACGCGGATGTCGTAGTTGCGGACGTGCGACATCTCATGGGACACGACGGCCTGCAGCTCCTCGCGGTTCATCGTCGCGAGGAGACCGGCCGTCACTGCGATCGACGATTTCTCCGGTCCGGTCCCGGTCGCGAAGGCGTTCGGGTCGGGATCGGGGATCACGTAGACGGCGGGCTTCGGGAGGCCCGAAGCGATCGACATCTCCGTCACCACGTCGTCCAGGACCCTCTGCCGCGGATCCGTCAGATCGACCGGGACGGCCCGGGTCGATTCGAGGACCGCCCGGTCGCCTCCCCGGAACGACCACCAGGCCGAAGCGCCGCCGAAGACGAGCGCCCCGATCGTGGCGATGGGGAATCCGGGGCTCGCGCCGCCCGAGTAGAGCGCCACGTCCGCGCCCATGCCGAGAAACGCGATGAATGCGACGAAGCCGACGAGGATGACCGTGCTTCGCCGCAGATTTTGCCGCTGCTGGTCGTAGAGGTTGGTCATGGAGAGTTCACAGTTATCGGTTTCCGTTTTCTGTTTTCGAGGCCGGCGGTAACAACCCTGTCGACGGTCGAAGGGAGCCTGGCCTGCGCGAGAGACAACTCAGAACCCGGGGCCCGGGACCCGGGACGACGGCACCCGGAACCCGGAACGGAAAAAGGAGCGATAGCCGAAGACGTCCCGGGCTATTTCGGCCTCAGATTCAAATCCACCTGCGGCACTTCCCGTTCCGCCGGTGCCGTGATCTCGAAAAGCTCCACGTGCTGGAAGTTGAAGGTCTTCGCGATGAAGCTGTCGGGGAAGATCTCCTGGTCCGTGTTGAACCGCGTCGCGATGTCGTTGTAGAACTGGCGCGCGAACCCGATCTTGTTCTCCGTCGAAGTCAGCTCCTCCATGAGCGATTTGACGCTCTCGTTCGCCTTCAGGGTCGGGTAGTTCTCGGCCAGCGCGAAGAGGCGCGAGAGTGTCTGTGTCAGCTGGTTCTCTTTCGCGGCCGTGTCGGCGACTCCCTGGGCGCTCACGGCGCTGTTTCGTGCGGAAATGACCTTCTCGAGCGTGTCCTGCTCGAACTGCATTTCGCCCTTCACGGCCGCGACGAGGTTCGGGATCAGGTCGTGCCGGCGTTTCAGCTGGACGTCGATCTGTTTCCAGGCGTTCGCCACCTGGTTCTTGAGCGTGACGAGATTGTTGTAGCGCCAGATCGCCCAGATTGCCGCGAAAAACGCGAGCACGAGCAGGACGACGAGACAGCCTCCAAATGCGGCCATGTCAGTTGGCTCCTCTCCCCCATGAATACGAAAAAGAAGCGTCGAAGTTCGGAGGCCTTACCCCCCTCGAAAGCGGTCTCAGGCGTTCAGTCCCTGTCGAAGCTCGCGTGCGAGAATCTCCACGGCGGACCGCGTTCCGCCCGTCATCTTTTCCTTCCAGGCGCCCTCGGTCTCGAACCGCCTGTCGCCGATCGCTTCCGCCCAGGGGCGCAGCGCCGCGTCGAGCTCGCCCGACGACCAGACGTCTCCGGCGCGGCTGCGGATCATCGCGATCACGTAGGGAACGATCCGGATGAAGGCGCGGAGGGAAGTCGAGCTCTTGATCGAGTATTTGCGCCCCGCGAACGCCGCCGGGAAGGCCCGGGCCGCGGCTTTGAAATAGTTCAGAAAGAAGCGGCGGGCATTTTCGCGGAACTCGCGGGTCATCCGCCCGCCGGCGGCGTCCATCGCCGCGAACACATCTCGCAGCTCGTCCGCCAGGGAAGCCTGGGTGACGCTTCCCTTGCCGATCCCGAGCACCTTGATCTGCCCCTTGAGCGGCGAGTGCTCGTCTTCGTTGAGGCTGCGGATGACGTCATGCGCCGCCGCCAGGTTCTCGTCCCGGTAGAGTCGCCGGCCCGAGAGAGAGATGAGGTGGGAGGGGTTCAGCTTCGTGTGCTTGCTGTTGATCGTGACGAAGAGCTCGACGACCTGGTCGGGCGTCAGGGCGTCGAAGACCACGGCGGGGACCTGGAAGTCCTTCAGGTTGTGCTTCTCGGCCAGCTGGTGGAGGGCGAGGAGCCGGTGCTGCCCATCCAGGGCGCGGAGGATCCCGCCTTCTTCCGGGAGCTTGAGGGTCCCGATGTCCGAGCGGCCGGCCGACGGCGTGAATTCGAGGCGGCGGTCGGAGACGAGCAGGACGCTGCCGGGAATCGTCGGAAGGGTGCCGGAGTCCGCGCACTGCAGGTAGTAGTGGACGAGCTCCTCGATCTTCTTCTGGATGATCGGCCGCTGAAACGCGTGCTCGGAGGCGGCGATGCGCTTTTCCAGGAACTCCCAGTTCACCCGGCTGGCCTTGGCCTTGGCCTTCCCGCGCGTGGTCTGGGTCTCGGGCCCGAACGAGAGGACCTCGAATCCGACGAGCGACTGGAGATCGACTCCAGAAAGCAGGGCTTCATAGAACCGCACGCCGAACTGGTTGAGCCGGAGCGAGGGAACGGACAACATCCTTGCCCCCTTGATTGTTGCGGGGATTATAGAAGAAAGAGTTTTAGGGCTGTCGAGCCGCGGAATGGGCGAGAGGAAGGTCATGCCGTGTGGGCACAGGCGTGGCTTGCCGCACGAATCGGGCGATCGGGTGATCGGGCGATCGGGTGATCAATCGGGGGAATCGGGTGAGGTGGGAATCTCGCGATCTCGCGATCGACCGAACTATCGAATCAGCTGGAAATCGAGGGACGGCCCGAAAGGGAAGGGGGAGTCCCGCCATTCAGGAGCCCGCTCCGCCCCCGCGAGCGCTCCCCTCGCCGGCACCCTCCTCGCCAGACCCGTTCCTCGCTTCGCAACGGGAGGAGCCTCCCGGTGCGGGAGCCGGAGCCAACCACCCTCTGCTCGGTCGAGGCCGCATCCGGCCGAGCCGAGCACCTCCAGCTCCAGAGGACCTCCGCGCACAACGCTCGCCCCTCCGCCTCGAGCCCCATCGCGGCGCAGGCGACGGAGTGGCGCCCCTCACCCCGCCCTCTCCCGCGGGGAGAGGGGGAAGGCGCTCCATTGACGAGCCCGGCTGATTCCATAGCTCGCAGCGGGAGGAGTCTCCTGACCGGAGGGAAGGAGGAGCCTCCCGTTGCGGGAGCCGGAGCCCGCCACACTCCGCTCGGTCGAGGCCGCATCCGGCCGAGCCGAGCACCTCCAGCTGCAGAGGAACTCCGCGCACAACGCCCGACCCTCCGCCCCAAACCCCATCGCGGCGCAGGCGACGCTATGGCGGCGTGACCCGTCTCCAATCCGTTCCAGTCACCATCTCGTCGTGCATGGCGCTCGCGCCGCTCAGGATCCCGTGCAGCTCGCGGGTCAGGAGGGTCTCGAGATCATGCACGGTCGCCGGGTCGGCGATCGGCACGGAGCATTCGACGATCGCCTGGCCGAGCGACGCGTAGAAGGGGGAGGCACGCCGCGTCCAGTCCGCGTCGTTGCGCCGGTGCTTGGTCATGAGGAAGGCCGCGAGGCGCTGTTCGTCCCAGGGATCGACGAGGTTCCAGCGGAAGTTCGCGCGCGGCCCCTTCTGCTGCGTCTCGGGCTTTTGGTCTGCGAGGGCGATCGCCATGCGGGTCTTAAGAAAGATTAGCATGCGGCGCAACCGCGCAGCCTGCATTCGTCGATCCCGCGAAGCCCTTGCGTCGTCGCGTGTTACCTCCGTCCGCTCGCGATACGCTGAGGACATGGCCCACGAACACGATTCCCGGCACCCCTCCGGACCGCCGGTCGTGGCTCCGACGGCGGAACGCCTCGGGTCGCATCCCGATTTCACGGGAAAGGGCGTGACCATCGCTCTCCTCGACGCCGGATTCACCGCGCACCCGGACGTCGCGGGTCGCATCGCCGGATTCCATGCCGTGGACGACGAGGAGGCATCGTTATCGCCGGCGCGGCCGCCGCATCCCTGGGAGTGGCACGGCACCCAGACGACCGTCGTGGCGGCGGGGGACGGAGCGCTCTCCGATGGGGTCTACCGGGGTCTCGCCTCCGGGGCGCGCCTGCTCCTGGTCCAGGTCGGCCGCGAGGGCTCGATTCACGACGAGCAGATCGCGCGGGCCCTCGAGTGGCTTCTCGAAAATGCCGCCCGCTTCGACGTCCGCGTCGTGAATATCTCCCTCGGCGGAGATCGGGACGTGCCCCTTCCCGACAGCCGCGTGAACCAGCTGGCGGAAGAGGCGGTCAAACGTGGCCTGATCCTCGTCGTCGCGGCGGGAAATGCCGGCGGAAACGTCGAGCATCGTTCCGTGCCCCCCGCGTCGGCCCCTTCGGTCGTGACCGTCGGCGGGTACCACGACTGGAATTCCGAGGACGGCCACTCATTCGCGCTCTACACGTCGAGCTACGGAAGCACCGCGGACGGGCTCGCCAAGCCCGAACTCCTCGCGCCGGCGATGGAAGTCGCCGCCCCCATCGTCGTGGGGACTCCCGAGTTCCGCACGGCGCAGGCGCTCGCGCGATTCGTGACGGCGCCGGACGCCGAGCTCACCGCTCTCGCCGCCGAGGAGGGATCCGCCGCGGACCTTCCGGAAGACCTGGATGTCCACTCGGCCGAAGCGATTCGCGCCGCCGTCCTGTTGCGGGTGCACGACCGGAAGATCGTGGCGGCTCACTACCAGCACGTCGACGGAACGTCCTTCGCCTCGCCGATCGTCGCCTCGGTCGTGGCGCAGATGCTCGAGGCGAACCCGTCGCTCACTCCGGCCGCGGTCAAGGAGATCCTGATCCGCACGGCCGAGCCGATCGAGGGCGCTCCGGCGGAGCGGCAGGGGTTTGGCGTCATGAACGCCCGGCATGCGGTCGAGGCCGCGGTCGCGGAGGCCAACGGCGTTCCGCATCCCGAGACGGGCCCTCTCGTCGAGGAAAGCCGGATCCTGTTCCGGTATCTCGACGATCGGGCGAAGCGCGTGTGCCTCGCCGGCGAGTTCAATGAATGGGACCGGGACGCGGCGGCGTTCTCGCGGCAGGAGGACGGGATGTGGCAGGTCGAGATCGCGCGCCCCGCGGCAGGCCGTTACCGCTACAAGCTCTTCATCGACGGCCGCCACTGGCGTTCCGATCCCGGTAATAACGCGCGGGACCTGGACGCCTTCGGCACCTTCGACTCGATCCTGACGATCTGACGCGGACTTCGGAACCGGCCCGGAGAAGGATCAAGGATCGGCTCCGTTCGCTCGCTCAGCGGACGCGATTCGCGAGGCGGCGGATGTACCCGAGGAGTGTATCGAGCGAGAAGGGCTTCTTGAGATAGAAGCTGACGCCGGTCGCGTCCGCGAGGACCCCCGTCTGGTGCGCGCTCATCACGATCACCGGCACGCTCGCGATCCGCGGATCCTGCGTCTGCCGGCGGCGAAACTCCCACCCGTTCACGACCGGCATGTTCAGGTCGAGCAGGATCAGGAGAGGAGGAGGGGAGTTCGAGAGATAGTCGAGACCTTCCTCTCCGTTCTGCAGATGCACAATCGTGAACCCTTCGGCTTCGACGGCGGCGCAGATCGCGAGCGCGAGATCGCGGTCGTCCTCGACGAGAACGACGCGAGACAGGGATCGACTTTGAGTCGCCAGGGGTTCGGTCATGGGAGCTTTCGAAATCGGTGCGGCACGAGGCGGCGGCGTTCCGGGAGAATCGTAGCAGAGTGAAATTGTGCGGTGGCGTACACGACGGTGGACGAGGCCGTGGCGCTTGGACGGATCGAATGGAGCCGACGGCCGGATTTGAACCGGCGACCTGCGGTTTACGAAACCGCTGCTCTACCAACTGAGCTACGTCGGCGGCAACCTCGAACGGCGCATCTTATGGCGTCGGGGCGGGAGGGTCAATCGGTCGGGGGGTGGGGTTGGGGGTTGGGGGTTGGGGGTTCCGGGGTTGAGGCATGGGTCTTGAGTTCCGAGCTCGGCAACCGGCGAAAACCGACGAACGACTCTTCACTCCTCGGCCAGAGCTCGGAACCCGTAAACTCAGTCGAACCTCACCGACACGATCTTCGAGCACCCGGGCTCCTCCATCGTCACGCCGTACATCACGTCCGCGGTCTCCATGGTGCGCTTGTTGTGGGTGATCGCGATGAACTGCGTGTCCTCCGTCATGTCCCGCAGGAGCTTCGTGAAGCGATCGATGTTCGCCTCGTCGAGCGGAGCGTCGACTTCATCCAGGATGCAGAAGGGCGACGGCTTGTAGCGGAAGATCGCCATCAGGAGCGCGATCGCCGTCAGCGCCTTCTCGCCGCCCGAGAGAAGCAGGATCGACTGGTTCCGCTTCCCGGGTGGCTGCGCCACGATCTCGACTCCGGATTCGAGAAGGTCGTTGTCGTCCAAGAGGCGCATCTCGGCGGTTCCGCCCTGGAAGAGCCGCGTGAACATCGCCTTAAAATTTTCGTTGATCGACGCGAACGCGTGGCGGAACCGTTCGGACGACGTCGCGTTGATCTTGCGGATCGAATCCTGCAGCCCGGCTATGGATCGCAGCAGGTCGTCGCGCTGCGTCGTCAGGAAGACCAGGCGCTCCGAGGACTCCCGATGCTCTTCGAGCGCCAGAACATTGACGGGCCCGAGCCTCTCGATCGAGGCGGCGAGGGCCGAGACCTCTTCTTCGAGAGCCGCCAGGGCGACGGGAGACCGGTCCTCCGGCGCCTCGAGGGTCGATGGCGCCGCTCCGAACTCCTCCGTGGCCTGCGCGATGAGATGGTCGAGATCCGCCCGGACGCGCGTCTCGGCGACCTCGGATTCGAACCGGCCCTCGCGCGCCGTATCCAGCGCGGCACGTTCGGTCTTGGTTCCCTCCTCGGCGGCGATCACGCGGTCTCCCGCTTCGCCCGCCGCGGTCGAGGCGGCCTGGAGCTCCGAAAAGCGGGCTTCCCGCGCTCCCAGATTCTCCGCCTGGCGTGTCCGCGCCTCCGCCTCTTCCCGGGCGAGCTCTTCCGCCCGCGCCGAGAGGCGGCGGCCTTCCTCGTACGCGTCTCCGACCCGCCGGTCGAGGGCTCCCCGCGTCTCGATCAGTTTCTCTCGCGCGGCTTCCAGGGAGCGTCGCCGCTCGGCGGCGACCTCCGCCTCGGTGCGTCGATGGGCCAGCTCCTCGGCGGCCGCCGTCGTAAAGGAGCGCGCCTCGGGGAGGGCGGCCGCAAGCCTCTCCGCCTGATCGCGGATCGCGGTCTCCTTCTCGGCGTGCGTCCGCTCGTCGCCTTCGAGAGCGGCCCGGCCCGTTCCGAGGCGTTCGAGCTCGCGCCCGAGAGTCGTCGCTTCTGCCTCGAGAGTCTGGCGCTCCACTTCCAGCCGCGCGCCTTCGGAACGGCGCTCTTCGAATCGAGCGACGTAGGCCGAGAGCAGTGCGGAAGCCTCGCGCTCGCGCTCGCGGCGCGCGGGCATTCCCGCTTCGCAGTCGTGCCGCGACCGGCGAAGATCGTCGAGCGCGCGATCGAGCGCCGCGACGCTTTCCCGCGCGCGCTGCGAGTCCGATTCGAGGCGGTCGATGTCGCGCTTCAGGGCGAAGAGCCCCGACGCCTCCGGCGGAGTGTGGACGACGCGCACGAGAGAGCCGCGGACGAGCTCGCGGCCGCGGGTGACGAAGGTCGAGGACGGAAACGCGGGCGCGAGAGAAAGGGCGGTCGCGAGATCGTCGACGAAGGAGACGGGCGGAAGAGCGGCCTTCTCGGCGGGGGATAGATCAGCATGGTTGTCCAGAGCGACTTCCCAGCCTCCCCGCGAGCCGGGCGCGGCTCCCTGGTCGGCACCGCCGGTCCAATCGGCGCGCACGAAGCTCGCGGAGGCGAGTCCTCTCGAAGCGGCGACGGCGTCGGCCGCGTTTCCGGACGAGAGAACCGCCTCGAGGTCATCGTGGAGGAGGAGATCGACGGCTTCTTCCCATCCGGGCGCTGGACGAAGCCTCTCCGCGAGCGCGCCGCTCTCGGCGATCCCCGCGGCCGCGAGCGCGCCGCGCACCGACTGGAGGTTGCCCTGCCGGCTCTGCCAGATCTCTTTCAGCGCTCCGAGCCGGTGCTCGGAAACGGACAGGCCTTCGCGAGCGGATTCCCGGGCGACCTCCGCCTCCGCGAGCGCTCCCGCGAGCCGCGCGAGCTCGGCCTCCCAGGCCTCGGTCTCCGCGCGGGCCGCGGCAGCCTGGGTGCCGAGCCGGCGTTCCTCGTCGCGCGCTTCCTGCAGCTCGGACTGCCGGAGCGCGAGCAGTGCCGCCGTCCGGGCATGCGCTTCGTTCAGGCGGGAGAGTGAGGCCGCGACCCGGGACGCCTCGAGGTCGACTTCGTGGCGGGCGTTTCTCGCGGCGACGCGGTCGGAGGCGGCGATCAGCGCGGCTTCCCGCGCGGCTTCGAGCGAAGTCTCGAGCGCGGCGAAATCGGCCGCCGCTGCGGAGGCCTTCGCGTCCGCTTCTTCGCGGGCGAGCGACCGGGCACGCGCTTCCGCGACCGCGCGGTCGAGCCGATCCTCGAGCTCGACCTGCTCCTGCTCGGAGCGAGCCTGCTCCGTGGCGACGTCCCGGCCTTCGCGCTCGAGCGAGAGGCGGCGGTCCGCCAGGTCGGCCGCGGCGCGGCGATTCGCGTCGAGCAGCGAATCGTCCCTCTGGAGGGCGTTTTCGAGGGCGGTGACGGCATCGCGCAGCCGGTCCCGCTCGGACTGGAGCTCGGAAGCCGCAAACCGGGCGGAGGCGAGCTCCGACTCGGCGCGCCCGAGGGCGGCGGCCGCTGCCGCTTCCCGATCACGCCGCGCGTCGCGGACTCGTCCCGCCTCCGCGACAGCCTCGAGAAGCACGTCGTGCCGCGTGCGGGCGAGCGCGGCTTTCTTTCGCTTCAGCGACTGGGACTGTTCCTGGTAGCGGGCCGCGCGCGAGGCCTGCCTTTTCAGGGAGGCGACGTTGCGCTCGATCTCGGAAATGATGTCCGAGATGCGCAGCAGGTTGCCGCGCGTTTCCTCGAGCTTCGACTCGGCGAGCCGCTTCTTCATCTTGTAGCGCGTGATCCCGGATGCCTCCTCGATGAGCCGCCGGCGATCCTGAGGCTTGGTCGAGAGAACCTGGTCGATCCGGCCCTGCTCGATCACGGAGTAAGCCCGCACGCCGAGGCCGGTTCCGAGCAACCGGTCCTGGATGTCCTTCAGGCGGACCTGCTTATCGTTCAGGAAGTATTCGCCCGTGCCCTCGCGGTACACGCGGCGTCCGATGCGCAGGGTCTCCGGTTCATCCTCCGCGCGGGACGCGTCGGGGGAGTCCGCGGGAGCCGTGGAGTTCACGGAAGCCCCGAGAGCCTCTGCCCCGTGCCCGTTCCCGTTTCCGTTCCCGGGCGCTCCGGCGTCGTTCGGAAGCAGGCCGGAGCCGGACCGCCTCCGCCGCGTCGAAAGCGTGAGGATGACCTCGGCCATGCCGAGCGGCCGCCGTTTGGAGGAGCCGTTGAAGATCACGTCGTCCATCTTTTCGCCACGCAGCGTCTTGGCACTTTGCTCACCGAGCGCCCAGGAAACCGCGTCGCTGATGTTCGATTTTCCGCAGCCGTTGGGGCCCACGACGGCGGTCACGCTGCCGGGAAAGGCCAGGTCGACCTTGTCATAGAAGGACTTGAATCCGGAGATCTGGACGCGCTCGAGTTTGAACATCGTGTTCAGGAATCTAGCAAAGGAAGGTCGGCCCCTGCCACAACTTATTGTGGGTATCGGGCGATGAGGCACCAGATCCGGTGGAAAGTTGCTGGAGTCGGGAAAGCATGGAAACCGGGGCGAACCGCCGAAAAGCCCTCCCCGGCGCGCCGGAGGGAGCCTGCCACCACCGGCCGGGCCCGTCCGGCTCCATGCCGAATCGGTCAATTTTTGCGCGACTGCCCGGAATGGTGTAGGGTTTCGGTGCGTATCGCCAACAATCAAACATGCTGAGCTTGGAAGTCCGCAAAAGAGCGGGTGGTGCGGAACTGCATCGCGTCCTCGCGACAGCGGTGACAGTCGGAGCCTCGTCCGGCAACGAAGTCGTCGTGCGCGCCCGGGGCGTCGCGGGACGCCACGTCCGTATTTTCGAGAAGGACGGGCGCTACCAGCTCGACCTGTTCAAAGGCGTCGACGGCATCACGGTCAACGGCCGCGAGTTTTTCGGCGGTGAAGTCTCGGCGGGAGACCGCATCACCATCGGCGAAGCGACGATCACGATCGTCAACGTCGCGCCGGCCATGCGCCATACGCCGATTCACGAGATCCCGATCGGCGACACGGCTTTCCCCGCCCCTCCGGTCACGGCCCCGACGACGGAGATCGAGTATCGCTCGCTCCGGCTCGGCGTGTACGACATCTGCCGGCGCCACGTGCTGGCCGAAGACGTCGCGACGGCCCTCACGGACTTCCTGGACCTCGAGTTCGCGCCGACCGAGTGGGCCGTGGGCGAGCTATCACCCGGCTCGGGTTTCCGTCCGATCGCCTCGACCTTTCTCGAGCAGGCCGCCCTTCCCCCGAGCCTGATCGAGCAGGCGGTATCCGGCGAGCGCGTCGTCCGCTCCGAAAGCGTGACGGGCGTTCTCACTCTCGTCGGCGAAGGACGGGAGGCGGCCCCGGGTGTCGCCATCCTCGTCCGGGAAGAGCCCCGTCTGCCGGCGCGCGCGATCCTCTTTCTGGAAGAGGCCGTGCAGATGGCCGGTGTGGCGATGCAGAAACCGGCCCCGGTGGCCGCCGCGAGCCGGCTTGCACCGCCGGCGGCGAAAGAATCCGTTGAGACGCCCGGAATCGAAGGGATCCTGCGGCAGACCGACGATCTCAAGAAGATCGTCGAGACCGTCGAGCGCGAAGTCATCGACCGCGCGATGCGACGCGTCGAGGGGAATCAGAGCCGCGGTGCCGAAATCCTGAACATTTCGCGCGGTTCGCTGATCGCCAAACTCAAGGAGTATCAGGTTCCCGACTACCGCTACATGCGCCGGGAGCGTCAGAAGAGGAGCTGAGCGAGACGGTCCGCCGTCCGCTCTCGGCAGGGAGCCGTCAGGCCCTCAGCTTTCGATCGTCCGGCCTCGGGACTTCTTCTTTTTCCGGTTCGCGAGACGGTCGGCTTTCTCCTCGCGCTTCTGCCGCCCCTGCTGCTCGCTTTCCCAACCTCCGAGCGGCCACCAGATCGCAAACGGCGCCGCGAAACGGACGGCGATCTGGTACACGTGAAACGCCGATGCCCAGAAGTTTCTCGAGAAGGTGCCGTAATGAGCCTCGCTCCATGGGCCGAGGCGCGTGGCGTACAAAGACTCCACCTGGCAGCACAGCGCGAAGACGTGAACCGCGAAGAGAATCGCCGCTCCGATCGCCGCCCGTCCGGGGCGAAACGGAGGAACGAGTGCGAAGAGAGCGGCGAGAATCACGAAGTTGAAATGGAGATCCGCGGCGGGCAGACCGGGTCGGGGAGCCGCCGGAGGAAAGTCGCCGCGCTCGACGATGATCTCGCCGGATTTCGCCTCGAGACGGGTGACGGCCGGCCGCTCACCGATGCGGAGGATCGTTTCCGCCGCTCCAGCGAGAGCCCGCTCGTAGGGAGGCGCGAGCGCCAGCCAGAGGCCGAGGCCGACCGCGAACCCGATCGCCCCGCGGACGATCATGCGGGCCGGGCTCGTCCGATCCGCCCGCGCGGAAGGCCGGTGGATCACGCCGCGGCCTGAGGCGGCGCCTTCTGCCGGGATGCCCACAACAGGAACAGCATCACTCCTGCGAGTACCACCACCGATTGCCAGAGGACCGTGTGCGCGGTCGAGAAGAGGGCGGGCCGATGGCGGCCGATCCAGAAGAGCGTGACGACGCGCACCAGGTTCAGCGCCTGGATCGCCGCGAATCCCGCGACGAGGCCGATGAGACGTGCGCGCCAGCTCGCCGGAAACGCGAGGACGGCGGCGCCGAAAAGGAGCGCCGTCTCGATGCCGTTGCAGCCGTTCTCGACGTCGACGCCGAAGCCCTGGGCCCGAAGCTCCGTGCCCTGCACGGTGACTCCCTCGGAGAACAGGTTCAGGACGGCGGCGGAGGCGTGCGCCACTCCGCCCGTGAAGGGGACGATGACCGCGTCGTTGACCGGCTTCCACGCGACGAGCAGCGCGAAAAGACCCAGGAGGACGACGAATCGGACGAGGAACAGGATCGAGCGCCGGCGTCCGGCCGTCCGGTCCGGAGTTTCTTCCCGCGAGGAGGCTCTCATGGGCTCTTTCCCTCCGGATTGTCCTGCCATTCGAGCATGCGTCCGACCAGAACGCGCAGGTCGTGCGGCAGGGAGAGGAGGAGCTCGTTCTCGGAGCTCAGGACGACCTGCTCGGTTTCCGCGCTGGACAGCAGCTCTCCGGCGGAGTTCCGGATTTCGTAGTCGAGCACGAGCCGGGCGACTTCGGGAGCCCGCAGCCTCGCCGTCACGTGGATCGACGTGTCCGCCAGGATGGCGCGCCGGTACCGGACCTCCATCCGCGTGATCGGAACGCGATAGCCGATCGCGAGCGCCTTCGTGGCGGTGAACCCGAAGCGTCCGGTGAACGCCTCGCGCGCCTGCTCGAGGTAGAGCGCGTAGTGGCCGTGCCAGACGACGCCGTAGGAATCGCACTCGGCGAACCGGACGGGAATATCCCGCGTGAAGCCGCGCAGCGGGGCCGGATTGCGGACTCGACTCACGCGGAGACCCCCTCGACCGACTCGAGAACCGCCGCCATGAAGTTTCCTCCGGCACCGAACGAGTTGACGAGCGCACGGCGGCGTCCCGGCGGAAACGGGGCGCCGGTGTC
>JBBSEW010000076.1:0-16269 GCA_038239305.1 Thermoanaerobaculia bacterium | reverse complement strand
GACGGAAGTAGCGGAAGTGACATGGCGGAGAGGGAGGGATTCGAACCCTCGGAGCCCTTTCGGGCTCACCAGTTTTCGAGACTGGCCTGATCAACCGCTCCAGCACCTCTCCGGGGGTTGGGGGGCGGAATCCTAGCATTTCGGGACCGGGCGTAGAAGAATTCCAGCCGGATAAGACTTCGGAACCCCCGAGGGTTCGAGCCGGGCCAAGTTCGGGAGAGCCAGTCGCCACGGAGGAGGCCAGCGCCGGTAGGCCGGCGCTCATCCCTCCCTCTCCGCCATATAAAAGTTATCCCTCGCTCCCCGGCCAAAAGTCCCGATTTCAGCCGCTTCCTGCTTTCTGGGCCGGAGCACTCGAGGCCCCGGGGTCACGATTTCACGATGAGTCGATAATTCGATCGATCGCGAGATCATGAGATCGCGAGATCGCGAGATGGCTTCCGTGCGCAAGAAGGGCACTTCCCTCATTCCCTCACTGCGCTATCTTTCTGCTGCAACTCCGCCGGGCCGCGCCCGTAGGTTACGCAGGGACAAATATGGACAACGCGATCGAGCTGACAAACGTGTCGAAGTCGTTCGGAAAGTTCCGGGCGGTCGACAACCTGAGCTTCCGGGTTCCGAAAGGGACCGTGTTCGGACTTCTGGGCCCGAATGGCGCCGGAAAGACGACCACGATCCGGATGACCATGAACATCACGGCTCCGGATTCGGGCGACATCCGGATCCTGGGTCAACCGATGGATCGAAAGGTCCAGGGCCAGATCGGGTACCTGCCGGAGGAGCGCGGGCTCTATCGGCGGATGAAAGTCTCCGATCAGCTCTACTTTCTCGCCGCGATCAAGGGAGTTTCGCGAGACGTCGCGAAGAAGCGGATCGACGAGTGGCTGGACAAGATGGAGCTGCGACCCTGGTTGAACAAGAAGGTCGACGAGCTCTCGAAGGGAATGCAGCAGAAGATCCAGTTCATCGCGACGATCGTGCACGATCCCGAGATCCTCATCCTCGACGAAGTGTTCTCGGGTCTCGATCCGATCAACACGAATCTCATCAAGGAATACCTGAGTGTTTTCCGCGCGAAGGGCAAAACGATCGTTTTCTCCACGCACGTGCTGGAACAGGCCGAGAAGCTCTGCGACGAGATCTGCCTCCTGGTCAAGTCGCAGAAGATCCTCGAGGGCAACCTCCAGCAGCTGAAGCGCCAGTACGCCGAGGGGCAGATGCGGATGTCCTTCGGAGGACCGGTGGCAGACCTCACATCCCTGCCCGGAGTCGCGAGCGCCGTGCCCGTCCGCGACGCCTGGCTCGTGACGCTCGCTCCCGGAACGGATCGCCGGGATTTCCTGAAACGCGCGCTCGACCGTTACGACGTCAAGTCGTTCTCGGATCGCGAGCCGGAGCTCGAAGAGATCTATCTGACCGCCGTCGAGAAGGCGGGGATCGCCGAAACTCGGACGATCGAATGAGGAACCGATGAGCTGGCAGAAGATTTTCGCCGTCGTTCGCCGCGAGTACATCGAGAGAATCCGTACGAAAGCGTTCTGGATCGGGACTCTCATCATCCCGTTCCTCTTCGTCGGGCTGATCTTCATCCAGGTCGCGATCGCCCGGAAATCGGGCGGAGAGAGAAAGCTGGCGGTCGTCGATCTGACCGGCCGCATGTACCAGCCGCTGGCGAACGACCTCGCGCGGCGCGAAAGGGAAGGGCTTCCCGGCGCCAAAAAGACGGACCAGCCGGAATCGCATGATCCGGACGCGGACCGTCCCGGACGCCGGACGATCCACTGGGTCCTCGAGAACCGGCCCGTCGTGGGAGACATCGACAAGACCAAGGAGACCCTCCGCAAGGAGGTCGTCGAGAAGAAGATCAACGGTTACCTGGTCCTCGACCCGAAGTCCCTCGAGAAAGACCAGGTGGAGTACTACTCGGGAACCGTTTCGGAATTCGCCGCGATGAACCAGCTCGAAGCGGCGCTCAACTACATCCGGCTGCGCGACAAGATTGTCGCCCACGGCCTGCCCTCCGAAGTCGGCAACGAGCTCGAGAAGCGCATCGACCTGCGCGCTTTCAAAGTCACGGAGAGCGGCACGTCGGAGGAGAAGGGCGCCGGGATCATCGCGGCCCTGGTCTTCTTCTTCCTGATGTACACGACGTTCTTCATGTACGGCGCGCAGGTCATGCGCGGCGTCATCGAGGAGAAGAGCAACCGGATCGTCGAGATCGTGATCGCGTCCGTGCGGCCGGTCGAGCTCATGCTCGGCAAGATCATCGGCATCGGCCTCGTCGGCCTGACCCAGTACCTCGCCTGGTCGTTCGTGGCCATGAACCTGTCCCTGCCCGGAATCGCGTCGACTCTCGGCGGCGGCGACATGGTTCCGAAAATTCCGCTCTCGCTCCTCGGCTACTTCGTCCTCTTCTTCATCTTCGGATACTTCATGTACGCGAGCATCTACACGGCCGTCGCGGCCCCGTTCAATTCGGACCAGGAGGCGCAGCAGCTGGCGATGATCCCGGTGATCATGATCGTCTCGAGCATCGCGGTGTACCCCGCCGTCCTGAACAACCCGTCCGGCGGTCTCGCCGTCTTCTTCTCGCTGCTTCCGTTCACGGCCCCGCTGATGATGTTCCTGCGCACGTCCCTCGGGCAGGTCCCCGCGTGGCAGGTGATCCTGTCCCTTGCCCTTCTCGCCGGCACGACCGTCGCCCTCGCGTGGTTCGCGGGCAAGATCTACCGGGTCGGGATCCTCATGTACGGCAAGAAGCCGACGATCCCGGAGATCCTGCGATGGGTGCGGTACAACACGGACAAGCCGGCAGTGAGGCCGGCGAAGGAGCCGACGTAGGGGGTGGGGCTATGGCTATCGGTTTTGCGTTCGGAGTATTGCGTTTCGAGTTTTGAGTGAAGCTCGAGACCCGGGACCGAGACCCCCACCTCTCACTCTCGACCGGTCAGTTCGAGTTCCGGAAGATGCGGAGATAGTGGATGGTGAGCGCGACGAGCGCCGCGTCCTCCGCGGCTCCCGTCCCCGTCGTCCAGGCGAGCCGGGCGCGGTACCTCTTCGACCAATCAGCCATGGCCCGGCGCAGGCTTTCGTGCGAGAGCCGGTCGAGACCGGCGCGCTCCGCCAGCTCGAGCAGCTCTTCGCCGGCCGGACTGACGGGGATGCGAAGCGTCGACGAGCGACGCGGGCTCACCGCGGGATCCTCAGGCGCTCGTTTTGCGCCGCGAGGGAAGGGACGCCTCTGCGGTGGCGTGGAGGTTGGTCAGCTCGATCAGGAGCTCGAGCCTCTGGACGAGACCGTAGACCTCCGACGCGTTCTCACCCGGACGGAACGTAAACGAGATCGTGTTTCCCCGGGGGTCGAGGTTGAACCGGGAGAACTGCTCGGCGTCGCCGCGAACAGAAGAAAAGGAGCTCCTCCACCGCACGTCGATCGTGCCGCGGAGCTCTATGGAGGCACGGACAAAGAGTGGGCCGAGCGACTCGCGACTGAGAGTCGAGTGATCGGCCCACACCCCGTACGCCGAGCTCTGTGCTTCGACTGGCTTGTTCATCACGGCTGACACGCAACCGGAAAAGCAACAAGTGAGCCACGGGCGAGGCCTTTTCAGACCAACGACTTACGATCGGATCGACAAGGTCCGATGACGTTTTTTGCAACCCGAAAACCCTGCCATTGCCAATCGATTGTTGAGCAGCCCCGACTCGCGCCACCCCGAACCCGTGTCGCGCCGTTGAGGCGCGCTCCGCGGCAAAGCCGCGCTTCCAGATCCGCCGCCTTGAGAGGGCCGTGTCCAGGACACAGCAGCAACTGACAGCGCCGCATCGAGATGGTAGCCCCTACGGGCCACCGAGCGGCGCGACGCGACAAGCGACGGGTCCGCCCGGCACTAATCGAACCCGTGTCGCGCCGTTGAGGCGCGCTCCGCGGCAAAGCCGCGCTTCCACATCAGCCGCCTTGAGAGGGCCGTGTCCAGGACACAGCCGCAACTGACAGCGCCGCATCGTAGTGGTAGCCCCTACGGGAATCGAACCCGTATTACAGCCTTGAGAGGGCTGTGTCCTAACCGTTAGACGAAGGGGCCGAACGGGTCGAGGAAAGTAGCACAGGGTCAGGCAGCCCGGCAATCGTCGCTGCGCCATACTCGGTAGCCCCTACGGGAATCGAACCCGTGTCGCGCCGTTGAGGCGCGCCGCGGCAAAGCCGCGCTGCAAAGGATGTCCCGGCGCCGAAGCGCCTTGAGAGGGCTGTGTCCTAACCGTTAGACGAAGGGGCCGAACGGGTCGAGGAAAGTAGCACAGGGTCCGGCGCCGGGCAATCATCGTTGCGGCACTCGAATCTCCGTGCACCATGGCCCTGTGGAAATCCCAGCGTGTCGGGAGGGTGCGTCTTTCCCGGATCCACGCTTACCTAATTTCCCCTGATTGATCACCCGATCACCGGATCACCCGATCCCTCTCGAGCCACCGACTGCCTACAACCCCCCCATGCGCCTCCGCGCCAGCGCGAGCGCTCCATACGTCTTCGGGTCTACCATCCGGCCCTCCGCTCGCTTCTTCTCGAGCCAGTCATAGACCTCGGCCAGCGGCACCTCGTGGACTTCGATGCGCTCCTCGCCGACGCCGCCCCCCTTGCCCACCCGCACGAGCCGGCGAGCGAGAAAGAACGTGACGATCTCGTCCGAGAGCCCGGGCGATGGCGGTCCCTCGGTCAGGACTTCGATCACGTCCGCCCTGTAGCCCGTCTCTTCGACGAGCTCGCGGTTGGCGGCCGCTTCAGGGGTCTCGTCTCCTTCGTCCCCCGCGAGCCCCGCCGGCAGCTCGACCACGCGCGCCCGGACCGGCTCGCGCCACTGCTCCACGAACACCACGCGGCCATCGTCCGTCAGGGCAACGAGAATCGCGATGCCCGTGACGTTCTTCCTTTCGACGAACTCCCACCCGTTTCGCTTCACGAAGCGCAGATGGAGCCCGTCCGCGAGGACCTGGAGGCTCGAAGCGTCGTCTTTCCCTGCGTCTTTCTCCGTCATGGCGGAACTCTACCGGACGGACGCGGCAACGCCCCTTCCGGCGCAGCGCCTTCCCCCTCTCCCGACGGGAGAGGGCCGGGGTGAGGGGCGCCCGCATTCTCGGGGACGGGAAACGGGAAACGGGAACGGGAACGGGAACGGGAACGGACGAGAAGGTCCTCATCCGAACGTATCTCTGATTGATCGATCAACCGATTCCTCTGATTGATCACCCGATCACCCGATCATCCGATCATCCGATCACCCGATTCCGAGGGAAATCGCCTCCCGGACTCTGAGGCACAATGAGCCATGCCCCGAGCCAAGATCGTCTGCACCATCGGTCCGTCGTCGGACTCCCCGGAAATGCTCGAACGCCTCATCCGCGAGGGCATGAATGTCGCGCGGCTCAACTTCTCCCACGGGACCCACGAAGAGCACGCCCGCACGCTTCGACTGATCCGCGAGATCGCCGAACGGCTCGGAAAGCCGATCGCGATTCTCCAGGATCTCGCCGGCATCAAGCTGCGCCTGGGAGACATCGCGGGAGGCCCCGTGCGCGTTCCGACGGGAAGCAACATCACGCTCACGAGCCGCGTCGTCCCCGGGGACGCCCGCGAAGTCACGGTGGCGTACGCGGATCTGCCGAAGAACGTGCAGGCCGGTGACACCCTCCTCCTGGCGGACGGGGATCTCGAGCTCCAGGCGGATGCCGTCAGCGGAACGGACATCGTCTGCCGCGTCGTCGCGGGAGGGATGCTCTCCTCACACAAGGGGATCAATCTCCCGAGCCGTTCGATCGACGCTCCCTCCCTGACGGACAAGGATCGGCTCGACCTCGATTTCGGGATCGCGCAGGGTGTCGATCTCGTTGCGCTCTCCTTCGTGCGCTGCGCCGAGAACGTGCTCGACGCGCGGCGGTTTCTGGAGTCGCGCGGCGCGACGATCCCCCTGATCGCCAAGATCGAGAAGCACGAGGCCCTCCGGAACATCGACGAAATCGTCGCGGCCGTGGACGGAATCATGGTCGCGCGCGGGGACCTCGGAGTCGAAACGCCGCTCCAGCACGTGCCGCTGCTCCAGAAGATGCTGATCGAGAAGTCCAACCGCGCCGGCAAGCCCGTGATCACCGCGACCCAGATGCTCCGCTCGATGGTCGATTGCCCGAGGCCGACGCGCGCCGAGGCGGCGGACGTGGCCAACGCGATCCTGGACGGCACGGACGCCGTCATGCTCTCGGAAGAGACTGCGAGCGGGCGGTTTCCGGTCGAGGCGCTGCAGATGATGGTGAGCATCGCGACCGACGCGGAAACAGCACTTCCCTACGAGGCGTGGCGGGCTCGCCTGTCCCATGGGCGCGTCCAGACGCTCCCCGAGGCCGTCGCGGACGCCGCCTGCACGCTTGCCGAGGACGTGGGGGCGGCCGCAATTCTCGCGTGCACCCAGGCGGGAGCCGCGGCGCGGCTTGTGGCTCAGCACCGGCCCCGGCAGCCGATCCTGGGGCTGACGCCGCTCGCCGAGACCTATCGGCGCCTGGCGCTCGTCTGGGGCGTGACCCCGATCCGCATCGTCATGCCGGCCTCGACCGACGAAATGCTCGAGATGATCCCTGCGATTGCCACATCAACGGGATTCGTCACCCATGGCGACCGCATCGTCATCACCGCGGGAATCCCGATGGGAGTCTCCGGCAGCACCAACTCGATCAAAGCCGCCGTGATCGCGTAAAGGGGAAGTCGGGAAACGGAAAACGGAAAACGGGAAACGGGAAACGGAAAACGGAAAACGGGAAAGAGTGATCGTGCCTCTTCGATCCCGGATCCGCTTTTCGATTCTCCGATCACCCGATCACCCGATCACCCGATCACGGTAACAATCCGATGTCCGTTAGTTCGATACTTCGATTGATCGCGAGATCGCGAGATTCGTCCAGCGCACGGATCGTCCTCATCCCATCAGCGCCGTTTCGTGCTCTGATCAGCCCCATGAACGTCTTCACACGCGCCTCTCTCACCCTCGGGATTCTGACCCTCGCGGCGGCGGCAACGGCCAGAACCGGGGAAGCGGCGACTCCCTCTCCATCGGCTCCCGGCGTGCCCTGCGCGTCCGACGCTCCCGCCCGGATCACGATTCCCTACACGGAATTCGTGCTCCCGAACGGGCTGACCGTGGTCCTCCACGAAGACCACGCGGTGCCGCTCGTCGCCGTCGACGTGTGGTTCCACGCCGGCTCCGGACGCGAAACGCCTGGCCGTACCGGGTTCGCGCATCTCTTCGAGCACATCATGTTCGAGGGCTCGAAGCACGTGAAGACGGGCGAGTTCGACACGCTCCTCGAGGCGGCAGGCGGCGACAACAACGGCTCGACGAACGACGATCGGACGAACTACTTCGAGATCGTGCCGTCGAACGCTCTCGACCTCGCGCTGTTTCTCGAATCCGACCGGATGGGCACGCTTCTCGACGTCATGTCCGATGCGCGCGTCGACCAGCAGCGGGACGTCGTCAAGAACGAGCGGCGCCAGAGCTACGAGAACCGGCCGTACAGCGGCGTGTACCTGAAGCTCCCGGAGCTGCTCTACCCCGCCAACCACCCGTACCACTGGCCCACGATCGGGTCGATGGAAGACCTCACGGCGGCGAGCCACGAAGACGTAGCCGGCTTCTTTCGCTCGTACTACACGCCGCAGAACGCGAGCCTCGTGATCGCGGGCGACTTCGATACGGCGGCCGCACGGCGCGCCGTCGAGCGATGGTTCGCCGACGTGCCGGCCGGCAAAACCCCTCCGCCGATCTCGGCTCCTCCCGCCTACCTCGCCGCGGAAAAGCGGGTCACGCTGGAAGACAAGGTGCAGCTCCCGCGTCTCATGATGGTGTGGCTCACACCGGCCATCTTCCGGCCGGGAGACGCGGAGCTCGACATCGTTGCCAGCATCCTCGCGTCCGGCAAGAACTCGCGTCTGTACAAGCGCCTCGTGTACGAAATGCAGATCGCTCAGGATGTCTCCGCGAACCAGGGCTCGAAAGCCCTCGCGTCGGAGTTCTCGATCGTGGTGACGGCTCGCGAGGGGCACGGCCTGTCGGAGATCGAGAAGGTCGTCCAGGAAGAGATCGATCGGATCAAGAAGGAGCCTCCCGCCGCGCGCGAGCTCGAACGCGCCTTGAACGGATACGAAGCGGACCTCTATCGTTCGCTCGAAAGCGTCGGCAGCCAGGCGGACATTCTGAACGCGTACGAGGTGCAGGCCGGACGGCCGGATTATGCGAACGAGGATCTCGCGCGCCACCGGGCGATAGACGCCTCGGACATCCCGAGTGTCGCGCGGCGCCAGCTGCCCGACGACGCCCGCGTCGTCGTGAGCATCGTTCCCACAGGCAAACCCGAGCTCGCGGCGACGGGCGCCGCGGCGAAGGGAGGCGCCCGATGAGCCGCGTCCGTTCCCTCATCGCCCCGCTGGTCCTGCTGGCCTGGATGCTGCGGGCCCCCTGCTCCGGGCAGACGGGGCCGGACCGATCCGCGCCTCCCGTGCCGGGGGCGGCGCCCACGCTGCGCCTCCCGGCGATTCAGAGGCTCAAGCTCTCGAACGGTGTCCGCGTCCTCCTGATGGAGCGGCACAAGGTCCCGCTCGCGGACGTGCTCGTCGTCCTCAAGGGCGGCGCCGGCGCCGACCCGGCGCTGCGGCCCGGCCTCGCGCACCTGACAGCCGGGCTCCTGGACCGCGGCGCGGGTTCCCGCACCGCGCTCGAAGTCTCCGACCTCGAGGATTTTCTCGGCGCACAGATATCCGCGGGAGCCGGCTGGGACGCGACCCAGATCGGGATCAACGTGCCGGTGGCGCGTCTGTCCTCCGCCCTCGGCCTCCTGTCGGACCTCGTGCTCCATCCGACATTCCCCCCGGCCGAGATCGAACGCGTCCGGGACGAGCAGCTGACGGAGATGCTCCAGTGGCGCGACGATCCGGAGGAGATCGCGGGAACAGCATTCCCGCAGGCCGTCTACGGCACTCACCCCTATGGCCGCCGGGTCGAAGGCAACGAGGCGTCCGTTCGCGCGATCACGCGTGACGACATCCTTCGATTTCACGCCGCACGCTACTCGCCCTCGGACGCCACCCTCGTCGTCGTCGGAGACCTGACCGCAGCGACCGCTCTCCCGCTTCTCGAGCAGGCGTTCGGATCCTGGAAGGCGGATCCAACCGCGAGGACAGCCGCCCCGATTCCCCCCGCACCCGCGATCGCCAGCCGGAGCATCATTCTGGTGGACAAGCCGGATGCTCCCCAGTCGCAGATTTGGATCGGCCGCGTCGGTCCCGTGCGGGCGACCCCGGACTACTTCCCCCTTCTCATCGGCAACACCATTTTGGGAGGGTCCTTCAGCGCGCGGCTGAACCACAACCTCCGGGAGACGAAGGGCTATACCTACGGCGCATTTTCCGTCTTCGACTACCGGATCTCGACCGGCCCGTTCGTCGCGCGCGCGGCCGTGCAGACGGACAAGACGGGCCCCGCCCTGACGGAGTTCTTCCACGAGCTCGAGGGGATTCGCGGGGAGATTCCGGCCGACGAGCTGAGCCGGGCGAAGGGCTATACCGCCCTTCGGTTTCCGCAGGGCTTTGAATCGGACGCGCAGGTCGCGTCGAAGATCCGCGATCTCGACCTCTACGGGCTGCCGGACGACTACTTCAATACCTACGTCTCGCGCATCGAGGCGGTGACGCCGGAGCAGGTGCGGGCCGCGGTTCAGGCCTGGATCGATCCGAGGAACTCCGTCGTCGTCGTGGTCGGCGACCGCCGGAAGATCGAGCCGCAGATCCGCGCTCTCGGGCTCGGGCCGATCCGTCTTCGGTCGATCGAAGACGTGCTCGGGATCTCGAAGAAAGCGCCGACGAAGAAAAAAGCGCCAAAGGAATAGTCCCTGCGGCGCGGCAACTCCGTCGCGCCGACTGCTGATAGCGTTCTCCCGTGACGAAGGTCCCGGGCGCCCGACGGCCGCAGACAGGTATCGGGCGGGCGCCGAAGCGGCGCCGGAAGGCCCGCAGTCGCACGCACAACATCGTCCTCGCCATCTTCTTCTTCATCCTCGGCGTGATCGGCGTTCTCCTGCCAGTCGTGCCTCAGATCCCGTTCTTCATCATGAGCGTTCTCTTCCTGTCGCTCGTCTTCCCGCGGGTCCGCCGGGCACTGCGCCGCTTCCTCCACAAGCACCCGAAGATCGCCCACGCCTACAAGAAGTGGCGGGACAAGGGGCGGAAGAAGCGACAGGAGATGATCCGGAAGGAAAAAGAGTGGTTTGGCTAGATGAGCAGATCGGCGCGAAAGTGTCGATCTCGCGATCTCGCGATCTCATGATCTCGCGATCAATCGTTTCATCGAAATATCGCGGAATCGGGGGAAAGCGCCGTTCAGGCGCGGAGGCGCCTGCCTGACTTCTGATTCCCGCGATTCTCCGATAACCGTTGGTTCGATAGTTCGATTGATCGCGAGATCATTCGATCGCGAGATCGCGAGATTGTCCCGATTCGAGGGCCCGCGCCCTTCGAGACTCAGTCCATCTGACGACGCAGGACTGTGGGAATGTCGAAATCGTCCCTCGAAGACGAGGCGTTCGGTCCGAAGCCCCCGGAATCGTCTCCGCGGAGAAACGGCGACCGCGTCGCTCGGACCGCGGTCGGTCGGGGTTCGTCGTCGATCTGGAGATCTTCCGTGGCCCGGTCCTCCGCGCGATCGAAACCCGTCGCGATGACGGTCACCTTGACGGATCCGCCCATGTTCTCGTCGTGGACGCAGCCGAACAGGATCTCGGCGTCCGGATCGGCGGCCTGCTGAATGATCTCCGCGGCCTCATTGACCTCGAACAGCGTGAGGTCCGTGCCGCCCGTGATGTTCATGAGAACTCCGCGCGCACCCTCGATCGACGCATCCTCGAGCAGGGGGGACGAAATAGCGGCCTGCGCCGCGTGAACGGCACGGTTCTCGCCGGACGCCGTCGCGGTCCCCATCAGCGCGCGGCCCATGTCCGACATGATTTTTTTCACGTCCGCGAAGTCGAGGTTGATCTCGCCCGGACAGTTGATGAGATCGGAAATCCCCTGGATCGCCTGGCGCAGCACGTCATCGGCGATCTTGAACGACTCCGCGAGCGGCGTCTTGTTCTCGACGAAGGACAGGAGCCGCTGATTGGGTATCGTGATCAGCGTGTCCACGTGATCGCGCAGCTCGCGGGCCGCGCGCTCCGCCTGGCGCATCCGCTTCTTTCCCTCGAAGGCGAACGGTTTCGTGACCACGGCGACTGTCAGCGCGCCGGACTCGGCCGCGATCTTCGCGATGATCGGCCCCGCGCCCGAGCCCGTTCCGCCGCCCAACCCGGCGGCGATGAAGACCATGTCGGCGCCTTTCAGCGCCTCCGCGAGCCGCTCCTGGTCTTCGAGCGCGGCGTTGCGGCCGACGTCGGGATCCGCTCCCGCTCCCAGGCCCTTCGTCAGACGGGAGCCGATCTGCAGCTTGAGCGAGGCCGACGCCTTTCGCAGCGCCTGCAGATCCGTGTTGCAGGCCATATACTCGACGCCGCGGACCCCGGCGGCGATCATCCGGTTGACGGCGTTCGAGCCGCCCCCGCCGACGCCGATCACCTTGATCGTGGCGGGCGAGGCGTCGCCTCCCTCCAACTCGATCGAGATGGGGTTCTTTTCGTCACCGACGAACTCGATCATGGCCTGTTCCCTCCGTCCATTTCGCGTTCCGGTCCGCTTCGTCACGTCCGGCTCAGAAGAATTTCTCGAAAAACTTGAATACCGACGCCGTCATACGTCCGATGCCGCGTCCGCGACGGCGACCCGCCTTGTTCCGATGCCCGTAGAGGAGAAGCCCCGTCGCGGTGGCCCACTCCGGCCGCGAGACGACGTCCACGAGACCCCCGACGCCGACGGGCACACCGCGGCGCACGGGTCCCTCGAAGATGCTCTCCGCCACTTCGACGATCCCCTCGAGCTCCGCGCCGCCGCCCGTGAGGACGATTCCCGATCGGATCTCCTTTTCGAGACCGAGCCGGACGATATCCTCCCGCACGAGTCCGAGCAGCTCCTCCGCCCGGGGCTGAAGAATCTCCGACAAGGTCGTGCGCGGGCACAGCTTCGGCGCGCGACCTCCCACCATCGGGACCTCGACCATCTCGTCTTCCCCGACGGCCGACGTCAGCGCCGAGCCGAACTTCTTCTTCAGCCGCTCGGCGTCCGTGATGGGTGCGCGCAGGACGACGGCGAGATCGTTCGTGAAATGGTCGCCGCCGATGGGGATCACCGCCGTGTGGGCGATCGAGCCGCGGTGGTAGATCGCCACCTCGGTCGTGCCGCCTCCGATGTCGACGAGGCCGATTCCGAGCTCCTTCTCGTCCGTCGTGAGAACCGCTTCCGCCGCGGCAAACTGCTCGAGGACGAGCTGCACGACTTCGATCCCGGCCTTGTTGGTGCACGTGACGATGTTCTGCGTGACCGCCACGGGTGCCGTCACGACGTGGACGTCCGCCTCGAGCCGCGCGCCCACCATCCCGACCGGATCGGCGATGCCGTCCTGGCCGTCGACCGCGAACTCCCGCGGCACGACGTGAATGACCTCGTGATCCTGCGGGATCTGGACGCCTCGGGCCGCGTCGATTACCCGAACCACGTCCTCGCGGGTAATTTCGCGGTCCTTCCCGGCGACCGCGACCACTCCCCGGCTGTTGAAGGACCGGACATTCGAGCCGGAAACCCCGACCCAGGCGCGCGCAATCTGCACGCCGGCCATGATTTCGGCCTCTTCCGCGGCCCGCTTGATCGCCTCGATCGTCGCGTCCACATTGACGATATTGCCTTTGCGGGTTCCGCGATTCGGCGCGGTGCCCTTGCCGATCACGTCGAGCGTGCCGTTGGCGTTCTGCTCGCCGATGAGGACGCAGATCTTGGTCGTTCCGATGTCGCAGGCGACGAGAAAATTCTCGGGTTTGGCCATTCAGGATTTCCCGGGGAGAGGGTTCGAGAAGGAAAGTCGAGAGACGCCGGGGCCGACTCGAAAGCATCCCATCAGAGCGAATTTCCCGCTCCGTAGGCGCCTTCGAGAACGATCCGGTCCGAAAAACGCAGGTCTATGGCTCGTGCCTCCCAACCTCGACGAACGATGAGCTCGCGCGCTTTCAGGAGCGCGCCCAGTTTCTCCGGAGCGTCACGACGAAGAACGCGAACCGGCCTTCGAAAGATGGAATCCATCATACCGAAACCGCCGTCGGGAAGCGCGGCGATTTCCGAGAGAGCGGAGAAATATTCCGGACGCTTTTCGCGCAAGTCCTCGAGCAGTCCGACGAGCTCGGGGAGAGCGCGCGCATCGCCCGACACGAGAACGTACTCCTCCCGATCGGCGCGCGCATCGTACGGCGCAATCGTGCGGCCGCGCGCGTCGAGCCAGAGAAGTCGCGCGCCTTCGCGGAAGAGCGCGACCGGTCGCCGCTCCGTCACGCGAATCGAGAGCCCGTCCGGAAAACGCTTCGAGAGAGTGACGCGCTCGACCCACGGCTCGCCGGCGAGCCGGTCCGCGACGGGGCCGAGGTCGAGCATGACGAGATTTCTGCCGCGCCAGGTGTCGAGCGCCCGCAGGAGCTCCTCGGTGCGGGCGCGCTCGTTTCCGGCGATCTCGAAGCGCCGCACGGAAAAGAGCGGACCGCTCAGAAAGCGCGACGCGCCGCCGAAGGCTCCCGCGACCAGGATCGCCGCGATCGTCCGGCGCGGCCACCGCCGCGGCTTCTTGCGGGCGGCCGCCCTGCCTTTGCGGAGAAAAAGGGGCTCGCTATCCACGCTTCAGGTACTCCTCGCCGAGCCGCACGACGTCTCCCGCCCCCATCGTGAGGAGGAGGTCGCCCGAGACCAGCCTGGACTCGAGCTCGGCGCCGATCCGGCTCCTGTCCGGCATGTAAACCACCGCGGAATGGCCCGCCTGCCGGGCGGCTTCGACCACCAGCTCCCCCGTCACGCCCGGGACGGGCTTTTCCCGGGATGGATAGACGTCCGTGACGATCGCCAGGTCGGCCGCCAGGAGCGATTTCCCGAAATCCGCCGCAAAATCGCGCGTCCGCGAGAACAGGTGAGGCTGAAAGAGGGCCACGATGCGCCGATCGGGATACACCTGGCGGGCCGCCGCGAGAGTGGCCGCGATCTCCGTGGGGTGGTGCGCGTAGTCGTCGACGACGAGAACTCCCCGACGCTCCCCCTTCGTCTCGAATCGCCGCACGACGCCTTCGAACTCGGCGAGCGCGCGAGCGATGGTCGGAAACGGGATCGACAGCTCCCGTCCGACGGCGATCGCCGCGAGGGCATTCAGCACGTTGTGACGGCCCGGCAGGCGCAGGCGCACCTCTCCGAGAGTCCACGTCTCCCCCTCCCAGACCTCGAACACGGTGCCCGAGGCCTCGAGCCGTGTCTCCTGCGCGCGGACGTTCGCCTCGGGCGATTCCCCGTACGTCACGATGCGACGTTTAACGCGCGGCAGGATCTCGCGAACGCCGGGATCGTCGACGCACGCGATGACCGCTCCATAAAACGGCACGCGGTTGGCGAACGTCGCGAACGCATCCTCGATGTCGGCCAGGTCCTTGTAGCAATCGAGATGATCCGCCTCGATGTTGGTGATCACGGCGACGACGGGCGTCAGCTCCAGGAACGAACGGTCGAATTCGTCCGCCTCGGCCACGAGAAAATCGCCCTTTCCGAGCCGGGCGTTCGTCCCGAGGATCCGGACCTGGCCGCCGACGATGATTGTCGGATCGAATCCCGCCTCCGTCAGCACCATTCCGGTCAGGGACGTCGTGGTCGTCTTGCCATGGGTCCCGCCGATCGCGACTCCCTGCTTCAACCGCATGATCTCCGCGAGCATCTCGGCGCGGCGGATCACCGGGATTCCCTTTTCCCGCGCGGCCGCGACCTCCGGGTTGGACTCCCCGACGGCGGAGGAGATCACGACGAGATCGGCGTCCCGGATGTGGCTCGCGTCGTGACCGAAGGCGATCCGGGCTCCGAGCTTGGTGAGGCGATCGGTGTTCTCCGACCGGGCGAGGTCGCAGCCCGAGATCTCGAGCGGAGTCGAGAGAAGCAGAATCTCCGCGAGCCCGCTCATACCGACGCCTCCGGCGCCGACGAAGTGCAGCCGCCTCAAACGAAGAAATCTCACGCGGAACTCCTCATGCCGGCGGCCTCGGCCTCGGCCTCGAACAGGAGATCCGCCAGGAGGCGCGCCGCGTCCGGCCGCGCGAGCGAACGAGCGGCGAGCCCCATGGCCGCGAGCCGCGTGCGATCGGCGAGAAGAGCTCGCACCGTCTCCTCCAGGCGCGTTCCGGCGAGCTCTTCCTCGGTGAGCGTCACCGCCGCCCCCGCTTCGGAGAACGCCCGCGCGTTGGCGAGCTGATGCCCGTGCGCCGCAGCGGCAAAGGGAACCAGGACCGCCGGGCGGCCGGACGCGGCGAGCTCGGCGAGCGTCATCGCTCCGGCGCGGGCCACAACGAGGTCCGCCCACGCGAGAGGCTCCCACAGCCGCGGGAGAAAGGGCTCGAGAGTCCAGCCTTCGGGGACCCGGCCGTACAGGGCGCGAGTCGCCTCCCGATGTTTCTCGCCGGTCTGGTGGATGACCTGCAGGCCGCCGCCCGCCAGGCTCGGCGCGGCGGCGGCGAGCGCTCGATTCAGAACCACGGACCCCTGGCTTCCCCCGAACACGAGGACGCGCGGCGGATCCGAAGGCGATCGCAAGCCGAGAGCCGGCGCGTCGAAAAATTCGCTTCGCACGGGCGTTCCCGTGACGGTCCCCGGCCGAGCCATCCGGGCGTTTGCCGCCTCGAGGCCGACCGCGGTCCGGGTCGCGATCCGATTGAGCATACGGCTCGACAGGCCAGGCAGCGCGTCGGAGTCGTGGACGAGCGTCGGAATACCGAGGGACCGGGCGGCGAGAAGCACGGGCACGCTCACATAGCCGCCCATGCCGGCGACGCACCGAGCGCGAAGGCGCCGCAGCATCCGGCGCGCCTCGAAAAAGCCTCGCGGCAGGTTTCCGAGAGACGAGAGCTTTGCCGGGAGGGACTTGCCGACGAACCCCGAAGCCCGGACGGACTCGAGGCGAAATCCCGCCTCCGGCACGAGCCGGGTTTCCAGACCCTCGGCCGTCCCGACAAAGACGACGGGAACGGACGGCCGGCGCTCCCGGATTTCCCGGGCGAGCGCGATGCCGGGATAGATGTGGCCGCCCGTCT
>JBBSEW010000075.1:0-16707 GCA_038239305.1 Thermoanaerobaculia bacterium | reverse complement strand
GCTCCCCAGACGGGATACTCATCGCGCAGGCGAAGCACCGCTTCTTCGATCGGAGGTGAGCAGCGTTGCGGGCTGTGATGAGGCTTGCGACTCTCATCCCACAGCCCCTCTCGACCGCGCTCACCGCAACGACTCAGCCACTTGTACCCGGTCGTTGGACTGATCTGGAAACGCCGGCACAGAAGCCGGATGTTGCTGTCGGGCTGGCTCGCCAGACCCACAAACTCCTCACGCTGACCCATGATGGATACCTCGTTCCAAGGCATCGGATCGGCCCTCCCCAGGCCCCATCCTCCACCCCAAATGTGTCCACCATGTCTCCGAACACCTGTCCACCATCTCTCCGGACTAAACACTCCCCCGTGCACGGGGGCGAGGGGGAAGAACGCGAGTTCACCTCGAAGCACGTGCGCCGCTGCCGATCGAAGGACCCGGCGCATTTCCCCTCTCCCCGCGGGAGAGAGCAGGGTGAGGGGCGGTCTCGTCCCGGCGCTCGAGCGATGCGCGACGGAGCCTGGACGGCAGAACGTCCCCCTCACCCCGGCCCTCTCCCCCGTGCGCGGGGGCGAGGGGGAAGATCGGAAAGCAGGGAAGAATCCGGGGCGGGCGTTCGTTGCTCTTCGAACATTCCCTATGAGGCTGCGTATTGGACTGGTGCACCCTCCACGTCGGAGCAGGAAGGCATTTTCCCGAGCATGAGCATGACGAAAAAGAAGAAGCGATACATCTGGGTCGCGGTGCTGGCCGTCCTCCTCGCGACCGGGGCCGTCGTGGCCATGCGCAGCAAGGGAAAGACCGACCCGAAAGCCCAGAACAGCCCGTTCCGCCTCGGCAAGGTCCAGGCGGAGGACCTCCAGGTGAGCGTCCGGGAAGTGGGCGTCGTCGATCCCGTCACGAAAGTCGATGTGAAGTCCGCCGTCTCCGGGCGCGTCCTGACACTGCACGTCCGCGAGGGCGCGTTCGTCCACACGGGCGACGTGCTCGCGGAAGTCGAGCCCGACGTCAACCAGGCGCAGTCGCTGTCGGACGTCCAGGCGGCCGTGAAGGAAGGCGAGCTCCGGCTGCAGGACACCGAGCGCGAGTACGGATCACAGAAGGCGCTCTTCGAGCAGGGGCTTCTCGGCAGCGATGGATTCCGGCAGGTTCAGAACAAGCGCGAGCAGGCGATCGAGACGCTGCGCGCCGCGAAGATGCGCTACCAGATCGTCGAGGACCGCGGCATTCCGATCTCGGGCAACGCCGCGTCGCAGAAGGCGCGCGTCTCCGCGCCGATGACCGGCGTCGTCATCAAGAAAGGCGTCGAGCTCGGCGAGACGGTGACGTCGGGCGTGTCGTCCTTCAACGCGGGCACCGTCCTCTTCACCGTCGCAGACCTCAAGACCCTCATCATCCGCGTCAACCTCAACGAGGTCGACATCGCGAAAGTCCACGTCGGGCAACCCGTCCGCATCACGCTCGACGCGTACCCGCAGAAGACCTTCACGGGCAAGGTCACTTTCGTCTCGCCCGCGGCCGAGCTCATCGAGAAGATCAAGGTCTTCAAGATCGAGATCACGCCCTCGGAGCTCGCCGCGGCGTTCAAGACGGGCATGAGCGCGAACGTCGAGATCCTCGGCGAGAAGCGCGACAAGGCCGTGTCGATTCCGCTGGAAGCGCTCCAGAAGCGGGACGGGCAGACCGTCGCGTTCCGCCTCAAGGATGGATTGAAGCCGCCGCTGATCGCTTCGGCGCGCGACGGCCTCTCGGGCCGCAACAAGTTCATCTGGCTGTCGGACCACTGGAAGGAATACTTCGACGTCGTTCCCGTCTCCGCCGGCGTCGCGACGCTCGAGCGCGTCGAGATCCTCGCCGGCTTGAAACCCGGAGAGCAGGTCGCGCTCGAGGATCCGTCGAAGAAGAAGGTGGAGAAGGACGACGATAACGATTGAGAAGAAGCTGTCAGCCGCCAGCTATTGGCCGTCAGCCCCGAGAGCCGGGGCCAGGAGCGCCGGCTGAGACAGCGGATAGCGGACTTCCCCATGACTAACATCATCCACACGAGCGCCCTCACCAAGACCTACGGCACCAGCGGGGTCGCCGTGCATGCTCTGCGCGGCATCGATCTCGAGGTGGCACGCGGCGAATTCGTCGCGTTGATCGGGCCTTCGGGCTCGGGCAAGTCCACGCTCATGGCGATCCTCGGGTGTCTCGATTCGCCGACCACCGGCAGCTATACGCTCGACGGCGAGCGGGTCGACGGGCTTTCCGGGTCCGAGCTAGCGCACATCCGCAACGAGAAGATCGGGTTCGTCTTCCAGCAGTACAACCTGCTGCCGAAGGCTTCGGTCGCGCGCAACGTCGAGCTGCCGATGCTCTACGCCGGCGTCGGAAAGAAGGCGCGGCGCGCGCGGGCGATGGAGCTCCTCGAGAAGGTCGGGATCGCGGAGAAGGCAAAGGTCCTGCCGGCGGCGCTCTCCGGCGGACAGCGGCAGCGCGTCGCCGTCGCGCGCGCGCTCGCCAACCGGCCGTCGCTCCTCCTCGCCGACGAGCCCACCGGAGCTCTCGACTCGCACACGGGACAGGAAGTCCTCGAGCTTTTCTCGGAGCTCCACCGCCAGGGCAACACGATCGTGATCGTCACGCACGACCTCTCGATCGCGACGCTCGCGGGGCGCCAGGTCGAGATCCACGACGGCTTGATCCGCCAGGCCGAGGCGGCCTGACGTGCCCGGGATCCGCACTTCCGGAAGGGCGTAATGGCCACCGGCGCCTTCACCGAACGGCTGCGCAACAGCTGGGTCGAGATCCGGGAGAACCTCGGCCGGGCCACCCTGCAGGCGCTCGGCGTGATGCTCGGCGTCGCCTCGGTGCTGGGCGGATTCTCCATCTCGGACAGCCAGCGCAAGCGGTCGGATGAGCTTTACGTGCGCCTCGGCGGGCTCGACAAGCTGAACGTGCAGCCATCCGCCGTCGTGCGGGACGGCAGTCCGACCGCGCTCCAGACTGCGAACCTCGGCCTGCGGCGAGACGACGCGGTGGACGGCGGCGACATCGATCAGAAGGCCGTCTCGGGCATCAGCCAGGTCAAGAACGCCCGCGCGCGCGTGCGGTCGGCTTTCGCGGACCAGGAACGGCCGGTCGTGGGCATCGGGGGCGACTATCTGCCGACGGACGGCTACGCGATCGCTCGCGGACGCGCCTTCACGACGGAAGACCTCGCGTCGGCGGCGCCCGTCGCGATCCTCGGAAGCGAAGCCGTTGAGACGTTCTTTCCGGACGGACAGGCGGTCGGCCGCACTCTGCGCGTCGGCGACACGCCGGTGCAGGTCGTCGGCGTGCTGCAGGAGCGGGTCTTCCGGTTCCGCGACTCGGGCCGCAACATCTTCCGGCGGCGCAACCGAATCGTCTGCCTGCCCGCAACGCTCGTCGCACGGCGCTTCCAGGGCGACAGTTACCAGCGGCTCGACCGCGTGACGTTTCGCATCCGCAACCTCGACGCGATGTCCGCCTTCTCCAAGAGCCTTTCCACGATGCTGAAGGCGAACCATCGCCAGCAGGAGGATTTCCGGCTGGACGACGTGGCCGCGCGCGTGAAGAAGCAGCGCAGCCAGGGGGACGTTTACAACATTGTCTTCATGCTCTCGGGCGTGCTGTCGCTCATCGGCGGCGGCATGGTGAACGTCAACATCCAGATGGCGACCCTGAAGGAGCGCGTGCGCGAGGTCGGCGTCAAGATGGCGATCGGCGCGTCCGGCCGCGAGATCTTCAAGGAGTTCATGACGGAAGCGTTCGTGCTCACGGCGCTCGGCAGCCTCGTCGGGCTCGTCATCGGGGTCGCGTTCTCGAAGATCATCACGTCGTCGCTCGGGGTTCCGCTCTTCATGCAACCGAAGAGCTTCCTCTGGGCCTACGGCCTCGCCACCGCGTTCGGGTTCGTGTTTGCCCTCTACCCCGCTTTTAAGGCGAGCCGTCTCTCGCCGATGGAAGCGCTGCGGTACGAGTAGGACGCCGCAAATGTCGACCGAAGCCCTCTCCGTCCCCTCCCCGCGCGAGCGCGAGCGCGGCCGCCGCCTTTCCGTTCGCGCGCACCTCGGGATCTACGGAGAGGTAATCCGCGGCGGTTTCGTCGAGCTGTGGGCGCACAAGCTCCGTTCGACGCTGACACTGACGCTCCTCATGCTCGGCGTGTTCGCGCTCGTCGTCATGACCTCGGTCCTCGACGGCGTCATGGACCGGATCGCCACGGGCTTCGCCGGGATGAGCTGGGACGGCACCGTCATGGTGGCGCCGAAGACGCCCGAGACCACGGAAGAACAGAAGCGATTCGCGATGAGCCCCGGCCTGCGCTACGAGGATCTCGCCCGCATCGCCGCGCCGAACCCGAAGGTCCTCGGATTCATCCCGCGCGCGCAGAAACAGTCGGCCGTGCGGATCTCGGGAGGCAGCGAGCGGATGTTCGTGATGGGAGTGACGCACGAGTACGCGTCGCTCATGAACCGGCCGATCGGGCTCGGCCGCGGGCTGACCGAAAACGACGAGAAGCGGCGCTCGACGGTCGCCGTCGTGGGAGCCACCCTGGCCTCGAAGCTCTTCGGCGGATCCGATCCGGTCGGGCGCGACATCCAGGTCGAGGGCATTCCGTTCCGGATCGTCGGCGTGCAGGCGCCCGGCCAGCTCTTTTCGGACGAGAACTGGTACGACGCGAACGGGATCCAGATACCGCTCGAGACGTACATGGACCGGATGGACGCCAACCACAAGCTCGCCCAGGTCGCCGTGAAGCTGAAGTCGAAGAAGGACCTCGGCGAGATCTCCGCGATGCTCCTCGGCCGCACACGGGAAGCGCACCACGGGATCGAGGACGTCGAGATCGTCGACCTGGAAGCGGAGAGCGCGCGGTCGTGGCAGAACTTCCTCAACCAGATGCATGGATGGACCGTCGTGCTCATGAGCCTCGCGGGCACCGTCCTCCTCGTGGGCGGAGTCGGCGTGCTGTCCGTCATGCTGATCTCGTTCTCAGACCGGCGCTACGAGATCGGCCTGCGCAAGGCGATGGGCGCCTCGGACGGCGAAGTGTTCGTCCAGTTCCTCCTCGAGGCCTGCGTACTTGCCGCGGTCGGAGCGTCCGTCGGAACGGCCTTCGGCGCCGGCGTCTGCAAGGCGCTCTCCTCGAAGTTCCCCTACGGCCTCGTCGTCAATCCCGTCGGCCTGCTCATCGCGTGGGGAATTGCGCTCCTGCTCGCCGTGGTGTTCGGGATGTATCCGGCCATCCGCGCGTCCCGACTGTCGCCCATGGAAGCGATGCGATAAAGATCGCACGCTCGGCCTGCGGAGGCTCGACGAAGGTTCGTGAGCTCTCGGCGGGGATTCCATTCCGCTTGCGCCGGTTTACCCGAGGCGAAGACTGCCCCCCCGCGCCGTCGTCGGCGTGCTGCAGACCGTTCTCCACTCTCGTCAGTTGCAGACGACGTTGTGCTGATTGATCCCAATAATCGTCTTCGCAGGAAGCCCGGGCTGAAATCGCGTGTACGAAATCCCATCTACTTGTGTGTCTTCGCCTTCCTTGCCTCGCTCTCCCGTCACGGCGACCACCATTGTTCCGTCTGCGCTGTAAAACGCATCCTGCGATCGTCCATCGGCGAATCCGTGCGTCTTCTTGAAGCCCGCGAGCCTGGATGCATACCAGTTCAGGGTGACACTGACCTTGGAATTCGACACCGAATAGAATTCTGCCTGCACCTTGCTGCCGCAGATTTGCGAGTCATCCATTTTCATCGGTTCGTTCCCGCCGAGCGGACCGCCGGCTCCCGGCATCAGGGGCAGGCCCGTGAGAGGGTCTTTGGTCAGTGTCGCGGCTGCGGCGACGGCGGAAAAGGCCAGAACGATAGCCCCTGCGTACTTTCGATTGAGTTTCATGTTTATTTCCTTTTGAGATTGGGAGCGGGCCGATGTTAGCCCGAATCCCTGTCCGGCAGTTCGGAAACGGTCACGACACCGGCAGAGCAGGCGCCGGCGAGGTGGGGCGCTCCCGAGAAAGGGCCAGCCGGGATTCTCCCCGCACGTGCCGTTCGCGTTCCGAGCGGACAGCCGGGAGAGGACATCCGACGGCAGTCAATCTGCCCGCGACATCGAGCCGAAAACGGGCTGGCCCCCGACCGAAGTCCGGAAGGCGTACACGAAGATCGCGGCGCACACGGCGACACTCATCCATCCGGAGCTTGCATACCAGGTTCCACGGAACGTGACGGGAAAGCTTCCGAGGACCGTCACGACGAAATACATCGCGACAGTGGCGAGGAGGCCGAACCGCACGAGCACGACGAGCGTGATCGCCAGAAATACGAAGTAGCCAGCCGCTCCGAGGAGAGGAGCGTCCGATTGCAGGACGTTCGCCGCCCCCAGGACGAGACCGAACACCACGGCCGCCGCGATCGTACTCTTCAGGATCATGCGCAGGGCGAACAGGAAGAAGACGAAGGCGAACCCGAAGAACACGCTGATCGGCAGGTTCGACAGGATCATCGCCGCTCCGCCTCCGAATCCATCGAGCGTTCGGGCGTCGAGCAAGTCGGGGAAAGGAACCGGTTGTCCGAGCCAGCCCGGCACGTTCGTCACCACGGCCTGCAGCAGAAACATCGCGGCCGCCGCGGCCCCGCCGACGAGCACGTCGCGTCCGACGACGGGATCCTGGAAATCTCCGCCCAGCAGACGGGTCCACGACACGATCGAGTGGGGGCTCCGCCGACGCACGAACGGCTCGAGGGCAATATAGAGAGCCCAAAGGCAGGCGGCCACGAACAGGGCCCAGCTCGCGAAGTTGAGAAACAGGCCGAACTCCGAGAGAGAAGCGACGTGGTGCGATCCGACCAACCAGGCGAGGAGGAGACACGCGAACATCGCGACGCTGACACGCAACGCCCCCGGGCGGTTCCCCCGGCCAACCCGGAGATTGCGGCGCGCCAGAAGGCCTCCGGAGATCAGCAGCGAAAAGAAGAGCACGATGAAGATTCCCTGCGCGATGGTGTTCCCGACGCCCAGCGTGATCGGCACGATGCGGGCCGGCTGCGACCATGGGCCGATGACGTCGAAGGTGACGGGACGGCCGCGCCGGGCGGAGGCCTCGATCCGGACGGGCACGCGGGGCCTCTGGGCGAGGGCGCCCGTCCACGCCGCGCGCTCGTCCGAGTAGACGCGAGGCGTCCAGAGGGATTCCGCGGGAGTCCATTGCGAGCGGTCGAGGCCCGCTGCCCGGAAGAGAGGATCCCAGTCCACCGGTTTGCGTGCCTCCGACGAAGGCGTTCCCGGTTCGTCGGCTTGGGGCGGGACTACCAGCAGTCCCGTGAGCTCGCCTTGCGGATTGAGCCGGATGGTCGTCATCCCCGGCACGTCATTCGGAGGATCGGACACGGTGACGACCCCCCCGTAGAACGCGCCGGCCAGAAAGCGGCGCACCTCGAGCGTTCTCGGGCTCTGGCGGTACCAGAAGACCACGGGGCCGGTCGTCACGCCTTTCCAGCGTGCGGCGGAGGGATCGGTTTGCGAGAGATAGCGGATGAACTCGCTGTTCTGGCCGAAACCGGATGCCGAATCGGCCGCCGCGGCGTCGTTTCCGATCGATTTCAGGATCTCGCGGGCCCGGTCGGCGAGAACTTCCGGCGGCTTCTCCAGGCGCACGAGCCCGTCGATCCGGACTCTCTCCTCGAGAGGAATCCCGAGGAGCAAGGAGAGGAGAGTCCCGGCGAGAAGCGCCCACGCGACCGCCGGCCGCAGCGCCTGCGACTCACCGGAGGCGGCGACCATCTCGGGTGACGGCGTCTCGCCCGCCGCGAGCGCGGCCGCGAGGGGATCTCCGCCGGGTAGTGACGCCGAGAGCTGCAGGACCGACGCGGGACGGTTGCGCGGATCGGGCTCGAGGCATCGCAGGATCGCGCGATCGACCGCGGGGTCCACCTCACGAGTGACCTCCGTGAGCGCGACCGGCGGCATGCTCTTCACTTCCTTCAGCTCCGCGAGCGTCGAGGCCGAGAACGCCCGGCGGCCGGTGAAGAGCTCGTAGAGGACGAGGCCGAGCGAATAGACGTCGCTCTGAACCGACGCGCCGCGGCCGGAGAGCTGTTCGGGCGCCATGTACGCGGGAGTCCCCGAAAGCTCCCCTTCCGTGTTCTCGCCTGCGGCGACCGCGAGACCGAAGTCCGTGATCCGGGCGCGCCCGCGGCCGTCGATCATCACGTTCGCCGGCTTGAGATCGCGGTGGAGGACGCCCTTGTCGTGGGCCGCGGCGACGCCGGCGCACATCTGACGCGCGAGCTCGATCGCCTTGTCGTGCGGCAGACGGCCGATCCGCTTGAGGAGCGACGCGAGGTCTTCCCCGTCCACGTACTCCATCGACAGGTAGGTCTGTCCGTCGATCTCGCCGACGTCGTACACGCGGCAGACGTTGGGATGGGACACCTGCCGCGCGATGCGGACCTCCGCGTAGAAGCGTTCGAGACGCATCGGGTCTTCCGAGAGCCCCCGCGGCAGAAACTTCAGCGCGACCGGCTGGCCGAGCTTCAGATCGTCGGCGCGGTAGACCTCGCCCATCCCTCCGCGGCCGAGCAACCCGATCACCCGGTAGCGCTCGCCCACCACCGTGCCCGGAGCGAATCCCGCCGCGTCGCTCGTGAGGGCGATGCGGCCGATCGAGGTTTGCGAGCCCGAACGAGCGGCA
This sequence comes from Thermoanaerobaculia bacterium, assembly GCA_038239305.1. GTDB lineage: Bacteria > Acidobacteriota > Thermoanaerobaculia > UBA5066 > Gp7-AA6 > JALYUA01. The sequence continues at coordinate 8,018 of JBBSEW010000075.1, read as the reverse complement.
GCGGTGTTCGTCGGACTGCGAGAGCCGGAGGATGCCGACGAGCTCGCGTGCGGATGCGCGGGCGTCGGCGGGGCGGCGAGCCCGGTCGCCATCTGCGAGATCTCCGAAACCGACTCGCCGCAGGATGGACAGAACCGGGAGTCCGGCGGAACCGGAGCCGAGCAACCCGGACAGAGAATGCCCGCCTCCGCTCCAGGACCGCTCATTCGAGACGGAATGCTACATCGGGTCTCGGATGCTGACCCGGGAGGAGACAGGAGCGGCAGGATCCAAAGAGGGAACACCATCAAAAGGTGAGAAAGCGACGAAATGGTCCGTCATCCCGGCTAACCTTTCCACGAACGGAGCGTCTCAGGAGGGTGGCAGCGGGTGCGGGCTCGAGGCGGAAGCTCGTGTTCCTGGTCCTCCTGTATCTGCTGGCGGTCCTTCTCGCGGCGACGGCCTTGAAGGGCGAGGAAGCTCCCGCCAAACGTGCCGCTCCTCCGATCCCGAGAGTCCTCCCCGGACGATCGCTCACTCCCGCTATGATCGCCGGAAGGCCCGCCGCCGACACCGGAGGAACCGTATGACCGCTCGTGCCCGCTCTCGCATCGTCCTCACGCTCTTACTCGCCGTTGCCTCGATCTTCACCGCCGCGTGGCTCGACGCGGCCCAGGGAGATAGCTCCGCCGGAATCCGCTGGACGATTCCCGCCGGGTGGTCGGAACAGCCGGCGCGCGCCATGCGGGTTGCGACGTACACAATCCCCGGGAAGGGCACCGACGCCGGCGAGTGCGGAGTCTTCTATTTCGGCAAGGGCCAGGGGGGGACCGCGGACGACAACATCGCACGGTGGTCGACGCAGTTCGAAGGTGCACCGAAGGCGAAGACGGCCGTCGTCACCATCTCGGGGCTCCCGGTCCATCTCGTCGAAACGGGCGGCACCTACCTCGCGCCCTCCGGTCCCATGATGCAGTCGCAGGGCAAGAAGCCGGGATATCGCCTGATCGGCGCCATCGTCGAGGCGCCCGGCGGCCTCGTGTTCTTCAAGTGCACCGGCCCCGCGGCGACGATCACGGCCAACGAGCGGGCCTTCGACGGCCTCGTGAAGTCGATCCAGAAGGTGGCCGCCGCGAAGTTCTGACCGCTATCCCGGCGCGTTCGCCAGCTCTCGGGCGAGCTCCTCGGCGAGCGCGCGGATCGTCGCGGGCGCGCATCCTTCCGCCTTGTTGTTGACGAGCACGGACACGGGACGATCCGCGACGGCGGCGGCGCGCACGATCGCCACGACCTGCTGACGGATATCGGGATCGGGATCCACGATCCGGTGGAATGGAGCGAACTCCTCGCGGCGATCGTTGTAGGACGTTCCGGGCTTCAGCAGCAGGCGCACGACGGCAAAGGGCGCGGACGCCGGAGAGATCCGCTCCGCCTGCTCGCCCGGCGCGGGCATCGCCGTCGCGGCGTTGTACACGTGCGCGGCGCCGCGCTGGCCGAGGACGCGCCCGTACTCCTCGGTGAGGAGCCGGGGCTCGCGAAGCTCCACCGCGTAGGAGAACTCCCGCGGCAGGGCGCCGAGGAATGCGTCGAGACGCTCCGCGAACTCGCGCGGGGAAAGTCCGCTGCCTCGCGGCGCCGGCGGAAACTGGAGAAGGAACGGGCCCGTGTTCGCGCGGAAGGCGTCGCGAAACGGCGCGAGCATCTCCTTCTCGAAGACGTTCGAGTCGAGATAGGAAGGATTCGGAGCTCCCGGACGCGCACCGCCGCCGCCGCCGCTGCCGCTGGCTGACAGGACGAATCCCGTGACGGATTCCGGCGCCTTGGCGCAACAGGGAAAGCCGGGCGGAAGCTGATCCGCGTAGCGGAGCAGATCCTCGCGCGGGATCGGCGCGTAGAAGCCGCGGTCGATCCCGACGGTCCGGAGCAGTGGATGCCGCGCGTATTCGACCAGCCCTTCGCGCGCGAGGGCGGATGCCGATGCTTTCCGCGGATACACGATGCCCTCCCATCCCGGAAAGCTCCACGAGCTCGTGCCGAACCGGACGTTTCCCGGGATCCGGGCGGCGATCGCAGCCGCCTCTTCCCGTTCCCGCTCGACGCGTCGCGCGGAGTCGGAGGGCGACACGGCGCGAGCGGGCCGGCTCGGAGACGGCTCCTTCGCAAAGAGCGGAATCTGGCGCTCGTCCATGGTGAGCGCGGAATCTTGACACGCCGGCGGAATCGGGGATCGCGCGCGTGATTCGCCGCCCCCACGACAGGCTAGAATCGCGGAAAATTCGGAGGGAGTGTGGCCGGTCTTCGCAATCTCAGGCGCCCGTCGCTTCCGCTTCGGCTTTCATTCGCTCTCGCCGTGCTCGCGTTTCTCGCGACCCGGGGCTTGCCGGCGCAGACCGCCGCCGCGCCCGCCGGCGGAAAGGCGCTCATGAATCTCCCCTCGATCGAACAGGAGCTCGTCACCCGATACGGAGCCGGACAGCGGGAGCGCATCGCGCGCGGCCTGCGCCAGGCCTCGGAATTCTGGAAGCCCTCGGACGGCGATCCCGCCGCGTTCGCGCAATTCGCCCGCGAGCAGTTCGCGGGAGACGCCGCGGCGCGCGACGCGCTCTTTTCGCGGCTCGAGACCGCGATGGAGATCCTGGACGGCCACATGCTCGAGATCTCGCGAGACCTGCGCCGGCCGTCCGATCTCGACATGGGGCCCCTGATTCCGATCGACGACGCGCTCGGCGGTTACGACCCCGCGGCGCACGTGAGCGACGACTTTTTCGCGAACAAGGTTGCCTTCACGGTCCTCCTCAACTTCCCGCTCACGACACTCGAGGAGCGGCTCGGAAAGGGCGGCTCGTGGTCCCGACGCGAGTGGGCCGAGGCCCGGCTCGCGCAGCGCTTCGGACGGCGCGTTCCCGCGGAGGTCAACCTCGCCAACAGCCAGGCCCAGTCCGACGCGGCCCGGTACATCGCCGAATACAACGTCTGGATGCACCATCTCGTCGACGACCGGGGCGCGCGGCTTTTCCCGGCCGCAATGCGCCTGCTGTCGCACTGGAATCTTCGCGACGAGATCAAATCCGATTACGACGACAACGAACACGGCCTGGCGAAGCAGCGGACGATCGAGAAGGTGATGGAGCGGATCGTCTCCCAGACGATTCCGCAGGCCGCCGTCGACAATCCGGGAGTCAACTGGAATCCGTTCACGAACGCGGTCCGGCCCTCGACCGTGACGGATTCCGACCGGCCGCTTCCTCCCGGAAGGAGCACGGCGGCGGGTCCCGAGCCCGACACGCGATACGCGCGGCTGCTTGCCGTGTTCCACGCGGCGCGGATGGCTGATCCCTATTCGCCCACCGCGCCGACGCTTCCGGCCCGCCGGTTCGACGACGATCGCGAGATCCCGGAGCCGCGGTTCCGGGCCATGCTCGAGCGCGTCCTCTCCTCTCCGCTCGTCGCGCGGACCGCGCGACTGATCGCTGCCCGCCTCGGCCGACCGCTGGAGCCTTTCGACGTCTGGTACTCCGGGTTCCGTGCGAAGAGCCCCTATCCGGAGTCCGAGCTCGACGAAATGGTCCGCCGGCGCTACCCCACGGCCGAGGCGTACAAGAAAGACATCCCGAATCTCCTGCGGCACCTCGGTTTCACGCCGGAGAAAGCCGACTGGCTGGCCGCGCACATCGCCGTGGACGCGGCGCGTGGATCTGGACACGCGCTCGGCGCGACCCGCCGTGGAGACGAGGCGCACCTGCGCACGCGCGTCGAGAAGAACGGCATGAACTACAAGGCCTTCAATATCGCCGTCCACGAGATGGGCCACACGGTCGAGCAGACGTTCTCCCTCGAATCGATCGACCACACGCTGCTGCAGGGCGTCCCCAACAACGCCTTCACGGAGGCGCTCGCGTTCGTTTTTCAGGCGCGCGACCTGGAGCTCCTCGGGCTCGCCCGGCCGGACGCGAAGGCGCGGGCTCTCCAGACCCTGAACGACTTCTGGGGAACCTACGAGATCGCCGGCGTCGCGCTCGTCGACATGGACGTCTGGAGCTGGATGTATGCCCATCCGCAGGCGACTCCGGCCGAGCTGAAGGGCGCGACGCTCGAGATCGCGCGCGGCATCTGGAACCGTTTCTACGCGCCCGTCTTCGGCCGGAAGGACGTGACGCTCCTCGCTGTCTACTCCCACATGATCGACTCGGTTCTCTACCTGCCCGACTATCCGCTCGGGCACATGATCGCGTTCCAGATCGAGCGCAAGATCGAAAGCGCGGGCGACCTCGGCGCCGAATTCGAGCGCATGGCGACGGCGGGCCGCATCGCCCCCGATCTCTGGATGAAGCGCGCCACGGGCTCGCCCGTCGGCCCCGACGCTCTCCTGGCGGAAGCCGAGAAGGCGCTGTCCGATGTCGGCGGCGCCGCGCCGCGATGAGGATCTCGAGGACGAGCGAGAAGGGTCGGAGCTCGCCGGCCCCCGGGCCGTGAAAGCGCTCGTCTTCGCGGACGGGCACGCCGCCGTCGCGGAGGTTCGGGTTCCGCGGCCGCGCCCAGGCTTCGCGCTCGTGCGCGTCCTTCTCTCGGGCATCTGCAACACGGACCTCGAGCTGCGGCGCGGATATCACGGCTTCTCAGGCATTCCGGGGCACGAATTCGTCGGACGCGTCGAGGGCCCGCCAGGATCGAAGTGGAAGGGACGGCGCGTCGTCGGCGAGATCAATATGGGCTGCGGGCGATGCGACGCCTGCGCCAGCGGCCTCGCGCGACACTGCCCCCGGCGGCGGGTCCTCGGGATCCTGGGTCACCCGGGCGCGCACGCGGAATTCCTGACGCTGCCCGAGTCGAACCTGCGGGAGGTCCCGCCGGAGCTGTCGGACGAGGAAGCCGTCTTCACGGAGCCGCTCGCCGCCGCCTGCGAGATCCTCGATCAGGTCTCCGTATCGCGCGGCACGAACGCCGCCGTTCTCGGCGTCGGAAAGCTCGGATCGCTCGCTGCCCGGGTGCTCGAGACGGCGGGCGCGCGGGTCTCCCGTCTCGGCCGCGGAGGCCGCGCCCGGCGAGGCTCCTTCGACCTCGTGGTCGAAGCGACCGGCTCTCCCGAGGGCATGCCCCGGGCGCTCGAGCTCGTCCGGCCCCGCGGCACGATCGTCTGGAAGACGACGCACCACGCCCCGGCGCGTTTCGACGCGGCCCCTCTCGTGGTCAACGAGGTCACCGTCGTCGGATCCCGGTGCGGACGCTTCGAGCCGGCGCTCGCCCTGCTGCGCGCCCGCCAGGTCGATGTAAAGGATCTCGTCTCCGCGCAGTTTCCCCTTTCGCAGGCAGTTCGCGCGCTGGCGTTCGCGACGCGGCCGGGAGTGAAAAAAGTCCTTCTTCGACCTTCCCCCTCCGCCCCCGTATGATCGCCCTTCGATTCTTTTTTGGAGGAAGCGCCATGACACTTCGGGTCCGACTCGCCGGGATCTTGTTCCTGATCGCTGCCTCGGGCCTCGCGCAGGAAGGGTTCCCGCCCTTCACGACCGACTATCCGCCGGAAGAGTTTTCCGCGCGGCGCAACGCGATGTACGACGCCGTCGGCAAGGACGGCATCGCCGTCGTGCAGGGCGCCGAAACGCCCGTCGGTTACGTGCGCTTCCGACAATCGAACGACTTCTACTACCTGTGCGGCGTCGAGGTTCCCAACGCGTACCTGCTGCTCGACGGCGGACGCCGGCGCGCGACTCTCTTTCTTCCTCACCGCAACGCGGGCCGCGAGCGCGGCGAAGGGAAGATGTGGTCCTCCGACGACGCCGAGGAAATCCAGAAGATGACGGGCGTCGAGGCGGTGCTCGGTACGGACCTCCTGGCCGAAACGCTCGGCCGCTACGTCCAGGGAGGCCCGCACTCCCTGTGGTCGCCCCTCGCTCCCGCGGAGGGCTTCGCGGTCAGCCGCGACCTGGGACTGCGGAGGATCGCCGAGATCGGATCGGACCCGTTCGACGGGAGCCCGTCGCGCGAGGGGCGGTTCGCGGCGCTCGTGCGCGAGCGGTTTCCCCGTTTCGAGATCAAGGATTTGTCGCCGGCTCTCGACGACGCGCGCCTGATCAAGAGCCCGCGAGAGATCACGATGCTGCGCCGCGCGGCGAAGCTCGCGGGTCTCGCGCTGATGGAAGGGATGCGCTCCGTCCAGCCCGGTCAGTACGAACGGGAGCTCGACGGCATGGCGAAGTTCATCTATTTCCGCAACGGCGCGCAGGGCGAGTCGTACTACTCGCTCATCGCGAGCGGTCACAACGCCTGGTGGCCGCACTACAACGCGGGCAAGCGGAAAATGGAGAACGGCGATTTTCTCCTGATGGACTTCGCGCCCGACGTCGGCTACGCGCAGAGCGACGTGACGCGTATGTTTCCCGTGAACGGAAAGTTCTCGACGTGGCAGCGCGAGCTCTACGGGTTCTACCTCGCGTGCTACGAAGCGATCCTCCACTCCATCCGCCCGGGTGTCACCGCCCAGCAGTGCATGCAGGACGCCGCGAAGAAGATGGACGCGCTCCTCGCTTCGGCGAAGTTCTCGAAGGACATCTACGCGGCGGGCGCGAAGGCGTTCGTGGACGAGTACCACAAAGGCGCCGATCGGCCCGAGGCGGCCCTCGGCCACTGGGTCGGTATGGCGACGCACGACGACGGTCCGCATTCGGGCCCGTTGAAGGCCGGCATGGTCTTCACGATCGAGCCTGCGCTGCGCGTGCCGGAGGAGAAGATCTACGTCCGCCTGGAAGACGTGATCGTGATCACGGAAAAGGGCACCGAAATCCTCTCCGACTTCGCGCCCCGCGACATCGACCGGATCGAGAAGCTGATGACGGAGAAGGGCATCCTGAAGAGCTATCCACGGGCGGACTGAGCCGCGGAGCAGGCAGCCGGTGAAAGAACGTCGGCTACTATTCCGGCCGCGATCGACGAATTCGGAAATGAGGAAGAAGGAACCATGCGCATGAAGAAGACGATGTCGTGGATGGGGACGGCTGCCGCGGTCCTGGCGCTGTCCGCCCTGCCCGCGTTCGGCACCCCGCAAGACCCCGCGCCGACAAAGGAAGCGGAGAAGAAGAGCGAGTCGAAAATGACAAAGACTCCGACCGGCCTGCAGTACGAGGACACCGTCGTCGGCACCGGCGCGTCGCCGAAAACCGGACAGACCTGCGTCATGAACTACACGGGCTGGCTCTGGGAGAACGGCGCGAAGGGCAAGAAGTTCGACAGCTCCCTCGACCACGGCGCGCCGTTCGAGTTCTCCCTGGGCGGGCGGGTCATCAAGGGCTAGAACGAGGGCATCGCGACGATGAAGGTGGGGGGAAAGAGGACGCTTCTCGTCCCTCCGCAGCTCGGCTACGGCGAGAGAGGGTACCCGCCCGTCATCCCGCCCAATTCGACGCTGCTCTTCGAGGTCGAGCTTCTCAACATCAAGTAGGGGCGCGGCGCGATCGGGCGATCGCCTCATCGGAGGATCGGTAGCTCAGCGGCGGGCGAGCGGCCGGCGTCTTCCCCCTCTCCCGACGGGAGTGGGCCGGGGTGAGGGGCGTCGCCCGCACCATCCGCGTGACGGTCCTGTGAGTCGGAGCCCCAGTCCCCGGTTGGGGTGACTTCAATCCTCGGGATTTTCGGTGGAAGCTCGGAACCTCCGGCTAGTCTCAGCCACCGTCCCCAGCCGTGGAGAGGATTCAATCCTCGAGATTGCTCGGCGGAAGATCCGCCCGCCCCCGGCTCCGCCTCCCGTCCGAGGCACGCGGCGGCCTCGGTGCTGAGGGGAAAGCCCTGGCCACCGCTCGTCGTTCGGTCGCAGCCGCAGACAGGCGATAGCTCCAGTCTGGCGTGCTCCCTCTCTCATGGCCTCGTCCCGGAGGCTCCGCCGGCCGCCGGCTCCCGTGAGGCTTTATGTGAAGCGCTCGTGCGATCGCCGTCATCGGAGGATCGGGAGCTCAGCGGCGGCGAGCGGGCATCCTCCCCTCTCCCGGCGGGAGAGGGCCGGGGTGAGGGGGTCGCCCGCTCCAAACTAGTGAATCGCCGGCGAAGCTCCG
>JBBSEW010000074.1:0-16980 GCA_038239305.1 Thermoanaerobaculia bacterium | reverse complement strand
AGTCCGATCGGGTTGGCGAAATTGGATGATGGGACTGCTTCTGGTCGGTGTCGCGTGCGCCAGCGCCATCGCCCAGACGACGACGGGCACGCTGCGAGGGAACGTAACCGATGAAACGGGCGGCCTGTTGCCGGGGACGACCGTGACGGCCGTCAACGACGACACCGGCTTCCGTCAGGCGGCCACGACCGGGACGTCGGGATTCTTCAACCTGTCCCTGCAGCCCGGCCCCTACACCGTGACGTTCGAGCTGGCGAGCTTTGGAACGGTCACCCGCAAGACGCGGGTGCTTCTCGGCGAGACCCAGGGCATGGACATCAGGATGTCTCTGTCCGCCCGCGCCGAGGCTTCCGTCACCGTTAGCGGTGAGGCGCCGGTCATCGAGACCAAATCGAATGAGCTCGCGACGAACGTGACGGAACAGCAGCTCAAGCAGCTGCCCCAGGACAACCGGAACTTCCTCGCGTTTGCCGCGCTCGCTCCGGGCGTCCGGTACAACGATTCGACCAACAGCAAGACCATCACCGCAGGGGCGGTCGACGGCAACGCCGTCAACATCTTCATCGACGGCACGAGCTTCAAGAACGACGTCCTCCAGAACGGCATCGCGGGGCAGGACTCGAGCCGTGGCAATCCGTTTCCCCAGAACGCGGTCCAGGAATTCCGCGTGATCTCTCAGAACTTCAAGGCCGAGTACGAAAAGTCATCGAGCGCGATCGTCACGGCGGTCACGAAGTCCGGCGGAAACGACTTTCACGGCGACGCCTTCGGCGAGTACCAGGGCAAGAACTTCGTCGCGTTCGACGACTGCTCGCAAACGGTGAACGGCCGATGCGGTACGGCCCACGTTCCCAACGCCACGAAGCCCGATTACAAGCGCTATCAGGCTGGCTTCGACATGGGCGGACCGATCCTCAAGGACACGCTCCACTTCTTCGCCTCCTACGAGCTGAACGACCAGGACCGCGCGAACAACGTGGCGCTCGGATCCCAGGCCAATCTCGTTCCTCCAGCCGTACTGGCGACGCTTCAGGCCCAAGTGGGCAACTTCACGAGCCCCTTCCGCTCCAACCTCGGGTTCGCGAAGTTGTCGTGGCAGGCAGCCCCGTCGGACACCGTCGACACGAGCGGCTACTACCGCAAGGAGCATGAGATCCGCGACTTCGGCGGACAGACCAGCATCCTGAGCGCCAACGACATCGAGAACAGTGTCTGGAACGCGCAGGTCAAGAACACGATGGTCAGCAGCAGCTACATGTCCGAGACGACCGTGTCTTACCAGAACTATCGCTGGAATCCGCGCCCCTCGAACCCGAATGTCATCGGCCAGAACTACGAGAACGCCCTCCAGATCGGCGGGGGCAGCAACCACCAGGACTTCGACCAGAAGCGGTTCACCATCCGTGAGGACTTCAGCGTCTTGAATCTCAAGTTCGCAGGCGATCACGTCGTCAAGGTGGGCGCGTACGGGAACGCGAACAACTACGACGTGAAGAAGTACCAGGACGACAATCCGATTTTCGACTTCAATGCCAACCCCGAACTGGGTGCGTTCCAGCGCCCCTATCAGGCGTTCTACGGATTCGGCAACCCCGACATCAGCGCCCACAACAACCAGTACGGCGTCTACGTCCAGGACGACTGGTCGGTGACTTCGCGGCTGACGGTCAACGTCGGGCTCCGCTGGGACTACGAGACCGACGCCCTCAACAACGACTACGTCACACCCGCGAACGTGGTCAGCGAGCTGACCGGCAAGGTGCCGCCCAACTACTTCACGGACGGTACGCAGCGACCGAACTACAAGAACGAGTTCCAGCCCCGGCTCGGCTTCTCCTACGACCTCTCCGGCAAGGGAACCTCGATTCTCTTCGGCGGATACGGCCGCTATTTCGACCGGGACACCTATAACTACGGGGTCGACGAGCGGTACCGGCTCCAGTACCAGGTTCTCCAGTTCCAGTTTTCGGACGACGGCCTTCCGCGCAACGGCTCGCCGACGATCATGTGGAATCCGTCCTACTTCTCCGTCGCCGGTCTTCAGGGGCTGATTGCGAGCGGCCTCGGCCCCAAGCCGCAGGTGTTCCTGATCAACAACGGCACGAAACCGCCGATCAGCGACGAGTTCAGCCTCGGCGTGCGCCAGCAACTGGGCGATGTGGGCCTGTCCCTTTCCTACGCGGGTTCGCGCTCGCGCAACGGCTTCACGAACATCTGGAACAACTTTCCGTGCTGCGTCTCGCCCGCCCCGGATTTCTCCCAGGTCCTTCTCTCCGACGCCAGCAAGCGGGGCTGGTATGACGCGCTGCTCCTTTCGGCGAACAAGGCTTACACGCCGTCGTCCCGCTGGGGCGCGAGCCTGGCTTACACGTACAGCCATGCGACCGCGACCGGCGGCGATCAGTTCAGCCTCGACTACGTCAATGTGTCGGCGTACCCGCGGCATCGCGCGCAGTACGACGAGCGGCACCGGATCGTGCTCTCGGGCATCGTCGGCCTCCCCTGGGACACCCGACTCTCGACGTTGATCACTCTCGGCACGGGAACGGGCTATAACCTCGTGTACTTCGATTATTTCGGCCCCGGTCTCGCCAAGGTCTTGAACTACGACGGTTTCCAGAGTGGAACGTTTCCTTACCAGGACGTCGACCTTCAGCTCGGGAAGGATTTTCAGCTGGGCGGCGGCGCACGCGTGGGCTTCACCGTCGGCGTCTTCAATCTGACCAATCACGACAACATCGATCCCGGCTCGATCAATGGGAATTTCTTCAAGGGCGCCAACGGCCCCATACCGGACCAGGTGTTCGGAACCGGCGGCGCTCTCCTGACTCAGCCCCGCCGGCTGCAGCTCGGTTTGACCGTCGGCTTCTAGGCGATATAAAGCGACCTCGTGTACACGCGCGAGATCGACGATGCAGGGCTCGGGGGCGGGAGGGATCCCGCCCCCGATTCTTTTCGGCAGGCTCGGGCGCTGCCGCATTTTGTTTCCCGCTTTCGGTATCTGGCGGCGCTGGTCTTCGCCGCTTTCGCCCTCGTTCCGGGTTGCCGCCAGGCGGTCGACCCCCCGCCCGCTCCCGGCTCGGTCTTCGCCTCTCAGGCCTCCCCTCCCGTTGGCGGTACTTCCGATGCTTCCGGCTCCTCGGCCCCGCGGTCGCTGTCCGGCTTCGACGCGCAACAGGAGGCGATGCTCGAAGATCTCGAGCACCGCACGTTCGGCTTCTTCTGGGATCTCGCGAATCCGCAGAACGGTCTCGTGCCCGACCGCGCCCCGTCGCCCTCGTTCTCGAGCATCGCGGCCGTCGGCTTCGGCCTGACGGCGTATCCGATCGGCGTCGAGCGCGGCTACATCACGCGCGAGGCTGCGCGGCAGCGGGTTCTCACGACGCTCCGATTCTTCGCCTTGCCGTCGGGCGGCGCGGCCGGAGCGCACGGATTTTTCTACCACTTCCTCGACATGAAAACGGGCGCGCGATTCAAGGACGTCGAGCTGTCGACGATCGACACGTCGGAGCTGCTGGCCGGCGCGCTGTTCTGCCAATCCTGGTTCGACCGGGACGACCCCGCCGAGGCCGAGATCCGCGCCCTCGCGGATCAGCTCTACCGCGCGGCCGACTGGACGTACTGGCTCCACCATCCGCCTCTCGTCTCGATGGGATGGACGGCGGAGGAAGGCTTCAACGAATATGACTGGCGCGGCTACAACGAGGGAATGATTCTCTACGTGCTCGCGCTCGGGTCTCCGACGCATCCCGTTCCGGCCTCCGCCTGGGACGCGTACACGAGCACTTACAAGTGGGGACGATGGGAAGGAGAGGAGCACGTGGCGTTCGCTCCTCTCTTCGGCCACGAGCAATCCCACCTCTGGATCGACTTCCGCGGAATTCGCGACGCGTACATGCGCGGCAAAGGGATCGACTATTTCGAAAACACGCGCCGTGCCGTCTATGCCCAGCGTTCCTACGCGATCCACAACCCGGGCGGCTGGCGCGGGTACGGCGCGGACATGTGGGGCATCTCGGCATGCGACGGCCCCATCGACGGAGACTTCGACGTCGAGGGGCGGAAGCGGCATTTCTACACGTACGCCGCGCGCGGCGCTTCGATGGTGGAAGTCCGCGACGACGGGACCTTGGCGCCGATGGCGAGCGCGAGCGCTCTGCCGTTCGCGCCCGAGATCGCCCTTCCGGCGATCGCTGCGATGCAGAGCCGCTTCGGCGAGCTGCTCTGGGCGCGGTACGGGTTTCTCGACGCTTTCAATCCCACTCTTCGCGTCGCGATCCCGGTACAGCATGGGAAGGTGGTCCCGGGCGTCGGCTGGTTCGACATCGACTATCTCGGAATCGACCAGGGCTCGATCCTCGGCATGGTCGAGAATGCGAGATCGGGGCTCATCTGGAAGACCATGCGACGAAATCCCTACGTCGTCTCGGGCCTGCGCCGCGCGGGCTTCACGGGCGGATGGCTCGACGCCGTTTCGCGGTAGCGTCCGCGTTCGTCGCCGTTCTCGCCCTCGAGGCCGCCGCCGGATGCGCGCGGCGGGGAGCGGGCACAGCCGAGCCGCTGCGGATGTGGGCCTTCGGCCGCGAAGGCGAAGTCGTCACGCAGCTCCTCCCCGAGTTCAATCGCCGATACCCGGGCATCCGTGTCGAGGTCCAGCAGATCCCCTGGACGGCGGCGCACGAGAAGCTCCTGACCGCGTTCGTCGGGAAGGCGCTCCCGGATCTCTCGCCGATCGGAAACAGCTGGGTGGCCGAATTTCACGCGATCGGCGCGCTCGAGCCGCTCCAGGGCAGGGCCGAGCGGTCCGCGGTCGTGTCGGGTTCCGACGACTTTCCCGGGATCTGGCGTACGAACGTCCTCGACGGCGTCCTGTACGGCATCCCCTGGTACGTCGATACGCGGGTTCTCTTCTATCGCCGGGATCTCCTGCGCCGTGCGGGGCGCGAGAAGCCCGCCACGACGTGGTCCGAGTGGCGCGATGCCATGCGCCGCGTGCGGGCGTCGAGCGGAAATCGGACGTACGGTGCGCTCCTCCCGACGGACGAGTGGTCGGAGCCGATCATCCTCGGGCTCCAGCGCGGAGCCACTCTCCTGAACGCGGAGGGCACGCGCGGGGCGTTCCGGGAGCCTGCGTTCGCCGAGGCGGCGGCGTTCTACGTCGGCCTCTTCCGGGAGGGGCTCGCTCCGACGCTCTCGAACACGCAGGTCGCCAACCTCTACCAGCAGTTCGCCAATGGCGACTACGCGATGTATCCGACGGGCCCCTGGAACATCGGGGAGTTTCGCCGCCGGCTGCCCGCGTCCCTGCAGAGCGAGTGGACGACGATGCCGATGCCTTCGGCAGATGGCACGGCTTCGCCCGGTCTCTCGCTCGCGGGCGGATCGAGCCTCGTCGTGTTTCGGGGCTCGGACCGGAAGGACGATGCCTGGAAGCTCGTGGAGTACCTGTCGGAACCGGCGCAGCAGAGCCGGTTCTATCGCCTCGTCGGTGATCTTCCGGCCCGCCGCAGCGCGTGGGCGGATCCGGCGCTGGCGGGGGATCCGGCCGCCGCCGCCTTCCGCGTGCAGCTCGAGCACCTCGCGCGCACGCCCCAGGTCCCCGAGTGGGAGCAGATCTGCACGCGCGTGTGGGAGCATCTCGAGCCGGCGATCCGCGGCCGCGTCCCGGTCGCGACGGCTCTCGCCGATCTCGATGCGGACGTGGACCAGATTCTCTTGAAACGACGCTGGATGCTCGAGCGGCGGCGCTCCCCGGCGCGCGCGGGATGGATGGGGCATCCAAACCCGGAGCGGCTCGGGGAGAGCGCGGCTCGATGAGCGGCCCCGGATCGCGCGCGTGGAAGTCCGCCGAGGCGCGGGCGGCGATCCTGTTTCTCGCGCCCGGGATGTTCATCATCGGCTTTTTCTTCCTGCTGCCGGTCGCGGCCTCCCTTCTCCTGAGCTTCACGGACTTCGACATCTACGCGCTTGCGGATCTGTCCAACGTGCGGGTGATCGGGCTCGGGAACTACGGGGCCCTGGCGCACAGCCCGCTGTTCTGGAAGTCGATGCGAAATACGCTCGTCTACGTGGCGCTCGGCGGGCCGCTGACGGTCGCTGTTTCCCTCGGCGCGGCGCTCCTGATCGACGCGCGCGCCGCGCGATGGAAGGGTCTGTTCCGCACCGTCTACTTCGCGCCGTTCATCACCACTCTCGTCGCCGTCGCGACGGTCTGGCAGTACCTGTACCACGTGCGATTCGGGCTCGTGAACCGATTCCTCTCGATCGTCCACATCGGGCCGATCGACTGGCTCGGCGATCCGCGGTGGGCGATTCCGGCCATTGCGCTGATGTCGGTCTGGAAGAATTTCGGCTATTCCATGATCGTCTTCATCGCGGGCCTGCAGAGCATTCCCGAGTCGCTCTACGAGGCCGCCCGCCTGGACGGCGCCTCCGCGTGGTCCCGCTTCCGGTACGTCACGCTCCCGATGCTCGCTCCGACGTTTCTCTTCGTCGGGGTGATCACCATGATCCAGTACTTCCAGCTGTTTGCCGAGCCCTACGTGATGACGCGCGGCGGGCCGCTCAACGCCACGCTCTCGATCGCGCTGCTCATGTACCAGCAGGGCTTCCGCTGGTGGACGATGGGATACGCCGCGGCGATCGCGTTCGTGCTGTTCCTCCTGATCCTCGCCGTGTCGCTCCTGCAGACACTGACACGGCGGCGGCGCGCATGAAATCCCGGCGCCTCGGCACCGTGGTCGTGAATACCGCGCTCGTGGTGGGCGCGTTCTTCACCCTCGTGCCGCTCTTCTGGATGGTCGCCGCGTCGCTCATGCCCGCCGGCCAGGCGAACTCCGAGCCGCCGGTCTTTGTGCCGCATCCGGCGACTCTCGAGCACTACCGTGCGCTTTTCACCCGGCTGAATCTCGCTCGCACGCTGCGCAACAGCGTCATTCTCTCGGTGTCGATCACTCTCGGGTCGCTGCTCTTCAACTCGATGGCGGGCTATGCGTTCGCGAAGCTGCGATTCGCCGGCCGGGACCGGATCTTCGCCGTGCTGATCGCGGCGCTCGCGATCCCCGTCCAGGTGGCGATGCTCCCGCTCTTCCTCCTCATCAAGTGGCTGGGGCTCGTGAACACCCTGTGGGGCGTGCTCGTGCCGACGCTGTCCGGCATCTTCGGCATCTTTTTGATCCGCCAGTACGCGCGCTCGGTGCCGGACGAGGTCCTCGAGGCCGCGCGGATGGATGGCGCCGGCGAGTTTCGGATCTACTGGAAGATCGTGTTGCCGCTCATTCGCCCGATCCTGGTGACTCTCGCGCTCTTCACGTTCCTCGGCGCCTGGAACGACTTCCTGTGGCCGCTCGTCGTGCTGACCGACGAATCGCACTACACCCTGCCGGTGGCGCTCGCGAATCTCTCCGGAGAGCACGTGATGGACACGGAGCTGATGATGGCGGGCTCCGTTATCACGGTGTTTCCGGTGCTGATCCTGTTCCTGCTTCTGCAGCGTCATTACGTCGAGGGGATCATGATGGGGAGCGTCAAGGAGTGAGGCGTCTCGCGCAATCCGCCTTCGCCGCGCTCTGCCTCGTGGCGTCGGCGGGGGCGGGGCCGGGCTCCCGCGTCGTTCTCGACGGATTCGAGGATCCCTCCCTGTGGCACGCCGCGCCAGCTTCCGGCGTCTCGCTTGCTCTCTCGCGAACGGACGGCGCGCACGGCGGCGCGCTGCGACTCGATTTCGATTTCGCGGGGCACGCCGGCTGGGCGGCGGTCCGCCGCGAAATCCCCGTCGAGCTGCCCGAGAACTGGGAGATCTCATTCTCGGTCCGCGGGGCCGCTCCGGGAAACGATCTCGAAGTGAAGCTGGTGGACGCCTCAGGCGACAACGTCTGGTGGACGGTGCGGCGCGATTGGACGCCGCCGGGCGAATGGGCGACGGTCACCCTTAAGAAGCGGCAATTCTCCTTCGCGTGGGGGCCGTCCGAGGACAAGACGCTGCGTCGGTTCGCCGCGATCGAGTTCGCCGTCACGGCGCGGGCGGGCGGCCGAGGGTGGATCGCGCTGGACGATCTCGCCTGGATCCCGCTCCCGCCGCCGGGGCTCGCCGCGCACGCAGCCGTTCTCACGGCGTCCTCTTCGGAGTCAGGCCACCCGCCGGCGCGGGCCATGGACGGCAGCGCGTCGACCGCCTGGCGGAGCGGCTCTCGCGCTCCCGCGTCGCTGATGCTCGATCTCGGGGAGCGGCGGGAGTTCGGGGGCCTCACGATCGAGTGGGAGCCCGGGCGGTTCGCGCGGCGATATTCCGTCCTGACGTCGGATGACGGCGAGTCCTGGGTGCGGGCTCGGGAGATCACGGCGGGCGGAGATGGACGTTCGGATATCTCCCTTCCGGAATCGGAGTCCCGATACGTGAGGCTCGATCTCGCGGAGCCGGGCAAAACCGCGGGCGCAGCCGCGGGATTCGGGATCCGGGAAGTCGTCCTCCAGCCGCTCCCGTACTCCGAGACTCCCAACGCGTTCTTCGGGCACGTCGCGGCGGCGGCGCCGCGGGGCGAATACCCGCGTTCCTTCTCGGGGGAGCAGTCGTACTGGACGGTCGTGGGCGTGCCCGGCGATTCGGACTGCGCGCTCTTCTCGGAAGACGGCGCCGTGGAGCCGTCACGGGGGGCCTTCTCGCTCGAGCCGTTTCTTCTCGTCGACGGCCATCTCTATTCCTGGGCCGATGCGCGCTCGGAGCACGCGCTCGTGAAGAAAGGCATTCCCATTCCCCAGGTTCGGTGGACGGGAACCCCGCTTCCCCTCGAGATCACCGCGCTCGCCTCCGGCGTGCCGGGCAGGGCGTCGGTCGGAATGCGATACGTCCTCTCGAACCCGGGGGCGCGGATCCGCGCGGCACGCCTCATCCTGGCCGTGCGGCCCTTCCAGGTAGACCCCCCGCAACAGTTTCTGAACGGACCCGGCGGCGTCACGCCGATCCGGTCTCTTGCATTCGACGGCAGCGACGTCGTCGTGGACGGAGAAGCGCGCGTGCATGCTTCCCGACGACCGACAGGATTTGGAGCGATGCCTTTCGAGTCGGGTTCGCTGGGAGCGGTGCTCGCGTCGGGAAAGCTCCCTCCGGACACCGCGATCCGGGACGATTTCGGATACGCGTCGGGGGCACTCGCGTGGGACTTTTCGCTCCCGCCGGGCGGCGTCGAGGATGTGCTGGTCTGGCTTCCGATCCACCGCGGATCCCCCCCGCCTCCCGGAGGAAACGACATCTCCTTTTCGCGGCAGCTCGCGACGGCCACGCAGAGCTGGGACGACGAGCTTGGACGTGTCGTGCTCGCCGGGCCACCGGCCGCGCAGGATCTTCTCGACACCGTGCGGACCAACCTCGCGGCCATTCTGATCGAGAGGGACGGACCCGCGCTGCGGCCCGGCACGCGGGCCTACGCCAGATCGTGGATTCGGGACGGGGCGATGATGTCGGCCGCGCTCCTCCGCCTCGGACGGGTCGCCGAGGTGCGCGATTACGTTGCGTGGTTCGCCGGATTCCAGGACCCGGACGGCCGGGTCCCGTGCTGCGTGGACCGGCGCGGGGGCGATCCCGTCGTCGAGAACGACAGCCACGGGGAGCTCATCTTCGCGATCGCGGAGTACTGGCGCTTCACGAAAGACCGCGCGTTTCTGGAGTCGATGTTCCCGCACGTCGAGGGCGCCGTCGCGTGGATCGATCGCGAGCGCCAGCGTCGCCGGACGGAGGAGTACCGGACGCCGGCGAAGCTCTCTTTCTTCGGCCTGCTGCCGGAGTCGATCAGCCACGAGGGGTATTCCGCGAAGGCCGTGCACTCCTACTGGGACGACTTCTGGGCCCTCAAGGGGCTGAAAGACGCCGTGGATCTCGCCGCCGCGCTCGGCCGGGACGAAAAGCGTTCCCGCTGGGCGGGCATTCGGGACGAGTTCGCGCGCGAGCTCCATGCGTCGATCGCGCGGGTCGAGCGGGAGCGCGGGATCGATTTCATCCCGGGTTCGGCGGATCTCGCGGATTTCGACCCGACGTCGACGACGATCGCGCTCGATCCGGCGGGAGAGCTCGGGCTGCTTCCCCAGGCCCCGCTCCGACGGACGTTCGAGCGGTATTTCGAGGAGTTCGAAAAGCGCGACCAGTCGGGGACGTGGGAGGACTACACGCCGTACGAGCTGCGTAACGTCGGGGCGTTCGTCCGCCTCGGATGGCGTGAGCGCGCGCAGACTCTGCTCCGGTTCTTCCTGCCCGGGCGGCGGCCGCCCGAATGGGGGGTCTGGGCGGAGGTCGTGGGCCGTGACCCGCGCAAACCGCGATTCGTCGGCGACATCCCGCACGCGTGGGTCGGTTCGGACTTCATCCGCGCCGTCCTCGATCTCTATGCCTGGGAGCGCGAGTCCGACGGAGCGCTGGTTCTCGCTTCGGGAATTCCGACGAGCTGGCTCGAGGGCGGCGCGCCGGTCGGCGTCGCGAACCTCGGCACGCCGCACGGCCCGCTGACGTATTCGATGCGTGCCGGGCCCGGCGGACTCCGAATCTCGATCGCTGCGGGATTGACGGTTCCGCCGGGAGGAGTCGTGCTGCGTCCACCCCTCGCGAGTGGCACGCGCGCGGCCGTCGTGAATGGAAAGCGCGTCGCGTTCGAGGCGGAAGAGCTCCGGATCCGGGAGGTTCCGGCCGAGGTCGTATTCGGTGCGAATCCGGGGGAGTGAGCCAGCTGGAGGGTCCGTTTCGCGCCGCCTGGCCGGTTAAGGGAGGAGCTGCTTCGGGATCGGGAGCTTCGGCGACTCGGACTGCCACGTCGCGCCGAGGATCCACCAGGGCTTTCCGTCGTGGAAGAGCTGAAGGCCGTTGACGCCGCGCGCGATCACGGGACCGCCCGCCGTGCGCCGGCTCTCGTAGGTCGAGAAGATGTTGACGATCGAGCCGAACTCTTCCGTGACGCGATGGATCTCCCGTTCGTCGAATCCCGTCGCGACGAGGGACGCGTCCGTGCGATCGACGTAGTCCTGATGCGTCCAGACATGGGCCGTGATCTCGCCGGACTTCGACTCCTCGACTTCGACGAAACGGACCCCGGGATCGTAAAGGGTCCGGTCGCGCGCCCACTGCCTCGGCTGGGCCGCCGGACCGGAGATCACCTCGTAGTACGCCTTCACGATTCCGTCGAGCGTTGCGACCTCGTCCGCTCGCGCGAGTACGGTCGCAACCGCGACGTGCTTCGGCGGCGCGGACGCAGCTGGCGGCGGCGCCTGGCCGAGGGCCGCGGAGCACGCGATGGACAGACCGAAGGCGGCGGCGAATCGAGGGGCGTTCATGGCGGCTCCTGCGTCGGGGTGGCGATCGATCGGCGGATGGCGATCCGTTTGTCGGTTGTCGTTTGTCGTTTGTCGTTTGTCGTTTGCGGTTTGTCGTTTGTGGGCTGTCGGCTGTCGGCTGTCGGCTGTGGGCTATCGGCCGTCAGCCGTCAGCGAGGAATTGCGGCTTTCAGGTTCGCGCCGTTGACGCAGATGACCTCCGCATAGAGGCGCGCGCTCGCCTTCGGCGTCCGTTTCTGCGTCGCGTAGTCGACGTGGACGATCCCGAAGCGCTTCGAATAGCCGTGACTCCATTCGAAGTTGTCGAGGAGGGACCACGCGAAGTAGCCGCGGACGTCCGCGCCCTTGTCGATGGCGGCTCGGACCGCGCCCAGATGGCCCCGCAGGTAGGACACGCGGAGCGGATCGGGGAGAGTCTCCTCCTCGGCCGTCGGCGGATCGTAGAACGCCGCTCCGTTTTCCGTCACGTAGAGAGGAATCGATCCGTATCGGTCTCGCACCCACAGGAGCGTGTCCTCGAGTCCCGCCGGGTACACCTCCCATTTCGTCTCGGTGTAGGTGCGGTGTTTCTGGAGGACGCGGCGTCCGCGCAGCAGCCGGTGACGCCGGCTCCCGTCGAACCGCACGACGCTGCGGGTGTAGTAGTTGACTCCGAGAAAGTCGATGGGAGAGCGGATCGCTTCGAAATCGGACGGCTCGTGCCGCGGCCACGCCTCGCCGAAGATCTCCGCGAGCTCGTCCGGGTAGGTTCCCCGGAACACGGGATCGAGGAACTGCCGGTTCATGTAAGCGTCGGCGCGAGCCGTGGCGGCAGCGTCCGCGGGATCTTCGGACGCCGGGTACTTGGGTTCGAGGTTCACGACCAGGCCGATCGGCCGCTTTCCGGAGCGGGCGCGGTAGGCCTGGACTGCGGCGCCGTGTGCCCGCAGGAGATTGTGCGAGACGATCGGCGCCTCGAAGCGATTGCGGTGACCGGGGGCGAGCGCTCCGAAGAGATATCCGCCGTCCGAGACGACCCACGGCTCGTTCAGCGTGGTCCACGTCTCGACTCGATCATCGAGCGCGCCGTAGGCGATCTCCGCGTACTCCGCGAACCAGGAGGCGACGTCGCGATTCAGCCAGCCGCCGCGGTCGTCGAGGGCGGCCGGCAGGTCCCAGTGATACAGCGTCACGAACGGCCGGATTCCGGCTTCGCGCAGAGCATCGACCAGTCGGCTGTAGAAGTCGAGGCCTTTCGGATTCACCCGCCCGGTCCCGTCGGGCAGAACGCGGCTCCACGAAATGCTGAACCGGTAGGCCGTCAGGCCCAGCTCCTTCATCAGCGCCACGTCCGAGCGCCACAGACGATAGTGGTCGCAGGCCACGTCGCCGGTGTCGCCGTTTCGGACGAGCCCCGGCGTGTGCGAGAACCTCTGCCAGATGCTCGGTCCGGCGCCGTCCGCGAGGGGGGATCCCTCGATCTGGTGAGCCGAGGTCGCAGCGCCCCAGAGGAATCCGTCGGGAAACGGCTTTGCGTTCATTGTGTTGAGTGGGGCGGATCGAAAGATACGCCGTGCGGCGATCTTATCGTCTCGGTTGCCGTGCGGGACCGCTCAAGCCGCGATTCGTTCTTCGGTCTTCGCGTCGAAGAGATGGATACGCGAGAGGTCCACGGAGAGGACGATCCGTTCTCCCATAGCGGGCAGCGTCCTGCCGGGGTCGAGCTTGCAGATGATCGCCGCCTTCCCCACGCGGGCGTGGACGATGACCTCGTCCCCGAGCGGCTCGACGACGTCCACGATTGCTTCGACGGTGCCGAACTCCGCGGCCGCGCCGGCCTCCGGAACGGCTCCCCGGAAACCCTCGGGACGCACTCCGACGAGAACCGGAGCGCCTCCGCGGGTGCGGATCGCCGCGGCGAGCGAGCGCGGGACGGGCAGAGAGAACCCGTCTCCCACAAGCACGGGAGCCGGGTCCCCCGCGGAGATCGCGGCCGGAAGGAGGTTCATCGGCGGCGTACCGATGAATCCGGCGACGAAGACGTTGCACGGGCGATCGTAGATCTCGAGTGGACGGCCGACCTGCTGGATTCTTCCTTCCCGCATTACCGCGATGCGCGACCCCATCGTCATGGCCTCGACCTGGTCATGTGTCACGTAGACGGTCGTGGTCTCCAGGCGGTTCTGCAGCTTCTTGATCTCGGCCCGCATCTGGCCGCGCAGCTTGGCGTCGAGATTCGAAAGAGGCTCGTCGAAGAGAAAGACGGCGGGCTTGCGCACGATCGCGCGGCCGAGCGCGACCCGTTGACGCTGTCCTCCGGAAAGCTGCGCGGGACGTCGCTCGAGCATCGCCGAGAGTCCGAGGATGTCCGAAGCTTCCTCGAGAAGCTTTTTCCGGTCCGGCGCGGCGACCTTGCGCATGCGCAGCCCGAACTCGAGATTTTCGCGCACCGTCATGTGCGGATAGAGGGCGTAGTTCTGAAACACCATCGCGATGTCGCGGTCTTTCGGCGGAACGTCGTTGACGACGCGGTCGCCGATCGCGATCTCGCCGCCCGACAGGTCTTCGAGGCCCGCCAGCATCCGCAGAGCCGTCGATTTGCCGCAGCCAGAAGGGCCGACGAGGACCATGAACTCCCGGTCGCCGATCTCGAGATTCAGCCCTTCGATCACGGGCGGAGCACCCGCGTAGGACTTCGAGACATTCCGGAAAGCGACCGTGGACATGGGGGCGATTGTATCGAGGTAGGCGCGAGGGGAAATCGGGTGATCGGGTGATCGGATGATCGGATGATCAATCGAGAGAATCGGTTGATCGTGAGATCTCACCTGGCGCAGCGTTCCTCCGGGGTGAGGGGCGTTGCACGCCACGGCCGGCGAGCGAATCCGGGTGATTGGCCCTCATCCTCCGATCCCCGAACCCCCGATCCTCCGATCACCCGATTCCTTCTGATTGATCACCCGATCACCCGATTCTCCACCAGGGGGGAACCCGTCACTTGACCCGAATGTGAGTTTCGTCTCCTTTGCCGTTCTCGTCTCGGACGGCAATACGATGCTCGCCTCGTTCGAGGGGCCATTCGAACGGCGCGTCCGATCGTGCGAAGCCGACGTCTCGGCCGTCGACGATCCAACGGAGGCGGCGGGTCTCGCCTGACACCAGGGCCTTCAGGGGGAGCGTCTGGTAGGCCGCGCGTAGCGTCGGGTCGCGCAGGTAGATGGCTCCGGCGGGTGGGTTCAGTATCTTGAACGGGAGATCTCCGGACTTGTTCACCGCCCCTTCCAGCGCGGTCCGGTCGGGCCGGGACCCCATGACGATCTCGCCGTGCTCGCGCGCCCAGCTCCGGTACTGCGGCGGCCAGTCGACGAGGACCCGTCCGCCTGCACGACGGTGCCAGCGGCACGTCGCGGGAATCCGTCCGGCGGGCAGAGTCTCCGTCACGACTGTCGGGCAGTCGCGGGTGGCCCGCTCGCCGGAGAGGGCGCAGACCGTGACGGGGACGAGGCCATCGGGCGTCGCATCGGCGGCCGGATCGGACTCGCCTGGCAGCCGGCCGGTGAGGCGCTTCTCCGCTGCCAGCATGACCGCGTGGAAGATCGGCGCGGCTCCCGTGACGCCGGAGGAGTTCGCGAGCTCCCGGCGATCGAAGTTGCCGACCCAGACGCCGACGGTGACGTCGCGCGTGAAGCCGACGGTCCAGTTGTCACGGTAGGACTGGGACGTCCCGGTCTTCACAGCGACCGGGAACGGGAAGTCGAGCTGCCCGCCCGAGCCGAATATGAAGGAGCGCGCCCGGTTGTCCGCGAGGATGTCGGCGATCCACCAGGCCGCGCGCGGTGAGACGAGTCGTTCCGCCCGCGACTCCTCCGGCTCGCGGATGCGGCCGTCGGAGAGCACGACGCGGCGGACGGCGCGCGGCGCCCGGAAGAGGCCGCCGTTGGCGAAGATCGAATACGCCGCCACGAGCTCGTCGAGGCGGACTTCGGCGTCCCCCATCGTCAGGCCGTAGCCGTAGTAGTCCGAATTCTTGTCGAGCGTCGAGAACCCGACGCGCCGCAGGAGGCGGAGAAGATCCGGTACGCCGACGCGGGCGAGCGCCCAGACCGCCGGAACGTTGACCGAGCCGGCGAGGGCTGCGCGGGCGCGAAGAGGACCGCGGGACACGCCGTCGTAGTTGCGCGGGCTGTATAGAACCCCGGGGACGGCGGTCGGAAAATGCGAGGGGATGTCGGGCAGCGGATCCGCTGGAGTCAACCCGTTCTCGAACGCGAGCGCGTACGTGAACGGTTTCAGGGTCGAGCCCGGCTGGCGGGGAGAAACGACGCCGTCGATCGTGTCGCCGTCTTCCCCGCCGAAGTAGCCGCCCGATCCCTCCCACGCGAGCCATTCGCTCGTCCGATTGTCCAGGACCGCGACCGCGACGTGCTTCGCGCCGTGCAGGCGAAGACCCTCCCGCTGAGCGTCCAGGATGCCGCGAACGTCCTCCTGCAGTCCCGCGTCGAGCGTCGTCTCGATCCGTCGCGGCGGCCTGTCGCCCCATGGCTCGAGGACGCGCAGGACGAAGTGGGGAGCGATCGCGTCGCGTTCCTCCCGGACGACGCGCAGCCGCTCGCGCGCGGCCGCTGCCGCTTCCGCGGCCGGAAGTATCCCCATTGCCGTCATCCGCGCGAGCACGCGGCGCTGTCGGCGCGACGCCGCGCCGAAACTCCGGTACGGATCGAAAGCGGACGGGCGCTGGGGAAGCCCGGCGAGAAACGCGGCCTGCGCCACCGTCAGGTTCTCGGGATCTGTCGCGAAATAGCCGCGGGCGGCCGCAGCGGCGCCGACATACTGGTTTCCGTAAGGCGCTACGTTCAGGTACATCGCGAGGATCTCGCGCTTCGAAAGCCGGTGCTCGAGCCGAAGGGCCGAGATCATCTCGGACAATTTGCCGGGAACGGTCCGGCGCCGCGCCGACAGCTGCTTGACGAGCTGCTCCGTCACGGTCGACCCGCCCTCGACGATCCTGCCGGCGGCAACGTCGTGAGCGACCGCTCGCGCCAGGGCCAGCGGGTCGACGCCGGGGTGCGAAAAGAATCGGCGGTCCTCGGCGGCCAGAGTGGCGGCGACGAGGTGGGGAGGGAGACGATCCGGTGCGAGCCAGCGCACGCGGCCCCCCCGTTCCGATGGCCGTTCGGAGAGCCGCCGGCCGGCGCGATCGACGATCTTGGCCGAGGTGTGGGCCGCCGGATCGAGCAGCCCCGCCGGAAGCGGCCCGCACCGGACCCACAGGCCGAGCGCGAAGGCGGCCCCGGCCGCGGCCAGCGAGAATGCTTTTCTTCGAGTCATGCCCCTATTTCTGGACTTCGATGACTGCGGAAGAAGTCCTCCCGAAGACCTCCGGCTCGTACATCTCCTCCGCCCGCGCGGGCGCGGTCTGGAACGTGCCCGCCGTGGTCGCTCGGGCGAGATACGAGTACGTGTGCGTGCCCTCCGAGAGCCGCGTCGCGAAGAGCAGCACGCGGTCGTCGTGGCGCTCCACGCGATCGAATCCGCCGCGTTGCCACCACGCCATCCAGTCGTGGGCTCCGCTCTCGCTCTCTTTCGTCCGTTCGCCCCGCGCCAGCGCGGCCGACGACGTCGCAAACCAGGAATCCACGGGCTCGAAGCCGGCGGGCAGCGGGTCCGTGACCGCGACGTACCGCCGCT
>JBBSEW010000073.1:0-17456 GCA_038239305.1 Thermoanaerobaculia bacterium | reverse complement strand
TCTCTTGCTCCCCTGCGGCTGCGACCGAACGACGAGCGGCGGCCAGGTTTTCCCCATCACCACCGAGGCCGCCGCGTGCCTCGGCAGGGAGAAGCAGCCGGCGGCGGGCGGATTTAACGCCACGGGCGTCATCAAGCACACCGGATTTCCGAGGGATTCCCGTGCAATAAGGCCTCCGAAGCCCGTTTTCGGCGGTCGGAAAGCCGGCCCGGACGAGTCTCTTTGCCCTCGATGCACAAACTTGTTTGGCAGTTTTGCTTTTTTGGCTTATTCTATTAGGCATCTCGGTTTTCCCCGTGCACGTTCGAAAGGAGACTCCATGAAGGCCAAGCGTACGGCGTTCCTCGGGATGTTCGTGTGTTTGATCGGTGCGGCCGCGTCCGCGCAGATCGCACCGAGCACCACGGGAGACATCGGGCTGTTCACCATCCCGACCGCGGACACGCCCCGCGCCGGTCAGTTGACGCTCGGCGTTTACGGTTGGAAAGAGCAGCTCACTGCCGGCAATCTCGCTTTCTCCGACACCGACAACCGAAGCCGGCTGTACTCGCACTGGGCGGGAGAGGCCTCGCTCGGCCTCGGGCTGACGGACAACTGGACGATATTCGCGTCCGGCGGAGCCGAGCGGTTCGAGAGCCGCGGCGGCTGGCGCGGCGGATCGCTGAGCAGCATCCAGTTCTTCGGCCCCTTCCGCGCGGACGAGCCGCGCAAGCTCGAGATCGGAACGAAGCTGCGGATGTACACGGGGGATGAGAACGACTTCCGGATCGGACTCTGGACGGCCGCCTTCGTTCCCATGGGCCAGAGCACGATCCACGTCGACCAGGTCGACGCGGACGTCACTCGCGTGAAGACGCGCCGCACCGACTGGGAATTCGGCGTCAGCGGCACGCAGGGCATCTTTACGGGCTCCCTGTCCTATCTCCTCGCGTCCGCGCACGATGACGACATCCGCGTCGCCAACCGATTCCGCGCGGCGGTCGGCGTCGACGTTCCGATCATGCCTTTCCTGCACGTGATCGGCGAAATCGATCGGAACACTTTCGACGGAGGCGACCTGCCCGAGGAGGCCTACTCCGTCATGACGGGCGGCGTGCGCTACTACATCGGGAGGACCGGTTGGGCCGTCAACGGAGCCCTGAGCGCGAATCTCGACCTCCTCGTTAAGCATGGATTCTCCCCGTCGCCGCTCGGCGGGATTATCGGAGTAACCTACGCCGCCTGGCCCCCCCTGCCTCCGCCTCCGGTCGT
This sequence comes from Thermoanaerobaculia bacterium, assembly GCA_038239305.1. GTDB lineage: Bacteria > Acidobacteriota > Thermoanaerobaculia > UBA5066 > Gp7-AA6 > JALYUA01. The sequence continues at coordinate 16,205 of JBBSEW010000073.1, read as the reverse complement.
GATCCCGCCGCCCGCTCCGGCCGCGCCGATCCACACCGAGGAGAGAACGGAGACCGCTCCGCCGCCGGCCCCTCCGGCTCCGACGCCGAAGATGACCCGCGACGAGATCAACTTCGACGCCGCCAGCGCCCGCCTCACGAACATTGCGAAGGCGATCCTCGACGGCATCGCCCTGCGCATGAAGAACGATCTGAACGCGACGGCCGTCGTGACCGGCTACTCCGACAACGCGGGCGGTGAGCCCGCCAACCTCGCGATCTCGGGCAAGCGCGCCGACGCCGCGAAGGAATACCTCGTCACGCGTCACGGAATCGACCCGAACCGCATCACGACGTTGGCGAAGGGCTCGTCCGACTCGGCATTCGACAACGCCACGCCCGAAGGGCGCGCCAAGAATCGCCGGGCCGTCATCGTCGTCACGCTCGTTTCGGGAACGTGATCCCGGATCCCCCGACTCCGTCATCCGAGCCCCCTCTCCCCGAGGGGGCTTTTTTCGCCCCGGCGCTCGTCGAGCGGACCGCCCATCCGAGCACGCCTCTTCTGCTGAGCTTCGCCGCCGCGATCGCGCTGCTCTACTTCGGGCGCGTCTTCTTCATCACGATCGCCTTCGCGATGTTCCTCGCGTTTGCGATGAGGCCGTTCGTCTCTCTGCTCGAACGCGCCCGCGTGCCGCGCGTGATCGCGGTCCTGCTGCTGCTCTTCGTGCTGATCGGCGGGATCGTCCTGTTGATCATCAACATCACGGCCCAGGTCAACCAGTTCTACATGGACTTCCCCCGCTACCAGAACCGGATTCGCGACGTCTTCTCCCAGTTCACCGACTTCGTGAACCGGCTGCGCGAGCGGATGGGCAACATCCTCCCGGACGAGTCGCGCTCCGTGCGCGAGGTCAAGATCACGGAGTCGTCGCTCGCCACGACGAAGGCCGTCGTCGCCCAGATCGGCGAGACGCTCCACCTCCTGCTGTACGCGGCCGCGGTTCCGTTCCTGACGTTCTTCATGCTGAAAGACCGGGAGAAGTTCGGCCGCGTCATCGACGGAATCCTCGACCGGCGCCCGGAGTTCTCGGGCGACGTGACGGGCGCGGTGGCGCGGACCATGACGGACTACGCGCTCGGGCTCTCTTTCGTCATGGCGATCATGGCGGGGATGACGACGGTCGCCCTGATGCTCCTGCACGTCAACTACTACTACGTGCTCGGCCCTCTCGCCGGCCTCGCGATCATGCTGCCGTACGTGGGCGTGATCCTCTCGACGGTCCCCGCGATCACGGTCGCTTTCTTTCAGTACGACGGCCGCAAGGCGATCGTCGTCCTGATCGTCTATGCCCTCCTGCAGTTCCTGGAAGGCAACATCCTGACTCCGCTGATCGTCGGGGGCCGCGTTCGGCTCTTCCCCCTGACCGTGATGGTGGCGTTCATCTTCTGGGGACTTCTCTGGGGAATCCCGGGAGCCATCCTGGCCGTCCCGCTGACCTCCGCGATCAAGGTCGTCTGCGAAAACGTCAGGGGGCTGGAAGGGGCGGCCAGACTGTTTGGCGAGCCCGATGTCGGAGGCTGATCATCGCGGTGGCTATCGCCTCCCGAGCGACATCACGCTCCCCAGAAGTCCGGCGCCCGCGCCGAATATCGGCACCAAGGCAATGCCTCTCCAATCGAGGAAGCTCGTCCAGAAGACCGACAGGACCGGATGGGGGGAGCGCGCGAGGAGGGTCAGGCCGAGTCGATACGTGCCGTAGAGGAGCCCGAGCGCGATCGCGCCGCCCAGGAGCCCTTCGGCCGTCGCGTTCAGCCAGAAGGGGGCGCGGACAGCCGTCTCGGTGGCGCCCATGAGCCGCATGATCTCGATCTCCTCGCGATGCAGGTCGAGCGCGAGCCGGATCGCGGAGGCGACGGACAGGATCGCGGCGAGAACCAGGACGCCGCCGAGAACGAGGCCAGCGCCGCGGACGATACGCAGGGCGTCGGTGAACCGCCTTCCCGTTTCTTCTTCCGACTCGGCCGACTCCACGCCCGGGATCGAGCGCGAGGCGGCGGCGATCGCCCGGCCGGAGCCCGAGGCCGCCGAAGAACGCGTTCGGATCTCGATGCTCGGCGGAAACGGCGCCTCCTGGAGCCGGGCGAGCGCCGCGCCAAGATCCGGGTAGGCGCGCCGGAAACGGGAGAGCGCGGCTTCGCTCGGCACGATTCGGATCTCGAGAATGCGGTGGTCCTCCGCGAGGCGGCGCGCCACCGCCAGGCGGTCTGCCGAGGATTCGAGCGTGATGACCGCCGCCGGCGCGTCGGGCCCGGCGGAGAGCTTGCCGAGGTTCTTCGAGACGAGCGCGAAGAGGCCGGGGACGTAAAGCGAGAGAGCGATCAACCCGACGGCGAGAGCGGTCTGGCGCGCCCCCGTGCGGGCGATCGACCAGGCCTCACCGACGACGTACCGCGCCTTGAGTGGCACGAGACGAAGTTAGACGGGAAACGGAAAACCGGAAACGAATGAGGCTGGCTCCTCACGGTCGTTTCCCGTTTCCCGAGTCCCGTTTCCCGTCCCCTTCATCCCATGGGCAGAAACGGCGCTTCGCGGATCGCGCTCGGAGCGATCTCGCGGCGCAACGGCTCGTCCCGCAGCCGGCCGCGGTCGAGCGAGAGAACCCGCTTGCCCATGCGCCGGATCATCTCGAAGTCGTGCGTGGCGACGAGCACCGTGGTCCCCCGGATGTTGATCTCGAGGAAGAGCCGCATGATCTCTTCGGAGAGAACGGGGTCGAGATTTCCGGTCGGTTCGTCGGCGAGGAGAAGCGTGGGCTCGTTGACGATCGCGCGCGCGATCGCGACCCGCTGCTGCTCGCCTCCGGAGAGCTCGTCCGGGTATGCGTTCATCTGGTGATGGAGACCGACCCGCTTCAGCACCTGGTAAGCCCGCCTCTTCTGCTCGGCGCGCGGGAGCCCGAGGACGTTCTGGACGAACGCGATGTTCTCGAATACGGACTTGCGCGTGATCAGCTTGAAATCCTGGAATACGACTCCCACCGTCCGCCGGAAGTACGGCACCTGCGAGGCCGGAAGCACGCCGATGTTCCGGCCGTTGACCAGGATCTGACCGGAGGTCGGCGGCTGCTCGCGGAACAGCAGTTTCAGAAAGGTCGATTTGCCGGCGCCCGAAGGGCCGGTCAGGAACACGAACTCGCCTCGCTCGATCGTGCACGTCACGTCGTCCAGGGCGTGCCGGAACCGGCCGTACTCCTTGGAGACGCGGAAGAGCTGGATCATGACGGAGGAGGCTCCAGCGCCCGCGTCAGCGCGGCCCGGACGAGGTCGGGGTCGGCGCGCCCGCCCGTCTTCTTCATCATCTGGCCGACGAACCATCCGAACGTCTGCGTCTTGCCGGACCGGAAGAGCTCCGTCTGCGAGGGATTGGCGGCGACGATCTCCGCCGCGAACCCGTCGAGCGCTCCGGAGTCTCCGATCCGTCCGAGGCCCCGCTCGCGCACGATCGCGTCGGCTTCCGCCGGCGAATCGACCATCGACGCGAGGACCTCCTTCGCGGAAGCCGCCGAGACCTCGCCCGATTCGAGCAACTGCAGGAGCCCGGCGAGCCGCTTCGGCGAGACCGAAAAGGAAGCGGCATCCTCGGCCGAGATCTTGCGCTCCTTCATCCAGCGCAGGATTTCGCCCGTGACCCAGTTCGCCGCGAGGCGGGGCGGTGCGCCCGCCTGGCAGACCGCTTCGAAATAGTCGGCGAGCTCCCGGGCGCCCGTCAGCGTCTCCGCGTCGGCCGTGGCGATCCCGTAAGACCCGGCAAAGCGGGCACGCCGGGCGCGCGGCAGCTCGGGGAGCGCCGACGCCGCTTCGGCGATCCACGCGTCGTCGACGCGGAGAGCCCCGAGGTCGGGCTCCGGAAAATAGCGGTAGTCGTGCGCTTCTTCCTTGCCCCGCATCGCAACCGTCCGTCCGGCGCGCTCGTCCCAGAGGCGCGTCTCGAGCAGAACGCGCTCGCCCCGCTCGAGCGCTTCGCGCTGCCGATCGATCTCGTGGGCGATCGCCTTCGCGACGAAACGGATCGAGTTCAGGTTCTTGATCTCGACGCGCGTTCCATAGGCGTCGTCTTCGCCCAGGCGGATGGACACGTTCGCGTCGCAGCGCATGTTGCCCTTCTCCATGTCGGCGTCGGAGACGCCCGTGAAGCGCAGCAGGCGGCGCAGCTCCGTCAGGTAGGACGCGGCTTCCTCGGGCGTGCGGATGTCGGGCTCGCTCACGATCTCGAGAAGCGGCACCCCCGCCCGATTCCAATCGACGAGCGAGACGGTGTCCGGCACATCGTCGAACGGCGTGTCGTGAAGCGACTTGCCGGCATCCTCCTCGAGATGCATCCGGGTGAGGGGAATCGCGCGAGGGCCGTCCGGCGTGTCGATCTCGACGCCGCCGCCCGTCGCGATCGGCCGGTCGTACTGCGTGATCTGGTAGCCCTTCGGAAGATCCGGATAAAAATAATTCTTGCGGGAAAAGCGCGAGTCCCGGTGAATCTCGGAGCCCATGGCGGAAGCGAGGCGCAGAGCGAGCGTCACCGCGTCGCGATTCAGGACCGGCAACGTTCCCGGAAAACCCAGGCAGACCGGACAGGTCGCCTCGTTCGCCGCCGCGCCTACCCGGACGGGGCACGGACAGAACATCTTCGAGCGGGTCTGGAGCTGGGCATGGACTTCCAGCCCGATGACGGGATAAACCCGCGTCCTTCCAGAGGTTTCGAGAGAGGACACTGCGGAATTTTAGCACGGCCGGCGTGCGAAAATGGTTCCGTGGTCAAGCGCGGCGGCGACTGGATGGAGACGGAGAGCGAGCGAGGATGGCTCTTCGCCCCGGCCGCCGGCACGTCGGGAGCGCTCGTCGCGTTCTCGGGACGCGGCTCGGCACCCTCCGGAACCGCGGCGCCGACGGAGTTCCTCGCGCGACGTCTCGCGGTAGATGCGGGAGTCGGAGACTTCGCGATCGTGCGCGCCACGCAGGTGCACGGCAACGCCGTCGCGATCGTGCGCGAGAGCCCGGCCGCCGGGTCCGCCGTCGACGCGGGAGAGTGCGACGTGCTGGCGACCGATCTTCCGGGAGTGGCCCTCGTCGTCCAGACCGCCGACTGCGTCCCGATCCTCCTGCGCTCCGGCCGAGTGATCGCGGCGGCGCACGCCGGTTGGCGCGGCACGGCGATCGAGGCCGCGGCGGCCGCGATCGGCGCCATGCGGGAGCTCGGGGCGGATCCCTCGCGGACGGAGGCGTGGATCGGCCCGTCGATCGGCCCGTGCTGCTACCAGGTCGGAGGCGAGGTGGCGGCGCGCTTCGCGGGGGACTTCGCCCGGCGCGACTGCACGGGGAAATTCCGTCTGGATCTTAAGGAAGTGAACCGCGCCCAGCTGGAGGCGGCCGGCGTGCCCCGCAGCGCGATCTCCGCGCATCCCTCCTGCACGAAGTGCGGCGGAGACCGATATGCAAGCTACCGCCGCGACGGCGCCGCGGCCGGGCGGATGATCGCGCTCATCGCGCGGAGCGGAGGATCGAAGCTCAATCCCATTTCCGCCAGATCGTCAGATCCTGAAATCCCCCGAATCCCCGCCCGATGAAGGCCATGACCGAAGAACCGGCCCCAGGTCCGAAGAAGATACGCGTTGCTGTGGAACGCGCTCTCCTCGTTGAAGTCGAGGCCGGTTCCCGGCAGAAAGAGGAACCCCTCCTGCAGGAGCCGGCCTCTCTCCCCGTCCGACATGTCGGGACGCGCTCACGACGTGTCGGGAGCGCTCGTGGAGGCGATCAGGAGGCCTCCCGGCTTCAGGACGCGGTGAATTTCCGCGAGCCACGCGTTTCCGGCTGGCTCGTCGAGATGGGTGAAAACCGAGATCGCGTACGCCGCGTCGAAGAATTCCGACGCGAGCGCGGTCGGAGGACTCGGATCGATCGAGCTCCAGTGGCCGGGGCAATGGCGGCGCATCCAGTCGATCGCTTCGCCATCGACGTCGACGCCCCACAGCTCGCGGACGAATGGCCACGCGGCGACGTGCCGCGCCATCCGGCCGGAGCCGCATCCGAAGTCGAGCCAGCGCTCCAGCTGGATAGCGTCGACGCCGCTCCGCTCGAGCGCGCGCCGAGTCTCCTCCGCGGCGGATAAGCCGATCCGTTCGAACGCGCGTCGGGCGCTCGTGCCGCCGACCCGCCGGCGCAGGCGCGGCGGAGGAAGAGGGAATCGGGGACGGACGAGGGTCTCCCGGATGTCCGCTGCGAGGTCGATCGCCCGGACGGGCCCCTCGCGCACCGCGAGCCGGACGCGCCGGCGCCATTCCACCGGAACGAGCCGCCGGAAGACAGTCTTCCAGGTGCCGCCCGGAAGGTTGGAATCCCGGGCAGCAGAAACCCCTTTCCGGGTCACGCCGGCGTCAGGTCCGCGTATCGCGCAACGAACTTCTTCTTTCCCGCGCGATCGAAATAAACCGTCAAACGCGTATCGTCGCCGCTGCCCTCCTGGGCGAGGATCACGCCGTATCCGTAGCGCGGGTGTCGGACGCGCCGGCCCCGGCCGAGCGGCGCGGGCTCCTGGGACTCGTCCTCGGGCTCGATTCGCGCGAACCGCGGCGCCGACGGCGAAGGCGAAGGCGAAGAAGCAAAGCGGGAAGCCGTTGCGCGGTCGCTGCGCCCGCCGCGCTCGATCCGATCCTCCAGGGCGCCCTCGGGCATTTCGTCGATGAAACGCGACGGCGTGCGGAACTGCACCTTCCCGTACACGAGGCGCCGGTCCGCGAGCGTCAGCGTCAGCCGGTCCTCGGCGCGAGTCATGCCGACGTAGAGCAGGCGGCGCTCCTCTTCGAGCTCCTCCGGATCGTCGCCCGAGTTGCCGTGCGGAAGGTATCCCTCCTCGAGGCCGACGACGTACACCGACTTGAACTCGAGCCCCTTGGCCGCGTGGAGCGTCGAAAGCGTGACCGCCCCTCGGGTCCGGGGAACGGCGTCCACGTCGGTCGCGAGCGACACGGCGTCGAGGTATTCCCCGACCGAGGCGCCTTCCGCGTTGCTGCGCTCGAACTCGCGGGCCGAGCTCACGAGCTCCTGCAGGTTCTCGCGGCGGGCGACGTCTTCCTTCTCCTCCGACCCCTCGTACAGGGCGGCATATCCGCTCGCTTCGAGGAGATGCTCGAGGAGCGCCGAAGGTGAGTAGGAGACGACCTTCCCCCGGAGGTCTTCGACGAGGTCGCGGAACCGGCCGAGGGCCACGCGCGCCCGCTCCGTGAGCGCCGGAAGGGAATCGCCGGAGACCTCCCACCAGGACCGGCCCGTGCTCGAGGCGGCCTCGGCAATCCGATCGAGCGTCGCGGAACCGATGCCCCGCGCCGGAACGTTGACGACGCGACGGAACGCGAGATCGTCCTCCGGGCGCACGGCCAGCCGCAGGTAGGCGAGCGCGTCCTTCACCTCCGCCCGGTCGTAGAATTTCATCCCGCCGACGACGACGTACGGAATCCGGCGGCGCACGAGCTCTTCCTCGAAGCTCCGCGATTGCGCGTTGGTGCGATAGAGAATCGCGACGTCCGACGGCGGCTGGCCGCCGGTTTCGATCTCGCGAGCCACGGCCTCCGACTCGGATCGGTCCTCGTCGAACCTCCACAGGCGGACTCGGGAGCCCGAGCCGCGATCCGCGCGGAGGCGTTTCTCGCGCCGCCGCCGGTTGTGAGAAACGACCGCCGCGGCCGCCTCGAGGATCTTCGCCGTCGAGCGGTAGTTCAGCTCCAGGGGAACGACTCGCGCCCCCGGGAAGTCCTGCTCGAACCGGAGGATGTGCTCTACCTCCGCGCCGCGCCACCGGTAGATCGACTGGTCCTCGTCCCCCACCGCGCAAAGCGAATCCGCGCCGCCGCCGAGGAGCTTGACGAGCGCGTCCTGCGCCACGTTCGTGTCCTGGTATTCGTCGATCAGGAGATGGCGGGTTCGCCGGCGCTCCGACGCGAGGACGTCCTCGCGCGCGCCGAGCAATCGCACGGCCTTCAGGATGAGGTCGTCGAAGTCGAGCGCTCCCGCCGCGGCGAGCTTCTTTTCGTACAGCCGGTAGACGCGGGCGATCCTCTCCCCGGCGAAATCGTTCTGCGCGGACTCGAATCTCTCGGGAGAGACCAGGGCGTTTTTCGCGTGGGAGATCCGGGAGCGGACCGCGCCGGGAGTCAGGACCTGCTCCGAGATGCCGAGCTCGGACATGGCTTCTTTCACGAGGGCCAGCGAGTCGGCCGTGTCCGCGATCGAGAACCGCGAAGTAATCCCCGCCGCCACGGCGTGGCGTCTCAGGAAGCGCAGCGAGAACGAGTGGAACGTCCCGACAAACCCGATCGGGACGGCCGTGCCGACGAGCCTCTGGAAGCGCTGGCGCATCTCCTCGGCCGCCTTGTTCGTGAACGTCACGGCGACGATTCCCCGCGGATCCGCCCCGGTTTCGACGAGCCGCGCGATCCGGTGCGTGATGACGCGGGTCTTGCCGGACCCGGCGCCGGCGAGGACGAGGAGCGGACCGTGGACGTGGAGGACCGCCTCGAGCTGCTCGGGATTCAGGCCAGTCGTGGAGGGAGAGGCGGGCATGGAGACGTTTTCAGTAGTCAGTTTTCAGTTCTCAGTTCTCAGTTCTCAGTTCTTGAGTTTCCGGCTTTCCGCCTTCCGCTTTTCTTCCCCGACCCGGGTTCCAATCCTATGAATCGAACGCTCGATTCCGCTTCCAGACTCCCCGCTGCATTTGGAAAGCCCTCGTCCATTTCCCTTCACTCCACCGTCACGCTCTTCGCGAGATTTCTCGGCTGATCCACGTCGCAGCCCCGCCGGACGGCGATGTGGTACGCGAGCAGCTGCAGCGGAACGACCGAGAGGATCGGCTGGAGCTCCGGGATCGTCTCCGGAAGGACCAGAATGTCGTCGGCGAGGTCCCGGATTTCAGCGTCCTCGCGGGTCGTGACGGCGATGGCGATTCCGTCCCGCGACTTGACCTCGCGCAGGTTCGACAATGTTTTCTCGCGCCATCCGTCGTGGGGAGCGAGGACGACGACGGGCAGGTTTTCGTCGACGAGCGCGATCGGTCCGTGCTTCATCTCCCCCGCCGGGTAACCCTCGGCATGGATGTACGAGATTTCCTTGAGCTTCAGAGCTCCCTCGAGGGCGACTGGATAGTGAAGTCCTCGTCCCAGGAAAAGGAAATCACGGGCCCCGTGATAACGGCGGGCGAGCCCCTCGAGCTGCGGCTCGAGGTCAAGTGTCTCGGAGATCGCTTTCGGCAGGTGGCCGAGGGCGTCGCGCTCGGGATCCGTCAGTCCCCGCCCGAGCCCGCGGGCCTCCCGCAGGCGGGCCGCGAGAAGAAACAGCACGGCGAGCTGCGTCGTGAAGGCCTTCGTCGACGCGACGCCGATCTCGGGGCCCGCATGCGTCGGAAAAACGACGTCCGCCATGCGGGCGATCTGGCTGCCGGGCGCGTTGACGATCGCCGCGACCGGCGCTCCCGCCCGGCGCGCTTCCTGGAGCGCGGCAACCGTGTCCGCCGTCTCCCCGGACTGCGAGATGCCGATCGTCAGCGTGCGCGGCCCGACGACAGGACGGCGATACCGGAACTCGCTGCCGTAGTCGACCTCGACGGCCAGGCGAGACATCCCCTCGATCAGGAACTTTCCGATCTGCGCCGCGTGCCACGATGTACCGCAGGCGAGAAGAAGAATGCGGTCATATTCGGCGACGCGTCCGGCCGAGAGGAGCGGGTGGTCGAGGAGAAGCTCTCCCGTGGCGAGCGCGACCTTGCCGCCCAGCGTTTCGACGACGGCCGTCGGCTGCTCGTGGATCTCTTTCGCCATGAAGTGACGGTAGCCGCCCTTCTCCGCCGACACGGCATCCCAGAGGATCTTCTGCGCGGGCCGCGCCAGCTCGCGGCCCTCGGCATCCGCGACGCGGATCCCGTGCACGTCCACGCGCGCCACGTCGCCGTCCTCGAGAAACACGACCTCGCGCGTCCACGGCACGAGAGCGACCGGGTCCGAGGCAATCCAGTTCTCGCCGCTGCCGAGGCCGATCACCATGGGGGGACCGCTTCGCGCGGCGACCATGACACCCGGCTCGTCGGCGGACGAGACGACGATGGCGTACGCACCGGTCAGCCTTTTCGCGGCAGCCTGCACTGCCTCGAACAGGTCGCCCTGAAAAGCCGCCTCGACCTCGTGCGCGAAGACTTCCGTGTCGGTCTCGCTCGTGAAGACATGCCCGGCTGCCGCGAGCTCCGCCTTGCGCAGCGCAAAGTTCTCGAATATCCCGTTGTGCACGACGACGACGCGGCCCGCGCAGTCTCTCTGCGGATGCGCGTTCTGCTCGGTGGGGCGCCCGTGCGTCGCCCAGCGGGTGTGACCGATCCCCGTCGTCCCGGGAGAGGCCCCGGCCGGGATCTGCGCCACCAGGTTCCCGAGCTTGCCCGCGGCCCGATGGACGATGAAGGCGCCGTCCGAGAGCGTCGCGATCCCGGCGGAGTCGTAGCCGCGATATTCGAGCCTCTTGAGGCCCTCCAGGAGCAGGGGTGCGGCTTCGCGGGGCCCGACGTATCCGACGATGCCGCACATGTCAGGCGGGGCCCGGTTCGGGAATCGCGAAACGGGATACGGGAAACGGCGCCGGATGCATCGTTCCCAACTCTAATCCGATTTCTTCTTGCGCCGAGCCGACCAGCCCTCGATGTTCTTCTGGTCCACGCGGGACACGGCGAGCGCCCCGTCGGGCACGTCTCTCGTGATCGTCGAGCCCGCTCCGACGTAGGCGCCCTTCCCGACCGTCACGGGAGCCACGAGCTGCGAATCACTTCCGACGAACGCCTTCTCGCCGATCACGGTCCGGTTCTTGTTCTCGCCGTCGTAGTTGCACGTGATCACGCCCGCGCCAATGTTCGCCTCCGCGCCGATCTCGGCGTCCCCTAGATACGCGAGATGCGACGCCTTCGCGCCGCGCCCGAACACCGCCTTCTTCGTTTCGACGAAATTCCCGATTCGCACGTCTTCGCCGAGCACCGTCCCCGGACGGAGGCGGGCGAAGGGGCCGACGCGCGCGCGCATCCCGACCGTCGCGCCCTCCAGGTCGCAGTGCGGACCCACGACCGCTCCGGCCTCGATGCGGGAATCCACGATCCGGGTGAAGGGCAGGATCTCCGCGCCTTCCCCCACGGTCGTGGTTCCCTCGAGACAGACGAACGGATGAAGGATGGCGTCCGGCGAGATTTCGACGCGCGGTCCGATCCGCACGGTGACCGGGTCGAGCAATGTGACGCCCTGGTCGAGCGCCCGTTCGACGGCCCGGCGCCGCACGATCTCTTCCGCCGCCGCCAGCTCCCGCCGCGTGTTGATGCCCCAGGCTTCGCGCCAGTCTTCGACGGGCAGCGCGCCCACGCGGCCGCTCGAGCCGGCGAGGATCTCGACGGCATCCGTCAGGTGGTACTCCCCCGATCGGGCGTTCTTCTTCAGGCCCGCGACGGCGCGCGCGAGCGCCTCGGGTGCGAAACAGTAAACACCGGCGTTCGCTTCGGCGATCTTCGCCTCCCGCGGGCCCGCGTCTTTCGCCTCCACGATCCGGCGCACGCGCCCCCGCGCATCGCGAACGACCCGCCCCAGGGCGCCCGGCTCGGGCGGACGGAAGGAGAGGAACGCGAGGTCCAGAGCTTCGTCCCGGCGGTGCGCCACGAGAGCAGCGAGCGTCTCCGGCCGGACGAGCGGTGCGTCTCCGGAGAGGATGACGACGGGTCCGTTTCCTCCGGTCAGCAGCGGAAGCGCCCGCGCGACGGCGTCCCCCGTTCCCCGCGGAGGGTCCTGGACGGCGACCACGACGTTCCGGCCGGCGAGGGATTCCTCGACTCTCGCCCGGCCAGCGCCCAGAACGACGACGGCGGACTGCGGCGAGAGGCTCTCGGTCGTGTCCAGCACGGTGTCGAGAAGGGATCGGCCGCCGACGCGATGCAGGACCTTGGGGAGTGTCGAGCGCATCCGGGATCCGGCTCCCGCCGCCAGGACGACGACCCGCGGAGGGCCTTCCGGGACACGCGCCGCCGCGGCCGGGCGGGCCCTCCGGGGAGTCGAACGACGCGCGGATTTCATCATCGCAGTATAGGCGGGCGGCACGGGGCGACGGGTCGCCGTGTCGCCGTGTCGCCGTGTCGCCGTGTCGCCGTGTCGCAGCGCCTAAGGTCCCCCGTCAGAGGTCGGGGGACGCGTTACGCCGTTCCGTCCCGAGGAAGGGAGGAACGCGGGGACGGTGCCGTGCCCGTCCCCGGGCTCCCGCCGGTCAGGAGGCGAGCAGCTCCTGAAACTCCGGGCTCTCGCGCAGCGGATCGAAATCGCGATCGTGGCGGGCCAGGATCCGATGACGCTGGTCCTCCTCGATCGCCTTCTTGAGATTCTGCAGGGACACTTCCGAGTCTCCGGTCTGTGCGTAACAGCAGGCCAGAAGGAACTCGACCCGTCCTCCGCCGTTCTTCTTCGCGGCGCGCTTCAGGTGCTCGATCGCCTCAGGAACGTTGCCCCGGTTCTTCTCGACAACCGCCGCGTAATAGAACTCCTCCGGCTCGGTCATCGCCGGCTCTGCTGCCCGACTCTGCCGCTCGCAGATCGCGAGGTAGACGCGCGATCGGTCAACGAGCTCCTTCTCATCCGGATACTTCTGGATGAGGTCCGTGAAATTTCGCTCCGCTTCCTCGAACTTCTTGCGCTGAAGCGCCGCGATCCCGCGGTCGAAATCCTTCCGGGCGTTCTCGGTGTGCCGCGAGAGCTCCTTCAGGGTCTGGGCCTTCTTGGCCGCGGAAGAATCCATTGTCGCGCTCGCGGCGAGCGCAAGCTTCTCGAGCTTTTTCTCGAGCTCATCGATGCGCACCGAAAGAACGTCGGCCAGGGCCTGCACGCTCATCTTCTGCGCGTTGTCCTTCAAGAACCGCAACTCCGCTTCCGTCCAGCGTTTTGCCATCGTTTCGGGCCTCCCGGCTGTTTGGGGAAAAACGGCGTATTTTAGGGAGGGTGCGCCGTCGTGTCAACCGATCGCCGTGCGGCGGAATGGCGGGCGGGCCGGGAATGTTGCGCCAGTCGGAGGGAATGATGGCAAAACAGCAAAAAGCTCTTCGCGCGTCGGCGCTCGCCGCCGCTCTGATTCTCGCCATCGGAACGATGTCGGCCGCTCCGGCGGGAGAGAAGATGCAGACCGCCACCGGCAACGTTGCGAAGGTCCAGGCGGCCGAACGATCCGTCACCGTTTCCGTGACGGATGGTCCCGACACCCGTTTCGTCTGGACGAAGGACACGCGCATCAACGGAACTCTCGCCGTCGGCGCCAAGGTCACGATCCGCTACACCACCACGGCGGACGGACAGAATCTCGCTCATCAGATCAGCGTGTCGAAGGGCTGAGACGGAACTCGGACGATCGGTCCGGTCTCGAGTGGCAATCTCGCGATCTCCCGATCGGGTTATCTCGCGATCGATCGAATCATCGAACTATCGGGGAAATCGAGAGCCCGTGAGATGACCGATCCCCCGATAGCTCGATCGATCACGAGATCACGAGATCACGAGATCCGTTCACACCAGCAAACCGGGCCTGAACACCGAAGCCGCCGCCCGAGGGCGGATCAATCTAGGATCTGTTCTTGTACCAGTCGGCGTTGATCTGCTGGAAGTGCTTCCATTTTTCCGGGACCGTCTCTTCCGTGAAGATCGCCGTCACCGGGCACGCCGGCTCGCAGTTGCCGCACTGGATGCACACGTCCGGGTCGATGTAGAGCATTTCCGCCGCGGCGAAATCCGCTTCGTCTTTGCGCGGATGAATGCAATCGACCGGACACACGTCGACGCAGGCGGTGTCTTTCGTGCCGATGCAGGGTTCCGCGATGATGTACATGCCCATCGAGTTCGTTCCTCCTTGAAACCGAAGCCCGCAGATTCTAGCAGGATGAGATCCGAAAGCCCGTACGCCCGGAGCGTCCTAGCTCTTGCCGAGCACCTTCGCGAGAAACGCCGCAGTCCGCGCATTGGCGTCCTTCGCGTCGTCGGGCCGGTAGGACTTCTGGTCCGGCGCGGACGCGAACGCGTGCCCCGCGTCGGGATAGACCTTGAAGTCCACGATCTTGCCGGCAGCCTTCGCTTTGCGCTCGAACTCCTGGACGCTCGCCGGCAGAATGCCCTGGTCCTGACCGCCGAAGTTGCCGAGCAGCGGGACCTGAAGGGACGCGATCGCCGCGTCGTCCGTCACGAGGCTTCCATAGTTGATGACCGTGCCCGACAACCGCGGCTCCGCGAGCGCGAGCCGGAGCGCGTATCCGCCTCCCATGCACCACCCGATCGAGGCCATGCGCCGCGCGCCGACCTCCGGCCGCGAACGCAGAAAGACGACGGCGCCCTTGAGGTCGCGGATGGCGCGGTCCTCGGGGAGCCCCCGCATCAGCTCGTGGGCCGTTTCCGGGTCCTTCGCGACCTTGCCGCGATAGAGATCGACGGCGAGCGCCACGTATCCCGCGCGCGCGAATTCGTCGGCCTTCGACTTGATGAAGTCGTTTAATCCCCACCACTCGGGCACGACGACGATCGCCGCGTGTGAGCCGGTGCCCTCGGGCAGCGCGAGATATCCGGAGGCCTTCTCCGATCCGCTCGAAAACTCCACGGTCTTCCCGGCGGTCTGCGCGGAAACAGATGAGACGAGCGAAACGGCGAGAGCCGCGGCGGCGATCGAAAAGCGCGTCAGCGAACGGACCATGAGAACCTCCTTGCGAATGATCAAAAGGGGCTAATCTTATTCCGTGAGCCTTCTCTTTCCCGTCGGCCCGCTCGACGACGAGGCGCGCCTGCAGATTCTCTACGATCGCCTGGCCGCCCGGTTCGATCTCGGCGCCGCCGTGGTCCGCCTCTCGCGCCGCAAGCTGACGGGAGGCGAGATCGTCTACGGGAAACCTCATCGGATCACGATCTCCTTTCACCTCTCGGAGTCCGAACGAGGCGACACGCTCCGCCACGAGGCGGCGCACGCGTGGGCTCACCGGCTGCGAGGCTCCCGGGTGGGCCACGGTCCTCTCTTCTGGCATCTCGCGCAGCAGCTCGGAGCACGACGCGCGCCCGCGCCCGAGACGGAAGCCCTCCGCCGGTTTCGTGAGAAGAAGCAGATCGTCTATCGCTGCGAGGGCTGCGAGACGCTCTTCCGGCGGTTCCGGGCGTTTCGGGGCGCCCGCTACTGCGTCCGGTGCCACCGCGCCGGGCGGCCGTCGCGGCTCACGCGCGTCCAGGATCATACTTGAGCGGCGCCCGATTTCTCCCGGGTTACCGGATCGGGCACGCGACCGATCTCGAACGGCGGACGGGATGCACCGTCGTTCTTCCTCCGCCCGGAACCATCGCCGCAGTCGATGTCCGGGGCGGGGCTCCCGGCACACGCGAAACGGGCGTCTTCACACCGGGCAATCTCGTCTCCGAAATCCACGCCCTCGTTTTCGCGGGCGGCAGCGCATTCGGGCTCGCATCCGCCTCGGGTGTCACGGCCTGGCTGGCGCGAGCCGGGGTCGGATTTCCCGTCGGCCCCTCGCGTGTTCCGATCGTCGCCGCCGCCGTGATCTTCGACCTCGCCGTGGGCGATCCCTCCGCGTATCCGGATGAAGCGATGGGCCGCGCGGCCTGCGAAGCCGCCGTCGAGGGCGAAGTGCCCCTGGGCGCGGTCGGCGGAGGAACGGGGGCGACCGCCGGCAAGATCTTCGGCGTCGGCCGGGCCTCTCGCGGCGGCCTCGGCGTTTTCGCGCTCGTCCTGCCGGGAGGCGGGCGCGTGGCCGCTCTCGCCGTGGCGAATCCCTTCGGCGACGTCGTGGAGGCGGACAGCGGACGGATCCTTGCGGGGGCGTCCGACGGCCATGGCGGAAACGTGCGGACGGCGCGCGCGCTGTGGAAAAACGAGACGCCCCCTCTCGCGGAGCCCGGCGCGAACACGACTCTCGTCTGCGTCGCGACCGACCTCCCCTTCGACACCTCCTCGCTCAAGCGCGTCGCCATCGAGGCGCACGACGGGATCGCACGCGCCGTCCGGCCGGCGCACACGGTCGTCGACGGCGACGTCGCCTTCGCGCTCGCTCCGCAAGGCCCGGCCCCGGCCCTGGCGCGGGGGCGCCACGGCGGGGCCCCCCCCGCCGCAGCGGGGTGGCGCGCGCTTTGGGCCGCCCGCTCCTGTCCCCCC
>JBBSEW010000072.1:0-17458 GCA_038239305.1 Thermoanaerobaculia bacterium | reverse complement strand
TCAACAGATCGCGACGGGAGGAGTCTCCTGACCGAAGGGAAGGAGGAGCCTCCCGTTGCGGGAGCCGGAGCCATGCGCGGTCGAGGCCGCATCCGGCCGAGCCGAGCAGCTCTCGCCCCGAAGGACCTCCGCGCAACGCGCTCGACAATGAGCCCGCCTGAGAGAGCGCGGCGCAGGCGACGAGGAGGCCCTATCCGGCCGAGCCGAGCAGCGATCGCCCCTCAGGACCCCCGCGCTCCACGCCAAACCCGGAGCCCCACGTCCCCTCGCGGCTCCGGCGACGTATTGGTGGAGGAATTCGCCGCTGATTCTTCTTCCTCGCGGGACGCGGGCGTAGTCCAATACGCTGCCGGCCGGGATTCCCGGATGCCCCGGATAACGGAGGTGGGCAATGTCTTTCGCGTCCCTCGGAATTACCGTAGCGATCGTGGCGGTCGTTTCCGCCGCGGGAGGGGCCGTCGGGGAGGCTCCCCGGAGCGCCCGATATGACGACCTCGTCTTGTTTTTTCGCGATTGGCGGGCGTTCCAGAAACCGAAGGTCGTGAACGGCGTCCCCGACTACACCGCCGCCGCGATGGCGGCGCAGCGGGCGGAGCTGCCTTCCTGGCAACGCCGGCTCGCGGCGATCGATCCGAGTGCGTGGCCGATCCCCCGGCAGGTCGACTATCAGGTCGTGCGGGCCGAGCTGAACGGTCTCGACTTCGATCACCGGGTTCTGAAGCCGTGGGCGAACAATCCGGCGTTCTACGTGACCGTTTATGCGGACGAAAGCGATCAGCCCGCGCGCGAGGGGCCGCTCGCGGCCGGCGGAATCGATCTCTGGGCCTACGAGGCGCCCCTGACGGCCGCGCGCGCCGCGGAGCTCGAGGCCGGCCTCCGCTCGATTCCCGGGCTACTCGTTCAGGCGAAGCGAAACCTCACCGGAAACGGACATGACCTCTGGGTTCTCGGGACGAAGAGCCTGCGGCAGCAGAGTGTGGATCTCGCCGCATTCGCCTCGCGCCTGGCCGGCGCCCCCGAGAGCCTGCGTGCCGCTGTCGCGGGGTCCCAGAAGTCGACGGACGAACTCGTGGCGTGGCTCGAGTCGCAGGCGGCGTCGAAAACGGAGCCTTCGGGCATCGGCGTCGAGAACTACGACTGGTACCTGAAGCACGTGCAGCTCGTGGCGCTCACATGGCGGGACGAGGTGACGCTCATGGAGCGCGAGCTCGCCCGCGCGCACGCCCTTCTCGCGATGGAGGAGCTGCGCAACGCTCCGCTGCCGCCGCAGCAGCCCGTCGCGACCGCGGAGGAATTCGACCGGAAGTTCGGGACGGGCGTCTCGGAGTACATGGCGTTCCTGAAGGACCACGAGATCCTCGAGGTGCGCGACTGGATGGATGGCGCGCTCCGCGAGCGGGTCGGGAAATTTCACGGCGGCAAGCGCGAGTTCTTCTCGGAAGTCGACTATCGCGATCCCGAGGTCATGCGCACGCACGGCTACCACTGGTTCGACAAGGGGCGGATGCAGCATCAGCCCCACGCGAGCCCGATCCGCCGGGGCGCACTCCTGTACAACATCTTCAACACGCGCACGGAAGGCCACGCGACCGGCTGGGAAGAGCTCATGATGCAGGCTGGCATGTTCGACGAGCGGCCCCGTTCCCGCGAGCTGGTTTATATCCTCCTCGCCGAGCGGGCGGCGCGCGCTCTCGGGGATCTGCACATGCAGAGCAACGAGCTCACGCTCGAGCAGGCGTCCGCGCTGGCATCCGCCGGAACGCCTCGCGGATGGCTCACGATGGACGGAGATCTTGTTCGCGCCGAACAGCACCTGTACCTGCAGCAGCCCGGATACGGGACGAGCTACCTGGTCGGGAAGATCGAGATCGAGAACCTGATCGCGGAGCGCCGCGACCAGCTCGGCGCCCGCTTTTCGATGAAGCAGTTCATGGAGGAGCTCGACGCAGCCGGACTGGTCCCGGCCACGCTGGTTCGCTGGGAGCTGACGGGAAGGCAGTGCGAGAAGACGCGCCGAATGCTGGGCCACTGACGCGAGACGGTTTCGGATGGCGGACACGATCGAGGCGGTGGTGATGACGGGACCCGGGCTCCCGCTCGAGCGGCGCCGGTACCCGGCTCCGGCGGCGCGTCCGGGGGGCGCGGTGCTCGAGACGATCGCGAGCGAGGTCCGCGGCACCGACGTGCATCTTCACCACGGGCGCCTCGCGGGCGTGCCGTTTCCGATCATCCCGGGGCACGTCAACGTCGGCCGCGTGCTCGAAACGGGCGGGGAGCTCTTCGACCTCCAGGCCAGGCCTATCGAGACGGGATCGGTCGTCACCTTCTTCGACGTTTTCGGCACCTGCGGGGCGTGCTGGCACTGCCTGGTCGCGAAAGCCGGCACCCGCTGCCCGCACCGGAAAGTCTATGGAATCACGACATCCGCGAACGACGGCCTCCTCGGGGGCTGGGCGGAACGGATCGAGATTCTTCCCGGCGTGCGGATGGTTCCCCTCCCGGAAGGCGTGTCGCCGGAAGACTTCATGGGCGGCGGCTGCGGGTTGCCCACCGGCTTTCACGCGGTGGAACGGGCGGGCATCGCGCTGGGGGACACGGTCGTCGTGCAGGGGAGCGGGCCCGTCGGCTTAAACGCCGCGATCTTCGCGCAGCTTTCCGGCGCGCTCGCGGTGTACGTCGTCGGTGCGCCGGCGGCCCGCCTCGAGGCGGCTAGCCGCCTGGGCGCGGAGGGCGTGCTCGACGTCACGGAGATCCTCGATCCGGCCGAGCGCGTCCGTTGGGTCCGCGACCGCACGGGGGGCCGGGGCGCCGACGTCGTCATCGAGGCTTCCGGAAATCCCGCCGCGATCCCCGAAGGTCTCGAGATGCTCCGCGACGCCGGCCGGTACGTCGTCGTCGGCCAGTACACCGATGGCGGCGATACGGCGATCAACCCGCATCGCCACATCAACCGGAAGCACGCGACGATTCTCGGATGCTGGGGTTACGAGCTCACGCACCTCCACCGCTCACTCGCGCTGATGGCGAAGCACGTCGCGCGATTTCGCTGGAGCTCCCTCATCACCCGCGAGTACGCGCTTGCGGACGCCGCCCGCGCGCTCGACGACATGGAAAAGCTCGCCGTCGTCAAAGCCATCATCCGCCCCTCTGCCACGCGCATCTGAAAGCGCTCTCCCTTCCCGAATGGGGAGGTTGAGGCGCTCCTCCCACGATTCCTCGATCGTCCGATGATTCGATAGTCGATCGATCGCGAGATCGTGAGCTCTCCGTCTTTTTATCTCCGGGACGCGATGTGCGACACGAGCATCGCCAACGCTCCCACGCCGATCGCCTTGACGAGCGTCGGGTGCTGAGCGTAAAAGCCGGCGGCTTTGTCCATGATGGAAGGATCTTTTTTCGCGGCCTGGCGGGCGAGGTCCTCGACGGCCTCGGGCGGAATCTGCTGAGCCTGCTGCGGCGTCACCGTGGATCCTGAAAGCATCCCCGCGAGGCCGGCCAGGCTGCCCGAGCTTCCGAGCGCCTGCGACAACCCGCCCGGCCCGAGGGAGCCGAGAATCTGGTTGAGCAGTCCGGCTTTCTGATCGGGATTCGACTGGCCGAAGAGGCCGGACACCATCTTTTCGAAGGGCGGAGTCTGATCGGACCGGAACGCGTGGGAGAGCCCATCCGCGAGCGAGGCAGGCGGTACGGACTGCGAGACCTGATCGTAGGCGCCGTGAACGTCGGCCGCCGACGCGTTGCCGCTCGCCATCTGCCGGGCGATGTCGCCGAGGTTATCGAGAAGACTCATGCATTCCCCCTGTTCCTGTTTCGGTCGCATGACAAGGCTTGAGCTCTGTCCGTGGCGCATTCGGCGATCGGTGATCGTGTCGGGCGTCCGCCGCCTGCGCCTGTCTTCGGAATCTCCGCAATCGATCTCCGCAATTCGCGTGCCGCTCCGCCGGGTTCCGGTCAGCGATCCTTCTCCCGTCGCACGGTCACCTTCTTCCCGCGGATGCCCGAGGCGCGAAGGGCCTTTATGACGTCCTCGGCGATGGCTTCGGGGACCTCCACCAGCGAGAACCGCTCCGCGATCTGGATCGAGCCCACATCCCGCGGCTTGACCTTCGCTTCGTTGACGATGGCGCCAACGAGATCGCCGGGCTTCACTCCGGCGGAACGGCCCGCTCCGACGAAGACTTTCGCGGAGAGTCCCATATCCCGGCGCACGGGGCCGCGATCCTTCGGGCCCCGATCGTTCGGACCGCGATCCTTCGGGCCGCGCTTCGATGCGTGGGGTGGCGGCGGGGCGGCGACTGGCGGAATCTCGTGCTCCTCCGCGGCCGATCCGGAGCCCGCCGCGGAGGGATCGGCGAGCTTCACGGCCGCCGCGGCCACGTCCATCGGGTCGAATTCCTCCGCGAGCGACTCGACGACCACGCGGTAGGCATCCAGGCCGCCCGCGAGCAGAGCCTCCCGCAGCGAAGCGCGCGTCAGCTCCAGCCGTTTGGCGCGGAGGTCCGCGACGGTGGGAACGCTTCCGATCTCGATCTTCTGCTTCGTCACCCGCTCGATGTTCTTGAGCTGCCAGTGCTCGCGAGGCTCCGCGAGCGTGATCGCAACGCCTTCGCGGCCCGCCCGCCCGGTGCGGCCGATCCGATGGACGTACACGTCGGGCGACGACGGCACGTCGTAGTTGACGACGTGGGAAAGGTGTCCGATGTCGAGCCCGCGTGCGGCGACGTCTGTCGCCACCACGAGCTCGAGCGTTCCCGCCCGGAGCTTCTTCATCACGCGGTCGCGCTCCCCCTGCGAGATTCCGCCGTGCAGGGCTTCGACGCGCATGCCCCGGCTCTTGAGGCCCTCCGTCAGGTCGTCCACCTCCAACCGGGTCCGGCAGAAGACGAGAGCCGCCGTCGGCGTCTCGATGTCCAGCACGCGTCCGAGCGCGGCCCGCTTGTGGCCGCGGGCGACGACGTACGCCGTCTGGCGGACCTTGGGCATCTTGCCGGCGGCCGTGATCTCGCGCGCGATCGCGATGCGGACGGGATCCTTCAGGTGCTTCGAAGCGATGGCGACGATGCGGGGCGGGAGGGTCGCGGAAAAGAGAGCCGTCTGGCGGGTCGCGGGCGTCGCCGCGAGGATGGCTTCGAGGTCCTCCGCGAATCCCATGTCGAGCATCTCGTCGGCCTCGTCCAGGATCAGCGTGCGGAGGCCTTCGAGCCGGAGCGTCTTGCGATTCACGTGGTCGAGCGCGCGTCCCGGCGTCGCGACGACGACGTCGACCCCGCGTTTTAAGGAACGCAGCTGGGCATCCATCGACGCTCCGCCATAGACCGGCAGCACGCGCACGCCCAGGTCCTTGCCGTAGCGGAAGACCGCCTCGGCGAGCTGCATGGCGAGCTCCCGCGTGGGAACGAGGATGAGGGACGTGGGAGCGGTTCCCGCCGGGTGCCCGCTCGCAAGGCCCTGCAGGATCGGCAGCGCAAACGCCGCGGTCTTCCCGGTCCCCGTGGCCGCCTGCGCGAGCACGTCGCGTCCTTCGAGGAGCGGGGGGATCGCCTTCTCCTGGATCGGCGTGGGCTCCTCGTACCCGAGTGCCGTGAGAGCGGACAGAAGTCGGGCGTCGAGACCCAGGGAGGAGAAAGCGGGCGCCGCGGTCGTAGGCATTCCCCTATTGTGGCCCGCGAAGGGGCGGAAGGCCGAAGTTTCCCTCTTGACCCCGGCCGCTTTCTCGCCGTTCGTTCGTAGAATGGCGGCGATCATGCCCGCCGACCGGCTATCGCGCATCCGCCTCCTTGCCGCTCTCACGCTCGCCGTCCCTGGCGGATTCGGCAGCGCGGCCGTACAGGCGGACGAGGGTCATCACGTGCGCTGCGGAACGGCCGACTACCGGTACGTCCTGTCTCCGCCGGCGCGCCAGACGGCCCGGCCGGCAATCCTCCTTCTCCACGGCTCGGGGGGAGACGGCGCCGGCATGGTGGCGATGTGGCGCGACCTCGCGCGCGAGAACGACATCGTCCTGATCGCTCCGGAGCTTCCTCTCAAGCTGTCATTCGAGGACCTGGCTCCCGACGTCTTCCGCTGCGTCGTCGAGGACGCCAGCCGGCAGGTCCGCATCGATCCGCGCCGCGTCTATGCGTTTGGGTACTCGATGGGCGGATACCTCGCCTACGACGCGGCGACGTTCGACTCCGATCGTTTCGCGGCGGTAGCCATCCTGGCCGCGGCCATCGCCCCGGGCTATGAATGGATCATGGGGAAGGCAACCCGCAAGACGCCCATCGCGATCTACATCGGGGACCGCGATCCCCTGGTCCGCCTGGACGGCGTGACGTGGACGCGGGACCTCCTCACACGCGGCGGATTTCCGGTCCGCTACACGGAGCTGGAAGGGCAGGATCACCGGTATGCCCCCGTCGCCCGACGGGTTAATGCGGACGCGTGGGAGTTCTTTCGCAAGGAGACCCTGCCGGATATCCCGCGCTGACTTCTCGGGCTCCGCCTGAGCCTTGCGTTCCGTTTCCGCACGGGCGGCCGACGTGTCGCGCGGACCGGTTCTTGCACGCTTTTCCTCCGGGCTCGGAGCGTCACAGACGCTCCAAAAGACGGATAACCCCCCCCAATCCAAGCCAGGAGAATCCGAGATGCCGAAACCCGATTCCCGCGATCCGAAATTGCCGAAAAAGCCGGTGAACCCCAAGTCCCGGCAGCTCGCAGACGAGAGCGAGGATGCGACGGGCACCATGCTGACGACGAACCAGGGTCTGCGCATCGAGAACGACCAGGACAGCCTCAAGGCGGGGGAACGGGGCCCCTCCCTGCTCGAGGACTTCCATCTCCGCGAAAAGATCACGCACTTCGATCACGAGCGCATTCCGGAGCGCGTCGTGCACGCGCGCGGCTCCGCGGCGCACGGCTACTTCCAGGTGTTCGAGGACATGTCCGACCTGACGAGCGCCGCCTTCCTTCGGGACCCTTCGGTCAAGACTCCCGTATTCGTGCGCTTCTCCACGGTCGCCGGTTCCCGCGGATCGTCGGACCTCGCCCGCGACGTGCGCGGGTTCGCGACGAAGTTCTACACGTCCGAGGGCAATTTCGACCTCGTGGGCAACAACATCCCCGTCTTCTTCATCCAGGATGCGATGAAGTTTCCGGACCTGATCCACGCGGTGAAGCCGGAGCCGAACAACGAGATGCCGCAGGCGGCGTCCGCGCACGACACCTTCTGGGACTTCATCTCTCTGATGCCCGAAGCGATGCACATGATCATGTGGGTGATGTCTGACCGGGCGATTCCGCGGAGCCTCCGGATGATGGAGGGGTTCGGCGTTCACACGTTCCGTCTCGTCAACGCGAAGGGGAAGTCGCGGTTCGTGAAGTTTCACTGGAAGCCGCTGTTCGGCCTTCACTCGGTGGCCTGGGACGAGGCGCAGAAGATCTCCGGCAAGGATCCGGACTTCCACCGCCGCGACCTGTGGGAGGCGATCGAAGGAGGGAACGCACCGCAGTGGGATTTCGGCGTGCAGGTGGTCGAGGAAGATGAGGAGCACGACTTCGATTTCGATCTTCTCGATCCCACGAAGCTCATCCCGGAGGAGCTCGTACCGGTGCGGCGGATCGGCCGGATGACCCTCGACCGCAATCCGGAGAACTTCTTCGCGGAGACGGAGCAGGTCGCGTTCCACGTCGGTCACGTGGTCCCCGGCATCGACTTCACCGAAGACCCCCTCATGCAGGGCCGGCTCTTCTCCTACACGGACACGCAGCTCATCCGGCTGGGCGGCCCGAACTTCCACGAGATCCCGATCAATCGTCCGATCGCGCCGGTTCACAACAACCAGCGGGACGGGCACATGCGGCAGACGATCAACCGGGGCGAAGCGGCCTATCAGCCCAACTCGGTCGGAGGCGGCTGCCCCGTTCAGGCGGGAGCCATGGCGGGCGGATTCGTCAGCTTTCCCCGGAGGGTCGAAGGCGTGAAGGTGCGCGGGCGTTCCGAGAAGTTCCATGATCACTTCACGCAGGCGACGCTTTTCTTCAACAGCCAGTCGGAAGTGGAGAAGGATCACATCGTAGAGGCGCTGCGGTTTGAGCTCGGCAAGGTGCAGCGGGCGCCGATCCGCGACCGGATGGTCGACCTGCTCGTGCGGGTCAACCCGATGCTGGCGACTCGCGTGGCGGAGGGCCTCGGCATGCCCGGCGTCCCGCCCGTCGAGCCGCCGCTGAACCACGGGGTCCCGGCCGACGAGCCGGCGGGTTCCCGCGATTCGAGGAAAGCGAAAGGCAAGGCGAAGGGCAAAGCACTGCGCTCCGTCGAGCTCTCGCCGTCCCTTTCCATGGAGAAGACACCGAAAGACACGATCGCCACGCGGAAGATCGCCATCCTGGCGGCGGACGGCGTGGACGCGGACGCGGTCAGCCGGATGCAGAAGGCCCTGACGGCGGCCGGCGCGGCGGGAAAAATCGTGGCGCCGCGTCTCGGCTATCTGAAAGGCGCGGCGGGGGGAGAAATCCTCATCGAGTTCAGTTTCCTGACGGCGTCGTCGGTTCTCTTCGATGCGGTCTATGTGCCGGGAGGCGCCCGCAGCGTGGCCTCGCTGTCCGCCGAACGGGACGCGGTCGACTTCGTCGCCGAGGCGTTTCGCCACTGCAAGACGATCGGGGGATCGGGAGAGGGCGTCGAGTTCCTCGCGCGGTGCCCGGGGCTCGAGGCTCTCGCGAAGGAGCCGGGCGTGTCAGCCGGGAAGGGGAAAAAAGCGTCCGGAGCGGGATCTGCCGTGCCCGAAGGAATCGTCGTGGCCGCGAAGGGCTCATCGGATTTCGTTCAGGATTTCATCGCCGCCGCGAAAATGCACCGGCACTGGACCCGAAAGGGAAAGAACATGATCCCCGCTCCGCCGGACGGCGAGGAAACCCGGGGAAGGGAACCGCTCGCGCGCTGATCGTTACCGCGCGGACTTCGCGGTGCCGCAAGCCGACCCGCGACGGCGCTCAGAGTGAGGCGAGGCGAGGCGAGGCGAGGGTGCGTGTCCTCCGGAGCGGGGCACGCCTCTCACCCCGACCCTCTCCCGCCGGGAAAGGGGGATGCGCGGTCGGTGTCTCTCGAGTCGAATCAATCACCCGATCACCCAATCACCCGATTTTTCCGAACCGTCCTCCGGCTCTATGATCCCGCCGTGCCCCTCAAGATCCTCCTCGGCCGAGTCCTCTTCGGTCTCCTCTTCGCCGCGGCCGGCCTCTGGATGGCCCGGCTCTCCCTGCTCGCGATCGCGCGCCGGCGGGAGTGGAAACGGGACGGAGTCGTCGTCGAGGGGAGAGTCACGGGCTTCGAGCAGCGCGCCGATCTCGACCCTTCCGACCTGCGGCCGCTCTTCGCTCCGATCGTGTCGTTTATACGCTCCGACGGGGAGTCCGGGCATTTCACGGCGAGCACCGCGACCCGACCCAACCCGTATGTCGTCGGGCAGAAGGTGGCCGTCCGCTACCTGCGGTCGAGCCCGCTCGAGGCGGATCTCGATTCCGCGACGGCCGGCTCGCTGGCGATCTTCGCGCTCGTCACGCTCGCGATCGTGTTTCTCGGTGTCGCCCTCCTGCCGATCCTGATGCCCGCCCCGCAAGCGCCTCCGCTGCGCTGAGGCGATGCGGGGAAGCCGGCTTTCCATCCCGGGAGTCGATTGACCGGGAGAACCGTCGCCCGAGATTCTGGCCGGGGGTTCCCCGATTTCCGCTTGATTCGATTGTTCGATTGATCGCGAGATCATGAGATCGCGAGATCGCGAGATTCGGACTGCAGCGTTTCTCTCTTTCAACCCTCCCCGATCCATAATGAGACCCATGTCGGTCGATTCGCCCTCGGCATCTCTGCCTCCGCTCTATGGGCGCTGGGTCGACGCGCTGCTGACGGCGCCTGTCCCCGCCGAGACCCACGCCACGTGTGACGACTGTGCCATGTGCGCGCCGGACGGCCAGTTTCCGCACGGCAGCGCGGCGTACTTCAGTCCCCGCGTCAAGTGCTGTTCGTACCAGCCGCGGCTCGCGAACTTTCTCGTCGGAGGGGCTCTCGAGAGCCGGGACTTCGCCTTTTCCGCGGGCCGCGAGGTTCTCGAACGGCGCATCGCGAGCGAGATCGGGGTGACGCCGCTCGGCCTGGAGCAGTCCGCCCCGCTCAGCGTCCTCTATGAGAGCAGCAGCGGGTTCGGACGCGCCGAGACTCTTCGCTGTCCGTACTACGTGGACGAAGCGGGCGGGCGCTGCGGCATCTGGCAGCATCGCAATGCCGTCTGCACGACGTGGTTCTGCAAACACGAGCGGGGCGGCGTCGGTCTGGCCTTCTGGGACAGGCTGCGGATCCTCCTGACGGCGGTCGAAGCGAGTCTCGCCACGTGGTGCGTTCTCGAGTCGGACCTCGGCCCGGAGGCGATCGATCTTCTCTTCGGCGGGCGGGCCGGCTCGGGGAAGGGACGCCTCACCGCCGAGGAGCTGGACGGGCATCCGAGCCCGCTCATGAACAGCGGCATCTGGGGCACGTGGCGCGGCCGCGAGCGGGAGTTTTTTCTCGAGTGCTCCCGTCGCGTTTCCGGCCTCGAATGGGAAGCGGTCGAACGGATCGGCGGCGCCGCCGTTGGCGCTCTCGCGCGCGTCACGCAGACTGCCTTCGAGAGGCTGCGGAACGCCGACCTGCCGGAGCGCCTCATCCCTGGCAAGTTCAACATCCTGGCGATCACCCCCGAGGCGGTCCGGGTCGTCGGGTATCGGGATTCTGACCCACTCGATCTCGATCCCGCGATCCTGGAAATCCTCCCGCATTTCGACGGGAGGACGACCCTCGACGTGTTAGGGACGATTCAGCAGAATCTGGGAATCCGCGTCGAGGAGGATCTCGTGCGCCGCCTCGTGGATTTCGAGATGCTGACTCCGCCGCCGTCCGCGACGTAGCGGGTCCCCGCGAGACGCCCACTGGCCCTCACGAGGCGGCCGTTTCTCGAATCCGGCGCAACGCTCGACTCTGTCGGAAGGCCTCTTCTCCGGCGAGTGCTGCGGCCCCGATCGGGACCCACGCGTCCGGGGACTTCATGGCCAGGAGAGTCGCCCCCGAGATCGCGCACCAGATCAGCGGAATGACCATCCGATACCCGCGGCGCCGAACCGGTGCGACCAGGAGGATCCCGAGGGTCGCGATCGCGGTCGGATCCGGCGCCAATCCGAATATCTCGGTGGCCATCCATCCACGGCCGAAAAGGACGCCGGCGAAAGGCTCGACGAGGAGCGCAAACAGGAGTATCGCCATTCCCGCGCGGCGGCCTGGCAACGATTGCGCCTCCGGCGCCCTCTCCGTTCGGAACAACCCCAGGCAGGAGATGAGCAGAAGGACCGACTGGAGACCGAAACCCCACGCGAAGTAGACGGCGGCCCAGTTGATCGTCGCGTAGCGATGGGCGAGGAAGACGACGGCAACCCAGAGCCAGCAGACTGTCAGGATCGCCAGGATCGCCAAGATCGCCGGCCTCCCGACTACGCGCCGCCGCCAGACGAGCGCCAGAAGGACGAGCGCGAGGGCGAATGCAACGATTTGCGCGGGCCATATCGCGACGTTGTAGATCTCGAAAAGGCGGTAGTACGTGCGCGGTGAAAAGAGGAGGAAGTCTGAAAGGGTGTAGGTCCACCACTCGGACATCGGCGACCTCCGTCAGATCTTTTCGACGTGGACGGCGATCCGCCGACGCAGGCTCTCGTCGGGCAGGCGCCCGTAGGACGCGCCGACGTTCTCTCGCACATGGTCCACGCGCGACGTGGCCGGGATCGCGCAGACGACAGCTGGATGCGAGACGATGAATTTCAGCAGGACTTGAGCCCAGCTTCGGCAATCGATCTCGCCGGCCCAGGAGGGCAGCGGCGCTCGTTCGACTCTCCGTATCAATTCTCCGCGACGAAACGGCCGGTTGCAGATCACTCCGATGCGGCGGTCTCTCGCGAGCGGCAAAATTCGTTCTTCCACGTCGCGATCCAGGGCGTTGTAAGAGACCTGGATGAAGTCGATCGGCTGGGTCCTCATGATGCTCTCGAGCTCGTCGTGGCGTCTCCCCTCGGACGTCGTGACGCCGACGTAGCGGAGCCGGCCCGCCTTCTTCATCGCGAAGAGACTCGGAAGATGTTCTTCCCAGGCGGTGAGGTTGTGAACTTCCAGAAGGTCGAGGCGGGTCACTCCCCAGTGGCGGCGCGTCTCTTCGACTTGTGCGGCGCCGCTCCCGGCCGATGAGGTCCACACTTTGTCCGAGGAGAAGAGCTGAGATGGGAGGCCGAGCTTGTGCAACCCGTATCCGATGACTTCCTGCGACGAGCCGTACATCGGCGAGGAGTCGATGAGGCGGCCCCCCTCGTGGAAGAAAGCGCGCATCACTTCGGCGCACGCGTCACGACCGGCCGGGTCGTCTCCGACGTTGAACGTGATCCAGCTCCCCAGTCCGACGACCGGCAGGTCCTCGCCGGACGAAGGGATCGGACGGGTGAGAAGCGCTCCGCGAGGCGTGGCCGTCTTGGCGGGGCCGGACGCCGATGCGGCGGAAGGACGGAGGGCGGTCGCCGCGGCGACGGCGGCGCACGAGGCGAGAAAGGAACGTCGTGTCAGCGCGTCGTTTTGTCGCATGCTCTTCTCTCCCGCTTCGCTTCCTGATCCGACGAACATCCCGGCGCCGATTCCCATTCCGCGGGATGAGTCGCCGCCCGGAGAGCCCTTTTGCGTCTTCCGGGAGCCGGGAATTCCCGAAGCCGGCTCGGAGCCGGCCGCCGTGATCAGAGTATCGGGGCGACCCGCGCTCTCCGCGCTCCGGCCTCGACGATCACGCGGCGTACGAAATCGACGAGGTACGTCGTGAAGATTCCATTGTGCCCGCGGACGACATCGTCCGATGCGCGCACGACCCAGAGCGGGTCGCGCGGATCGAGCGGCCGGACACATTTCAGCATCGCCCTTCCATAAGGGATCTCGGTTCCCGCCGGAGTCGGGTCCTGGCTCTGGCGATGGAGGAAGAGCGACACGAGGTCCGTCGCCTCCCGGTCGCCGATCGGCGAGAGCGGCAGGACACAGGCGCAGGCGTGCAGGGCCTTCGCCGCGTCCCCCGGCGAGACGGCCCTCTCCGGCGCCCCCGCCGTCAGGCGATGCGTCCAGAACGGCTTGTAGTTTCCGACCGAGGTGACCATCTCGTCCCGGGGGCTTCGATCCCCGGCGCTCTGGAAAAGGGTCTCGACTCGGCGTCCGATCGGAAACCAGTAGCCGTTCGGCCGGTCGGACTCGGATTGAACGACGATCAGAACCGGCGTCTGGAGCGGAGAGAATCCGTGAAACCTCCGGGAGATCTCGTCGAGCGGAGCGTAGAGCGAGGCTTCGAACGCGGGATTGACCAGCACGACGATGTCGCCAAACCCCTGGATCAACAGGGACGCGTCATCTCCGTACCCCGCTTTTTGACGAGCCAGCGCTTCCAGCATCCGCTCCTTCAGGATGTTGGCCAGAGCGGCGTAGACCATCGTTCCCCCGAAGCTGTGGCCCAGAACCGCGAGCCGCACCTGATCGGGATGCGAGGCGTTCGCCGACCGGGCGAACAATTCGACGCGTGTCAACAGCTCGATCAGATCGCCGGAGGCGATGCGGCCGGCGACGCTCTTCCGCGACCAGAACGAAAGGAACTCGAAGGGCTGAACCTTCGAGGACAGGCCTCTCCATCCCACGTACACGGCCACGATCCGCTTGGCTCGAAGACGCCCGCCGGAGAACCGGCCGGCCACGAGGGAATCGGAGTGGACCTGCTTGAGGAAAGCCCGGAAGCAAGCGACGTTCGAGTCGCAGACGTCGCAGCCATGACGCCATCCGTGGGCGAAAACGATGACGTTCAACCCGGCCCCTTCCGACTTTGCGTTCTCGGACTCGAGCGTCCGTTCCAGGAGATCGAGCTCCTCGCGATTCCAGAACCGGCCCTGGTCGTCGAACTCGACGAATGCCATCGTGAACTCGGGATGGATCTCGACCGAGTGCCGTCGCACTTCGGCGCGCACGCGCGGGTCGGCCAGCGCCGCGACACTCGTCTCGATGGCGCGGGCCCGGGGCGGCTCCGCCGCCAGCCTCAGGGAGCGGTGAGAAGTCGAGAGGGGAGCGCAGGCGCCGGCGGCGAGCAGGCCGGTGAGGAAGCATGCGGCGGACACGGTCGGAGCGCGGATGGCTCGATCTTAGAAGATGTCCGGCGAGTCCTTTCGGTGAGTCGGTACCGACGGGGGGCCGGAAGAGATCGGACGTTCGGAATCGACGGTCCGGCCTCGGCTACAATCCTGCTCCGCCCCTGGCAAACATGACGCTTAGCACCGGCTCCCGGCTCGGACCATACGAAATCCTCGCGCCCCTCGGGGCGGGGGGTATGGGCGAGGTCTATCGCGCGCGCGACGAGCGGTTGCGCCGGGACGTCGCGATCAAGGTCCTCTCTTCCGATCTCTCCGGAGACGCCGAGCGCCGGAAGCGTTTCGAGCAGGAGGCGCGATCCGCCTCGTCCCTCAATCATCCGAACATCGTGACGATCTACGACATCGGCTCGACCGGCGACGTGGTCTACATCGCCATGGAGCTGATCGAAGGACGGACCCTCCGGGAGCTGGAAAACGAGGGGCCACTCCCGACGAAGCGGCTTCTCGATCTGGCGTTCCAGATCGCCGACGGACTCGCGAAGGCCCACGCCGCGGGAATCGTCCATCGCGATCTCAAGCCCGAGAACGTCATGGTGACGCGCGACGGCGTCGTCAAGATCCTCGACTTCGGGCTCGCGAAGCTTCTCCCGCGGGCGGATGCCGCCGGCGACAGCGGCAACACCGCGATCCAGGAGACGCTGCCGGGCACCGTTCTGGGGACGATCGGGTACATGTCGCCGGAGCAGGCGAGCGGCAAGCCCGTCGACTTCCATTCGGATCAGTTCTCCTTCGGATCGATCCTTTACGAAGCCGCGACCGGCAAGCGCGCCTTTCAGCGGGCGACCTCCGCCGAGACGATGACCGCGATCATCCGCGAGGATGCTGAGCCCGTCGGGAGACTGAACTCGAAAGTCCCCGCTCCGTTCCGCTGGCTGATCGACCGCTGCCTCGCGAAAGAGCCGGATGGCCGGTACGCGTCGACGCGGGATCTCGCGAGCGACCTCCGGAGCATCCGGGACCACCTCTCGGAGACGTCGACCGAGACCTCCAGCGCCGGCTCCGGCTCCGGCGTGGACCAGGCCGCTTCGCCGGTTCGCCATCCAGCCCGCCTGTGGCGGTCGGTCCTGACCGCCGCCGCGATTCTCGCCTCTCTCCTCGCCGGGATGTGGATGGGCAAGCGGTTCAGCCGCACGCCGCCGCCGTCCTACCAGCAGATCACTTTCGGAAGCGGGACGATCCGGTCCGCCCGTTTCGCTCCGGACGGCCAGACGATCGTCTACTCCGTCGCCTGGGACGGCAACCCGCTGAAGCTTTTCCTCAAGCATCCGTCGAGTCCGGACTCCCTGCCGCTCGAGCTGCCGAGCTCGAACCTGCTCGGGATCTCGCCGACGGGCGAAATGGCGATCGCGCTCGACTGCCGCTCGAATCATCCCGGCGTCTGCGCCGGTACGCTCGCTACCGCGGCTCTCACGGGAGGAGCGCCGCGTCCGGTCGCCGAGGGAATCCAGGAGGCCGACTGGGCTTCGGACGGCGAGAAATTTCTGGTCGTGCGGGACATTGATGGCAAGGCGCGGATCGAGTATCCGATGGGGAAGGTCCTGTACCAGACGAGCGGCCACGTCAGCTATGCGCGTCTTTCCCCGAAAGGGGACCGGATCGCGTTCCTCGATCATCCATTTCCCCTGGACGACGCCGGCGTCGTCGCGGTGATCGACCTCTCGGGAGCGAAGACCACGCTCACCGGCAAGTGGGCGAGCGAGCACGGGCTCGCATGGTCGCCATCCGGAGACGAAGTGTGGTTCACGGCGACGGAGGCGGGAGCCAACCGTTCGCTGTATGCCGTGAGCCTCGCCGGCAAATTGCGCGTCGTCGCCCGCGTGCCCGGTGGTCTGAAGCTTCACGACATCGCGAAAAACGGCCGCGTTCTCCTGACGCGCGAGAGCCCGCGCGTCGGCATCCGGGGAATGCTGGCCGGGGACGAACGCGAGCGGGATATGTCCTTTCTCGACTATTCGTTCGCGGCGGACCTGGCCGCCGACGGAACGACGCTTCTTTTCGATGAGGAAGGGGAGGCAGGAGGAGCGAACTACACCGTCTTCCTGCGGAAGTCGGACAAGTCGCCCGTGGTGCGCCTCGGGGAGGGCAATGCCCTCGCGCTCTCGCCGGACGGAAAGTGGACTCTCGCGATCATCCCCGCACCCGGTTCTCCCCTGCTTCTCCTGCCCAACGGCACGGGGGACCGGAAGTCGATCGCGCTCGGGTCCGTCAACGCGGAGCAGGGCGCGACGTGGCTTCCCGACAGCAAGAGCGTTCTCTTTGGTGGAAGCGAGCCCAATCACGGTCTCCGGATCTACCTGCTCGGGGTCGATGGAGAAAAGCCCCGTCCCGTCACGCCGGAGGGGGTCATTGTCGCCCTTCCGGGATTCGCGGTCAGCAATGACGGGAAGTGGGTGGCCGCGATCAGCCCGGATCACAAGGGAACGATGTATCCGCTCGACGGCAGCGCTCCGAAAATCGTACCGGGGATCCTGGCGGGCGAGTTTCCGCTTCGATTCTCGCCGGACGATCGTTTTCTCTATCTCTGGAAACGCGGCGATATCCCCGCCCACGTGAACCGTGTCGAGGTGGCCACGGGCAAACGCGATCTCTGGAAGGACCTCATGCCCGCGGATCCCGCCGGGGTCGAACGGATCTCCAACGTGCTGGTCGCTCCCGACGCAAAATCGTACGTCTATTGCTACGCGCGGCTGTTGTCGGACCTCTTCGTGGTCGAGGGACTGAAGTAGCGGAAACGAGACGCTGTCAGCTCCGTTTTCCCGCTCCCCCCTCTCCCGGCGGGAGAGGACGGGGTGAGGGGCGAGCTCTTCCTCGTCCCCGATTCTCCGATAGCTCAATAGCTCAATAGATCGCGAGATCGCGAGATCGTGAGATTCGAGCAATGGCGACGCTCTTCCTCTCCGAAGCCGCGAAGGCTCCAGACGCCGCCTCAGTTCCTACCTGGGCGCTATTCCGCGAACACTCGCGGCAGCCGCAGGCGCTGCCTTTACATAGTCTTCACCCAGGAGGGCCGCGACGGTCGCGGCGATCTGGCTCTGTGTGATCGCCTCGTCGGTCACCTCTCCGGCGGAGGGAGTGTCCGGTCCGATGGCCGCGAGCCAGATGTTCTCGGCGCCGGCGACACCCTTCGCGTGGCGCTTCCAGTCCTCCAGGCCTTCTCCCCGTCCATGGTTGGAGTTGCCCCGTTTCGGTGGACGGTTTTCGGTTAGGGATTCCATCCGGGTCCTTGGTCGGGGTGCGGGGCGGAGCC
>JBBSEW010000071.1:0-17940 GCA_038239305.1 Thermoanaerobaculia bacterium | reverse complement strand
TGCTTCCTCTGGGCAGCGAATCGACGAGCTAGGCTGATCCAACAGCTCGCAACGGGAGGAGTCTCCTGACCGAAGGGAAGGAGGAGCCTCACGTTGCGGGA
The DNA here is from genome assembly GCA_038239305.1 of Thermoanaerobaculia bacterium. Taxonomy (GTDB): domain Bacteria; phylum Acidobacteriota; class Thermoanaerobaculia; order UBA5066; family Gp7-AA6; genus JALYUA01. Next base: position 17,839 of record JBBSEW010000071.1, on the reverse strand, counting down.
GCCGGAGCCAGCCACCATCCGCTCGGTCGAGGCCGCATCCGGCCGAGCCGAGCAGCTATCGCCACAACGGAACCTTCGCGCACATCGCTCGGTCAAGAGCGCGGCTGAAGATCGCGGCGCAGGCGACGGAATCGACGAGCTCGGCTGATCCAACCGCTCGCAACGGGAGGAGTCTGTTGACCGAAGGGAGGGAGGAGCCTCCCGTTGCGGGAGCCAGAGCCAACCTCAGTGCGCTCGGTCGAGGCCGCATCCGGCCGAGCCGAGCAACAATCGCCACGACCGAGCCTTCGCGCACGTCTCCCGGTCAACAGCCCGGCTGAAGCGCGCGGCGCAGGCGACGGAGGGGCCCCCGCCCGGCTTTCGCCGGACGGATCGGCCTTTGCGGCCTTGGGGTGGGAGCTTAGGAACGGGGGAGGAGACGTGGCCGGGCCGCGGCTCGAATAGCGCGGCCGGTGTTCAGGAGGGGTTTTGTGGAGGGCGTAAACGTGTGTTTCATTGTCTGACCGGGAAAAAGCAACAAGAATGCCAACCGGGCCCCGAGCGGGATCTTTTTCGGTGGATTCCGAACCCGGCAACCCCCCGCTTTCGCCTCAGAACCGGTACGCCAGCCCCGCTCCCGCGGCGAGAATCATCCGCCGGTCGCCCGACGTGAATCCGTGCACGGTGAGTCGGACCAGTGCCGAGAGCTTCGAGACGATCTTGACGCTTCCGTCGACGCCGGCGTCCCAGCCGAATGCGGTCTCGCTCGGATCCCGGAATTCCTCGAATCCGGCCGGCGCCGCGTCGGGCCGGATCTTGTATCCGCCGATGCCGCCGAAGATGCCCGTGCGGATGTCGCCCTCGACCACGTCGTAGGAGACGTCGAGCGTCGCGTAGTCCACCAGCGACGTGAGGCGCGGCACGGCGACGGTTCCGGCCGAGCCCGTCACGGTTCGTTCCGAGTTGAACGCGCCGATCCGCATCGAGCCGAACGTCTCTCGCACCTCGACCGAAGGCTCGATCTCGTAACCGACCCACCCCGCGAGGTCTCGCGAGTGGAACTGGTCCACGGAAAACCGGCGGGAGACGTCGTCGACCAGGCCGACGGTGCCGCCCACTTCCCACGTCTGGGCGACCGCGCCGCTCGCGCAGAGAAGGGCGGCCGCGAAAAATCCGAAGCGCATCCGTGTCGGCAAGAGGCACCTCCCTGAAACGCGTGAGTTGTGACGAGTGCGACGAGTGTGACCGCGCGAATCGTGCATACCGCGCGAGCCGGGACGAGTTTAGCCCGAAGTTCCGGACCGCTCCCTCATTGGACTCCGGCGCGCCCGCTTCGTCGTTTCGAGCAGCGTCCGCTCCGCTACCTTGAGATTACAATCCGCGCCCATGTCTACGGACGCCGCGTCCGATTCGTGGAGCCCCCCGAGTCCGGGGATTCGCCTCCTTCGCGCGGCGATCGATTTTGCCTTCCCGACCCGATGCGCCGCATGCGGCCGCGAGCCGGTCGTCGAGCTGTTTGCCGGCGGCGTCTGCCGGACGTGCTGGAGAGCGATTCCCCTGCTGCCCGAGAGGCGCTGCAGCGTATGCGACGACCCCCTTTACGACGGCAGCGGCCACGGCGGTGACTTTCCGGGCGACGCGGAAGCCGAGGCCGCCGGCCCGTGCGGACGCTGCATCCTCGACCCACCGCTTTACCGGTCCCTGCGGTCGGCGGCTCCGTATCGCGGCTCCGCGCGCTCGATCGTCGCCGCGTTCAAGTTCCACGGCGGCGACTACCTCGCCGGGCACCTCGCGCGGATCATGGTGCGAGAAATCGGCTCGGAGACCACGGACGCCCCTCCCGACGAAGTCGTTCCGGTTCCCGCGACGGCTCTCTCGCGGATTCGCCGCGATCACGCGGCCGATCTTCTCGCGGCGGCGGTCGCCCGGCGGCTCGAAATTCCCTGTTCGCCGCGGCGCCTGCGCAAGACGAGACGCACGCAGAAGCAGAGCGGCCTTCCGGCGCGGTTGCGCCCGGGAAACGTGCGGGGAGCTTTTCGCGGGACGGAGGGCACGCCGCGGCGAATCCTCCTCGTGGACGACGTCGCGACTTCCGGGGCGACGGTACGGGAGTGCGCGGGTGCGCTTCTCCACGCCGGGGCGGAACGCGTCGACGTCTGGTGCTTCGCCCGCGCCACCCGCGAGGACAATCTCGCGGAATCGATCGGAGACGCGCTCGCGGCGGCGGAGGGCGGGCAGCGATGAAGCTGCTGAACGCGCTCATCGTCCGCACGCTCCCCTTCGTCCCGAAATCCTTCGTCCGGGTTTTTTCGTCGCGCTACGTCGCCGGGGAATCTCTCGAGGAAGCGCTCGCGGTGGTCCGCACTCTCAACCGCGAAGGCTGCATGGCGACCCTCGATGTGCTCGGCGAAGACGTCACGCGGCTCGACGAGACCGAGGACACGGTCGTCGAGTACGTCCGAGCGCTCGACGCGCTGGCGCGGGAGGGTCTCGACTCGAACATCTCCGTGAAGCTCTCCGCGCTCGGGCTGAAGATCGACGCGGCCGAGTGCCGACGGCAGTTCGGACGGATCCTGGACGCCGCCGAACGCCTCTCCACTTTCGTGCGCATCGACATGGAAGACTCCTCCGTCACCGAGGAGACGATCCAAGTTTTTCTCGAGTCGCGCGCGCGCCAGGAGAAGGTCGGTCTGGTGCTGCAGGCCTATCTGCATCGGACGCGGGCCGACACCGAGCGCATGAAGGCGATTCGCGCCAACCTCCGGATCTGCAAAGGAATCTACGTCGAGCCTCCGGCGATCGCGTTCCAGGGCCGCGAGGAGATTCGCGACAACTACGCGGCACTCGTGGACTCTCTCCTGGAGGCGGGCTGCTACGTCGGCATCGCGACGCACGACGAGGTGCTCGTCGAGCGAGCCCTTGCGACGATCAAACGACTGTCGCTCCCGCGCGAGGCCTACGAATTCCAGATGCTCCTCGGTGTCGCGGGTGACCTGCGCCGCCGGCTCGTCTCCGCCGGCCACCGCCTGCGCGTGTACGTACCGTTCGGCCGGTCCTGGTACGGCTACTCGCTCCGCCGACTGAAGGAAAATCCGGCGATCGCCGGGCACATCCTCCGGAATCTCTTCCGCTTCCGGAGCTGACGTCGATCCGCGAATCGCGGCAAGCGACTGCCCGTCAGGACGTTAACGATGGCTCGGGGAAAGAGACCGTCCGGATCCGTCACCGGCGGAAAAATTCCCCTTTCGAGAGATGAAAAAACATCGTCCGCGAGACGGAAAACGCGTGTTCCGTCGGAGGCCGCAGGGCGTCGTTTCGATACAGTTTTTTCTTCCGATTTCTCTTGCCCGAGCGGTTGCTCCTTCTCGCGACGCAGGCATATACTTCAAACGGGCCGAAGGGCCCGAATGTATGAGACGCCGGATCCCTCTGCTTCTTGTTCTGCTCGCTCCGCTCGCCACCGCGGGTCGGAGTCAGGCCGAGACGCCGCCCGCCGCTTCGCCGATCTCGGGTGTGGTGAGCCATCTGCAGAAACCGATCGCCGACGCTCTCGTCGTTTTCTACAACATCGGCAACACGTCGCTGACGCGCTCCCGCACCGCGAGCGACGGAACATTTGTGGTCGCCGCGGCGCCGGTCGGCGTCTATGACCTCGTCGCTTACAAGCGCGGATTCGTTCCGGCGCTCATCCGCATCTGGCATCCGTCGCTGACGGGCGCTCTCTCCGCGGTCCGCATTCAGCTGCAGCCTCGCGGCCCGGCGGCTAGGGCCGAGGATGGAGCGGATCCGGGCGTGTGGGAGTTGCGCGACCGCGTTCCCGCCGACGTCTTGCGTGAGATCTCGATCGAGGAAGACGGCGTGAAATCTCTCGCGGCGCTTCCCGGGACCGGAGCGGGCGGCGACCGCGTGCGACTCGATCGCGCGATGGGAGGCGAGGTCCGGTCTCTCGCCGACGTTTCCTCCGCGGACACGTCGCTCTCGCGGACGGCCGTCGGCCTTCGCGGCGGGCTGTCGAACGGATGGAAGTACGACCTGCGCGGCGACTACGCGGCGGTTTCCGACACGGCCGGATTCGCGGCGTCGGACGGCTCCCGAACGACGGGCAACTCGGCCGGGCTCGCTCTCGACGTCGCACCCTCCTCGGACGACCACGTCACCCTGACCAGCCGCCGGAACACTCTCTCGTTCCACGACGAGGGTGCGGCGAGCCTCCAGTCGCACGCGGTCGGCTGGACGCGCGGCGACGAAGAGGGCTACGCCGAGTCCGTGGCGGCCCGTTACGTCGATGAAACAAACCTGTACCGCGCCACGTCCGCGGGGACGTCCTTCTTTCCGATCGCCTCCCGGACCTGGGAGGTCAAGGCGCGCTACTCCCGCCCGGCCGGCGACTCCCCCGGCGCATCGGTCGGGCTGACCTATCGCCACCGGGAAGGCACCATCGGCGTTTCCAGCGTGGGCTCCAACGGGGTCGGGCTCCTCTCGGCGCCGGACGCGGACCTTTCGGCGTCGGTCTCGACGAAGATCGCGTCGCGCATGGAGGTCGAGGGCGGCGTGGTCGCCCGATATCTCTCCGGCGGCTCCGGCGTGGCTCCGCGGATCGCGGCGCGCTACGACGTCGGCGGCCAGACCTACCTGTTCGTCCGGGGCCTTTACCGCGTTGTCGATTCCGGGGAAGCGATCCCCAATCCGCTTCCGCTCGTCACGTCCATCGAGGACTCGGGCGATGCCACGGCGCGCAAGGGATTCGCCGGAGGGATCGAACGGAAGACCGGCCCGAATTCCTCCTTCCGCCTGGAGGCCTCAGGCTACAGGGCGACCGAAGCCGTCCGCGCCTTCTTCGAGGGCGACTTCCTGACCGATTTCGACAGCGTGTATCTCTTCGACGGCAACCTCGTCCGGCAGTACCAGGGAACGTTCTCTCACCGGCTCTCGGACACGATCACCGGTACGCTCGCCGGCCGCTACGGGACGATCGACGGAACGATCGCCGCGCCGTCCGTCATCGCGTTCGGAATCAACGGCAACTCCGGCCGCTTCTGGACCGCACGCGCAGGCGTCGAGCTCGTCCCCACGGGAACCGGCATTGCCCTCCTGTTCCGCGGAGGCCGCCAGACGCTCATGACGCCGAGCGGCGTGCATCTGAACGAATCCGACAAGATCGCCATCTCGATCGCGCAGGATCTGTCCGTCATCGGCCTGACGCCCTTCGGCTCGGCATGCAAGCTCCTGATGGCGCTCGAGTCCGCGCGGAGCACCGCCTCGACCGAGCGGGAAGATCCGCCCGTCAGCAACCGCCTGCTGGGCGGGCTGGCGATTTCGTTCTAGGTCGGAAGCGGCCCTTGGCCGTACTGCCGGTCTGAGTTCCGGGGGTCTTGGGTTCTGAGTCCGGTTTTAAATTCTCAGTTCTCAGTTCTCAGTTTTCAGTTTTCAGTTTTCAGTTCACAGTTCCCGTTCGATCCCCTCCGACGCTCCAAAGCCTTGAGCCGTCGGACCTTGGTCTTCCGGCAGAACACGGGGCCCTCTCCCCGGACCCCGGCCTGCGGATAATTTGGAACGGGATCCAAACGGTTGGATTCGATCGGTCGGAAGAGCATTTGTAGAATCTGCAAACGCTTGAACTGCAGTCACTTGACAGCGTTCTTCCCGTCCCTGGACATGGCATTCGGATTGCTGGATTGATGCCCGTGCCCCGGCTCCTGAAAACTTCGGCGGCGATTCTCGCGGTGCTGCTTGCCGGCGCCACGATCGGACTTTCCTTCCTTTGCTTCACGCGCAAGGTCGAGAGCTTCACGCGAGCGGGCTTCGAAGCGCGTCCGGCGGGCGGCGCCCTCGCGGTGGTCGCGGTCGATCGGGAAGGCGCCGCGGCGCACGCGGGCATCGCCCCCGGCGACCGGATCATCACGGCGGACGGCCGATCCGCCTCATCGATCGCCAATGCCGACCGCGCGCTCGCCCACCCGCCCTTCCCGCACCGGCTCCTGGTCGAGCGATCCAACGAGATCCGCGAGGTCCTGATCGGCAAAGTCGCGGCGCGGCCCGACTGGACTTACGTCTTCCTCGCCTTCGTCGGCCTCCTCTATCTCCTGATCGGCCTCTTCACCGCCGCGCGCGACCGGACCGAGGCATCGCGCGTCTTCTGCGCGATCTGCCTCGCCTCGTTCGCCGTGTACGCCCTGACTCCGGCCGGGCCGCACGACGGCGCGTGGAAGGCGTTCCTCGTCACGGAGGATCTGTACCGCGCCCTCCTGCCCGCTCTCCTCGTCCATTTTTTCCTGATCTTCCCGCGGGCCGCTAGCCCGCGGCGCCTTCTCCCGCTGCTCTATCTGCCCGGGATCGTCTACCTGGTCCTCCAGGAAGCGCCCTTCTTCATCGCGTCGCCGCGGCCTGCCGTCGTGCTCGAAGTCGCCACGCGCTTCTGGATGGTCTACTTCGCCGCCGCCGCCGCGGCGGTCCTCGTGCGGCTCCTGCAGCTCGCGCGCTCCGGCCGCGGCGACGCGGTTGCCGAGAAACAAATCCGCTGGATCGGGCTGGGCGTCGCCGTGGGCCTGGCGCCGTTTCTCATGCTCTACGTGCTCCCGCGCGTCTTCGGGCTCGGTTCCCCGCTGCTCGCCAATGCCGCGGTCATCCCGCTCGCCCTCATTCCGCTCGCGTTCGCCTACGCGATCCTGCGCTGGCGCCTCTGGGACGTCGAGATCTTCGTGCGGGAGGCCATCGCGACCACCGCCGCCGTCGTGCTCGGAGGAATGGCCTTCGTGCTGTTGAACGCCCTTCTCGACCGGACGCTCGAGGGTATGGCGGACGCGGGAAAGAACGTCATCGCGTTCGGTTCCGGTCTCGCACTCGCGTCGATGCTCGTGCCCGTGAAAAAACGGATCACCGACGTGCTCGAACGGATCCAGCACCACGACACGTATCGCGCGCGGCGCGCCCTCCTCGACGTCGCCCGCGATTTTGCGATGCCGCGGCCGAAGGAGGAGCTGGCGCGCTCCATCGTCCAGCGCGTGGAAGCCGGAATGCACGTCATCCCCTGCTCCCTGCTGCTGTTCGAGCCCGGGGCGGTGTCCGCCGCGCAACAGGCGATCCTTCAGCAGGAGCTGACCTCCGCGGACGTCTGGCGGCTCCGGAGCGCGTCGTTCGGCGAGCCCGGGAACTCCGCCGGCGCGGGAAGCCTTCACGAGGCGGGGTACCGGACGTTCTTTGCCCTCCGCTGCGGCGGCCTGCTGGTCGGCGCGCTCGGGATCGGCCACAAGGACGGGCGCGTGCCGCTTTCGTCGGAGGACGAGGCTCTTCTCGTCGCCGTGATGGCCCAGGCAGGTCTCGCTTACGAGAACGCCCGGCTCTACGGAGCCCTTGCCGAACGCCTGGAAGAAATTCGGACCCTGCAGCAGTACCAGGAGAGCGTGATCCGATCCTCCTCGTCCGGCATCGTCGTCCTCGACGGTGCGGGCGCCGTGCACTCCGCGAACCCCGCATTCGCGGCGCTCGTCGGGCGCACCGAGGAGGAGCTCCGCGGGCGGCGATTCGAGGACATCCTCCCGGGAATCGAGCTGCCCGCCGCCGGAACGGAGCCGGAGGAAGAACGGACCGTCGATTCGCGTTTTGAGAATGCCGCGGGTGAAGAGCGCGACGTCCGCATCTCGGTTTCGCTCTTCCAGGGGGCGCCCGAACGCAAGGTGGTTCTCGTGGACGACATGACCGACCGGGTTCGCGTCGAGAAGGCCCTCGCCGAGCGCGAGAGGCTCGCGTCCCTGGGCGTTCTCGCCGCTGGCGTGGCGCACGAGGTCAACACGCCGATCGCGGGGCTCTCCTCCTACGCCCAGATGCTGCTGGCCGACACCGCCCCCGGCGACCCCCGCTACGCGATCCTGAAAAAGATGGAACGGCAGACCTTCCGTGCCGCGCACCTCGTCAGTAACCTGCTCGAGTTCGCGCGGCCGCGCGCCGCCTCGAGGGTCCGGACGGACCTGCGGCGAGTCGTCGAGAACGCCGCCGAGTCGGTCGAGACGACGCTCGGCACCCGCCGGCTGGCGTTCGATCTGGACGGCGCCCACGGCCCGATCTGGGTCGAAGGCGATCCACGGGAGCTCGAACAGGTCTTCGTGAACCTCCTGACGAACGCCCGCGATGTCTCGCCCGAGAACGGCGAGGTCTCGTGCGCGATCCGCAGCGAGAATGGCGGCGTCCGTATCGTGATCGGCGATCGGGGCGCCGGGCTTCCCGAGGACGCCGGAGACCGGCTCTTCCAGCCCTTCTACACGACCAAGACATCCGGCGGGACCGGCCTCGGGCTCGCGATCTCCCGGGAGATCGTCCGCCGCCATGGCGGAGAAATCGGCCTCTCTCCGCGAACGGGGGGCGGCGCCGAAGCCTGGGTGACTCTTCCCCTTTCGACGCAGGTCTCATGACGGCTTCCCTGCGCGTTCTGGTCGTCGACGACGAAGAAGTCATCCGGGACGTCCTCGCGACGCTCCTGGAGCGCGAGGGCTGGCACGTCACGACCGCTTCGACCGCCGGACGCGCGCTGACCCTGTTCGAGGCAGACCCGCACGACGTCGTCCTGCTCGATCTGATGCTGCCCGATCGGTCCGGGCTCGATCTCCTGCGCGACATGCGCCGGCGGGATCCCGACGCCGTCATCGTCATCGTCACGGCGTATTCCTCGATCGAGGGCGCGATCGTCGCCATGCGGGATGGCGCGTTCCACTACATCCCGAAACCGTTCCAGAACGAAGAAGTCCTTCTCACCGTCAAGAAGGGCGCCGAGACGCGGCGTCTGACGGAAGAGAACCGGCGCCTGAAAGAGGAGCTCTCGCGGCGGTTCGGCCTCGGCCGCATCATCGGCAAGTCCGAGGGGATGCGGAAGGTCTTCGAGCTCGTGCGCCTCGCGGGACCGTCGAAGTCCACGATCCTCGTCGAAGGCGAGAGCGGCACGGGCAAGGAGCTCGTCGCGCGCGCGATCCACACGCACTCGCCGCGCTCGGGCGGTCCGTTCGTCACCGTCAATTCGGGCTCGATGCCCACGGACCTCCTCGAGTCGAACCTCTTCGGCCACATCCGGGGCTCGTTCACGGGGGCCGTGGCCAACAAGAAGGGCCTCTTCGAATCCGCGGAGAGCGGCTCGATCTTCTTCGACGAAATCGGGACGGTTGGGCTCGAGACCCAGGCAAAGCTGCTCCGCGTGATCCAGGAGAAGGAGTTCATGCGAGTCGGCAGCGTCGAGACGCAGAAAGCGGACGTGCGGATCATCGCTGCGACGAACGTGGATCTCAAGAGGCTCGTGACCGAGTCCCGCTTTCGTGACGACCTTTATTACCGGCTCTGCGTGATCACGATCTCGATCCCCCCGCTCCGCGACCGCCGCGAGGACATCCCGCTTCTCGCCGAGCACTTCCTGCGCCTCTATGCCTCCGAGAACAACAAGCCGATCACGGGCCTGTCTCCCGACGCGATGCGCGCGCTCCTCGACCACGACTGGCCCGGCAACGTGCGCGAGCTCGAAAATGCGATCGAGCGGGCCGTGGTTCTCTGCCCGGGCGAGATCATCGAGCTCGACCTCCTCCCGGAGAGCGTCCTGTCGCCGGATCGATCCGAGCTTCCGGTCCGCCTGCCCGAGAACGGGTCCACATACAAGGACCTCGTCGAGGAATACGAGCGCCGGCTCGTCCGCACCGCTCTCCGCCGGACGGGCGGAGTCCAGAAGCGCGCCGCCGAGCTGCTGCGCATGAAGCCGACGACCCTGCACGAGATCATCAAGAGGCTCGAGATCCAGAACCGCGAAACGCCGGGCGCGCTGGCCAAGCGCGAGTCGCGCGACGTGACGGTCGAGTAACGGGTTTGTCGTTCCGGGTTCCGGGTTCCGCGCGGTGATCGCGAGCGGGCCCGGATAGATTTCCCCGTGATCGCGAGATCCGACCATTCCCACCTCTCCCGGCGGGAGAGGGTCGGGGTGAGGGGCCGCTCCGTTCTTCCTCTCCGATTCCCACCTCACCCGATTCCCCTTGATTGATCACCCGATCACCCGATCACCCGATCACCCGATTCTTCCTATTACTTCGATCGATCGCGAGATCAGATCGCGAGCTCACATCCTCGACTTCATCTTCATCACCGCCCCCCGCACCTCCGCCGCGCTCGGCCTCAACCCGCCCACGGTCTGGTCCCGCGACCGAAAGCGCACGACGCCGTCGACGATGGTGGCGAACACGTTCTCGCGCCCCATCGCATAGACGATCGCTCCGTAGGGCTCGTCGGACCACAGGTCGGGAAGCGCCCATCCGGCTTCCGGGTCGAGGATCGCGAGATCGCACAGGCTTCCCGGCTTCAGGCCGGGCTCCCCCGCGAGACGCAGCGATCGGGCGCCCTCGACCGTCGCCATCCGGAGCGCCTCGAAGGCGGACAGCGAGCCGGCGGGAACGCGGGTCTGCGGGAGGAAGGACGCGAGCCGCATCTCCGCGAAGGAATCGATCCGGTCGTTGCACGCGGCGCCGTCGGATCCGAGGGCGACCCGCACTCCGGCTCGCTTGAGGTCGGCGACCGGGCAGACGCCCGAGGAGAGGCGCATGTTCGACGTCGGGCAGTGCACGACGGTCGCGTCCCGCTCCGCGAGGATCGACCAGTCGGTGGCATCCGTGTGCACGCCATGCGCGAGGCAGGTGCGCGGCGAGAGCATCCCGAGCCGGTCCAGGTAGTCGACGTTGCCGAGTCCGGTTCGGGACCGGATGATCTCGACCTCGCCCCGGCTTTCGCTCGCGTGCGTGTGCAGGAGGAGGTCGTGCGCCGTCGCGAGCTCGGCGGCGCCGCGCAGCAGCTTCTCGGTCGACGTGACCGCGAATCGCGGCTGCACGGCGACCCGCACGCGACCGCGCTCGCGCCCGTGCCACGCGAGACGCAGCCGGTCCGTCTCGGCGAGCCCGTCCTCGGCGCGCGCCCGGAGATTGACGGGCGTCGTGTCGGGATCGTCCATGAGCACGTTGCCGCCCGTGTAGCGGATGCCCGAGCGCGCCGCCGCCCGGAACAGGGAATCGGTGTGGCGGACGGTGCCCATGTCGAGCACGGAAGTGACTCCGCCGGCGAGGCATTCCGAGAGGCCCAGGCGCGCGGAAACGGTCATGGTCTCGGCGTCGTGGGCGGCCTCGCCGGGCCACACGTGGCGCTCGAGCCACGGGAGGAGCTCCAGGCCGACCGGGCCGTTGCGCAGGAGCGTCTGGCAGAGATGCAGGTGCGCCTGAACGAACCCCGGGATGATCCACTTTCCCCGCGCCGCCATACGCTCGACCGGCTCCCCCATCACCGCCGCGAGTCGGGCCGCCTCCGGCCCGAGAGCGCGGATCGTTCCATTTTCCGCGTACAGGTCGCTCGCGGGGCTCACGTCCGCCGGGTCGGTCAGGCCGAGGAGGGTGCCTCCCTCGATGAGAAGGCGGCTCATCGAAGCGGAAGCGGGCGGATCACGGGAGACGGCGCAGCATCAGGAGCGTCCGGTCGTCGGCGAAATTCTCGCCGGCCACGAACTCTTCGAGCACGCGCGCGAGGGAGACATCGATTTCGGGAGGATCCACGCCGATCTGCGTTTTCAGGAACTCCTTCAAACGCTCGAGGCCGAACTCCTCACCGCCCGGCGTCGCGGCCTCGGTGATCCCGTCCGTATAGAGGAAGAGGAACTCGTTCGGGGCGAGCACGATTTTGGAAGATCCGTACGGCCGTCCCGGGAAAAGCGCAAGGGGCAGGCCATGAGACGGCAGCTCGTCGATCGATCCGTCTCCGTGGACGATGAGGCCCTGGTTGTGGCCCGCGTTGGTGTACTCGATTTCCCCCGTCGCCGGGTTCACGAGCGCCAGGAAGAACGTGATGAACCGGTCCGGCCCCGTGCGCCGCGAGATCGCTTCCGACAGGCGGCCCGTCATCTCCGAGACGGGCACGAGCTCGTCCGCCCACGCGTGGAAAGACGCCTGCAGGGAGGCCATCAGGAGCGCCGGGCCGACGCCCTTGCCACAGACGTCGGCGATCGCGGCATAGATCTTCCCGTCCGGCCGGGGGCGGAAGTCGAAGTAGTCGCCCGACACCTGCCGGGACGGAACGTTCGAACCGTAGAAATCGTACCCCGCGACCACGGGAGGCCGATCGGGCAGGAGCCGCTGCTGGATCTCGTGCGCGAGCGCGAACTCACGGTCCATCTGCTTCTTCTCGGCGGCCTCCGCCATGAGGCGCGCGTTCTGGATCTTGGCCGCCGCGACGTTCGCAAGCGACGTGAGGAGGCGGAGGTCCGCTTCCTCGAACGAGCGATGGCCCATGCGGGAGTCGACGTAAATCAGCCCGACGACTTCGCCGCCGTTTTCGAGCGGCGCGGCCAGCACGGACTTGATACCCGAAAGGCGGATCGACTCGGAGAGCGACACGCCCGAGGAGTTGGCCGTGTCCATCAGCAGGAGGCCGTTGCGCTTCTCGACGACCGCAGCGACGAGGGTCTTCGACAGCCGGATGTCTTCGGCCGAGATGCCCTCCGCCACGCGAACGACCGCCGGAAGCAGCTCTCCCGCCCCTCCCGACCGCAGCAGGACGACCGCCCGGTCGGGCCGAAGCGTCTCGAACACCTTGTCCATCAGGAACTTCAGGAGCTCATCCACCGATATGTCGCGCAGGAGCTCGATCGTGAGCTCGTTGACGACGCGCAGGGAGTCGATCAGCTTCGAGAGCTGCTCGGCCGGAAGACGCGGGTCCGTCTCCGTCGGCTTGCGCAGCAGCTCGACCGAGGCCTTGAGGATGGTGTTGTCGAGAGCGTCGTCGCCCGCGAACTCGTCGATTCGCACGCGCGTGGTCGACTCCGATTCGACCTTGAGCGTGACGCCGCCGACCGTGATCCGGTCGCCCGACTTGAGCGGAAGAAGGACCGTCAGCCGGTCTCCGTTGACGAACGTGCCGTTGCGCGAGCCCATGTCCTCGATCGCGATGCCCCCGTTGCCGTCTCGGAGGATCCGCGCATGCTGGCGGGACAGCATCTTGTCGGCGATCGGCAGGTCGTTCATCGAGGAGCGGCCGATCGTGACGACGGGCCGGTCGAGCAGGAACTTCTGTGCCGGCATCCCGGGAGCGGTCAGGTAGAGGTAAAACACGGCTATCTGGCGGGGATTCTAACTGAACGCCACGGATAGACCCTTGGGCCGAAAGAAGTTGGCAAGGCCGGTTTTACGGTGCTCGGGCCCCGGCGGAGGGGGTTCGAATGGCCCGCCCGGGAGGCCGACTTGCGCTCGCGGCCAAACTACCCTAGAATGCGCGGTCCCTATGAAACAGAATCTGCACCCTGAGCTCCACGACGTCAACGTCCACTGCGCCTGCGGCGAAGTCTGGACGACCCGCTCCACGAAGAAAGAGCTCCGGCTCGAGATCTGCAGCAAATGCCACCCGTTTTTCACGGGAAAGCAGAAGCTGGTGGACTCCGCCGGCCGCGTCGAGCGCTTCCGCAAGCGCTACGAAAAGCAGAACGCCTCCGCCTAGCGGGGAACGGCCCGGGGGCCGGGAAACGGCTCTCGCGTCGCGCGGAAAGCCGCAGTTCGCCTCGAGGTGGCCGTTTTCAGTAATCGGTTATCAGTTCTCGGTTTCGGGCCACGACGGCGGATAGCTGGCAGCCGAGAGCCCCCCCCAACTGATGACCGAAAACTGAAAACTGACAACTAACCTCCTATGCTCGAGAAGCTCGAAGACATCCGCCGCCGCTACGAAGAGATCCGGGCCCGGCTCGCCGACCCGGAGTTCGTGCAGGATCACAAGGCGGTGCGGGACGCGCAGAAGACGCTCTCCGAGTTCGAGCCGATCGTCGCCAAGATCGAGGAGCGCACCCGCATCGCCCGCGAGCTCGCCGGCGCGCGTGAGCTGACCGAGTCTCTCTCGCCGGGTGACGAGCTCTACCAGATGGCATCCGCCGAACGATCCGCCCTCGCCGGGCAGCTCGACGGCGTGGACGAAGACCTCAAGATGCTCCTGCTGCCGAAAGACCCGAACGACTCCCGCAACGTGTTCGTCGAGATCCGCGCCGGGACCGGCGGCGAGGAAGCCGCGCTGTTCGCGGGCCAGCTCTTCCGGATGTACGAGCGGTACGCCGAGCGGATGCGCTGGAAAGTCGAGATCGTGGACCGCGACGACACGGGCATCGGGGGCCTCAAGGCGATCACGGCGCTCATCGAGGGAAACGGCGCCTTCTCGAAGCTCAAGTACGAGGGGGGCGTGCACCGCGTGCAGCGCGTTCCCGCGACGGAGTCGTCCGGCCGGATTCACACGTCCGCCGCGACGGTCGCCGTCCTGCCCGAGGCCGACGACGTGGACATCCGCGTCGACGACAAGGACATTCGAGTCGACCGGTTCTGCGCGTCCGGCCCCGGCGGTCAGGGTGTCAACACGACCTACTCCGCCGTCCGCCTCACCCACATCCCGACCGGGGTCGTGGTGCAGTGCCAGGACGAGCGAAGCCAGATCAAGAACAAGGCGAAAGCGCTCCGCGTCCTGAAGTCGCGCCTCCTCGAGATGGAGCGGGAGAAGCACGACGGCGCGATTGCCGCCGAGCGCAAGAAGATGGTCGGCAGCGGCGACCGCTCCGAAAAGATCCGCACGTACAACTTCCCTCAGAGCCGCATTACCGATCACCGGATCGGGTTCACGACGCACAGGATGACCGACGTTCTCGAGGGAAACCTGGAAGAGCTCGTCGAGCCCCTGACGGCGCACTTCCAGGCGGAGAAGCTGAAGGACGAGCTCGCGAAGGCGTGACGACGCCACCCGGGACGGGAGACCGGTCCCGATCCGCGCCCGTCCGTGACTCGCGGTCTTCTCGCTCGTGACGATCCAGGAAGTCCTCGAATCCGCGACGGGACGCGCCCGGCGCGCCGGCTCGGAAGCCACGGCGTGGGACGCCCGCATACTCCTCGCGCACGCCGTCGGCCTCACGAACCCGCTGGCCCTGCCGCCCGGCGGAGAGGTCTCGGAGTCGGTGCAGGCCCGGTTCGAGGAGCTCTGGTCCCGGCGAATGACGGGCACTCCCGTCCAGCATCTCGTCGGAGAGTGGGACTTCTTCGGGCGGCCCTTCCGCGTGGACGAGCGAGGGCTGGTGCCGCGGCCGGAGACGGAGGTGCTGGTCCTCCAGGCGATCGGCGCCGCGCCGCGTGCACGGAGGATCCTCGACCTCGGAACGGGCAGCGGCATCCTCGCGATCACTCTCCTGCAGGAGCTGACAGGGGCCCGCGTGCTCGCCCTCGACGCCTCCGTCGACGCGCTGGCGCTCGCTCAGGAGAACGCCCGGCGGCACGGCGTCCTGTCCCGCCTCATGCTGGCCGGATCCGACTGGCTCACGGCTTTTGCCGGACCGCGGTTCGACCTCGTCGTCTCGAACCCTCCCTACCTCGCGCGGTCCGAGGCGAGATCGCTCTCGAAGACGGTCGCGGATCACGACCCCGAGCTCGCCCTCTACGGCGGCGATGACGGCCTCGAAAGCATCCGGGTTCTTCTCGACGTCGTGCCGCGGGCGATCCTTCCCGGCGCGCCCTTTCTCTTCGAGATCGGGTTCGGGCAGGCGCGGGACGTCGAGGCGGAAGTCCGCCGCCGCCCCGAGTGGCGATTCGACGGAATCGCGACGGATCTCTCCGGCATTCCCCGCGTCACGCGTCTCTCCCGGGTCTGATCACCCGGCACGCTTAGAATCCGGGGCATGGATCGCTTCCGCGTCGAAGGCCCCACCCGGCTCGGGGGCGAAGTCACCACCGCCGGCGCGAAGAACGCCGCCCTCCCCTGCCTCGCCGCTGCCCTCCTGACGGCTCAGCCGGTGCGCCTCACGAATCTCCCGGACGTCCGCGACATCCGCACGATGCAGAAATTGCTGCAGCACGTCGGAGTCTTCCTCACGGCGTCGCCCGGCGAGGCGACGATCGAAGCGCGCGAGATCGGATCGGCGGATGCCCCGTACGATCTCGTCAAGACGATGCGGGCCTCCGTGCTCGTGCTCGGGCCTCTCCTCGCGCGGAGCGGATCGGTTCGCGTCTCCCTGCCCGGCGGCTGCGCAATCGGTGCGCGGCCGATCAATCTGCACCTGGACGCGTTCCGGCGCATGGGCGCGGAAGTGATCCTGGAGCACGGATACGTGGAGGCGCGCGCGACGCGCCTGACCGGAGCGGAGGTTCCCTTCGAGACCGTCACCGTGACCGGCACCGAGAACGTTCTCCTGGCCGCCACGCTGGCGCGCGGGACGACGACGCTCGTCAATGCCGCGCGCGAGCCGGAAGTCGTCGACCTGGCCGATCTTCTCCGAGCCATGGGCGCCCGCATCTCCGGAGACGGGACGGAGACGATCGTCGTCGAGGGCGTCGAATCACTCCAGGCCGCCGAGCACGCCATCGTCCCCGACCGGATCGAAGCCGGAACCTACGCGATCGGCGGTGCGCTCACCCGGGGCGACGTCCTCGTTCGCCAATGCCGGCCCGAGCACCTGAGAGCGCTGACGGCGCGGCTCTCCGCCAGCGGCGCCGAAGTATCCTCCGGGATCGACTGGCTTCGCGTGGGATCGACCGGGGCGCTCCGGCCTCAGGACGTCGCGACGGCTCCCCACCCCGGCTTTCCGACGGACCTCCAGGCGCAGTGGATGGCCCTCGCAACCCAGATGGAGGGCGTGTCCACCGTCACCGAGACCGTGTTCGAGAACCGGTTCCAGCATGTGCCGGAGCTCGTCCGAATGGGCGCCCGGATCCGCCTGGAGGGCCGCGGGGCGGTCGTGGAGGGCCCCGGCCGCCTGGCGGGAGCCCGCGTGATGGCGAGCGACCTGCGCGCCTCCGCGGCCCTCGTGCTGGCCGGGCTCGTCGCCTCCGGTGAGACCGTCATCGACCGCGTCTACCACCTCGACCGCGGATACGACCGGATGGAGGAGAAACTCGCCGCTCTCGGCGGCCGCGTCCTGCGGGAGTCCGTCCCGACGGGAAGGTTTCCTCTCCCCGCGGAGGGCCAGCCGGCCTGAGGGAGATTGCTGACGGCGGACGGCTGTTAGACCGCCCGTTTCCGTTTCCCATTTCCCATTTCCCGTTTCCCGTTTCCCGTTTCCCGCCCGGCGACGCTACACTTCGCCATGGCCGACTGCCTCTTCTGCAATATCGCCGCGGGCCGGATCCCGTCGAAACGCGTCTTCGCGGATGACCGCGTCTATGCCTTCGAAGACATCGCACCGCAGGCCCCGACCCACATCCTCGTGATTCCGCGCCGCCACATTTCGCGCCTGTCCGAGATGGCGCCGGAGGACGCGGCCCTCGCGGGAGAGCTGCTCGCGCGCACCGCCGCGATCGCGAAGGAGCGAGGCCTGACCGACTTCCGGATCGTCGCGAACGACGGAGCCGGCGCCGGCCAGAGCGTCTTCCATCTCCACTTGCACCTCCTCGGCGGCCGGGGGTTGGGGTGGCCGCCAGGATAACCGTCGCCTGCGCCGCGCGCTTCAGCCGGGCTCTTGACCAAGCGACGCGCGCGAAGGATCCGTCGTGGCGAAAGCTGCTCGGCTCGGCCGGATGCGGCCTCGACCGAGCGCCTCATCGCGGGCTCCGGCTCCCGCAACGGGAGGCTCCTCCTTCCCTCCGGTCAGGAGACTCCTCCCGTCGCGAGTAACTGTTTCCGCCGGGCTGATTGGCCCCTCTCCCGGCGGGAGAGGGCCGGGGTGAGGGGCGAGATGCCCGTCGCCTGCGCCGCGCTGTTTTAGAAGATCTCTGAGTTTGTCGCGCAGCGCGGAGGAACTGTGCGGTGGAGAGTCGCTCGGCTCCGCCGGATGCGGCCTCGACCGAGCCGACTGAGGCTGGGTTCGGCTCCCCCAACCGGAGTGCCCTCCCCCACTACCGGCGGGAGGGGGCGG
>JBBSEW010000070.1:0-18755 GCA_038239305.1 Thermoanaerobaculia bacterium | reverse complement strand
GGGGGGTGGGAGCGGCGGGGCTCGTCGGGGGAGTGGCGCCGCCGGAGTGGGGCGGGGGCGGCCCCTGCCCCCTCGCCCGGGGGGAGGGGGCGGGGGGTGAGGGGGGCCCGGGCTTCTCCGATTTCCGATAATTCGATAGCTCGATTGATCGCGAGATCATGAGATCGCGAGATCGCGAGATTCGTGCTGAGGGCCGATCACTTCCTGACTTCCAGCGGCCCTCAATCAGCCTCCTCTGGCATTCTCTTTGCGTCTCGACGGCCGATGTCGGAACGAAAGCCCCCACGTCTCCGGGACAGCGACGAAACGCCTGCTCGGTCCATCGAGCTCCACGTCCCGGTCTCGACGATCCTCAAGGTCCTGGGCACCGCCATCCTCGTGTGGGCTTCGCTGAAGCTGCTTCCCGACTTCTTCTTCTTCCTCCTGGCCCTCGTTCTCGCGGTGACGCTCTCCCCGGCGGTCCGCGGTCTCGAGGCGCGGGGAGTAAGCCGCAGCTGGGCTGTCGCGCTCGTGGCCGTCCTTCTCGTGGCGGCGATCGTCGGGGTTCTCGTGCTCGTCGGCCCGCCGCTCGCCTCCCAGATTGCGGCGCTGCTCGGGCACTTTCCGCAATACCGCCACAGCGTCGAGATGCACCTCGGTCCCCAGCACCCGCTGGCGCGCCGGCTGCTGCAGGAGATCCTCGCGTTGCCGACCTCTCCTGAGCTCACGGCCGCCCTCCGTCCCATTGCGTGGGGCGAGACGGCGATTGCCGCGGTCACCGTCGGAGCGCTCGTCGTCGCTCTCACGCTCTACCTCGTGGCGGACGGCAAACGGACGTACGCATGGCTTCTCGCCTACATTCCCCGCCGGCATCGCGAGAAGATGGCGCGCACGATCCCGGAAGTCTCGGAAGTCGTCATCGGGTACGTCCAGGGGCAGGCGTTCACGTCCTTCCTCTACGGCGTGTTCACGCTCGTTACTCTGAGTGCGTTTCACGTTCCCGCCGCCGTGCCTCTGGCGGTGTTCTCCGCCTTCTGCGACGTTCTTCCCGTGATCGGCCTGCTCGCGTCGACCGTTCCCGCCGTTCTGCTCGCGCTTACCGTTTCGCCCGTCGCGGCCGGAGCCGTCCTCGTTCTCTACCTGCTGTACCACCTGCTCGAAAATTCTGTGATCATCCCGCGTGTCTACGGCCGCCGGCTGAGGCTCTCGACCCTCGCGGTCCTGATCGCTCTCGTCATCGGCGGGCATCTCTTCGGAATTCTCGGAGCGATCCTCGTGCTGCCGTTTGTCGCCGCTTACCCGATCATCGAGCGCATCTGGCTCCACGAGTACCTGAGCGACGAGGTCCTCACCGACCACTCCGCGCTGGCCGCGGCGGAAGAATCCGGCAGCGAGCGCGCGATCGAGAAGGTCCTGCGAGGCGAGGAGCATCCTTCCGGCAAGACCGGCCCTCAGTCGATGCTCCCGCCGAACGATCCGGAATCCGCCGGCAACGGATAACCGACGAGGGATACAGAAAATGGGAGGCGAATCGCTCGCCGCCTCGCCGCCCTGACAGCCTGACCGCTACCGCTGACAGTGAATAGCGGACGTCTCTTCAGGGCACTTCGCGCCCCTCGCCGAATCCGAGCACCCAGAGGCGGGGCTTCGGATCGGGTGCGGCCGCAAGGAGCCGGGCAATCTCTTCCGTCGGCTCGTACTGGCCTTCGTCGGTCAGCTCGAACGTGCCGAAGTGCATGCCGACCGCGGTGGACGCGCCGAGATCCCGCATCGCCTCGAGGGCCTGCGCCGGCGTCTCGTGCACCGGTCCCATGAACCACTCCGGCCGGTAGGCCCCGATCGGAAGGATCGCGAGACGGATCCCGGGAAACCGGCGGCCGATCTCGCGGAAGTGCGGCCCGTAACCCGTGTCGCCCGCGAAGAAAACGCGCCCCGCGGTCCCGGAGATGACGTATCCGGTCCAGAGCGCGGCGTTGCGATCGGTGAGCGAGCGGCCGGAGAAGTGCTGGACGGGCACGGAGTGGATCGAGAAGCCCGGAGCGAGATCGGCGCTCTGCCACCAGTCGAGCTCCGACCCTCCGGCGATGCCGTGACGCTCGAGGACGCCCCCGACACCGAGCCCGGTGAAGATGCGGGGTGCGTCGCGCCGGGCGAGGCGGGCGAGGGTCGAAAGATCCAGGTGGTCATAGTGGTTGTGGCTGATCAGCACGGCGTGAATCGGGGGAAGGTCCTCGAAACGAATGCCGGGCGGCCGGACGCGCCTCGGCCCGGCGAACGAGACCGGGCTCACCCGCTCGCTCCACACCGGATCCGTGAGGATGTTGCGTCCGTCGATCTGGACGAGAACGGTCGCGTGGTTGACGAACGTGACGCGCAGGTCGCGGACTTCGCGCGGCGGCGGATGACCCGGCGGCGAGTCGGTCCATCGGTTCCAGACGCCGGGCTGGCGGTTTGCCATCCAGCGCAGAAATCCGCCGAAGCCGTGCACCCGGGCGGCCGGATTCTGGTTGTGAAAGCGGCGACCGTCGAAATGATCCGAGACCGGCCCGCGGTAGCGCGGCGAAAAGAGAGACATCCGCGTTGCGCCGCCTACTGCCGCAGCCGGATGAGGGAGGGCGCGGTTCCTCCCCCCGCTGGCACCACGATCCAGAGGCCGTCGTAGTCGGCGCCCCCGATCGAGATCTCCTCGGAGCTGCCCAGGGCATGCACGAGCGGCGCGATCGTATTGCTGTGCCCGACCACGAGGACGTTTTCCGCGGGATGCTCCTTGCGGATCCGCTCCCCGAGGGCCGCGAGGCTCGCGGGCGTCGAGCCGTCGTACAGGATGGGACGCAGTCCTCGCGCCGTGGCGATCGGCTCGGCGGTCGAGAGCGTTCGCACGGTGTCGGTCGAATAGATCGCGACGATCCCCGCGTCCCGAAGGGTGCCGGCGACGCGGCGGGCGCGTGCATGGCCGGCTTCCGACAGCGGCACCTCGCGCTCGTTCGCTTCCGTCTGTTTCTCCCCATGCCGGACGAGAAAAACCGCCGCCCGCGCCATGGGAGAGGCGACAGCAGCGAAAGCCAGCAAGAGGAAGGCCGTACGGACGACCCCGGTGCGTCTCATGGCGTGTCTCCGTATGCGGTGTATTTCGGATCGGACGGAAGCGGATTCGCCTGGAAGAATTTCCAGAACGACGCGTTGATCTCTTTCGAGCTCCCGTAATAGTCGTGCGCGTGTCCGATGACCTCCGTGTACTCGACGGGAAATCCTTTCGCCTTCAGCGCGTCGCGGTTTGCGCGGACCTCCTCCAGCGGGAAGAACGGATCTCGCGTTCCGATCCAGATCGCGTAGGGGACCTTCCGTTTAGCCCAGTCGAAGGTCGAGAGGTATTCCGCGTGGAGCGACCCGGCGTGAATCGCGACGGCGGCAAAGTACTCGGACTCGAACGCCCCCATCTGAAGAGCGAAGACCGCTCCGGCGGAGTTGCCGAACAGATACACGCGTCGGGGATCGATCGGAGTCGCGCCCGAGACGGCTGTCACGACGTCGCGGAGGAAGTTCGGTCCGTCCACCGGCGAGCCCCAGTGGACCGAGTCCGTCGAATCGGGCGCCGCGAGGACGATCCCCTCTTTCACCGCGAGGTGTTTCCACGGCTTCATCATCGTCTCGCCGTTTCCCCCGGAGCCGTGGAGAAGAACGATCAGCGGTCGGGGGTCGCGAGTGCCAGTGGAGGATGTCGTCTCCGGGACGAAGAGCCAGTAGGTCCTGGCCGTGCCCCCTGAAGTCACAGTTTCCCTGTGGATATCGGGCCGCGGGGCGGCCCCGCCTCGGGCGGCGAGTCCGAGGCCGAGCCCGAGAGTCATGGCGACTGCGAAGGAAGGCTGGGAGAGGCACGCGGGCAGGGATGTTCGCCGGGTCGTCATGAGTGGTGGGCCTCCGGAGGCCGATTCTGACGCCTTCGCCTCCTCTCGAAAAGAAGGAAATCTCCGAATCCTCCCAACTTCGGGCCCCCCGCCGGCGTCTCACGCTCGGAAGGAAGTCCATTGCCCGGTGAACATGGGTTGGAGAATGGCGCGCGACGCCGCGGATCCCTGGACGAAAGGGAAACGCTCGAGCGCGGCGATGAGGACGCACGTCGAGCGCGGAACCAGGGACCGCCTAGCGGCGCTGGAATTCGGGTCCGCCGAGGAGCATGCCCGCGGCGAGCGCGATCCGGGAGCGGTCGCCGTCCGCCGAGAGGTTCTCGGGCTCGAGGACGCATTCTTCGATCTGGCGCCTCGTTGCCTCGGATACGTCGCCGCCGAGAAACGCGGCCTCGAGCGCGGGCACGGCTCGCCGCGCGTCATTCCGGGCCGCCGGCGGCAGCAGGCGCGCAATGTCGATTTTCGCGCCTCCGACGCGGCCGCCCGCGAGGTCGAGCGCGAAGTTGAATCTCGCCAGGAGCGCTCCCGAGCTCACCCAGTCGTCGCCTCGCTCCGGATATCCGGTCGGCGGCGCGCAGAGATAGAGGGGCTCGCCGGCGCGGGAGATCCGGGATGCAATCGCGGACGCGCCCGCGGCTTCCGCCGTGGCGCCGGTCGCGCGCAGCGCCGAGATGACGTACTCGAACGGCGACTTGACCTTGGCCCGATAGAAGCGCGGGTCGAAGAACTCCGGGCTCGTCACGATGGCGCGGACGGTCTCCCGCAGGTCGCCGTCCGTGGTGAGAAACCGCGCCGCGACGCGCTCGACCAGCCCGGCGGGCGGCTCATCCGCGACGAAACGCCGGCAGAGCTCGAGCGCGAGGTGATGCGCGGTCGCCGGCTGCTTCGCGAGCAGGTCGATCGCCGCTTCGCCCTCGGCGAGATATCCGCCCGCGGGAAACGGATGACCGAGAAGGGTCTTCGCGCACACGTCGTGAAGCTTCGAACGAAACAGGAATCCGCCGGACTCCTCGGTCGGTGCGCTCGACCATCCGGTCAGGAGGCGCGCGAGCTCCGTCACGTCGAGCTGCGTGTATCCGCCGTCGACGCCGAGCGTATGGAGCTCCATTAGCTCACGCGCGTAGTTCTCGTTGAGGCCGGGAGAGGGGGCCGCGTTGCGCGCCGGCTCCGTCGCGGGAGAGACGCCTCCGGGCCGGTGCTCGGCATCCGCGACCGACTGGACCTGGTCGAGATAGAGGAGCATGGCGGGGGAGCGGGCTGTCGCGAGGAGCAGGTCACGGAAGCAGCCCCAGACGCGCGGCCGGATGGTCTCGTTCTCGAAAGAAGAAATCAGGACGCGGTCCGCGTCCTTGCCGGCGAAGACGTTGAAGTGGTTCATCCAGAAATCGACGAGGACCTCTTCGAGCTGCCGGTCCGAGAGCATCGCGCGGAGAACGCGCGCCTCTGTGAGCTCTTCGAGCACGCGCTGCGGCCGGCGGGCCGGCGTGACGATCTCCTGGATCTTCGCGTTGAGCACGCGCGCCGCGTCTTCCGCGGTCGTCGCGGCGCCCGCAGCCGCCGTCATGACGGGGCCGGGAGAGCTCGGAGCCGGGCCGGCCATCGCGGCCGCCGTCGATTTTTCGAGAAAGCGGCGGGCGTCCCGCTCCGGACGATCGAACTCGAGGAGCAGGCTCGCCTCGTCCATCCGCAAGGTCGCGAGACCGTCCAGTGCCGCGACGCCCGCCGGGTCGGGGAGCCGGTCCGGATCGAGTTGTGACGCGATGTACGCGTCGATCCCCATGGCCTGGATGCGCTCGAGATCCCCGGGGCGCGGGCCGAATCCGAGGCGGTTCAGGACGTGGAGTGCCCGCTGGCAGTCATCCGGCGCCACCGGATCCGGTCGGGTGGTTCGGGCAGCCGTCCGGGGGGGGACACGCCGGCGCGTCGCCTCGGGGGGCGCCGCCCCGAACGCCGCCAGCACCGCGAGCGCCAGAAGCAGGAGGGAGAGGCGTCGCAGGGTGGTGCTCACCCTATGTGTACGACGCAAGACCCGCGCCCGTTTACACAGGCGGACCGGGATCGACCACGGGACGGTGATTGGGACCTCGATCGTCCGATCGTCCGATCGTCCGCTCACCCGATCCCGCTCCCCGAGTCCCCACCGGACCTCTACGTGCGGCGGAACGCGGTCCGGGATGGGGAGAGCTCGCTGATTTCTGATGGGGGATCGATCAATTCTCCGATCATCCGATTCCCTTGATTGATCACCCGATCACCCGATCACCCGATCACCCGATTCCCGTCCGGATCTTCTACCAGCGATGAAACGCCGGATGCCCTTCCTGCACGGCAACGAAGGTCCCTCGGCAGGTGGCTGTGATCTTGCCGTTGGCCTCGATCGTCGCCTCGATCGTCGCGCGGTCGGCCGAGGATTCCACGACGCGGGCGCGCAGCTTCAGCACGGCGTCCATCGGGGTCGGGCGCTTCAGGAAGACGTGAAAATCGGCCGTCACGGTTGCGGGCGGGGTGTCGGCGCCGGACTTCTGCTGCAGGTGATGCGCCGCCATCCAGTTGCTGTGGCAGTCGAGCAGCGCGCCGCAGATCCCGCCGTTGACGACGCCTTCCCAAGCCTGGTGATGGGGCTCCGGACGCCAGTCGCAGACGAGCTCATCGCCCTCGACGAGGCTCCGAATCCGCAGTCCCTTCTCGTTCGCGGGCCCGCAGCCGAAGCAGCGGTTTTCCGGGGCATAGCGTTCCTGGAGGCTTTGCATGCGGGGAAATCTATCCCGATCGTTTTTCTCCCGTCGCCGATTCCCGAGTCTCAAGCGGAAGTGAGAAACATCCGGCAGGGCACACCTCGGGGGAGAATGGGCCAGATGCGCGCTCCGCGAGAGACTTCCGAGCCGGCCGCCGGGGCTCCTCCGCACGCGGGCGGCGAGGATGAGCTCGTCCGGCTCGACCCGGACCATCCGGGCTTTCGGGATCCCGGCTACCGCGCGCGGCGCAACGCGATCGCGCGGCTGGCGCTCGACTATCGGGAGGGCGATCCGACGCCGCTCGTGGACTACACGGAGGAAGAGCACGCCGTGTGGCGGAGCGTCTGGGAGCACCTGGAGCCTCTCCACCGTTCGCTCGCGATCGGGGCGTGGCAGTCCGCGGCGGACGAGCTCGCGCTCGATCACCGCCGCGTTCCGCAGCTTGCCGAGGTCAACAGCGGGCTGACCGCCGGAACGGGGATCGAGATGCTGCCCGTCGGAGGCCTGATCTCGGCGCGCGGATTCCTGTCGGGCTTGGGCCGCGGGGTCTTTCTCTCGACGCAATACATGCGGCATCCGAGCCGCCCGCTCTACACGCCGGAGCCGGACGTGATCCACGAGCTCGTCGGCCACGCGACGAGCTTCCTCGCGCCGGAAATCGTCCGGCTCTCCCGCCTTTTCGGAGAGGCCGCCCTGCGTGCCGACGCCCCGACTCTCGAGAAGCTCGAGCGCGTCTACTGGTACACCCTCGAGTTCGGCGTCGCGCGGGAGAGAAACGACGTCCGGGCCTACGGGGCCGGTCTCCTCTCGTCCTATGGCGAGCTCGGCCTCTTCCGCGAACGGGCGCGCCTCGAACCCTTCGACATCGAGCGGATCGCCCGGACGCCCTACGACCCGACCGACTACCAGAAGACTCTCTTCGTCGCGCCGAGCTTTCCCGAGATGGTCCGGAGAGTAGAGGCCTGGCTGCAGGAAACCCTCCGCGGCGCGAGATAGCGAGAAGCCGGGAACGGGAAACGGAAACGGGAAACGGGAAACGGAGAGGAGTCTCCCCGCCGATCGTCCGAGCCCGCCTTCCCCCTCTCCCGGCGGGAGAGGGCCGGGGTGAGGGGCGTCCTCACTCGATCACTCGATCGCGGAAAAGAGAAGCCGGAAAACGGGAAACGGGAAACGGGGGTTTCCCGATCACCCGATCACCCGATCACCCGATCTTCCGATCACCCGATCTTCCGATCCCCCGACTCTCCGTCCCTCGATTTCACATGAATCGATAGTTCGATTGATCGCGAGATCATGAGATTGTGAGATCGCGAGATCTAAATTCAAGCCTCTCCATATAATGCCGGCCATGACCGAGAAGAGCACCAGCGCTCCAGCGCCTGAGGGCGCCCGCGACGCGGTCACGATCGTCGACCATCGGACGGGGAAGTCGTACGAGCTTCCGGTCCAGGACGGCACGATCCGCGCGATCGATCTGCGTCAGATCAAGGTTTCCCCCGACGACTTCGGGCTCATGTCGTACGACCCGGCGTTCCTGAATACGGCGAGCTGCCGGAGCCGCATCACGTACATCGACGGCGACCAGGGCATCCTGCGGTATCGCGGTTACCCGATCGACCAGCTCGCGGAAAAGTCGACGTATCTCGAAGTGGCGTACCTGCTCCTGCACGGGGAGCTGCCGACGAAGTCGCAGTACGACGAGTGGGTCCACAACATCACGTTCCACACGATCATCCACGAGAGGCTGAAGACGTTCATGGACGGCTTCAACCACGACGCGCACCCGATGGGGATGCTGATCGCGACAATCGCGGCGATGTCGACCTTTTATCCGGGCGCGCGCGACATCCACAACCCGGGCTCGCGCACGAAGCAGACGCACCGGCTGATCGCGAAGATGCCGACGCTCGCCGCGTTCGCCTACCGACACAGCATGGGAATGCCGTACGTCTATCCGAACAACGACCTGCCCTACACCGAGAACTTCCTGAACATGCTGTTCCGGATCCCGGAGTCGAGCTGGCGTCCGAATCCGGCGCTGGTGAAGGCGCTCGACGTGCTGTTCATCCTGCACGCGGACCACGAGCAGAACTGCGGCACCCACGTGATGCGCGGCATCGGCTCCTCGCACCCCGACCCGTATTCGGCGGTCGCGGGCGCGGCGGCTGCGCTTTACGGCCCGCTGCACGGCGGCGCGAACGAGGAAGTTCTCAAGATGCTCGAGGAGATCGGGAGCATTGCGCACATCCCGGCCTTCATCCAGGAGGTCAAGGCGGGCAAGAGCGAGAAGCGCCTCATGGGCTTCGGCCACCGCGTCTACAAGAACTACGACCCGCGGGCAAAGATCATCAAGCGCGTCGCGGACGAAGTGTTCGAGGTAACCGGCCGCAATCCGCTGCTCGACATCGCGCTGGAGCTCGAGCGCATCGCCCTGCAGGACGACTACTTCGTCAAGCGAAAGCTGTATCCGAACGTCGACTTCTACTCCGGTCTGATCTACCAGGCGATCGGAATTCCGACGGCCGCGTTCACCGTGCTCTTCGCGATCCCGCGCGTGTCGGGCTGGATCGCGCAGTGGCAGGAGATGCTGCAGGATCCGGAACAGAAGATCGCGCGCCCGCGGCAGATCTACGAGGGCTCGGCGGAACGCGATTTCGTCCCGATCGAGCGGCGCGTCGCCTCGTCCTCCTGACACGTCCGCGCAGGGCGCTCCGGACGGCGTCCATGTTCGGGCGGAGCGAGCCGGATCCGCGGAACCCGCGCGCCCGCTCCGCGCGATTCTGTTCGACTGGGACGGCACGCTGATCGATTCGGCAGAGGCGAGTTTCCGCTGCTACCGCCGCCTCTTCGCGCCCTACGGAATCGATTTCACGCGCGACGTCTTCGAGCGCACGTACGCCCCTGACTGGTATCGCACCTACGAGGGCATAGGCCTCGCTCGCGACCGCTGGGCGGAGGCGGACGCACGCTGGTTGGAGATCTACGCGGAGGAGGCCTGCGGGCTGATGCCAGGAGCCCGGGAAGCGCTCGCGCGGATGGCGGCCGCCGGCGTCTCCGCGGGGGTCGTCACGAGCGGCAGCCGCGTGCGCGTCGAGCGCGAGATCCGCGGATTCGGGTTCGAAGGCGCTTTCGCCACGATCGTGTGCGGCGAGGACGCGCAAAAGAAGAAGCCGGACGCCGAGGCGCTCGAGACCGCGCTCTCCCGTCTCGCGATCGCTGCCCGGGACGCGGCCTACGTGGGCGACAGCCCGGAGGACATCCACATGGCGCGCGCGGCCGGCGTCTATGCCGTGGGGATCGAGGGAGGGTTTCCCAACGGTCCCGCGCTGCGGGAGTCGGCGCCGGACGTCCTCGCGAAAGACCTCACCGGCGCGATGAACGCTCTGCTGCACGGCAACAGAAACCCGGACGAGCCTGGCTTGCTCCCATAGAATTTGCGCGCCGTGACTGCCGCTCAGATCGCCGCCCTCGTGGTGTCCTCCCTTGCCGCCGGCGTGATGAACGCGATGGCGGGCGGAGGGACGATCCTCACATATCCGACGCTTCTGTGGCTCGGCGAGTCGGCGATCACGGCGAACGCGACATCCACGGTGGCCCTGTGGCCCGGGGCGCTGTCGAGCCTGCTCGGATACCGCAAAGAAGTCCTGGAGCACCGCGACTGGTTGAAGACACTGCTCGTGCCGAGCCTCATCGGGGGCGCCGTCGGCGCGGCGCTTCTTCTCGTGACGCCGCCCGCTTCCTTCCAGCACCTGGCGCCCTTCCTGATTCTCTTCGCGACCGTGCTCTTCATGCTGCGAGGAGCGGTCGCGAGCTGGATGGGCTCGACCGGGGGAAGCCGGACGCCGGGGCGGCTTGCCATTGCGATCGCCTTCCAGTTCGGCGTGTCCGTGTACGGCGGCTACTTCGGCGCGGGAGTCGGGATCCTGATGCTCGCCGTCCTCGGATTTCTCGGCCTGTCCAATATCCACGCATCCAACGGTCTCAAGAATTTCTTCGGGATGTGCATCAACGGCGTCGCGGCGGGATACTTCATTCTGCGCGGCGCCGTCGAGTGGCGGGCGGCGCTCATCATGACCGTCGGCGCCATTATCGGAGGATACGCAGGAGCGCGATTCGCGCGGAGGATCGGTCAGGCCCGAGCTCGGGCGGCCGTCATCGTCATCGGCTTCGCGATCGCCGCGATCCTCCTGTACCAGAGCTTCGGAAAGTGAGTCTCGTTTGAGCCGCACCGTGTCGTCCGTGGAGTTCGAAAGCCGCGCAGTCGTCGACCGGGTCGGGACTTCTTTCGTGGCCGGACCGCTGATCGCCGCGGCGCTCGCGGCGACGAGCATCGTCGTGGGCCTGCTCTGGGACATCTCCTGGCACCGCTCGATCGGCCGCGACACGTTCTGGACGCCGGCCCACATGGCGATCTACGCGGGCGGCCTCATCGCCGGGCTCGCGGCCGCGGTCCTCGTGTTGCGGGCCTCCTTCGGTCCTCCCGCCGTCGCCGGCATCGCGGTCTCCGTGGGCCCGCTGAAAGGGCCGATCGGGGCCTGGGTGATGGTGTGGGGAGCATTCGCGATGCTCGCGTCCGCGCCCTTCGACGACTGGTGGCACGCCGCGTACGGCCTCGATGTGAAGGTGATCTCACCGCCCCACGCTGTGCTGGCGGCCGGGATGGCGGGAATCGCGGTCGGAGCGATGCTCCTCTCCGCGGCCGCGCAGAATCGGGCCGGCGAGGATCGCACGGCGAGATGGGGGCTCCTGCATCTATATGCCTCGGGCGTTCTGCTCACTCTCGCCGCGTCCTTCCTCGTCGAATACACGTTCCCGCTGCACCAGCACAGCGGGGTCTTTTACGCCGTGACGGCGGGAGTCTTCCCGCTGTTTCTCGTCGCAGGCGCGGTCTCCTCCCGGCACCGCTTTCCGGCGACGCTCGCAGCGGCCGTCTACATGGCGCTGATGGCCGCGATGGACTGGATCCTGCCGCTCTTTCCCGCCGAGCCGCGGCTGGCGCCGATCTACAACCCGATCACGCACATGGTGCCGTTCTGCTTTCCGCTTCTCCTCGTGCCACCCGCCCTCGCGATCGACCTCGTGCTCGTGCGCTCCCGGGGATGGAGGGATCGTTCGCGCTCGCTTCTCCTCGGCGTCGCCTTCATCGCGGTCTTCCTGGCGGTTCAATGGCCGTTCGCCCTCTTCCAGATGACGCCGGCCTCCCGGAACTGGTTTTTCCTCGGCGACCGGTACTGGTCGTACTGGTTTCACCCGGACGTGCCGTGGCGATTCGGTTTCGCGCCGGTGCCCGGGCCTCTGACGGCGATGAGCCTTCTTCTCGCCGTTGTTCTCGCGATCGCCTCGGCGCGCGCAGGTCTCGCGATCGGGCGTCGTCTCGCCCGCGTGCGCCGATGAGGCAGGGAACGCCCGCCGGCCCGTGCGACCGCCCACTTCCCCGTCGCCGTTTCCTGCACCGTTACCTCGCGATCGCCGCGATGCTCGCCGCCGCCACGCTCGCGTCCCGGACTGCCACGGCGCACGTCGGCAGTCCCGACACGTTTTTCGCCGGCTCCGCCGGGCCGTGGGTTGTCCGCGTGACGGTGCGGCCTCCCGGAGTGGTGCCGGGCCTCGCCGGGATCGCCGTTCGCGTGGAGGGCCGGGGCGAGGCCGAGGCCGCCCCCGTCCGGCGGGTCACGGTGCGGCCGATGCGCACGGACACGGGCGCGCGCGGCGCTCCGGCGCCCGACGTCGCCGTCCCGGTTCCGGGACAACCCGGGCTCTACAGCGGATCTCTCTGGCTGATGAGCCGCGGGGCGTACACGATCGAGGTCGTGGTCGAGGGCTCCGCCGTGACCGGACGCGTCCTGGTGCCTGTCGAGGCCGTCGCGACGCGCCAGCTTCCGATGGGCCGGGCTCTGGCGTTCCTGGTCGGGGCGTTCGCGGTTCTTCTCGTCTCCGGCGGGCTCGCGATTGTTTACGCCGCCGTGCGCGAGAGCACGCTGCGGCCGGGAGAGGCGCCTTCGCCCGGGCTGCGCCGTCGCGCCATCCGGGCGACGTGGACCGCCGCGCTCGTCTTCGGCGCGCTCATCCTCGGGGAGAGCCGGTGGTCCGCCCGGGTCGCCGGGGCAGCGGGGCGCGACCTGTACAGGCCGTACCACGTGCAGGCGGACGTGCGGAGGGACGGCTCCGGCGGTCGAATGCTCCGGTTGTCCATCGACGATCCCCGCTGGCGTGGAAAGGATTGGCACGCACTCGTGCCGGACCACGGCAAGATCATGCACCTCTTCGCCATGCGCGAGCCCGCTCTCGACGCGTTCGCGCACCTGCATCCGGTCGCGGTGTCGGAGCGCGCCTTCGAGACGCCGCTTCCGCCCCTCCCCGCGGGCGCGTATTCCATCTTCGCGGACGTCACGGACGAGACGGGATTCGCGGAGACGCTGGTGTGCCGGGCGGAGATTCCGGCGGCGCTGCCGGGGCCGGGCGCTTCTGGTTCACTCCCGTCGGAAGGGCAGGCGGGCGCCGATCCCGACGACTCCTGGCGCGTCGCCCCGCCGCTGCCTCCGGTCGTCCGGTCGCCCGCTCGCGCGGATCTCGGCGCCGGCTACACGATGCAGTGGGAGGGCGCCACGGGCGAGGGAGCTCCCGTCGCAGGACGGGAGCGGCCGCTCACGTTTTCCGTGGCGGATGCGGCGGGCGCTTCGGCCGCGCTCGAGCCCTACATGGGGATGCGGGCTCATGCCGCGGTCCTGCGCGACGATGGCTCCGTTTTTGTCCATCTCCATCCGATGGGAACCGTATCGATGGCGTCGCTCGACGCATCCCGGAAGATGGACGCTGCGTCCTCCGTTCCGGACGCCCATGCCGGCATGCACGGCGGCGCGGGGGCCGGGGCGGAGAAAGCCGACGGCCGGATCGTGCTGCCGTACTCGTTTCCGACGTCCGGGCCCTACCGGATCTGGGTCCAGGTCCGGACGGGCGGGGAGATCCGGACCGGGGTGTTCGACGTCATGGTGCGCTGAATCGCCTCGGAAACGAATCGGGTGTTTGCGCGGGTCTTGAGATGTTGGCGCGAGTCTTGAAGAAGCTCCGCCCGGAAGGAACCTTCACCCATGAACTGGCTCGCCTGGCTCGGTCTCGCTGTGGTCATCGGTGTCATCGCCGCCGTCACCGGTTTCAAGCCGAAGGGAACCCGGCACGTCGCCGGCACTCGCATGATGGGAATCGGCCGCTTCGTCCTGCTCATCATGCTCGCCATCTTCCTGTACCTCGCGTGGCGCGCACACGGAGGCGTGGCGACGTAGCCCGCATCAAGTAGCCCGGCTTCAAGCAGTCAGCTGTCAGCTGTCGGTTTTCCCAGAGGGAGGAGATTCGCGGCATCCGAATCGCCCTCCCCGGGTTCTTCCTTGTGTTCCTCGGTCTCGAGGCCGTGGAGACCGACGCCCAGAAGCCGGACCGGCCGCCGTCCTGCGTCGGTCCGTTCGATGAGGCCGAGCGCCCGCTCGCGGATCTCTTGCGCGGAACGCGTCGCCGGGCGGCGCGTCTCGCTCCGCGTGATGGTGACGAAGGGTGCGTAGCGGAGCTTGAGCGTCACGCTCCTCGCGAAGAGATTCTTGCGGACGAGTGCAGCCGCCGCGGACACCGCGAGCGAGGCGACCTCGTCCCGGATCCGCGGAAGGTCGAGAAGATCCTGTGCGAAGGTCGTCTCGCAGGAGATCGATTTGCGCTCGCGGTTCGGCTCGACCAGGCGCTCGTCGCGGCCGTGCGCGAGATTCCGGAGCCATTCCGCGGAAGAGCCGACGGCGGCGCGGAGCGCTTCGTCCGTGGCCGCGCGCACGTCGACGAGGCGCTCGACTCCGGCGGCGCGCAGTCTTCCGGCCGTCACGGGGCCGACTCCCCAAAGGGCGTCCACCGGCAGCTTCTGGAGAAAAGACTCGACGCGCTCGGGCGCGATGACGGTCAGCCCGTCGGGTTTTTTCCAACCGGACGCGATTTTCGCGAGGAACTTGTTCGGCGCGACGCCGGCGGATGCGGTCAGGCCCGTCTCCTCCTGGACGCGGGCCTTGATCTTCTTCGCGACATCGACGCCGAGGAGGATTCCCCACGCGTTTTCCGTGACGTCGAGGTAGGCCTCGTCCAGGGAGAGTGGCTCGACGAGCGGCGTCACCTCCCGAAAGATCGCGAAGACCTGGCGCGAGACCGCGGCGTACTTCGGAAAGTCGGGCCGCAGGATGACGAGATGGGGGCAGAGGCGGATGGCGCGCGACATCGGGATTGCCGAGCGCACGCCGAACTTTCGCGCCTCGTAGCTCGCGGCCGCCACGACGCCCCGGCTCTCGGGCCTTCCGCCGACGGCGACCGGCTGGCCGCGCAGCGACGGGTCGTCCCGCTGTTCGACGGACGTGTAGAACGCGTCCATGTCGACGTGCAGGATCCGGCGAAGGGAGGACACGGCCGCT
Source organism: Thermoanaerobaculia bacterium (assembly GCA_038239305.1). Taxonomy (GTDB): domain Bacteria; phylum Acidobacteriota; class Thermoanaerobaculia; order UBA5066; family Gp7-AA6; genus JALYUA01. The sequence continues at coordinate 3,701 of JBBSEW010000070.1, read as the reverse complement.
CGGCCGTTAGTAGGCGACGAGAAGGCGAACTGCGCGCTCGATTTCGTCCTCGCTCGGGAGAAAGAATTCTTCGAGCGGCGGGGAGTACGGCACGGGGGTGTCGAGAGCGCCGATGATCCGGACGGGCGCGTCGAGATGCTCGAACGCCTCCTCCTGGACGATCGCGGCGACGCTCTCGCCGATGCCGCCCGTCCGCGAATCCTCGTGGACGACGAGCATGCGGTGGCAGTGTCGCGCGAGGGCGAGAAGAGCCTCGCGGTCGAGGGGCACGAGGCTGCGCAAATCGAGGACCGACGCTTCGATCCCGTCCTGGGCGACCTTCGCGGCGACGCGCATCGCGACATGTACGTAGGCGCCGTACGACACGATCGCGACGTCCTTGCCCGCGCGGCGCAGCGCCGCCTTCCCGATGGACGCGGGCGCGGGCCTCGCGTCCGGCAGCAGCTGTTTGATTCGCGGATCGCGGTAGAGCGCGATGTGCTCATAGTAGAGAACGGGATCCGGATCCGCGACGGCGGCGGCCATGAGCGCGCGGGCGTCGGCGGGAGTGGACGGAACGACGATCTTGAGGCCGGGCGTGCGATAGAACCACGGCTCCGTGTTCTGGCTGTGGTACGGGCCCGCGTGCCGCAGGCCGCCCCACGGCATCCGTACGACCATCGGCACCGACCAGCCCCACCGGTAGCGGATCTTCGCGGCGTTGTTGACGAGCTGGTTGAAGCCCGTCGCGACGAAGTCGTTGAACTGCATCTCCCCGATCGGTCTCTGGCCGACGAGCGCGGCTCCGACGCAGGCGCCGAGGACCGCGCCTTCGGCGAGAGGCGAATTGATGATCCGGTCGCCGTGGCGCGCGAGCAGCGGACGCAGGAGAAGGAAGGCGTTGCCGTATTTTCCGCCGACGTCCTCGCCAAAAACGAACGTGCGCGGATCGGAGTCGAGCGCATCGCCGACGCCGAGCATCACGGCCTCGAGGAACGTTCGCCCCTTCGGGTCGAACGGCGGAGCGCTCTCGACGGGGGGAAGCGCCGCCGCGGCCGGGCCGCTTCGCCGCGCGGGATCGAGCAGCTCGACGCGCCGCCGGGGCGCCTCTCCCGCGAAGACTCCTGCTCCCGCCGAGGCCGGCTCGGGCCACGGCGCGTCGATGACCTTGCGCGCCTCCGCCTCGACGGCCTTCTCGGACTCGCGACGGAGGCGATCGAGGTCGCCCGCGCCGATCACTCCTTCCGACTCGAGCCGCGCCGCATAGGACGCGATGGGATCCCGGCGCGACCAGAACTCGTAGAGCTCGCGGTCCGCGTAACCGCCATCGGAGGGCTGCGGATAGCTCCAGGATTGCGGCGGCTCCTTTCCGAGGTAGAGCATGTCGTCGTGGTGCGCGTGGCCGCACATCCGCATGCAGACCAGCTCGATCAGCGCCGGGCCCTTTCCCTGCCGCGCCCGCTCCGCCGCCCACGCGAATGCCGCGGCGATCGCCTCCGGATCCGTCCCGTCGAGCGTCACCGCCGGGATGCCGTAGCCGATCGCCTTGTCGGCGAACACGCGCGCGGCGCTTTGCTCGAAGACCGGGGTCGACAGGGCGGTCTGGTTGTTCTGCACGCAGAAGATGGCGGGCAGCTTCCGCGTCGCGCAGAGGTTGATCGCCTCGTGCCACTCGCCGAGCGAAGTCCCGCCCTCGCCGATGAACGACACGGCGACGCGGCCGGAGTCCTCGCGCGCGAAGGCCATCGCAATCCCGGCGGCGGTCAGTGTCGATACGGCGAGAGGAGCGGAAGCGGGGAGCACGCCCCACGAGAAGTCACCGACGTGCAGGTCCTTGCCTTCCATGGGGGAGCCGGCCTTGCCCATCTGCGCGGCGAGGACGAGGCGAACGGACTCTCCGTCCGGCCGCATCGCGAGCTCCGCTCCCAGGTCGCGGATCAGCGGGGCGACGACGTCACCCTTCCACGTGCCGTCGGGCGCGCGGAATCCCGCCCCTCGCCGCAGGCGGAGCGGAGCCGCATAGATCGCCTCCTGGCCGAGCGACCGGAAGCCCTTCCCCTGGAACGAGGCGCCTCCCCAGCGGACCTCGCCGCCCGTGAAGAAAGCCTTCAGCCGGTTGTCGGTCGCCCGCGTCAGGATCATGCCGCGAAGGATCTCGAGCTTCTCGTCGCGCGTGATCGAGGCGGCGAGGGCCTCGCGTCGGAGGAATCCGTCGCAGGCCTCGAGCAGGTCCGTCTTCGCGAGGGTGAGCCGCTCGTCGACGGAAACGCCCGGCGTCGTCTCCGGGAGGCCGTCAGGCGGAGCGCCGCCGAGGATCCGCGACAGCTCCGCCGCAAACGCGGGCCTCAGCGCGTCGATCGCGTCGGCATCGCTCGCGGTTTCGTTCGAGTAGACCGCGCTGAAAGCGGCGACGGCTGGTCCGAGCGCAAACGGAAGCCGCTCCGCGACGAACGCGGCAAATCGCCCATCGAGGCCAGCCCGGCCCCCCGTGCTCGATTCGGCCCGCAGGAGGGTTCGGCCAGTCGGTTCCACGGAAGGGATGTTAATTCGTTTTCCCATACTCCGTCTGCAGCCCCGATCGGCATCCCGGCCCGTCGTTCTGGTGATTGGCCCGTTCGACGATCCGGCCCAGCGGTCCCGTCAACCCGCCCTCCGATTCCCCGATAATTCGATAATTCGATTGATCGCGAGATCATGAGATCGCGAGATCGCGAGATCCGAACAACAGGAGGGCCGGAGCCGAGAAGCAGAAAGCGGGAAACGAAGAGGGATTCCCCTGATTGATCACCCGATCACCCGATCACCCGATCACCCGATCACCCGATCACCCGATCATCCGATCCCTTCGAATCAGCCGGGAGTACGATTTACCCACCCATGCCCTTCCCCAGCGAAACCGAGACTCGATCTCGGCTCATCCGCCTCCTCCAGCTCGCCTACTCCGGCGAAAAAGCGGCGGCGCTCGCGTACCAGGGGCATGCGCGCTCCGTGCGCGACCCGGGCGAAAAGGCGATGATCGAAAAAATCGAGAACGACGAATGGGTGCACCGCCGCAAGGTGGGCGCACTCCTGGAGATCCTCGAGGCCCGTCCGCTCGCCATGCGGGAAGCGCGCGCGAGCGCTGTCGGCCACACGCTTTCGCTCCTCTGCGGCTTCACCGGCTGGTTTCTTCCTATGTTTCTCGCCGGCAAGCTCGAGACGAAGAACGTCTGCGAATACGAGAAAGCGGCAGGCTGGGCGGCCGAGCTCGGTCTCACGGATTTCGTTCCCGGCCTGATGGAGATGGCGGCGGTCGAGGTCGAGCACGAGAAGTACTTCTTCGAAGCGATCGGAAGGAAGTCGCCGGTCCGTTCCCTGAAACCTCCCGTTTAGATTCTTCTCTCCGGGGAAGGCCGAGAGAAAGGGTCAGTTTTGTTTGAGTCGCGCTGGAGCCCGCGGCCGGCGGAGCCTCCCGGACGAGGCCATGAGAGAGGGAGCACGCCAGACTGGAGCGATCGCCTGTCTGCGGCTGCGACCGAACGACGAGCGGCGGCCAGGCTTTCCCCTCAGCACCGAGGCCGCCGCGTGCCTCGGACGGGAGGCGGAACCGGGGGCGGGCGGATCTTCCGCCGAGCAATCCCGAGGAACTCCATGTCCCGTAACGGTGGCGGAGCTTCGCAGGCGATTCACAAGTTTGGAGCGGGCGACCCCCTCACCCCGGCCCTCTCCCGCCGGGAGAGGGG
>JBBSEW010000069.1:0-19104 GCA_038239305.1 Thermoanaerobaculia bacterium | reverse complement strand
GTGGAAGAGCACCCCGACGCAGAGGACCCACGCGGCGCCGAACGTGCCGTACACGACCCAGGGTTTCGCGAACGTGCGGTAGTCCGTGCGGTAGACGACGTAGGCCGCGATCCCGCCGGCCACGAGCGCGACGAGCTGCTTGAGGAGATAGCGGTAGGGGCTTCCCCCGCTCTGAGCCGCCGAAACCGCCGATGCGCTGTAGATCATGACGCAGCCGAACAGGGACAGGGCGATCACCGCGGCAAACAGCAGCTTGTCGCTCGAGAGCTTACGCGCCATGAGTCCCTCCCGCCTCCGCGCCTTCGCGCGAGCCCGCCGCTTCGCGCGCGAGGCGGGTGAAGTGACTGCCCCTCTCCTCGTAGTTTCCGTACTGATCGAACGAAGCGCAGGCGGGCGACAGAAGGACCGTGTTCCCCGGCTCCGCGAGCCCCGCGGCCCGGAGGACAGCGCGATCCATGGTTCCCGCGCGCTCGATCGCCACCACGCCCCCGAGCCCCGCCTCGACGACGGGCGCCGCCTCGCCGATGGTCAGAACATGGCGGACGGACCGCTGCAGCCCCGGCCGGAGCGCGGCGAAGTCCCCGTGCTTGTCGCGGCCTCCCAGGATCAGGATGACGCTGCCCGGCGCGAAGCTCTCGAGCGACTTGCGCGTCGCATCCACGTTCGTGCCCTTCGAGTCGTTGACCCATCGGATTCCGCGGGACTCGGCGACGAGCTCCATGCGATGCGGCAGCCCCGGAAATCGCGAGAGACCCTCGCGGATCGCGGCGTCCGCCGTCCCGAGACAATCCGCCGCGCAGATCGCGGCCAGCGCGTTCTCCACGTTGTGCGCTCCGGGAAGGGCGAGATCGGACACCGGCAGAACCGCGCGGAGCGGACCGGCGGCCTCCGAAACGAGAGTGCCGTCCGCGATCCAGGCGCCGCCCGCGGCCCGGCCGAGGCGAGAGAACGGGACGCGACGCGAGGGAACGGCTACGGCGGACGCGACGGGATCGTCCGCGTTCACGATGGCGAATCCCTCCCGGTTCTGGCGCGCGAAGACCCGCTTCTTCGAAGCCGCATACTCCTCGAACCCGCTATACCGGTCGAGATGGTCGGGCGTGACGTTGGTCAGGACCGCGACATCCGGCGTGAACCGGTCGATCGAGTCGAGCTGGAATGACGAGACCTCGCAGACGAAGTCGCGGGCCGTGCGCTCCGACAGGAACGACGACAGGGGCACTCCGATGTTGCCGGCGAGGGCGACGGGGCGGCCCCCTCGCCGCAGGATGTCCGCGATCCAGGCAGTCGTCGTCGACTTGCCGTTCGTGCCCGTGATCGCGATCCATCGATTCGCGCCTTCCACCTCCCGCTGAAGAATCCGCCACGCGATTTCGATTTCGGCGAGCACGGGAATACCGCGGCGCAAGGCGGCCGTGACCGGAGCTTCGGACCTCGGGACTCCCGGCGAGAGGGCCAGCCAGCCCGCCCCCTCGAGGAACGACTCGCCGGGACCGCTGAAGAAAAAGGAGACGCCGCGGGAGCGGAGAGCCTCGACGCCCTCGAAAGACTCTTCCGGACGGGAATCCCCGACCGCAACCTCGACGCCGCGGTCGAGGAGAGCCTCCGCGAGCGCCCGGCCGCTACGGGCGAACCCCAGGATCGCCACTTTCCCCGGAAGGAGGGGCTCGGAGGACGCGTTCCCGTTCATCGCAGCTTCAGAGTGGAGAGACCGAGCACGGCGAAGAGGATCGAAAGAATCCAGAAGCGGATGATCACCCGCGACTCCGCCCAGCCGGCGAGCTCGAAATGATGATGGAGCGGAGCCATGCGGAACACGCGCTTCCCGGTGCTCTGGAACGACACCACCTGGATGATGACCGACAGCGCCTCGAGGACGAAAAGGCCCCCCACGATCGCGAGCAGGACTTCGTGCTTGGTCATCACGGCGACGGCCGCAATGGCACCGCCGAGCGGAAGGGATCCGACGTCCCCCATGAACACTTCCGCCGGATGGCAGTTGAACCAGAGGAATCCGAGAGACGCGCCGACCAGGGCTCCGCAGAAGACCGCCAGCTCGCCGCTCTGCGGCACGAAGGGAATCTGGAGATAGCGCGCCGTGAGTGCGTTGCCCGTGACGTAAGCCAGGATCGCGTAGGTTCCCGCCGCAATTCCGACGGAGCCGATCGCCAGCCCGTCCAGGCCGTCCGTCAGATTCACGGCGTTCGACGATCCGACGACAACCGTGGCGACGAAGGGCAGATAGAGGACGCCGAGGTCCACCACGAGCCGCTTCAGGAATGGGAACGTGACGAGCGTCGACACGCTGCCATGCCCGGCCCACTGCCGGATCGCCCACGCGATGGCGAGGGCCACGAGGATCTGGGGAAGGAGCTTTCCTCTCCCGGTCAGGCCGAGGCTTCGACGCTTCGCGAACTTCATGAAATCATCCGCGAATCCCACCAGGCCGAGCGCGACGAGGGTGCCGAGCGCGATCCACACGAACCGGTTCGAGAGGTCCATCCAGAGAAACGTCGCGACGATCACGGCGAGGAGGATGAGAAGGCCCCCCATCGTGGGTGTTCCGGCCTTCGACAGGTGCGACTTCGGCCCCGCCTCGCGGATGGACTGGCCGATCTGGCGGCGGCGGAGGAGGCGGATCATCGGCGGCCCGAGGACGAGCGCGAGGAGCAACGCCGTGACCGCTGCCATCGCCGTTCGAAACGTCAGGTAGCGGAAGACGTTCAGGATCGGAAGATCCCGGGCGTACGGGTAGAGGAGCGAGTACAGCATCAGGACACTCGGAGCCGGGAAACGGGAGACGGGAAACGGGAAACGCGATACGAAACCTGGGGACTCATCGAGCGATCCCCCTGGCGGCCGATCCCGTGTCGCGGCGAAGGCCGCCCGACAGCCGCGACACGGCGCGATCGAGGCCGATGCCGCGCGATGCCTTGAACAGAACCGCGTCGCCCGCCTCGAGCATCGGCTCGAGGATCGCCGCCGCTTCTTCCGGCCCCTCCGCCGCGAGGACGGCGTCCGCCGCGAGGCCGGCTTCGATCGCCCCCTCGCCGATCGATCGCGCCCGGGATCCCACGCACACGATCCGGTCGGCGCGGCCGACGGCGTAGTGCCCGGTCTCCCGGTGCCACCAGAGCTCCTCCGGACCGAGCTCGAGCATGTCTCCCAGCACGGCGATCTTCCGGGTCCCCCGCAGCAGCTTCAGCGTCTCGAGCGCCGCGCGCATGGAGGGCGGACTGGCGTTATACGCGTCGTCATAAAGCAGCGCGCCCGAGGCGTGGCGGTGGAACTCGCCGCGGTGGGAGGCCGCCGACAGCTCGGGCGCGGCGGAGGCGCAGTCCTGGATGCTTGCACCGGAAGCGAGAGCGATCGCGGACGCCGCCAGGAAATTCGAAACCTGATGCGCGCCCGGTATCGGCAGGGAGACCGCCACCGTTCCGGAGGACGCCCGGAGCGAGAAGCGGGAGCCCCCCTCGTCGGTTTCGACGAACTCGACCGACACGTCGGCCGATGCGCCCCGTCCGAAACGCAGCGTCCGACCCGACCACGCGGTCGCGAGGCCTTCAATCCGCGCGTCGTCCGAGTTCACGACGAAGACTCCGTCCGGTTTCAGCCCCTCGAGGATCTCGCCGTTGGCCCGCGCGACCTCGTCCAGAGAGCCGAGGAACTCCAGGTGCTCCGCCGCGATCGAAGTAATGCCGGCGACGTCGGGCGTGAACGTGCGGGCCAGCCTCGAGATCTCTCCTCGCGCGCTCATGCCCATCTCCCCCACCATCCACTCCGGCGCCCTGGGAAAGTTCAGAACGGACATCGGAAAGCCGATCGCGCTGTTCTGATTTCCCGGAGTCTTGTCGACGGCAAACCGGCGGGCGAGGATCGCGGCGGCGAACTCCTTCGTCGTCGTCTTGCCCACGGAGCCGGCGACCGCGGCGAGCCGGAAACCGGCGGAGCGTTTCATCGCTCCCGCGAAGCGAAGAAGACCGCCCGCCGGATCGGGGACGGCGAGGACGGGGAAGCCGGCGGGGAGATTCGACGGCGTCCGGGTGCCGAGCACGGCCGCCGCGCCCGCCGCCACCGCCGCGAGGGCGAACTCGTGGCCATCGACGCGCTCCCCGGCGATCGCGACGAAGAGATCGCCGGGGCGCGTCTTGCGGGAATCGACGGCAACGCCCGTAAGCTCGGCCGAGCCGGACGGCGCCCCGCCGATCACCGAGGCGACGGCGGCGAGCGTGAAGTTCATTTCCGCGCGCCCCGCGCCGGCGCGCTCGCGACGAGCTCCGCCGCCACCTTGCGGTCGTCGAAGGGGATCTCGCGGTCCCCGATCACCTGCGTCGTCTCGTGCCCTTTCCCCGCGATCAGGACGACCGTGCCGGGGTTGGCGAGATCGATCGCCGCTCGAATCGCCTCGCGCCGGTCCACGATCCGCATCGCCTTGGTCGCCCCGGACGCTTCGAGCCCGGCGCCGACCTCGGCGAGGATCGCGGCCGGGTCTTCCGAGCGGGGATTGTCGGAGGTCGCGATCGAGATGTCCGCGAGGCGGCCGGCGATCTCTCCCATGGGAAAGCGCTTGCCCCGATCCCGGTCGCCGCCGCAGCCGAACACGAGGATGATCTTGCGATCGGTCAGTTCCCGCACCGCGTGCAAAAGACGTTCGAGGGCATCGGGAGTGTGCGCGTAGTCCACGAGGATGCGCCAGGACTGGCCCGCCTCGACCGGCTCCAGCCGCCCCGGGACTCTCGCGACCGAGGCGCACGCCGCCGTCACGTCGTCCTCCGAGAGTCCGAGCGCGAGACCGGCGGCCGCCGCGGACAGCAGGTTGTCCACGTTGAACCGTCCGAGCAGCGGCGACCGGATGGACACGCTCCGGCCACCGGCGCGCGTCAGCGTGAAGGCGCATCCCTCCAGATCGCAGAGGACCGACTCGGCGCGCACGTCGGCCAGGGCATCGGACCGCGACGAGACTCGGACGACCGGCGGCCCGACTTCTCCCGCGAGGCGCTTCCCCCACGCGTCGTCCACGTGGATGACCGCGGCCGCCCCGGGTTTGCGCATCGCGAAAAGCATCGCCTTGGCCCGGTAATAGCCTTCCATGTCCGCGTGAAAGTCCAGGTGATCGCGCGTCAGATTCGTAAACACCGCGACGTCGAACTGAAGTCCCGCGACGCGGTCGAGCGCCAAGGCATGCGAGCTCACCTCGACCGCCGCGGCTGGAACACCGCCAGCCACCATTTCGGCGAGCAACCCCTGCAGCACGACAGCGTCGGGAGTCGTGCGGGCGGCCTCGTGCTCACGAAGCCCCGTCCGGTAGCCCACCGTGCCGAAGAACCCCGCCTTCCCGTACCGGCGCTCGAGCATCGCGGCCAGCAGCGTCGTCGTGGTGGTCTTCCCGTTCGTCCCCGTAACGCCGGCCAGGACCAGACGGTCGGCGGGGTTTCCCGCCAGCCGTGCGGCGGTCCACGCGAGCGCGCGCCGGGCGTTCGGGACCCGTACCCAGGACACGGCCTCGGCTTCCCGCGGGAACGGCGCCGGGCTCTCCGCAACGACGGCCACGGCTCCCCGCCTCACCGCTTCCGGAACGTGGTCGAGACCGTCCGACTTCTCGCCGCGCAGGGCGAAGAAGAGATCACCGGGCAGGACGGTTCGGGAGTCGTGCGAGACTCGTGTCACGTCGGCCCCCGGCGCCATCCGGTCGATCTCGGCATCCGGAAGAGCCGCGACGAGGTCCATCAGATTCAAGGACGGAACTGACTCGAGCTCGACTCCTCGCGACCGACGCCGGCGCGTGCGACCGACGGGCCCGACTCCGCCAGTTGCAGAATGACGACGTCGCCGGGCCGTGCATGCCCCCCCGGCGCCGGGCTCTGCGACGTGACGAAGCCGGCCCCTTCGAGGCGCACGGCGATGCCGAGGCGCGCGAACAGCGAAAGGGCCTGCCGTGCCGAGAGGCCTCCTGCATCGGGAATTGCCCCGTCCCGCGGCGCCGGATCGGAGGGCGAAAGCGATGAATCTGCCGGCGGCGGGATGACCTGCCGCGTCGACGCCGGAACGACTCCCGCCGGATAGAGCGGAGGGAGCGACGCCAGGCTCGAAGGTGGCAAACGCTGGTTCTCGGGAGCCACGCGCAAGATGCCGAGCGCCTGCGTCATGACGCGCGAGAAGAGCGGCGCCGCGACGGTCGCGGCGTAGTAGTTCGTCCCCTGGGGCTCCTCGACGACGACGACGCCGACGAGCTTCGGCCGATCCGCGGGAGCGAACCCGACGAAGTTCGGCACATGGCGGCCCTTCTGGTATCCGCCGGGTCCGGCTTTCTGCGCCGTTCCGGTCTTGCCGGCGACGACGAACCCGGGAATCGCCGCCTCCTTGCCGGTTCCGTGCTCCACGACGCCGACAAGGATGTCGCGCATGGAGCGCGCCGTCGCTTCCGACAGGACGCGAACGGGTTCCGCCACATGCGGCGTCTCGGTGCGCCCGTCGGGACGCGCGATGCGCGTGACGAGATGCGGCTCGACCAGGAAGCCGCCGTTGGCGATGACCGCGGCGACCCGCACGAGCTGCACCGCCGACAGCGACACTTCCTGGCCCATCGAGATGGAGGCATTCGAGAGAAACGACCAGCGCGCCAGCGGGCGGAAGATTCCCGTGGTCTCGCCGGGCAGGTCGACTCCCGATCCCCTGCCGATCCCGAACCTGGAGGCGCCTTCGTACAGGCGCTCCGGCCCGAGCCGCAGGCCCACCTTGATGATGCCGACGTTCGAGGAGCGGGCCAGGACGCCGCCGAGAGTCAGCGCGCCATAGTCGTGATGCTTGTCTTCATTGATCGTGACGTTACCGATCCGCAGCACGCCGTGACCCGTGTCGATGACCTCATCGAGGCCGATGACGCCATCCTCGAGCGCGACGGACCCGGTCACGATCTTGAAGGTCGAGCCCGGCTCGTATGCATCGGCGATGGCGTGGTTGCGGCGGACTTCGCCGGAGTAGCGGCCGTACTGGTTCGGATCGAAGGATGGAGCGCTCGCCATGGCGACGATTTCGCCGTTTCGGGGATCCATCAGCACGATGCTTCCGGACCGGGCATGGAGCTCCTGCATCGTCGCGGCCAGCTCCCGCTCCGCCGCGAACTGGACTCCCGAATCGAGCGAGAGGGTGAGGGTCGCTCCCTCCTGCTCCGCGCGGACGTTCGGGGCCTCCGATTCCCCGTAGGTCGAGCTGCGGGCGTCGCGCAGCGCCACGACCATACCGGGCTTGCCGCGCACGGACCGGTCATAGGCGTACTCGAGACCCGCGAGGCCGTTGTCGTCCGTGCCGACGTACCCGAGGACGGATCCCGCAAGGGAGCCCTTGGGATAGAAGCGCTTCGTTTCCGGCACGAGACGGATGCCGGGCAGCTTGAGCGCGCGGATCCGATCCGCCACGGCGACGTCGATCTTGCGGACAATCCACACGAAACCCTTCTCGGACTTCAGCTTGGCGAGCAGGCCTTTCTCGGCCATCCCGATGAGAGGAGCCAGGGCGCGAGCCTCCACGGCCGGGTTCGTCACATCGTCCGGCGCGGCATAGACAGAGGAAACCTCGACGGAGACGGCAAGATCACGGCCCTCGCGATCGAGAATGCTCCCCCGCCGCGGGGACAGCTCGATCTTGCGCTCCTGCTGACGCTGCGCCTTGGCCTTGTATTTCGCTCCCTGCGCGAGCTGCAGCTCCGCGAGCCGTCCCACCACCACCAGGCCCCAGACGAAGAGGAACAGCGCGAAAATGTTGCGGCGCCGGCGAGGAAAAGCGTTCATCGGCCGGGCTCCACGAATTCGACCTGACCGGGACGGGGCGGGCGGAGACCCTTGCGGGCGGCGGCTGCCGCGACTCGCTCCGGGGACGAGGCGAGCGCGAGCTGGGCCCGCAGGCGCCGGTTCTCCTCCGTCACGGCGCCGAACGTCTTCGCCCGCGCTTCGCGGGCGTAGCCCACGCGGACGGTCTCGACATGCAGAGCGGCGTACAGCAGAAGCGCGCACGCGATCGGCACGAGCGCAAGCACGAAAGCCGCAAATTCGCGGCCCCGACGGCGGTCCCTCTCCCGGGTGAGGTGCAGGTTCTGGACGCGCTTGCTCTGCGCGTAGGCGACCGAGCTCACATCAGTCTCCCGGAGTACCGGCCTGGCGATGCTCGGCCCCCGATGAAGCCGCTAGTTTCTCGGCGACTCGCAGACGGGCGCTGCGCGAGCGCGGATTCGACTGGCGCTCCGCCTCCGGCGTCACGACGGGCCGGCGGGTCAGGACCTGGATGATTCTCCGGGCTCCGCAGACGCACGTCGGTAGACGCGGCGGGCACGTGCAGACTCCGGAGTCGCGCTTGAACGCTTCCTTGACCATCCGATCCTCGAGGGAGTGATACGAGAGGACGCCCAGGCGTCCCCGCGCGTTCAATTTCTCGACGGCGGCGGCGAGAAATCGCGACAGGGCGACGAGCTCCTGGTTGACCTCGATGCGCAGCGCCTGGAAGACCCGGGTCGCGGGATCAATTTTCTCGCGGTGCCCACGGGCATTGGCCACGATGCGGGCGAGCTGACGCGTGCTCGTGATCGGGGCCGATGCCCGTTCCGCAACGATCCCTCGCGCAATCTTTGCCGCCATCCATTCCTCCCCGTATTCGCGGAAAATCCGCGTCAGTTCGTCGAGCGAAGCCTCCGACACGATGTCGGCGGCGCTGCGTCCTTCGCGTGCCATGCGCATGTCGAGCGGTCCATCACGCCGGAAGGAAAACCCTCGGTCCGCGCGATCGATTTGCATCGACGAAATCCCGAGATCCGCGAGAATGCCGTCGGGAGCGGCGCGGCCGTCGAGCGCCTGCTCGAGCTCGCCGAAGTTCGCGCGGAGAAGCTCGACCCGGCCCCCGAACCGCGCGAGACGCTCGCGGGCGATTTCGATCGCGTCAGGATCGCGGTCGAGGCCGAGAAGCCGGATGTCCGGTCCCGCCTCGAGGAGGGCTTCCGCGTGACCGCCGGCTCCGACCGTCGCGTCCACGAAGAAGCCGCCGCGCTCGGGCGCCAGGAGTCGCACGACTTCCGCCACCAGGACCGGCTTGTGCGGCCGCGAGTCAGCATCGTCCCTTTCCGCACTTTCGTTTTCCGTGTTGCGCTTCCCGCTTCCCGATTCACGCGATTCCACTCACGAGAGCAACTTGGACAGGGCGTCGTAGTCGTCGGCCGTGAAGTCCTCGCTCGCGAGACGCGATGCCAGCGCCGAGCGGTCGGAAACGACCAGGTGATCGATGTTGCCGGTGACGACGACATCCGCCGGGAGTTTCGCCGTGTCGCGCAGGATCTGCGGCACGAGCACGCGTCCCTGGCCGTCGAGCGTCGCGTCCTGGCCGAAGAAGTTGACTCTCTCGAGAAACTTCATCTTGGCTCGATGGATCGCCGGCAGCGCGGCGAGCTTCTCCTCGAGCGCCCGCCACATCGCGAGCGGATAAAGGAGGACTTCCTTTCCGTGCAGAGACGTGACGAAAAACTCGGGACCGAAGGCCTCTTCGATCTGTTGTCGAAAGACGTTCGGCACCTTCAGCCGGCCCTTCTCGTCGAGACGGGCCGGAGCGCTCCCGCGAAAGCGATCCATGTTCAAATTGCGGGCTCGAGAACAGCTCGAGACCACTTTCTCCCACTTTTTTCCAGATTAGACCACTGCCGCGCATGTTAGGAGCGCCAAGGTTTGTTAGTCAAGGAAAAGGCAATGCCTTAAAAAATAAGGGGCGCTATTAAGGCGTAAGAGAGATTGCGGGCGCCAGCCTGAATCGGGTGATCGGGTGATCCATCGGAGGAATCGGATGAGGTGGGATCGAAAGGAGGAGGTTTCGATTCCGTCTTGGAGGGGGCCTCCAATTCGCCGATTGCCGATCACCCGATTCCATTGATTGATCGCCCGATCACCCGATCACCGGATCATCCGATCGCCCCATCAAGGCCTCGCGCTATCACCAGCCCGACTCTGCCTCACCCTCATGCCAGTCCCTCGTGAGATCGAGCCACATCGCCAGCCCCCGGTGTTCCCCGAACCGCTTGTATCGGCGCGCGATGGCGCCGTCCGTCCGCTTTGCCGGGCCCGGGTAGAGCTGCCGGTATTTCTGGCGAGTCCAAGAGTCGAGCGCGAGGAAGTCATGGCGGCCGAGGATTCGGAGAAGGCCCTCCGCAGCGTACGGGCCGAAGCCCTTTTCTTCGATGATCTCCTCGCGGATCTCCGCGGCCGGACGCGTTCGGTCCTCCCATCGCGAAAGGTCGAGCTTCCCGGAGGCGACGCGCCGCGAGAGGGCGGCGAGAGCGGGAGCGCGGTATCCGCACCGCACCTCGCGCTCGAGGCGGGAGGCCGGGAAGCGGGCGAGGTCCCCCGCCGCCGGAAAGGCTTTACCCTCCGGGCCGGCGAGCGCGATCGTCCGGACGACCATCCCGCGCGTCGCGGCCCACGAGCAGTTCGTCGTGAACAGCATCTTCACCGCGTCCTCGAAGACGGAGCCACCTCGCAACATCCGTCCTCCTCCGCGCGCGAGCGCCTGCGCGAGTGGAGGGTCGGCCGCCAGCGCGCGAGCGGAAGCCGCCAGGTCGACGTCCAGGGAAAACACCCGGGCCGCGAGGGCGGAGAGCGCGGTTCGGGAGAGCCCCCGCCCGGAGGCGTTCAGCACCCCGTCCTTCGCTTCGAAGCGGACGGAAACGGCGGCTCTGCCATCCGCATCCGCACCCGCCACCGCGGTCTCGAGGACGGCGGCGTCCCGGTCGTACCGAAAGGGGGGAAGGTCGTACCAGCCGTGCGACCGGACGACCGCATCGAAGAGGAAATTCGAAGGAAGCGGAATCGCGAGGCGGGAGAGGCGGCGCGTCAAGACTATTCGGAGCTTGTCCGATCGCCCGTTCGCCCGATCATCGGATCACCCGATCATCCGATTCTCCCATCAGCCCTTCTTCTCCTCGGCCTTCTCCGATTTCGCCAGGGCCGGATCGTAGACCTTGATGTAGGCCTCGCGGCGGAGATGCTCGATGAACTCCGTGAACCGCTTGTCGTAGAGCCCTTCGGAGATCTTCTTCTTCACGTCCTCGCTGACCTCCGGGAAGGGCCGGTAGCCCGCCGGTTTGCGGTCGATGACACGGAACAGATGGATCGACGCGGGCAGGAGGACCGGAGCGGGAAGCTCCGCGGGCGGATCGGCGAACACCGCGGCGTCCAGTGCCGGCAGAAGCTCGCCCTGCGACACCGTTCCGAGATCGCCGCCGCGATTCTTGGCATTGCCTTCGGAATACGCCTTCGCGAGATCGTCGAACTTCGCGCCCCCGGACAGTTTCCCCCGGACCTCCTCGACGCGCGCCACCGCGCGCTCCCTCGCGGACGGGTCGCTCGCGGGAAACCGGAGCACGATCTCGAATACGCGCGCCTGCGGGGGAACCTTGTAGTACTTGTCCTTCTGCCGTTCGTACTCGAGCCGCAGCATGTCCTCGCTGATCTCCATCTTGCCGGTCACGTCGCGGCCGATCACCTTCTGCAGCGTGATCGTCTGGCGCATCTGGCGCTTCAGGTCGTCGCGGTTCATCTTCGAGGACGCCAGGGCCGCGTCGAACTCGGCGTCCGTCGCGAGGTTGTACTGGCGCTTGACCCGCTCGACTGCCTCCTCCACTTCCGCGTCGGTCGCGGAAACGGCGAGCTCCTTCGCCCGCTCCTCCAGCAGCTTCTCGCGGATCAGATCGTCAAGCACCTCGACGCGCAGCTTCTCGAGATCACCCGGCGCGTTCGGCGCGGCCCGGGCCGCGTCGACGCGATGGTCGAACTCCGACTGGGTGATGAGCTTGTCGTTGACGCGGGCGACGATGCGCTCGATGAGATCCGCTCCGGAAGCGGCCGCCGGTGCGAGGACCCCGAGCGCGAGAGCGAGAGCGAGAGCGACGGTCAGAGCGACCCCCGCGCGGCCGGCCGACAGTCGGAATTTCATCGGAGCTCCATAACAAGGGGACTCTACCGGATGTTCCGGCCCGGGAGCGGCCGGAACCGAAGGCTGCTCCGCCCTCGCCGCGCCGGAAAGCTCAGGCCGAAACCTCCGCCAGCCACGTTGAGAGGTCATAGACCACCGCGTCACCGGGCGGTGAGGGAGCCGACAGGACCCTCGCCGGCGACAGCTTCGCGCCTCGCGTCTGGCGGACAAATGCCAGGAGGCGGTCGTGGTCGACGCGGGCGTCCTCGGCGAAACGCACGTGGACCTGTCCCGCCTGGCGCGTGATCGACGTCACGCCCATGCGCTCGGCACGGGAACGCAGCCGCGAGTAAGCCGCCAGCCGGCGCACGACGTCGGGAGGCTCGCCGAAGCGATCCGCGATCTCGCGTTCCGTCTCCTCGAGCTCGCGGTCATCCTTCGCGCGGGCGATCTTCTTGTAGATCATCATGCGCCAGTTCTCGTCGGCGACGTAAGACGGCGGGATCGCGAGATCCACGCCGAGCGAGAGCGAAACCGTTCGCTCGATCACCGGCGGCTCGCCCTGGAGCTCGCGGATCGACTCTTCCAGAAGGGACAGGTAGGTCTCGAAGCCGACGGATCCGATCTGACCGGACTGCTCCCCTCCCAGGATGTTGCCCGAACCCCGTATCTCGAGGTCCTTCGCCGCGATGCGGAAGCCCGCGCCGAGATCGCAGAACTCCTGAATCGACGCGAGACGCTTGCGCGCCGTGTCGGACAACGCGGTCGTCTCGTGGATCAGGAGATAGGCCGACGCCGCCTTGTCGCTCCGGCCGACGCGGCCGCGCAGCTGGTAGAGCTGGGCGAGCCCGTAGGCCTCGGCCCGGTCGATGAGGATCGTGTTGGCCGACGGGATGTCGAGGCCGTTCTCGATGATCGTCGTGGCGAGCAGCAGGTCCGCCTCGCGGCGCGTGAAGCGCAGCATCGCCTTCTCGAGCTCGTTCTCGCGCATCGCGCCGTGCGCCACGGCGATCCGCAGCCGCGGGAGAAGCGCTTCGAGCTCTTCGCGCACCCGGCCGATCGACTCGACGCGGTTATGCACGAAGAAGACCTGTCCCCCGCGCTCGAGCTCCGCCTCGATCGCCTCGCGGATCACTTCGGGCTTGCGCGGGACGACCTGCGTCTCGATCGCCAGCCGGTCCCGCGGCGGCGTCTCGATGATGGAGAGATCGCGCAGGCCCGAGAGCGAGAGGTGCAGCGAGCGCGGAATCGGCGTCGCCGACATCGACAGGACGTCGATCGACGTCTTCCATTCTTTCAGCCGCTCCTTCTGCGCCACTCCGAAGCGCTGCTCCTCGTCGACGATCAGGAGCCCGAGGTCCCGAAAGGCCAGGTCCTTCGCCAGCATGCGGTGCGTCGCGATCAGGACGTCGACCGTGCCGTCCGCCACCGTGCGGAGGATTTCCTTCTGCTCCTTGCCCGACCGGAAGCGCGACAGGAGATCGATCGAGACCGGGAACGCGGCGAACCGCCGGCGGAACGTGCGGAAATGCTGATCGGCCAGGATCGTCGTCGGCGCGAGCAGGGCGACCTGTTTTCCGTCCAGCACCGCCTTGAACGCCGCGCGCATCGCGACCTCGGTCTTCCCGTACCCGACGTCGCCGCAGAGCAACCGGTCCATCGGCTTGCTCGACTGCATGTCGCGCTTCACGTCCGCGATCGCCTGGATCTGATCCGGCGTCTCGACGAACTCGAACGCGTCCTCGAACTCCTTCTGCCACGGAGCGTCCTTGGAGAACGCAAAACCGTCCGCGAGGCTGCGGCGCGCGTAGAGCTTCAGGAGCTGGTCGGTCATGTCGCGCATTGCCTTCTTCACCGACGCCTTGCGCTTGGCCCATCCCGCTCCGCCCAACCGGTCGAGCGCGGGCTCGACGCCCTCGACGCCCGAGAATTTCTGGACGAGGTCGAGCCTCTCGACCGGCAGGAGGAGAGTCTTCTCGTCCGCGTAGCCGATCTCCATGAACTCGCGCTCTTCCCCCTCGACGGGCACGCGCTTCAGACCCTTGAAAACGCCGATTCCGTAGTCGCGATGCACGACGGCGTCGCCGAGCTTCAGATCGCGCAGGTCGGAGAGAAACGCCTCGGAAGGGCGGCTGCGCGACGCCGACACGGCCTTCTCCTCGCCGAAGATCTCCTCCTCCGAGTACAAGGAAAGGCGCGGATCCCGCATCCGGAATCCGCCCGATATCTCGCCCGGAATCGAGATGACCGAGCTCCCGCTCCGCTCCGAGGACACGTGGAGCCCGTACTCCAGCGCGAACCGCCTCAGCTTCTCGGGCCCTCCCGTCGGGCGGACGGCGACGAGCGCCTCCTCGCCCGCGGCCAGGAGCCGCACGATCTCTTCGGCGGCCTCTCGCGTGCGGCCCGCATGGCCCGCGATCGCCTCGGCGGGCAGGCGCAGGAGATTGCCTCCGGGCCCGCCCTGCCCGCTCATCCCGACGCGATCGAACGCGAGCGCAGCAGTGGCGATCGCCGCGCGAATGCGCTCGGGCGGCATCGCGAGCTCTTCCGGAAGAAACGGATCCCGGTCCGGATCCCGGTCGCCCGAAAGCCTCTCCGCGAATCCGGCGATCTCCTCCTCGACGGCCGAAGGCTCGAGGACAGCGACGAGCGCGCCGCCGGCATGATCGAGCCAGCCGGCGGGCATCGGCGAGACAGCCGGAGCGAAGACGATTCGCTCGACCTCGGACGGATATCGCCCCAGCCGCTCGGTGAGCATCGCCCGCTCCTGGTCCGACTCGCGAGACGTCGCAAACGGAGGCAGGACGACCGACGAGAGCCGTTCTTTCGACCGTTGCGTGTCCGGATCGAAAACGCGGATGGAGACGATCCGGTCGCCGTCGAGCTCGACGCGGACCGGAAGGGCCCGGTCGGGCGCGAACACGTCGAAGAGGCCTCCCCGGACTGCGAGATCGCCCGTCTCCGTGACCAGGTCGGATCGCCGGTAGCCGACAGCCGTCAGGCGCGCGATGAAACGCGGAAGGGAAATTTCGTCGCCTTCCCGCAGCGACAGTAGCAACGCCGCGAAGTCCTCCGGCGACGGAAGCCGCGCGAAAAGGGACCGCGCCGGAAGAATCGCCGCGTGCACCGTTCCCGGACTGCGCAGCGCCGCGAGGAGGCCAAACTCGTCACGGCGAGCCTTGAGAGAAGGAGGTATCCGCTGGTAGGGAGTCAGCGAGGGGGCCGGAGCGTGGAAGATCCCCGAAATGCCCGCCGCGGCGAGGTCTCCCGAGAGAGTCTCCGACGTCTTCTCGTCGGCGACGACGAGCGCGAGCGGCCGGTCGAGATCCGCGGAGAGCGCGGCGAGCAGCAGGCCGGGAAGCGCGCCGGCTCCACCCGCCACGATCGGATGCTCGTCCGAGCGAAGCCGCGCGAGGAGATCCACGTACGCGGGGAAAGTTCGAACGAGATCCGCGAGCATCAGGTCTCCGTGGAAGAACGAAAAGAAGCCGCTTACGCGCCGGAAGGCGGGCGGGAACCGACCGCGGAGAGGGGAGCGAGCTCCCGGAGACGGCGCACGGCGTCCGCGGTCACGGTCACCGCGAAGTCGATTTCTTCCGCGGTCGTGAAGCGGCCGAGGCCGAACCGGATCGAGGCGTGCGCGGCGTCGTCGGGGACCCCGATGGCGCGCAGGACGTGAGACGGCTCGAGCGACGCCGAGGTACAGGCGGAGCCCGAGGAGACCGCCACGTCTTTCAGACCGAGCAGGAGAGCCTCGCCCTCGACGCCGGCGAAAGACACGTTGAGATTTCCCGGAAGGCGCTCATCGCCGCCCTCTTCGCCCGAGCCGGAGATCCCGCCATCCGCGTCGAGGGCGGGAAGCTCGGGACCGTTCAGCCGGACGTCGGGCACGGATCCCGTGATGCCGCGATGGAGCCGCGCGCGCAGAAGGCGCAGCCTCTTCGATTCCTCTACGCGCTCGCCGACGGCGATGCGGGCCGCTTCGCCAAGCGCGACGATGCCGGGAACGTTCAGCGTGCCGGAGCGCAGGCCGCGTTCCTGTCCACCGCCGACGAAGAGCGGGGTCAGCCGCACCCGGGGATTCCGCGAACGGACGTACAGCGCCCCGACACCCTTCGGCGCGTAAATCTTGTGGCCCGATATGGAAGCGAGATCGACCCTCATCGCTTCGACGTCGAACGGCACTTTTCCGAATCCCTGCACCGCGTCGCTGTGAAACAGGACTCCCCGCTCCCGGCACGCGGCGCCGATCGCGGCGATCGGGTGGATCGTTCCGATCTCGTTGTTCGCGTGCATCAGCGTGACGAGAGTGGTCCGCTCGGTGATCGCCGCGGCGACCGCTTCCGCGCCGATCCGGCCGCTGGCATCCGGGTCGAGGAAGGTGACGCGAAAGCCTTCCTTCTCGAGGGCATGGCAGACGTCCAGGACGGCCTTGTGCTCCGTCCGGCCCGTGATGACGTGATCGCCCTTCGAGCGATACGCGCGCGCTACTCCGAAGATCGCGAGGTTGTCCGACTCGGTCGCGCCGCTCGTGAAAATGATCTCCTTGTCCCCTGCGTTCATCGCGGAGGCGACCTGATGCCGCGCCTCGTCGACCGCGGCTTCCGCCTCCCATCCGAAGACGTGGCTGCGCGAGCCGGCGTTCCCGAAGGCGGTCGTCAGATACGGCATCAACGCGCCGAGCACGCGAGGGTCGACGGGCGTCGTGGCGTGGTTGTCGAGGTAAACAGGAAGCTTCATGGGGCCCATCCGCCCGACCGACTATAGGAGCGGCGGCGCGGGCTTGCAAACGTACGCAACGAAGAGGGCAAAGGGGTATTCCCGTTGGGAGGGACCGGTTGTCAGTCCTCAGCCCTCTGCCCTCTGCTCCTCTGCCCTTCTGCCCTTCTGCCCTTCTGCCCTCTGCCCTTTACCCTCTGCTTCCGACTCTTGAGAGTTCCGGTAAGACTCTCCCGGCTTGTCCGCTCTCCGCTCTCGCTCGGAAGATTCGACACGAATTACCCGGAACTCAATCGCAGAACCCGGAACCCAGAACTCAAAACCCGGAACCCGGAACCCACGACTCGCGAGACATCCCGCGAGAGCTCACGATCAGCGATAATCTCGCCCACGCGATGTCGACACTTCCCCGGACCGATGTTCCCTTTCCCTTTTCCTCCCCCGCCCCGAAAGTGCGGCTCGTCCATGCCTTTGCCCGGCCTTTCGAAAACGTGGTGGCCACCGCGCGAACGTGCTACTCGCCCAAGGGGATCGTCACGGAGGATCAGGCATCGGCGCGGCCGGAGCGGCGGGATGCGCTCGCCCGCTCGATCTATTCCGCGGGCCACCACACGACCTTCCAGCACGCCCATTTCCAGTTCTCTCTCGAGAACGTGTCGCGGCAATTTCTCTGGAGCTTCCTCCACAGCCACCCCTTCTACAACTCGGAGCAGGTCTCGCAGCGCTATGTCGAGGTCAAGCCGGGCCAATTCGCGGTGCCGCCGATGGGCCCCGCGGAGCGGGAGATCTTCGAGGCGGCGGCCCGGCGACAGCAGGCGGCGTACGAGAAGCTGACAGAGCTCCTGACGCCTCTGGCGGGCGAGCGGTATTTTGGCATCTTTCCTGGACGGACGCGGGGGACGGGCCGCGCGCGATTTGCGGGAGCGGTCCAGAAACGGGCGCAGGAGATCGCCCGCTACGTGCTTCCGGTGGCGACTTTCGCGTACCTGTACCACACGGTTTCGGGAATCACGCTGTTCCGATACTGGAGACTCTGCGAGTCCTTCGACGCGCCGACCGAGCAGCGGGAGGTGGTCGGCCGGATGGTCGAAGAGGTGCTGCGTCACGACCCGCTCTACCGCGCCGTGCTCGAGGATCCCATCCCGCTCGAGGAGACCGCGGAGCACGCGGTCTTCACCGCCGCGCAGGACGGCGGGCCCGCCGCGAGCCGGGCGTTCCGGGAGGAGTTCGACGAGGAGCTCGCGGGCCGCGTCTCGCGCCTCGTGGACTGGAAGGCGAACAATGAAGCGATCCTCGCCGCCGCCGTGCGGGAGGTCCTCGGCCTTCCGCGAGCCGCGCTGTCGGACGACGATGCGATCCGCCAGGTCCTGGATCCGGCACGCAATCCCCTGCTCGGCGAAACGCTTACGCTGACGACCCACGGAAAGCTGTCCCGCGCGCTCTTTCACCCGGCCTACACGTTTCGCAAGAAGCTCTCTCACACGGCCGACAGCCAGGACCAGCGGCATCGGATGACGCCCGCGTCCCGGCCGATGCTTCGGGCATACCTCACGGACGAGCCGGATTACGTCGTGCCGATGCTCGTGCCCGAAGTGCCGGAGGCGGCGGAGCTCTACCGTGCCACGATGGAGGAAACGTGGGAGGCGATCGCGATGCTGCGTTCCCGCGGCGTCGCCGACGAGTACGCGGCATACCTGCTTCCGAACGCCGTCTCCATTCGCTTCACCGAATCCGCCGACCTCCTGAACCTGCATCACAAGTTCGCGATGCGCCTCTGTTACAACGCCCAGGAAGAGATCTGGCGCGCGTCGCTCGACGAGGCGTTGCAGATCCGCGACGTCAACCCCTCGATCGGCCGCTGGCTCCTGCCTCCCTGCACCCTCCGCCATCACGCGGGCGTCCGTCCCGTGTGCCCGGAGGGGGACCGCTTCTGCGGCGTGGTCGTCTGGAAGCAGGACGCGACGGACTACCGCCGGGATCTGTAGCCTGATCCTGCGCCGCGCTGATCCAGTTGGTGAATCTTCGCATTGCTTCTGTCGGACGGTTGAAGTCCGAATCTCACGATCTCGTGATCTCATGATCTCGCGATCAATCGAACTATCGAATCAAGTGGAATCGGGAAACACGGAGTCATACGGGCGAGCCAGATGTGATCGGTTAGTCGTGACGAGAAGAAGGTCTTTTCAGCCGCTCCCCCGCTGAACGACCGCCACACGGGAGCCCGCCGCGGGCGGAGCCTCCCGTACGAGGCCATAAGAGAGGGAGCACACCAAACTCCTACTATCGCCTGTCTGCGGCTGCGACCGAACGACGAGCGGCCGCCAGGTCTTCCCCTCAGCACGGAGGCCGCCGCGTGCCTCGGTAGGGAGGCGGTGCCGGCGGCGGGCGTCTTTTCCGCGCCCCTTCGCGATGTCACGACCGCCACACGGAAGCCCGCCGCCGGCG
>JBBSEW010000068.1:0-20078 GCA_038239305.1 Thermoanaerobaculia bacterium | reverse complement strand
CGGAAGACGGCGACCCGACCGGAGGCATGGATGAAGCGGACCCTCGTGTCACTCGCGGCCACGCTCGCATTCACGTTCGCGTCCCCGCGTCCCGCGTCGGCGCAGGAACGCGTGATTCCATTCTGGGACGACCGCGTCCCCGCGGTGATTCACGCCGAGGTCGACGGGGTCGCCGCCCTCGAGACGATCCGCGAGCTGGGACGTTTTCACCGGGTCCAGGGCTCTCCGGGCTTCGCCGCGGCGGCCGAGCTCATGAAAAAAAAGGCCGAGGCCGCCGGGCTCTCGCAAACCGCGATCGAACATTTTCCCGCGGACGGGCACACGATGTATGCGCACTTCCGGAGCCACGTCGGATGGAATCCGATTGCCGGGAGGCTGGAGGAGGTCTCTCCGCGCCCCCGCGTCATCGCCCGCTACCCCGACCTGCCCGTTCTCCTCGGCGACTACAGCCAGAACGCCGACGTCACGGCGGATCTCGTCGACGTGGGGAGGGGGACCGATCCGAAGGACTACGAGGGCAAGGACGTGCGCGGGAAGATCGTCCTCGCGGACGGGGCGCTGCCGGACGTGCACAAACGCGCCTGCGAAGAGCGCGGAGCCGCCGGCTTCCTCTCGGCATTCCCGAACCAGCACACGCCGTGGTCCGACGAAGAGCGCGACCTGATCCGGTGGGGCCATCTCTCGCCGTACCAGCCCGCCAACCGCTTCGCGATCATGGTCTCGCGGCGGCAGGCGGACGAGCTCCGCTCCCGTCTCGCCGCGAACGAGAGAGTCCGCCTCCACGTTTTCGTGCGCGCGAAGATGGTGCCGGACAACTACGACGTCGTCGTCGCGACGATTCCGGGCACTGATGAGGACGCGGGAGAGATCGTCCTGACCGCGCACCTCTGCCACGAGTCCGCGGGCGCCAATGACAACGCCTCCGGCAGCGCGGCGATCCTGGAAGTGGGTCGCGCGCTCGAGGCGGCGATCCGGAAAGGAAGCCTCCCTCGTCCCCGGCGGACGATTCGTTTTCTCTGGCTGCCGGAGATCACCGGATCCCAGGCGTACCTGGTGCGGCATCCCGAGATCGTCCGGAAGCTCGTGGCGGGGATTCATATGGACATGGTCGGTGGAATTCTCTCGACGACGCACGGGACGTTTCACCTCTCCCGCACGATCGAGACGCTGCCGCATGTCGTCAACGCGATCGCGCGCGCGTTCTTCGACGAGGTCGTGCATGCGTCGGCTCGGTATGCCGAGCGCGGGGACGACGCCTACAACGGATTCGTCTGGCCCCCGGGAACGCGTGAGGCGTTTCTCGGAGACGTCCGCGGTTTCGAGATGGGAAGCGATCACGAGGTGTTCCAGGCGGGCGGATTCCGCGTCCCGATGGTCTACTTTCACGATTACCCCGACGTCACGATCCATACGCAGAAGGACCAGCCGGAGAACATGGACGCGACGAAGCTCGGCCGGGTCGCCTACCTGGGAGCCGGAGTCGCCTGGACGCTCGCTGCTCTCCCGCAGGAAGAGGCCGGGCGGCTCCTGGAGTACACCCGCGGATGGTGCCAGGAGCGCATCGGCGAGGCCGGAATGGCGGGAGGGGAGGGGCGCGATCGGGACCTGCGCCTGCGCGAGGCGCACGTGGAAGCCTCCGAAACGCTCCGGTCGCTGGCGCGACTCTGGCCGGTGTCGATCGTTCCGCTCGGAGAGGCCATGTCGGGCACGCGTGCTCTGGACGCGGCAGGAGGACCGGCGGAAGATCGCCGTGTTCCCGCGCGAAGCCCCGAGATCGTCGGTCCGCTCGACGTCTACTACTACGACTTTTTCACCGAAGTCCTCGGTTCCGACGTGAGCCGCGCGCTGCTCGCCCGCCGCGACGGCGGAGAAATCCTGGCGTACGAGACGATGAATCTGATTGACGGCCGGCGCACGGTGTCGGAAATTCGCGACATCCTGAGCGGCCGGTATGCGCCCGTTCCGCTGGCGGAGATCGTAGACTATCTCGATCTGCTCACGAAAGCCCGGGCGATCCACTGGAAGAACGCGCCGGCTCCGCGGTGAAACCGGCTCGGGGCGGGGCGGGGCGGGGCTGGGCTGGGCGGGGCTGGGCTGGGCGGGGCGGAGGTGCAGGTCGAAGGGCCCCTTCCAAGCGTTCGCGCAAACCGGAAGGCCGCGAGCGTTAGGGCAGTAGGGCAGTAGGACAGTAGGACAGAAGAACAGAAGAACAGAAGAACAGAAGAACAGAAGAACTGAAGGGACCGTCGGGGGGCTCGGTGCTCTTATGGAGCGCCGGGCGCGAGTCGAGCGGCGAGCTCCCGCGTCAGGTCCGCCGCGGGGATTTCCCGACACCCGTTCGAGTTCTGTCCGGCCCAGAGCGGCGAGAAGTCTCCGCTGCCGCGGGACTCCGCCGCCGCCGGCAGCGGGGCGACCGCGGCCGCCGCGAGAGGAAATGCCGGCGCCGCGTCGTTCATGGGCCCGAGCTCCCGCATGAGGCGATTCCGGATCCCGCGTGCCGGCCGGCCCGTAAACACGTTCGTCATGGCGGTCAAACGGCCGCCCTCGCTCTTCAAGGCCGCGCGGTGCACGGCGCTCGTCGTCGCCTCCGGGCAAAGCAGGTATGCCGTGCCCACCTGAACGCCCGCCGCGCCGAGCGCCATCGCCGCCGAGACGCCCGCCGCGTCCGCGATGCCGCCGGCCGCGATGACGGGAACCTCCACGGCGCTCCGCATGCGCCTCATGAGCTCGAGCGTTTCGAGCGGCTCGCCGATGTCGTCGGACAGGAACATTCCGCGGTGGCCTCCGGCCTCGACGCCTTGAGCGATGACAGCATCGACGCCGCGCTTTTCGAGCCAGATGGCCTCGTCCACCGTCGTCGCCGAGGAAAAGATCTTCGAGCCGGCCCGCCGCACACCCGCCAGGAGCTCCTCCGCGGGGAGCCCGAAATGAAAGCTCACGACGGCGGGTGGATGTTCCTGCAGAATCGCGGCCGCCTCCGCTCCGAAAGGCGCGCGGCGGGGTCCGGGAGGGGCGGCGTCCGGGTCGATTCCGAGCTCCCGGTAGTACGGCTCGAGCAATTGCTTCCACCGCTTCTCGCGCGCGGCATCCGGAGCCGGAGTCTCGTGACAGAAGAAATTCACGTTGAAGGGCCGCGAGGTGCCGGCGCGCACCGCCGCGAGCTCGATTCGCAGGGCGTTCGGGCTCAGCATGGCGCACGGTAGCGACCCGAGCCCGCCGGCGTTCGACACCGCCACGGCGAGCCGGCTGTCCTGCACGCCCGCCATGGGCGCCTGGATGATCGGAAGCTCGATTCCAAGAAGCGTTCTGAGGTCTGGCATCGGATGTCCCAGAGAGTCTCCCCGATTCGCATCGAAATTGCACCCGGAACCGGCAGCTCCGCGATTCCGTGGCGCTCCTGCTTCGATAGAATTTCGGCGTGATTGCCCGCGCCTCGCTCTCGGCCCTCCATGTGCTGGCTCTCGCGCTCGGATTCGGCGCCGTGTTCGCCCGAGGCCGCCGCCTCCGGGATCTGCGCCGATCACCGGCGGACCCGGGCGTGCTGGACCGTCTCCTCCAGGCGGACGGTCTCTGGGGCGTCGCGGCCCTGCTCTGGATTGCGACCGGACTCCTGCGCGTGTTCGGCCGCCTGGAAAAACAGCCCGATTTCTACCTGCGAAACGGATTTTTCTGGCTGAAGATGGGGCTCTTCGCTCTCGTCTTCGCGCTCGAGATCGTTCCCATGCTGACGTTCATCCGCTGGCGCGCGGCGCGGTCTCGCGGCCGGTCCCCGTGGGCCAGTGCCAGTCTCCCTCCCCTCATCGCGCTGAACGACGCCGAGACAGCGATCGTCCTGGTCATCCCGTTCGTTGCCGCCCTGATGGCCAGAGGGGCCTGGCTGTTCTGACGCGGGCGTGGCGCCCCTTCTCGTCGCGAAAGGCCTTTCGTTTTCTTCGCGGCATCCGCCCGGAGCGGACGCAGGATGGAACCCGGAAGGCGAATCTCCGTAACTCCATCGAAAGCCGCGAGTCTTTCAGGGAAGGAAAGGCCCGGAACCGAGAACGGACAAGGCCGATAACGGACCGCCGAGAAAGGTGTTCCCATGTTCTACGACCTGAAATACGCCGCCCGGTCGATGGGCCGGAGCCCGGGATTCAGCGCCGCCGCCATCCTGACGCTGGCGCTCGGCATCGGGGCCGCAACGGCGATCTTCAGCGTGGTCTATGGCGTGTTGTTGCGGCCGCTTCCGTACTCGAATCCGGACCGCCTGGTGGCGATCTGGGAGGTAAATCAACGCGGAGCGCTTTCTCGTCTCGCCGATCCGAACTTCGACGATTTTCGCGACCAGAGCCGCAGCTTTCAGGCGATGGCGAAGTACCGGAGCCAGGTGGCGAACGTCGTGGGGCCCGCCGGACCGACGCGAACGGGAGTCGCGTTCGTCACGCGCGATTTCTTCCCCGTATTGAACGTTCATCCTGTGGCGGGGCGCGGCCTGGCTCCCGAAGACGCGCGTCCCGGCGCGGCTCCGGTCCTGCTGGCCAGTCACCGGTATTGGAGCCAGAACCTGGCGTCTTCGCTGAACTTCTCCGCGCTCCAGGTCCGCATTCAGGACCGGTTCTATACGGTCGTCGGAATCCTGCCGGAGCAGTTCGAGTTTCCGGAAAAAACGGATCTGTGGCTGCCGGCGGAGCTCGATCCCGAGAGCCCGAGCCGCACATCCCATAACTCCCTGGCGGTCGGGCGCCTGCGCCCGGGCGTGACGGCCACTCAGGCATCCAGCGATCTCGAGGCCGTCGCCGCGCGCATCGTGCGGCAGTCGGCCGAGCAGAACGAGTACCTGTTGCAAAGCGCGGCCGCGGTTCCGTTGCAGGTGTCGCTGACGGGCCGCGTGCGCTCGACGCTCGCCCTTCTCTTCGGGGCCGTCGGCTTTCTGCTTCTCGTGGCCTGCGCGAACGTAGCGAATTTCCTGATCGTCCAGGCCGCGCGGCGCGGGCGCGAGCTGGCGATTCGAAACGCGCTCGGCGCGGGCCGCGGGCGGCTCGTGCGGCAATTCATCACCGAAACGTTGCTGCTTTCGGGCGTGAGCTGCCTGGTCGGCATCGTCATCGCTTTCGGCCTGCTCCGCGCACTCCTGGCTCTCGCTCCGGAGGATCTGCCGCGCCTTTCGGAAGTCTCGATCCGCTGGCCCGTTCTCTTTTTCACCGCTGGTCTCTCCTTTCTGGCGGCTCTCGCCCTGGGAATCCTGACGGCGGTGCGCGCGACCGCCGCCTCGCCGGCGGGAGGGCTCGGGGAGAGCAGCCGGGGAAACGCGGGGACGCGGCGCACGCAGCGGGTCGGCCGCATCATCGTCACGGCGCAGCTCGCGATGACGCTGGCGCTGCTGACCGGTGCGGGGTTGCTCGGGCGCAGCCTGCTACGGGTGCTCTCCGTGAATCCCGGGTTTCGCACGGACAATGTCGTCACGATCGATCTCGAGCGCCCGGATCCCGGAGACAGGAAACCGGAAGCCCGGTCGGCCTTTCAGGCGCGTGAGTCGCAGTTTACGAGCGGCCTCATCCAGCGCCTGCACGCCATTCCCGGCGTCGCCCAGGTAGCGGCGGTCAGCGCCGTTCCGATGGATGGCGGCCTGCCGGATGGGATGTTCCTGCTCGTCGGAGCTCCGGACAATCCGCGGGATTTCGACGAGTTCTCTCGCATGGCCCAGCAGGCCGAGCGCCGCGGCACGGCCGATTTCTGCGCCGCTACCCCGGAGTATCTTCAGGCTCTCGCCATTCCCCTCCGGCGGGGGAGGTTCTTTGATCGGCGGGACGCCTTCGGCGCCCCGCATTCCGCCGTGATCAACGAGGCGCTCGCGCGATCGCGGTGGCCCGGTCAGGATCCGATCGGTCAGACCATTCAATTCGGGAACATGGACGGCGACCTGCACCTGCTGACGATCGTCGGCGTGGCGGGTGACACGCACGAATACGGGCTCGAGCAGCCGCCGCGCCCCATCGTCTACGTGAACCTGCTGCAGCGCCCGCGATCCGACTTCAGCCTCGTGATGCACACGACGTCCGATCCCGGTCCGGTCATCGCGGCGGCCCGCGCGATCGTGCATGAGCAGGCACCCGATGTCCCGCCGCGCTTCCGGACCTTCACGCAGATCTACTCGGCGTCGATGGGGTCGCGCCGCTTCAACCTCGCCCTCGTGATCGTTTTCGCGCTGACCGCTCTGCTCCTCGCCGTGGGCGGGGTCTATGGAGTTGTGGCGTACGGCGTCGCACAAAGGACTCGGGAGATCGGAGTGCGCATGGCGCTCGGAGCCCGGGCCGTGGACGTGATGACCATGATCCTGCGGCAGGGACTGGCGACCACGCTGGCCGGAGTGGCGATCGGAGTGGCGGCTTCGCTCGCCACGTCCCGCATGATCCAGTCGCTGCTGTTCGACGTGACGCCCACCGATCCGCTCACATTCCTGACCGTGACGGCGACGCTGATCGGCGTGGCCGGCCTGGCTTGCTACATCCCCGCTCGGCGCGCCATGAAGGTGGATCCGATGGAAGCCCTGCGCCGCGACTGATTTTCGGGAGCGGAATTCACTTCGCGAACGGACGGCCGTGGGAGCGCTTCGCTTCGACAACGCCAGGAGCCGGACGCTCGTCGGACGGTCGACAATGACCTGCGCCAGTCGAAAGGCAACCGCCGCCGGTTAAGCTCCATCTCGAGGCACGCGGGGGCCTCGTTGCTGAGGGGAAACCCCGGCCGCCGCTCGTCGTTCGGTCGCCGTGCCTCCCCCCTCTCCCGGCGGGAGAGGGTCGGGGTGAGGGGCGTTCCTCTCTTCTCCCGATTCTCCGATCGCCCGATTCCACCTGATTGATCACCCGATCACCCGATCACCCGATTCTGACAAGTCGGAACGCACTCCCTTCACGGGGCCATTCGAACTTCCGCATCCATCGTTCTTTGCCGTCATAAAGAGCGTTACGATCCGACGACTATGAAAAAGCCCCGACCTCTCGCCGCCACGAGCCGAGATCCCCGGAAGAAGCCGCCCGCGAGCTCGTCGACGGCTGGAAAATCGGCGGCGACGAGCCCCAAGTCCTCGTTTGAGCTGGCGATGGAGCGATTGAATGCGGCCGACCGTGAATCAGGCGTCGCGCGAACTGCTCTGACGGCGGATCAGAAGAAACGGGTCGGCGAGGCCCGCGGACTCGCGACGGCCCGCCTCGCGGAGCGGGAGATCCTTTTCGCAGACGCGATGCGCGGAATGCCCGATCCGGTCGAGAGGGAAAAGGCGGAGCGCGAGTACCAGATCGACCGGCAGAGGATCCACGACGACACCGAGAAGGCAATCGAAGAGATCCACCGCGCGAAGTCCTCGGGTAGCCCGTCGAAACCGCCGCGCCGGGGCGGAGCCGATCCTCGATAGATTGGCCGGCCGGCGTCGTGATGGGCCGGAAACCCCCGAAGGGGCCCCGGCGCGCTTATTGCTTATACGACAGAGGGCAACCGACTGACGGACTGCCAGACAGACCACCGACCTCCCGAGCGATTCGGCCCTGTCCGGCGTGTCCTTCGATTTTTCGCCCGATCCGCAGCTTTCCCCAAGGAGACTCCGTGAAGAAAACCACGAAATTCGGCCTCGCGATCCTCCCTGTTCTCGTTCTCGCGTTTGCCTCCACGTCGCTCGCTCTCGAGGTCCCGCTGAACACCGTCCAGTTTCCCGAGAGGAAGACGGTGGACGTTCCCTTCGGCGCGACGGAACGGGCTCCCGCGGGCGCGACCCTGAAAGCCGAGGTCCGGGCGAAGGGACCGCAGACGGCGATCAATCTGACATTTCAGAACCTGCAGCCGGCGGTGCTCTTCGGCGGACAGATCAACAGCTACGTGATGTGGGCGATCGCTCGCGATGGAAACGCCCAGAACCTGGGCGAGCTTTGGAGCCGCGATGAAAACGGCAGCGCGAAGTTCCAGACGGGCCTCAAGGAATTCGCAATCCTCGTAACGGCGGAGCCCATCCCGGGAATGTCCCGTCCGTCCGATCTCGTCGTGTTTATTTCACAGCCCGTGAAGTCGAAATACGCAAAGAACTCTCCCTTCACCTACTCGGCGTTCCGGCCGGCGGTTCATCGTGACGTCGAGTCGATCGGCGCGCTCCGCTACCACGACTCCGAGCCGCTCGAGCTCTTTCAGGCCCGGCACATCTATCGGACCGCTGAGCTCGCCGGGATTGCCGACTACGACGCCCGCTCGATGGAGGAGGCCCGGACGACGCTCGCGCAGGCGGCCAACACCGCGAAATCGAATGGCAGCAGCCGCGTCATCGCCGACTACTCGCGCCGAACCGTCAGCCTCGTGAGCACGGCTGCGCGGGCGATGTGGAAAGCGGTCGCCGAGCGGGAAGAGGCGGAGATCGCTGCCGGCCGCCAGGCGCGGCTCGACGCCCTGGGCCGGCAAGCCGCGCGCGCGGAGCAGACGGCCGCGGACGCGGAGTATGCGCGCCGCCGGGCCGAAGTGGAGCGGGACGCCGCGGCGCGAGCGCAGTCGGAATCGGAGGCGACCGCCGACCGGCTCGCGCGCGAAAAGCAGGCGGCGGAGCAGGCCGCGATGAGCTCGGACGATGCCCGGCGCCAGGCGGACGAAGCCACCCGTCGTTCCGAAGATCTCCGCCGGCAGGCCGAGGAGGAGAAGCGGGCGGCGGAGCGGGCGCAGGCCGAGGCGTCGCAGCAGGCAGCCGCTCTCCAGCAGCAGGCGGCCGCTCTCGAGCAGCAGAAGAACGACGCGGAGCGCACCGCGGCGGAAGCGGCCCGCCAGGCCGCAGTGCTGGAAGAGCAGAAAAACAGGCTCGCCGCCGAGAAGGAATCGCTGGCCTCGGATCGGGACCATGTCCAGAAGGACCGGGATGCTCTTCAGCAGCGGCTCACGGGGGCCCTCGCCGGCGTCGCCACGACTCGCACGACGGCACGCGGGATCGTCGTGAGTCTTCCGGGGATCCTCTTCGAGACCGGTCGATCGACGCTGAAGACGTCCGCTCAGGTGGCTCTGGCCAAGATGGCGGGCGTGCTCTCCGTCTTCCCGGACATGAATCTCCGAATCGAGGGGTATACGGACTCGACCGGCTCGGAAGAAGTGAACCGGAAGCTCTCGAGCAGCCGTGCCACGTCCGTCTCGGCGTTTCTGCAGAAGCAGGGCATCGGGTCGTCGAGAATCGTGACGGAAGGATATGGAGCGAAATTTCCCGTGTCATCCAACAAAACCGCCGTCGGGCGGGCGCGCAATCGGCGTGTTGAAGTGATTCTCGCGGAAGGCGTGGTCACGGAACCGACTTCGTAGACACCGCTGCGTGGACACCGCCCCTCGGACATCAGCCCGAGTGTGACGCGCGCCAACAACAGGAGCACCGAAATGAGCCGAGACGTGGCGGTATGGATCGATCATCGGGACGCGATCATCGCGTCCATCGCGGGTGACGAGGAGAAGACGAGCCGCCTGGCGTCGAAGGCGGAGCATGGAGGCGATGCCCGCGGCGAGAGCGGCGCCGAGGACCAGCGGGATCGCCGCTTCGCGAACCATCTTCGCAATTACTACGACGATGTTATCTCGCACATCAAGGATGCGTCTCACATCCTGCTGCTCGGTCCGGGCGAGGCGAAACACGAGCTCGAGAAGCGGATCCATGAAGAGGGTCTTGGCGACCAGGTCGTCGGAATCGAAACGGCGGACAAACTGACCGACCATCAGGTGGCCGCGAGGGCGCGCGAGCAGTTTCGGAAGAAGTAGGCCGCGAACCGCACGACGATGGCGACGTCCCGGGGCAGTCCGCAGCGGCGGCCTCGGGATTAACGCCCGGCGGCTGGCCTCCGGAAGAAGTCCCGGGTCCGTTTTTGGTAATTCCTGGATCCCGCTGCGGGAATCCGCTCGGAACGGCGCCGGACGCACCGCGCGAGGAGAGGGCCAGGCTATTTGTTCCGGTCTGGAATCACCAAATCACGACTGACCCCATTTCTCCCATTTCTCTCCGTTCCTCGCATCAACCATCAACCCGTCCCGGCCGCAGCCGCGCTGAGGCCGCGAGGAACAACGGACCGGCCGTCTTTCTGATCAAGCGGTGTCAGTGTTTGCCCTGCGACGGAACGAATTCTTCCAGCACGGCACGCCGCAGCAGGTCGGGGGGCAGCGGGCCCTGGCGCAGCAGGAAGTCGTGGAATTCCTTCTGGTTGAACTTCGCTCCCAGCGCCTTGTCGGTGTCTTCGCGCAGCTCGATCAGTTTCGTGTATCCGTAGAAGTAGCTCCCCGCCTGGCCCGGCATGCGGTAGGTGAACCGCTCGACCTCCTCCTGCGCGAATGCGTGCGAAAGGACGACGTCCTGTTCGAGCACGCGATAGGCATCCTCCGGCGTGACCTTTCCGGACTGCAACTCCGGGTCGAGGAACGCCCGTGCGGCACGGAGAAGCCGCAGGTCCAGAGAAATGAGCTGGCCTTCCAGCGGCATGAACGGCTTGAGGATGTATTCGGAGTAGAGACCCCATCCCTCGACATTGGTGCTGTTGAGCGCGTAGCGCACGCGCGCCAGTGACACGCCATTCTCCAGCATCGAATCGAACTGCAGCTCGTGCCCGGGCCGCGCCTCATGCGCCGTCAAGGTCCACGATGCGGCGTCGTACGCGAAGTCGTCGTACTTCTGGGACTCGCTCTGGCCCGGGCCGGCCGGAACGTTCAGCGGCAGAACGAAGGCGCCCTTTTCGCCCGTATTGCGCAGGAACGGAGGAGCCTGCATGTGGGGAGCGGGCTGCTGCGCGGTCTCGGCCGCCGTGGCGATACGGATTTGCGCGGGGCGGTCGGGGAGAGAGACGAGCTGCTGCTCGACGATGATTTTCTCGATCTCTTTGAGCCGCTTCTCGAAAAACGGCAGGATCGCCTCGCCTACAAGCTGCTCCTTCTTGAGCTCGTGAATCACGTCGCGATAGTTGCCGGACGGGAGGTGGCGATTCCGCGCGATCTGGGACGCGATCGGAATCATCTCTGCCTGGATGTCGATGAAGGCCTGGTGCGCCATCGCGCCGAGCCGGGCCGGCGGGATGTCGATGCCGAAGCCTTCGAACGCCAGCGCGTAGGACTCCGGCGGAAGACGAAAATCGGTGCGTGCTTTCGGGAGAACCGTCGCGCGCATCCACGCGTCATAGTCCGCGAGCTGTTTCTGGAGCCGGGCGAGGGGCTCCTGCCAGCCCGTCAGCCCGTACTTATTCATCAGCGCGGAGATTCCGTCGACATAGTTGGAGTTGCGCGCCATCTCCGTTTCCATCTCGGCTTTTCCAGGATAGATGACGTTCGGCGTGGCCATCTGGCGGGTCAGACGCTCCTGGAGAATCTTCGTCAACGGAATGGAGCCGGGCTCCATACCCGCGTATGCACGGATGCGGACGACGGCAGACGGGCGGCGGGCCGCCGGCGTCTGCTCGTCCAAAAGCGTGCGAAGTCCCCCGAACACGTTCCCGCTCGCGTTGATGAACGGCACCTCGTGGGCGCGCGCAAAGTCCTGCCGCCGGAAGTTGAGCTCGACGCGCCGGATCATGATCCGCAGGTCCTCGGCGACGTCCTTCGGCTGTTTTTCCTCGAGAGCTTTTTTCAGTCTCGCGAGCACGACTTCGGTCTCCTGCCTTTCCTTGTCCTCATCGGCGAGAGTCGGCTGAGAGGCCTTCGTGTCGAACTGGCTCAAACCCTGGGCCGAACCGGCCTCGGGGTGATGGCGGAAGGAGACCTGGATCAGCTCGTCGGCGTACTTGTTGCTGGCCGCGATCCATTCCCTGCCCGGCGCCGGAGAGGGCGTCATTGTCACGGGCCCGGCGCCCGCTTTGCCGGTAGGAGTCTGGCCAGAAGTCTGGCCTCGAGTCGGAGCGGGAACGGACAGAACGAGCGCGAGCGAAGCGGGAAACAGGATCTTTCGGATCACAGAACCTCCACGCGAAGTGCCCGAAGAATAAACCACGGGCGCACGCGTCTCGGGACTCGAGCCAGCTGGTGTGGGTCGGTGGGTCGGGGTCAGTCGTGATTGGATGATTCTGTGGGTCGGGTCGGGTCGGTGCGTGTGTGGGTCGGGGTCAGTCGTGATTGGATGATTCGGTCGCGCTCCCGATCCTCGCCCCTCCGAAGCGGCGCCGCCGCTGAGCCGCCCCCGCTGTCCGCCGCCCGGAGCCGGCCGCTCCTCCGTCATATAGTCTCCGCCGGTCGGCTACCCCCTTGACGCCCACAAAACTTTCGAACCGCTACGAGATTGCCGGCGAGCTCGGCCGGGGCGGCATGGGCGTGGTTTACCGGGCGAAAGACCCTCTCCTGAACCGGGAGGTCGCGGTCAAACTGATCTCGGCGCAGGATCTCGCTCCGGAGATAGAAGGCCGCTTCCAGCGGGAAGCCCAGATCGTCGCCCAGATGGACCATCCGGCGATCGTGCCGATCTACGATTTCGGGAGCGACGACGGATCGCTCTTCTTCGTGATGCCCCTCGTCGGCGGAACGACCCTGCAGCGGATGGTCCGAGAGCAGTCGCTTCGCCTCGGAGACGTCGTTGATATCGGAATCCAGGTCGCGGACGCCCTCGAGTACAGCCACGCACGGGGCGTCGTGCATCGCGACATCAAACCGGCCAACATCATGGTCACCCGGGAGGAGGAGGGATCCGCCGTCCGCGTGCGCGTCATGGACTTCGGTCTCGCGCGCGCCGACTCCGAGTCGCGCCTCACGAAGACCGGAACGCTGATCGGAACGATGGCCTACCTCTCGCCCGAACAGATCTCGTCGCGCGCGTTCGACGTGCGGTCGGATATCTACGCGCTCGGCGTGGTCCTGTACGAGTGCCTCGTGGGCGATCCTCCGTTCACGGGCGAGCTGCAGTCGATTCTCTACCGGATCGTCCACGAGAATCCTCAGCCGCCCCGCGCGCTCGGCTCCGAGATCCGGGAAGAGCTCCAGGACATCGTGATGCGCTGCCTCGAAAAAGACCCGGCAAAGCGGCCGCAGAAAGCAGGCCAGGTCGCCGAGGTGTTGCGGCGCCACAAGGCGACTCTGGCGACGGACGAATCGCGAATGTCCATCGTCGCGAGCCCGAGCCGGATGGTCCAGAGACCTCCCGTCTCCGCGTTCATCGGCCGCGAGAAGGAGTTCGCCGAGCTCCAGCGGAGGATGAACGCCGCGATCTCGGGCGACTGCCAGTTCGTGATGGTGGCCGGTGAGCCCGGCATCGGAAAGACGCGCCTGCTGGAGGAGCTCAAGAATCTGGCCACCGCGCGCAAGATTCGCGTGCTCTACGGCCGGTTCGTCGAGCAGGGCGGCGCCTTTTCGTACCAGGGATTCTGCGAGCTCATCCAGGACTACTTTCGCGGCCGCGATCCGGCTGGCTCGTCTTCGTCGGCGGACCGGCTGGACTTCTCGGATCTCGCCCCGGACCTGATCGCGCTCTTTCCGCAGCTCTCCGAGGTCGGCGACCTGCGGGCAGCCCTGCCTGCCGAGGCGCGAGGGGTCTCGCTCGCCGCCACCGGACTCGTTCCCGAGGAAAAGAAGCCCGAAGACCGGATTCAGATCTTCGAGCTGCTCGCGCGGACGTTGACGCGCATCGGCGGCAGTAAGCCTCTCGTCCTGATCCTCGAAAACCTGCACGGCGCCGAGGTCTCCATCGAGGCCCTCCAGTACGTCGTGCGCCGTCTCGGTCCCACGCCGACGCTCATCGTCGGCACCTACCGGCAGACGGAGACGGACAAGCGGCATCCCGTTACCCGCATGCTCGATTCGTTCGCGGACGACCCTCGGTTTGTGTCCATGACGCTCGGGCCTTTCGCGGCTTCGGAGCATCGCGCGCTCGTCGCCTCGCTCGTCGGCGCGGAAAAGGTCTCCGATTCGCTCGCGAGGCGGCTCCATGACGCCACGGAGGGAAATCCGTTCTTCACGAAGGAGCTCATCCGCTCGCTGGTGGACGCAGGCTTCATCTCCCGCGACGATACCGGTGGCTGGAGCTTTTCGACGGACGCGGACATTTCCGCCGACGCTCTGCCCGCCACGATCCAGCAGGCCGTCGAAAAGAGGATCGAGCGGCTGCCGGAAGGATTGCGCGAGACCCTGTCGGTCGCATCCGTTCTGGGGAAGACGTTCGACGCGCGCGACCTGGAGGCTCTCTCCGAGGGTGCCCGGGACGTTGACGACGACCTCGATCGGTTGTTGCGGGACGGAGTCCTCGAAGAGGAGCGTGAATCCCGCGGAGACCGCCTCACGTTTCCGAGCGGCATCGTGCGGGACGTCCTCTACGCGGCGCTGTCCCGCCGGAAGCGCCGCTCGCTGCATCGCAAGTACGCCGAGCTCCTGGAGAAGCGCTCCGCGGGGCGTCTCGAGCGGGTGTATCCCGAGCTGGTCCACCACTTCTCGCAGGCGGACGTGCCCGACAAGACCGTCGAGTACGGCATGAAGCTCGCGCAGAAGTCCCTGGACAACTTCAGCCCCGAGGAGACGATTCGAGTCACGAAGATCGTGCTCGAATATCTGGAAGACGAGGAATGGACGGGCGATCTCTCCCTGGAAGGGCAGGCCCGCCTGATGCTCGCCCAGGGACAGCGCATGTCGGGCAACGTCGAGGCCGCCTTGCGGGAGGCGGAGGCCGCTGTGAAGGCCCACGACGAGAGGAAGAATTCCGCAGCGGCGGCGGGCGCCACCCTCTTCGCCGCGGAGACGGCGTGGCAGGCCCGCCGGATCGACGAGGCCCGGCGCTGGATCGATCGCGGCCTGGATCCGGCGCGCTCGACGACGGCGGGAGAGATCGAGCATCGAGGCAAGCTTCTCGCCCTTGCCGCGGCCGTCGCCAACATGCGCGGGGAGTACAGCCAGGCTGCGATCTATCAAGGCGAGCTCGAGGCGCTCACTCCGAAGGAGAAAGCGGGCTCAAACGAGGTCGCCCGGGGTGGCTCTCTCGTCGTGGCGATGTCCAATCCCGTCGCGGCACTCGAGCCCGGCACGTACGCCACCACGGAGGAGCACGAGGTCCTGTCGAACGTTTTCGAGACCCTCGTGACGACCGAGGCGTCCGGCACCCTCGCGCCCCTGCTCTGCGACAGGTGGTCCGTCGAGGACGGCGCTCGGACGGTGCGGCTTCATCTCCGCCCCGGGATTGCCTTCTCGGATGGCACTCCGTTTACGGCCTCCGCGGTCAAGGCCTCTCTCGAGCGATCCATACGCCTGTCCCGCGACGCGAGCCCGGCGGCGTTCGCGGCGATTCGCGGCGTCCCGGAGTACCTCGACGGCAAGACCCCGGGAGTCGACGGGATCGCGACACCGTCCGACATCGAAATCGAGATCGGGTTGAACGATCCGCTCCCGATCTTCCCTTCCCTGCTGACCGACGGGCGCACCTCGATCGCTCTCGCCCCGGCGGACGGCGAAAGCGCGGACAATGCCTTGCCGCTCCTCGGCACCGGTCCGTTCCGGTTCGTCTCGCACACGCCCGACCGAGTCGTCCTCGAGCGCAACCCGCGTTACTGGCGCGACGCGCCCCGCCTGGATCGGATCGAGTTTCAGGCGACTCTCTCGGCGGCCGCGATTGCCGAAGGCTTTCGCTCGGGCGCGTTCGACGTCGCGCGCGACCTGTTACCCAAAGACCTCGAGATCGTCCTGCGTGAGCCGCGATTCCGCGCGGGTCTCGTCGAGACGCCGAAGAAGAACACTTACTTCGCGCTGTTCAACTCGCACACGCTCGTCGGCGGCAACACCGTTCTGCGAACCGCCCTGGCGAGCGCGTCGCGCGCGCAGGACATCGTCTGGGGGACCCTCGGACGGTTCGCTCTCCCGGCCACCGGACTCCTCCCGCCGGGGATCCTCGGCCATGACCCGGGGCGCCGGCAGCCGCACGTCTCGAAGGAGAAGGCCGTCGAGATGATCCGCTCCACCGGAATGGCGCTGCCGCTGAAGCTGAGAGCCGCGATCCATCCGATCCTTCAGAATCAGTATGCGGGGTTGACGCGAGCGCTGTTCCAGACCTGGGCGGAGCTCGGTGTCGAGGTCGAGGCGGGGACGAAGTCGATGGCCGAATTCATCGAGGCGTGGCACGAGGCGCAGACGTTCGACCTCTGGCTCGGCCGGTGGATCGCCGACTACGACGACCCGGACAACTTCACGTTCACGCTCTTGAACTCCAGAAACGGCCGTCTGCGCAGCTACTTCTCCTCGCCCGAAGCGGACGCGATCCTGGAAGAGGCGCGCGCAGAGGCGCGTCCGGCGGCTCGCGAGACTCTCTATCGACGTTTCGAATACCTGGTGGCCGAATCCGCGGCTCTGATCCCTCTCTTCCATGACGTCGACTACCGCATCGGAGGTCCCGGCGTGCGGGGCCTCACGCTCCACAGCACGGCGCCTTACGTGAACTACACCGGCATCGGGAAGAGCGAGGAGCCGGCGGAACCGCAGCCCTCTCCGGACCAGGGCCGGCAGGCGGGCGGAGGCATCCTGCAGGTGCCGATCGCCGGACTCGTCCGGCAGCTCGATCCCTCGGTCGCGGGGACGGTTGAGCAGGGCGAAGTGTATTCCCAGATCTACGAGCCGCTGACGTTCGCAATCGACGGGACGCGCATCGTTCCGTGGCTCGCATCGAGCTTCTCGATGGAGAACGACGGAACGCGCTGCCGGTTCAAGCTCCGTCCCGGGGTGCGCTTCCACGATGGCCGGCGCATGACGGCGCGCGACGTTCGCTTCACGTTCGAACGCCTCCTGACCAATTCGCTCAGCGACGGCCGCTGGTTCCTGTCGGCGATCCGCGGCGCTCGCCGGCTCCTCGAGGGCGCGGGCGCGGACCTCGAGGGTTTCCATATCGTCTCGCCGATGGAATTCTTCATCGATCTCGAACAGCCGGTTTCCTTCTTCCCGGCGCTGGTGTCCT
This sequence comes from Thermoanaerobaculia bacterium, assembly GCA_038239305.1. Lineage (GTDB taxonomy): Bacteria > Acidobacteriota > Thermoanaerobaculia > UBA5066 > Gp7-AA6 > JALYUA01. The sequence continues at coordinate 3,211 of JBBSEW010000068.1, read as the reverse complement.
TCGCCGCGACCGGGATCATTCCCGAAGGCACCGGGGCCATCGGCTCGACCTGGCGCGACAACGCCGTGGGGACGGGCCCATTCCGGGCGGTCGGCTTCGAGCCGGGTCGCCGTCTCGAGCTCGAGCGAAATCCGTACTACTGGCGCGAGGGCTACCCGCGGAGCGAAGGCGTCGTTTTCCGATTCGGAACGCCGTCCGAGGAAGTGCGCGAAGAGTTCGAGGCCGGCCGGCTCTCGGTCGCGCTCGATCTCTTGCCGGCGGACGTCGAGAAGCTTCGCCACGATCCACGGTTCGCGTCCGGGTATCGAGAGGGCCCCAAGCTTCAGACCTATTTCGTCGTCTTCAACTCACAGCGCGGTCCGATGCGAGACGAGGACGTGCGACGCAGCCTGTTCCAGGCGCTGGATGTCCCGGCACTCGTGCGGCGGACGATCGGCCGTCTGGCTCTCCCGGCGCAGGGGTTGATTCCGCCGGGCCTGCTCGGCCACACCGCGTCGCGCAAAGCGTCGTCGTCGTCGTCCGGAGTGAGCTCGGACAGCTCCTTCCAGGCGACGGTCTCGCGCGAGACGGTCGAGCTGTCCGTCGCGATGCATCCCATCTTCTCGGGCGAGCTCGCCGTGTTCGCTCGGGAGCTCTTCGAGCGCTTTCGCGAAATGGGCTTTGTCCTGCGACCCGCCAACAAGACCATGGCGGAATACCTGGAGCTCACGCGGACTGCGGCGGTGGACCTTTCGATCGGCCGATGGGGCGCGGACTATCCCGACGCCGACACCTTCGTCTACGGGCTTCTCCACTCGACCGCCGGCATGATGGGTCGTTTCCTCGCGAACGCCGAGATCGACCAGCTGAGCGACCAGGGACGGGCCGAGACGGATCCCCGCGCGCGGCACTCGCTCTACAGGCGGGTCGAGGAGCTCCTCGCGAAGGAGGCCCTTCTTCTGCCGCTGTTTCACGATCAGGTCTACGGTTTCGTCCGCCCGGAGATCGAGGGATTTGCGGGGGTGGGGCAGGCGAGTCCCACGATCAACTACGAGGCGCTCTGGGTGCGTCGATGATCCTCGGGGTCTCGTCTCGTCGCGAATGAGGGGGTTGCGCGCGTGAGAACGCTGATCCTGTCGCTGTTTCTTGCCGCCTTCGCGTCGTCCGCGTCCGCCGGTCCTTCGCCATCGAAGGCGGAACAGACGGCGGACCAGAAGAACGTCATCAGCGACTGGCGGGGAACGCTCCAAGTGGGAGGCTCCGAGCTCCACCTGGTGCTCCACATCGTGCGCGCCGGCGATGCCGCGGGCGGCGGCGGCTTCACGGCCACGCTGGACAGCACCGACCAGGGCGCGCTCGGAATTGCCGTGACCTCGATCACGCTCACGGGAGCGGCTCTCGCTTTTCGCATCGAGTCGATCGGCGGTTCGTATGAAGGGAAGCTCCGGAGCGACGGCTCCGCGATCGTGGGGACGTGGTCCCAGGGACAGAAGCTGCCTCTTACATTCGTACGCGCGCCGGTGCATGAGACGTCGGGAGAACCGGCCAGGCCGTCCGAAATCGACGGGGCGTGGCTGGGGACTCTCGACGGAAAGCTTCGCCTCGTGCTCCATTTCACGAACACGCGCGAGGGCCTGACCGTCACCCTGGACAGCCTGGACCAGGGGGCGAAGGGGATTCCCGCGACCTCCGTAACCCGCAAAGGCTCCGCGTTGACCCTCGCCTGGAAACTGTTCGACGGAAAGTTCGAGGGGGTCGTCTCGCCGGATTTCGCGACCATCGAGGGGACGTGGTCGCAGGGACCCTCCACCTCGCCCCTGCGCTTCAAGCGCGTGAAGAGCGACGCGGAGCTCGAGCGGCGCCGCCCGCAGAAGCCTGTGCCGCCGTTTCCTTACCGGGAGGAGGAAGTCACGGTCGAGAACCGGGCCGCGTCCATCCGGCTCGGCGGCACGCTGACTCTTCCGCGCGACGGCGGACCTTTTCCCGCGGTCTTCCTGATCACCGGTTCCGGGGCGCAGGATCGCGACGAGAGCCTGATGGGGCACCAGCCGTTCCTGGTGCTCGCCGACTATCTGACTCGCCGGGGGATCGCCGTGCTTCGGGTCGACGACCGCGGGGTGGGAAAATCCGGCGGCGATTTCTCCAAAGCCACGATGTTGGATTTCGCCACGGATGCCGAAGCGGCGTGGGCGTACCTGAAGTCCCGCCCGGACATAGACCCGCTTCGCATCGGGCTGATCGGTCACAGCGAGGGAGGCGAGATCGCGCCCCTGGTCGCGGCGCGCAACCCGGAGGTGGCCTTCATCGTGATGATGGCGGGTCCTGGCGTTCGGGGATACGACATCCTGCTGGCCCAGACGCGGCGCATCGCGGAAACCAGCGGCAAGAGCCCGGCGGAGGTCGAGAAGGCGTCTCGAGAGGAGCGGGATGTCCTCGACATGGTGGAGCGCGAAAAGGACGACGCGATCCTCGAGAAGAAACTGAGAGCCCGGCTCGCGGGCTCGGTTCCGGACGCGCGGATCCCGGCGCTTCTCGAGCAGGTTCGCACTCCCTGGTTTCGTTTCTTCCTGACGTATGACCCGGCAACCGCCCTGGCGAGGGTTCGCTGCCCCGTGCTGGCCATCAACGGCGAGAAGGACGTGCAGGTTCCGCCCCGCCAGAATCTGCCCGCCATCCGAAAGGCGCTCGAGGCCGGAGGCAACCCGCGGTTCGAGGCCGTCGAGCTCCCCGGCTTGAATCACCTCTTCCAGACGGCCACGACCGGCGGCGTCGCGGAATATGCCGAAATCGAGGAGACGATCTCTCCGGCGGCGCTCGAGAAGATCGGGGTCTGGGTGTCGGGAGTCGTCGAGAAGTGAGTTGAGTTCCGAAGTCTAATTCTCGAATCGGTTCCCGACGGCGAGCTCATAGCTCATTACTCGATACTGAATCAGTCGTGCCGAAGTGCCACCATGGGGTCCGCTTTCGTGGCGCGGCGGGCCGGGACGGAGCACGCGAAACCGGCGACGCCGACCAGCGACGCTGGCGACGGCGAAAAACGTGAGCGGGTCCGTGGGACGGAGGACGAAGAGGGCAATCCTGGGGTCAGTCGTCCTATGTCTGATGTCAAGCCGGTAGGGCGAGGAGCTTCAGCATCCTATTCGTGGTCTGGGCCACAAGTCGTTTATTCGGGTCCGGTGCAGCGCCGCATCATGTATTGCGACCGTCGGAGGGTCACGACTGACCACGCGGT
>JBBSEW010000067.1:0-20838 GCA_038239305.1 Thermoanaerobaculia bacterium | reverse complement strand
CCCGTTGCGGGAGCCGGAGCCCGCCTCCATCCGCCCGGTCGAGGCCGCATCCGGCCGAGCCGGGCAACATCCACCCGAGCATTCCCTCCGCGCAGAACGCCCCGACCCAACGCCCCGATACCCATCGCGGCGCAGGCGACGAAGATCGCGGCTCCGGCGACGTGTAAGATCTTCTCGGTGACCGAACACCTGCTTGGCCGACTCGAGGTCTTCAGCTTTGCGGACCTCCTGCAGTGGATGGAGCTCAACCATCGCTCCGGCCGGTTGAGCCTCACGCAGGGACGCGACAAGCGCAACATCGACTGGCGCGACGGCGAGATCGTCTACGTTTCCGGCTCTCTCCCCCGCCACCGCCTCGGCGTCCATCTCCTGCGCAGCGGCGCCCTTCCCGCCGCCACGCTGTACGACCTGCTGGCGCGCAACTTCACGAGCGACATGAATCTGACCCGCCTCATCCTCGAAGCGGGGTACGACACGCACGACGGGCTCTCCCTGCGGGTCGAAGAGCTCGCCCGCAAGCTTCTCTTCGAAATGTTCGGATGGACCGAAGCCGACTTCGACTACGACCCGGTCTTCCGTGTCCAGCCGATCCTCCGAATTGGCCTGACGATGCGCGGCCAGGCGCTCGCGTTCCAGGGCGTCAAGAACCTGGACGACACCGAGCGCCGGCGGCCGCGGCGAAAACGCCCCGAGGCCGAGGTGTGGGATTCCCCGTTCGAGGCTAAGGAGACCGAAGAGCGTTTCTGGGACCTCCTGGAGCGTACCGAGCACGCGATCGCACCGGACGATGCCCGCAAGTTTTCCCGCGTCTTTCACGAGTTCGCGGACCGCGTGCGTCGCATCGCCGAGAAAACCGTTTCGATGCGCCCGATCTTCGAGGACACCGCGGTGATGCTCGGGGAGCTGCTCAAGAAGGGGCCGCTCGACGCGGACGCCGTCGTGCCCATCGCGGCGCTCGATCCGTATCTCACGCTCGATTTGCTCATCCTCGCCAACGCTCTTTCGGTCGATCGCGACAACGCCGTCGGAACCGTGCCGGACGCCATCGAACGGCTGGGGTCGCGGGCCCTGACAGTCCTCGTCGACCGGCTGACGTCCGCCGACTTCCGGCGCATTTCCGACAGCGACGGAGCGGCCCGGGCCCTTCGCCGGGCGAGCGTGGCAGCGGCCGTCGCGGCGGGACGCTACGCGGAGCGCTACGGCACGACGCGCGAGCGCGCCTATACCCTCGGGCTGCTCCACACTGTCTGCTACGCGGAGATTTTCGAGGTTTTCCGATCCATCGACTTCCCCGCGGGGGCGTTCCGTGCCGCGGCGCTCGAGGCGTATCGGACGACGCTCGGAGTCCGGCTGTCGGAGACGTGGAGCCTTCCGCCCGATTTCGAGTCCGTCATCTCGGACGACGGCCGCGATCCGAGCGAAGCCGCCTCGCTGGTGCGCACGGCCCGGGCGACCGTGCCGGGATGCGCGATCGGTTCGATGGGCGCCGAGGCGGTCGACCCGCTTCTGACGGACGAGATCGCGGCCGAGGTGAATCTCGTGTTCGAGTTCCTGGGCCTGCCGCTGGTGGAGGCGAAGGGGACGAGGTAGCGGACAGCCGGTTTTCAGCTGTCAGCCGGTAGCCGTTAGGACCCCCTTCGCCTCAGCTTCGATCTCGCGATCGATCGAACTATCAGGAAGAATCGGGTGATCGGGTGATCGGGTGATCCATCAGGGGAATCGGGTGATCGAAGCATCGGCGAGAGAAAAGAGCTCGCCCCTCACCCCGACGCTCTCCCGCCGGGAGAGGGGGAAGAAGTTTCCTGTTTGAGATCTTCCGATCTCGCGATCTCATGATCTCGCGATCAATCGAACTAACAGGAAGAATCGGATGATCGGGTGATCCATCAGGGGAATCGGGTGATCGAAACATCGGCGACGCAACGGGAGGAGTCTCCTGACCGGAGGGAAGGAGGGAGCCTCCCGTTGCGGGAGCCGGAGCAAACCACACTCCGCTCGGTCGAGGCCGCATCCGGCCGAGCCGGGCAACATCCGCCCGCGCATCCCCTTCGCGCAAACGCCCCGACCCAACGGCCCGATCCCCATCGCGGCGCATGCGACGGAGGAGGAGCCTCCCGTTGCGGGAGCCGGAGCCAGCCACACTCCGCTCGGTCGAGGCCGTCCCGCCGAGCCGAGCAGCTCTCGCCACCAAAGACTCTCCGCGCACCTCGGACGCGATTGCGCCCCGATTCACAACGCGGCTCCGGCGACGTTACTCTACGTGTACCTCCGCCCGCGCCGTGCCCATCTTGCCCGTCTCGCGATCCCGGACGTTGGCCACGACCCGGGCGTTGCCCTTGCGGAGCTGGAGATTCGCGGCGTACTTCACGACCGAATCTTTCGGCGCGTCGGGGGGGAGAGTAAACGTCGCCTCCTCGCGGGAGATGTCACTCATGTTTCCCGAATCGTCCATCACGCCGAAGTAAACGTCCGCGCTCGCCCGCAAGCCGTTCTTGCCGTCGGGAAGAAACGTCAGGGAGGATGCGGGCATCAATACCTCGATCGGCATCGCGTAGTACTTCTTCGCTTTCGTCGCGGGAGCGGTTGTCAGAGTGATGGGAATTCCCCGGTACTGGATGCTCGAACGGAGAGCCGCCTGCGCGACGTCGCCTCCGCGATCGAAGGGGGTGCGCGGCGAGTAGCTGCGGCGCGCCCGGACGGTCACGCCCGGCCGGGAGACCGTGACGGCGACCTTGCGCGTGCCCGTGCCCGGCAGGGTGCTCAGGTTCACCCCGACCGAGTAATACGTCGACACGTCCTGGTAGACGCGCGACAGACCGGTCGAAAGAGCGTTCGTGTTCAGGAGAGCGAGCCCGCCCGTCTCGGTCGCAAGGGCCTGCAGCCCCGACCGACTGTCCGTCCGAGCGAAGAACGACACCGAGGACCGGCTCAGGAGCGGATCGTCGCCGCCCGCGGACGCGCCTTCCGCGGTGAGCCCTCGGGCGTCGACCGTGTAGAACGTCACGTCCGATGCGTTCGCCTTGGAGATCAGCGCCGACAGCTCGGGCCCCATGTCGCGGATGTCGTTGGACGCCAGGTTGAACTGGCCGACGGCGTACTGAGTCATCGCCGAGCCCGGCTGCATCTCGAAACCGCCCGACACGTGGATGAATGCCCGCTTGCCGGGTAGAGCGGACAGCGTCGTCAGCTCGGCGCCCATGTCGCGAAGCATCGTCGCGACCTCCACGCGTCCCTGCTCGGCGTAGGAGCGGGCGGCGAAAACGCGTGAGGTGCGCTGCCGCGATCCGTCGATCTGGTGCAGAGTCTGGATCTCGTTCATCAGGCGTGACATGCCGACGCCCTTCGTCTCGATCCTCGAGATCGACTCGAACAGGTCTTCCTTGCTCGAGGTCCAGTCGGTTTCCTGCTTCGCACGCCGGTCGAACAGCACCACGCGGCCGCGGTCGGAGGGGCCCATCCGCGTGACCAGGTCCCGCAGCGCCTCCATCCCCCGCTTGCGGTTGGCGGGCGAGAGATTGCCGACATCGACGTACATCAGGAAATCGCGGGGAATGTACGTCTCCTCGCCCTTGCGGTATTCCGCGAGCACGCGGTCCGGAGAAGCCGCAGCGAGATCCGGCGAATGGATCGTCCCCTCGGCGACGCGCGTGAAGAAGTCGATCGGAACCGGTTTACCGTCGACGAGCACGCGGAAGTCTTCCCGGTTGAGATCCGCGACGGGATTTCCCTTCGAATCCGTGGCCGAGACGTCGAGGTCCATCACGCGGATCTCGACCGACTCGCGGAACGTCGGAGGCGCGGAGGCGGGAACCGGCGGATTCTGCGCCCGCGCGACGGGGGCGAGAAGCAGACCCGCAGCGAGGAGGAAGGGCATGGCGTCGGCGGTTCGGACTTTCATCGGTAACTGTCCTCCGATCGTGACAACGCGGACCCGCCGCGACCGATTCCCCGTTCAGATTTTATTGAGGAATGGCGTCCGCGTCGCACAGATGTCGGTTTCGGACGTGAGAACCCGGAACCCGGAATCGACTACCGATACCGCCGAGCCGACTACCCGTAAACCGCCGCGCGAGGGCTCAGGCGAAGCCTGAGCCCTTCTCGCGCAGCGGGCCGTGTGGCTACTTCTTGGCGGGCTTGGGCTTGGCGGGAGCCGGGGACGCGGCGGCCTTGGCCTTATCCGGCATCGAGCCGTCCGCCTTGAGGACGATGAAGTCCTGCTTCCGGTCGACTCCCTTGTTGGCGGCGGAGTCCCGGGGAGCGTTCAGATCCCGGATGTTCAGCGCAAACGTGTAGAACCCGGGCTCGAACGACGATAGAGGAATTTCACTGCCGGTCGCGTAGTAGCCGGGAGCGAGAGGCTGGAGCTCGGCCGGGACCGTCGAGGGGGCGAACGCGGGCTTTCCGTCGCGCAGGACGCTCAGTCGCGTCATGATGCGCGGCTTGACCTCGGCGGCCGCCGCCGGAGCGGGAGCCGCGACGGGGGCGCCTGTCGCGACCGCGGAGGGAGCGGGAGCCGCCGCCGCGGAAGCCGGGGGAAGCGTCGGGTTCGTGACCGTGTAGAAGTACCAGAGGCTCTCTTCCTTGGAGAAGAGCCGGCTCGCCTTCGGGTCCACACGGATCGGCTTGTCCATGCCGAAGACGAAGGGATCCGTTGGCGCGGGGCGCTTCGTGAGCGGAGTGAGGACGCTCGCGATGATCATGGGCGAGACTTCGAAGTCGCTGTTCTTGCCGGGGATCTGAAGCGTGTCCGCGCCGGACGCCAGGGGCGTCGTCCCGTCGGCGGCGAAGAGAGCGAACGTGCCCTTGTAACTCCCGGGCGGAAGCGAGATCGAGCGCTCGTAGAGCTTCTCCGTGCGCGGGCCCGTCCTGGCTTCGGAGAGGGGGACCTCCTCCCAGTACGTGGCCACGTCCTGGCCCGCCTCGTTCGTGATCACGCCGGCGAAGCGGGCGGTCGCGCCCGGAGCCTTGTCCGAGGATGTCGCCAGCTCGATCGCGAAGAAGGGGTCGCCGGGGATGCTGTGGAAGTTGCCGCCCCAGTAGCCCGGGCCTTCGCCCCGGGTCTTCATCGCGTCGAGGAGAGCCCGCGTCGCGGCCGGGATCGGAACGAGCGCGGGAGCGGCGGCAGGCGCGCCGGCGGGAGCGGTGGTCGCGGCCATCGCACCCGTGCCCGCGGGCGGCGCGGCGGGGGCCATCCCGCCCGGAGCCGGCGCCGTCGCTCCGGCGGCCATCGGCGCGGAGGAAGGCTGAGCGCCCGGGGCCACGACCGACTTCTCGACGACAACGCTCAGGACACGTTCCACTTCCGCGCGATTTTGCAGCTCGTCGGATCCCCGGCCGGGATCGACCGAGATACGAGCCGAGAGATCCGAAATGCCCCAGGACGGGTCGAACTTTTCCTTCGTGTAGATCCAGGTCTGCATCACGCCGGTTGCGGGTGCGCCGTTGATTCCGCTGCCCGAATCCGGCCGGGTGCCGAGCGACGGCGCCGTCGCATCCGAAGGAAGGCCGTCGTGCTCCTGCGGGCGCACCGAGGAGACCCGGCTCGGTCCGCCGAGCACGATCAGGAGGTGTCCGCGCGTCGACTCGGCGCCCCGCTGGCGCCGCAGCTTGAACTGCGTGTCCGCGGCCGCGATGCGCCGGGCGATCTCATCTCGGAACTTGTCGCCGCCCCGTTTGGCGTAATACGTCGCGATGAATTTCTCGGCGTCGGCGTCGGTCGTCACCTTCGACCACTCCGCGCGCTCCGGAGGTGTGAGGAAGTATGCCTCCGGCGACTTCGCCCAGTCCTTGTACTTTGCCATCTGCGCCAGGGCCACGGCGGCAAACGCCAGCGCGGCCAGAACCATCCCGGTTTTTTTCACGGTACCTCCTCCGATTTGAAGCGAGAGACGTTGAAGCGTCGCATTCTATAAGCGAAAGGAGGGAGGGGAAACCCCGTGGAGCAGGGAAATCGAGGGGAAATCGGGTAAACGGGTGATCGGGTGATCGGGTGATCAATCAGAAGAATCGCGTAATCGGAGACTCGGATGCCCGAGGCCTTTGCCGGGGAACCCGGTCGGTGGATCGAGGAGCCTCCCGCGCGTCACGACGGACCCTCAAGGGCCAACGGCTACGGCTTCGTGACCTTCGCGAGGGCCAGGCCGTGGGAGATCTTGGCCAGAGCGAAGCGGCGGTCGGAGTCGGAGGCCTGCGAGCGGCGGGTCGAGGCCTGGTCCCTCAGGACCGAGAGCACGTTGTGCACATCCCCCTGCATTTTCTCCATCCTCTCCTTCATGTGAAGGATCACTTCCACGCCCGCGAGGTTGACCCCGAGGTCGCGGGTGAGGGTGAGGATGATCTCGAGACGCTCGATGGTGTCCGAGTCGTAGAGCCGGGTGTTGCCCTCCGTCCGCGCCGGGCGCAGGAGTCCCTCCCGCTCGTACATCCGAAGTGTCTGGGGGTGAATTCCGAAGCGCTCCGAGATGACGCCGATCCGAAACACGCCGGGACGGCTTTCGTTCATCGACCGCCCTTACGGCTCTCGACCGAAATCGCCTGGCGACGCTCCAGTTTGGGCGCGACGATTTTCAGGATGCCATTCCGGAGGCTGGCCTTGATCTGCGTGGGATCCACCGTGCCCGGCACGGAAAACTCGCGGGAGAAGTTCCCATAGATCCGTTCCATCCGCACGAAGTGGCGAGGCTCGACGCCGGGATCCGTCCGCCGGTGGCCGGAGACGCGAAGCTTGCCGTCGAGCGCTTCGAGACGCACGTCGTCGAGCCGGACGCCGGGTATCTCGATCTGCAGGATGATCTCGTCCGCGTTCTCGAAGACGTCCGCCGCGGGAGACCAGAGCGCGGTGCCCATGCCCTCGTCCGGGAACTCCGTCCGATGGATCGTGTCCTCGAAAAGCCGGTTCATCTTTTCCTGAATCGCGAAAAGGTCCTGGAGCGAGTTCCACTGAAAGACGCTCATGAGCTAAGAGTCGAGGCTTACGGGCCGGGAGTCAAGGGATTTGGGGCCCGGAGCGCATCGCCCCGGGCCCTTCCCCATCCCACGCGGCCGCTTCAGGGCCGCCCGGACTCGTTTACTTCTTGTCCGCGTCGACGTACTCGGTATCGATGACCTCGTCCTCTTTGGATCCCGTGCCGGTGTCCCCTGCGGAGGGTCCTCCCGCCTCGGGGCCTCCGGTGGAGGACCCGCTCGTCGAGGCGGTCCGGTACATCGCCTCCGCGAGCTTGTGCGACGCCTGCTGGAGCCGCTCCATCGCCTGATTCATGGGCTCGACGCCGCCCCCCTCGAGCGCCTTCTTCGCGTCTGCCAGTGCGGCCTCGAAGTTCGAGATCTCACCCGCGTCCAGCTTGCTCTTGTTCTCGCCGAACGATTTCTCGGCCGAGTAGACGAGGCTGTCGAGCTTGTTCTTGGCCTCGATCTCTTCGCGGCGTTTGCGGTCCTCTTCGGCGTGAGCGGAGGCGTCTTTCACCATCTGGTCGATCTCGTTCTTGTTCAGACCGGAGGAGGCCGTGATCGTGATTTTCTGTTCCTTGCCGGTCCCGAGGTCCTTCGCGGACACGTTCAGGATGCCGTTGGCATCGATGTCGAACGTGACCTCGACCTGCGGCACGCCCCGCGGCGCCGGCGGAATGCCGACCAGGTGGAACACGCCGATGGGCTTGTTGTCTTTCGCCATCTCGCGCTCGCCCTGCAGCACGCGGATCTCGACGGAAGTCTGGTTGTCCGAAGCGGTCGAGAAGGTCTCGCTCTTCTTCGTGGGAATCGTCGTGTTGCGCTCGATCAGGCGCGTGGACACGCCGCCCAGGGTCTCGATTCCGAGGGACAGCGGCGTGACGTCCAGAAGCAGCAGATCCTTGACGTCGCCGGCGAGGACTCCGCCCTGGATCGCGGCGCCGATCGCCACGACTTCATCCGGGTTGACGCCCTGGTGAGGATCCTTACCGAACAGCTCCTTGACGAGCTGCTGGATGCGCGGCATGCGGGTCTGGCCGCCGACGAGAACGACCTCGTCGATGTCCTTCGGGTCCACACCCGCGTCCTTCATCGCCTGTTTGCACGGCCCCATCGAGCGCGTGACGATGTCCTCGACGAGCTGCTCGAGCTTCGCCCGGGAGAGCTTGAGCTGCAGGTGCTTCGGGCCCGACGCGTCCGCCGTGATGAACGGCAGGTTCACTTCGGTCTCGACGACGTTCGAAAGCTCGATCTTGGCCTTCTCCGCCGCTTCCTTGAGCCGCTGCATCGCCATGGCGTCCTTCGAAAGGTCGACGCCCTGGTCCTTCTTGAACTCGGCCAGGATCCACTCGATGATCTTCTGGTCGATGTTGTCGCCGCCGAGGTGCGTGTCGCCGTTGGTCGACTTGACCTCGACGACCCCCTCCCCGACCTCGAGAATCGAGATGTCGAACGTTCCGCCGCCGAAGTCATAGACCGCGATCGTCTCGTCCTTCTTCTTGTCGAGACCGTACGCGAGCGCCGCTGCCGTGGGCTCGTTGACGAGCCGCTCGACCGTCAGGCCGGCGATCTGACCCGCGTCCTTGGTCGCCTGCCGCTGCGCGTCGTTGAAGTACGCAGGCACGGTGATGACCGCGCGCGTGACCTTCTCGCCGAGATAGGCCTCCGCGGCCTCCTTCAGCTTCCCGAGGATCATCGCGGAGATCTCCGGGGGCGAATAGTCTTTGCCCGAAGCCTTCACACGCACGTCGCCGTTCGGGGTCTTCTCGACCGCAAACGGGACCATCTTCATTTCGTCCGAGACCTCTTCGAACTTGCGACCCATGAATCGCTTGATCGAGAAGACGGTGTTGGAAGGGTTCGTGATGGCCTGGCGCTTCGCCACCTGCCCGACGAGCCGCTCCCCCGTCTTCGAGAACGCCACGACCGACGGTGTCGTCCGGTTGCCTTCGGCGTTCGGAATGACGACCGCGTCGCCACCCTCCATGACGGCCACGCACGAATTCGTGGTGCCGAGGTCGATACCGATGATCTTGCTCATTTGTGTTTTGTTCCTCTTCTCTTCCTCATCCAACTGCGAAGTGAATACTACGATATGAGCCGAACAGTGTCAACTCATAATTTTCCCGACTTAAGCCAGCAACGCTCACATCTACGAGTCATGGCTGAAAAGGATTCACGAGTCTGTGCCTTTGGGACGTTGCGCCTGCAGATCCGCCCTCCGCCGGCTACGCCTCCCGCCCGAGAGGCACACGGCGGGCCTCCGGGCGGAGGGGAGGACCTGGCCGCCCGCTCGTCGTTCGGTCGCAGCCGCAGAGGGGCTTGAGTTCCGACTCGGTGTGCCCCCTCACTCATGGCCTCGGACGGGAGGCTCCGCCGGCGGAGGGCTTAAGGGAGCTTCAGTCGCAGGACGAGACTGCGCCCTCCCGGCGGGAGAGAGCCGGGGTGAGGGGCGTGCTCATCGAGCCTCCGATCACCCGATTCCCCCTGATTGATCATCCGATCACCCGATCACCCGATCACCCGATTTCGACTTGGCCGGACCTCTTCTCCTTCTCCGATCCGCGATAGTTCGATGGTTCGATCGATCGCGAGATCATGAGATCGCGAGATCGCGAGATTCAAACTTCAGCGAAACCCCGCTTAACAGCCCGTGTCGGCTACTCGATCACCTGAACTCCCGGGCGGTGTTCCTGCGGGCGGTTTCGGGAGTTGGCCGGGTGGATTTCGGCGACCGGCGCGAGGCTGCGGTCGAAAGACAGGTCGAGGTCGATCTCCCCGGCCGCGTTGCGGCCGTAAAGACCGAACTTCCCGTCGTCCGGGCGAAGGATGTAGCGGTACTTGCGCCCATAGGGATCGGTCATGGCCTCTTCGTCCAGGATTCCGGCGGCGACCAGGTCGTCGAGACTCTTCGGGTACTGGCCCGACGAGTCGTAGTAGACGCGCACGGCCCGCTCGATCGCCGCGAGGCGTTCCAGGGAGACCGACTTCAGAAAGTCCGAGACTTCGCGGCGAGTTGACGGGCGGCGGACGAAGATGTTCCAGGAGTTGCGCGGAACGAAATAGGCGCCGAGAGCGAGGATTCCCGCGGCGAGAAGCCAGGGGAGGACGAGGCTGCTGCCGCTCCGGCCCCGCTGCGCGGGCGCTTTCTCGGCCTGGGGAGCCGCCGACGGCGCTTTCCCCTCGACGATCAGGTTGCGTCCGAGCAGCTCGGCCAGCCCCTTGTACGCCTCGAACTCCGAGAGGAAAGCCCTCTCGAGAATGTCGGCAACGGTCCGGGTTCCATCGACCCAGCGCCAGGCCTCCGCTTCCGGCTTGCTCACCGCCAGCGCGCCTTCGCGCGCCTCGTCCTGCGACAGCACGAGCCGGAGGCCTTCGACGCCCGGAGCACGCCGGAAGACGAGCTGGCGCGAGCGCACCTTCTTCTCGAGCATCGGCCACTCGTCGAGCATCTGAGCGGCTTCCATCAGGATCGACTCCGTCGGCACCGGCGACATGTGGTCTGCGTCGTAGTCGATCGGGCCTTCCTGCGTGAACCGGAAGCGGCCATCCGTCCATCGGAAAGCGCCGAAGACGATGCGCATGATCTGGAGCCGGAGGGCTTCGCGCAGATCCTCCGGGGTGACCATCCGGTCGCGGATCAGGAGGAACCCGAGGCGCTGCTGGGTCTCCTTCTGAGTCTGCAGGATCTGGGCGAGCTGATCGTCGCTGATGCGCCCGGCGCGCACGAGCAGGTGACCGATCCGGTTGTCGAGGCGACGGCTCGCCGACTCGGCGGCGACGACCTGACCTCCGAGGAAGGAGATCGTGACGGTGTCGTCCTCCCCCTCGACGGTAAGGACTCCGCTCTTGCGCTGCAGACCGAGCACTTGAAAGATGTCGGTCAGCGAAAAGACGCGAAGCGTTCCTTCAAGACCCATGGGAGTTGCTCCAGGATGTCACGAGCGATCCTAGCCAGACGAGAAACGCCAGGGAGCCGAAGACGATCGCGCCGAGGTGAAGCCCGGCGGACGGCAGCTGACGCGGGTCGTAGTACCGGCCGCCCAGGACGGCGACGGCGAGCAGGAACGTGAAAATGAAGAGCGTGACGACTCCGGCGAAGGTTCGTTCCGAGAAGATTCGGTGCGTTCCCGGGACGACGAGCGACAGGATGCGGCAGAGCCGGTCGCGGGCATGCACTCGCCGCCGGACTTCTTCGGACTGACGCACGTGCGCCTCGATCCCCATGTTTTCCTTGCGCACGTGGAGGCGCACGCACGTTGTGCAGTAGTCCGGATGATCCCCGAAGCGGCGGCACGAATCGCAGATCGGCGCCCCGCACCGCGCGCATTCGGTGGCGATCGGCCGCCGCGACCGGTAGCTTGCGAGCGCGAATCCGGCGAGGAGAGCGAACCACGGTCCGAACGTCAGCGGCGATAGGATCAGCTCGACAGGCGAGAGCGGCGGAGCGTGCCCGGGAAGGCGGCGGCTCTTCGGCTGCTGGTTCCACTGCTCGATCTTCACGCGCGCGCGGGAGAGGGGATAACCGACGGAGATGACTCTCGCCACCGACGGATGCTCGGTCCACGCAAGCACGGCCTTGTCGGACAGGGCGCGTGCCTGGGCCATAGCGGCCGTCTGGCCTTCGAAGTCGTAGGCCTCGCCTCGGGCTATCGACAGGTTGTACTGGATCTCGGCCGCGCGGGGAGCGCGCTGGGCGGCGGCGTCGTAGTCCCGGATCGCCTGCGCGTAGTCCGCCTCCTGGAAATGCACGTTCCCGCGATTCAGGAAGGGCCGGTAGTCGCGCGGATCGGACTGGGAGGCCCGATCGTACGACGCGATTGCCCGGTCCGAGTCGCCGGATCGGTCCGCGTACATCCCGAGAAGAAACCAGACGTCGGTGTCCTCGGCAAATACGGCGCTCGCCTGACGCAGGCCGTCCTCCGCGCTCGCGTCCTCCCGCTGCTCGTCGAGATCGACCGCGGCGATCCAGAGAGGAGACCGCTCGATGACGTTCTCCCGCGCGACAGCGGCGAGGCAGGGTCCGAGCAGGCCGAGGGCGAGAAACAGCATCGCGAGAAGCGCGCGCTCGCGCCGGATCGCATACGGGAACACGAGAACGCCCCAGAAAAGGATCACCCAGCCCGGACCGAGTCCGAGGGCGACCGGCAGCGTCCCGAGGATGAGGACCAGCGCCAGCACCGGGGCGCCACCGAGACGGCGGGAAAGCTCGCGGGAGTCATGCATCATCCTCGCCCAGTGCTTCGCGAGGAGCGCGAGCACCGTCCCCACGAGAGTGAATCCCACGGCGAAGACGATCCACACGGCGATCGACGAGATGAGCGACAGGCGGGTTTCTCGTGTCTCGAGCAGCGTGGACACGGCGCTCGGGATCAGGCGCAGTGCCTCGACCCAGGACCGCCGCCGGAACAGGAAGCCGATCCGCGCGGACGCGGCGTCCCAGCTCGCATCGTCCAGGGCGACCGCGGCCTCGTAGGCGCGGGCGGCGCGCGCCGTCTTTCCCAGGGACTCCGCCTTTCGACCCTCGTGGATTGCCGTGCGCGAGAAGTCGGAGAGCCGGCTGACACCGACCGCTCGCGCGGTCTTGCGCATCTCGGCGAGAGACGCGGCGGCGCTCTTCGCGTCGTCCTCGAGATGCGCGTTCAGGAACTCGAACCAGCGTGAGCGGTAAAGGCTTCGCGTGACGGGAGGCGGCAGCGCGGAGATGGCCTCCTGCGCCGCGGCATGCGGAACCGCGCACCAGAGCGCGAAGAGAGCTCCTGCGGCCGCGAGTGCACGGCGACCGCGGCGGCTCGGAATGTACGGCATCAGAAAACGGGAGCGATCGACATCGGTGACGTCTCTCGCCCGAGTCTCATCGGGCGGCGCCCGGCGGACGAGTCACCTCGACGAATGCCAGGCGCAGCTCGTAGAGCACGCGGGATAGAAAGTCGGACTCCTCGAACGAGAGATTGTTTCGTGTCTTGGATTCCAGGATCGCGAGCCAGTCGATCATCTGGCGTGCGACGGCCGGGTCCCGGTGTCGCGCGCCGGCCGGGTCGTTCAGGAGTCCGAGCGCCGAGTACGCCGTGGTCGCGAGGGAACGGACGATCGCCGAGAAGGCACCGCGGGGCTCCCCCGCAGGCTGGCCCCCTTCGCCTTCATTGCCCTCCTCGCCCTCCTCGCCCTCCTCGCCCTCGTCACCCAGTCCACCCTCTTCCGACGCGTTCGCGCCCCGGCCTTCCTCTCCGGCGAGGCTCGCCGCGCCGGTTTCGCCGGGGGCCGCGTCTGGCCCGTCAGGCGGCGGGAGCGGTGCACCGGAGGAAGCCGTCGGCGCAGGCGGAGGCGAAGGCGGCGCCGCCGGCCCGGAAGGAGCCGCCGCGGGCACGGCTGGTGCGGGAGACTCCTCCGGCTCGAAGCCGGGCCGCAACTCGCCGTCGGCGGTGAACATCCGACGGTCGACGACTCGAATCGACTTTTCTTCCTTATCCGCCATCGATTTCGTCCCTCGGGCTATTCGGGTTTCCCGCAGACAGTCCACGAAATCTTAACCCGAACGGGACGCGGGCGGTTGTGGCGGCTCCCCGGCTGATTCCTCCGGCTCGACCCACTAGGATGCGCGCATGCAGAACGCGTTCGCCGGACTCGCGGAATTGGTCGAGAAGCTTCGCCGGGAATGCCCTTGGGATCGGGAACAGACGCCCGAGACGATCCGGACCTACCTTCTCGAGGAATGTTACGAAACCCTCGAAGCGATCGATT
Source organism: Thermoanaerobaculia bacterium (assembly GCA_038239305.1). Classification (GTDB taxonomy): domain Bacteria; phylum Acidobacteriota; class Thermoanaerobaculia; order UBA5066; family Gp7-AA6; genus JALYUA01. The sequence continues at coordinate 7,152 of JBBSEW010000067.1, read as the reverse complement.
CGAAGGAACCGGAGCTTCTCCGCGCGGAACTGGGAGACCTGCTCTTTCAGATCTTCTTCCTGGCCTCCCTCGCGCAGGAACGCGGCTGGTTCGACCTTCCCTCCGTCGCGAACGGCGTGGCGGCCAAGATGACCGAACGTCACCCCCACGTCTTCGGCACCGAATCCGCACGGGACGCCGCGGAGGTCAAGCGCGGGTGGGAAGCGCGCAAGATGCGGGAGGCCGGCCCGGACGCCGATCCGCTCGCCAGCGTTCCACGCGCTCTCCCGGCAATGGCGTCGGCTCACCGGATGGCCACGCGCGCGGCGGACCTCGGGTTCGACTGGGAGCGCGACGCGGACGTCGCCGCCAAGATCGAGGAGGAGCTCGGCGAGTGGCGAAGCGCGGCTGAGTCCGGCGACGCCGCGTCGGAGGAGCACGAGATCGGCGATCTCCTTTTCTCGGTCGTCAACCTCGCCCGGCGCCGCAAGATCGACCCGGAGGCCGCGCTCCGGAGCACGAACACGCGATTCCGGACGCGCTTCGCCGGCGTGGCGCGACGCGCGGCCGGGAGCGGCCGGGAGATCGGGGCGATCTCCGCAGAGGAGCTCGACCGTTACTGGGAAGAGGCGAAGGCGGAAGAGTGAGAGAAGACGGCGGAACGGGAAACGGGAAACGGGAAACGGGAAACGGGAAACGGGAAACGGGAAACGGGAAACGGGAAACGAAGGGGAAATAACTCAGAAACCGGAACCCGGAACATAGAACCCATAACTGACAACCGACCCGCCGATCACCTCACCAGCTCGCTCACACGCACCAGCCTCACCCCGCGCTCCTCGAGCTTCGGCAGCTCCCGATCGAGGACCGCCAGGGTCGCGGGATAGGGGTGACCGATCGCGATCGCGCTTCCTTCGACGCGAGCCCTTTCGACGAGGAGGGAGAGCGAGGTTTCGATCGCGCTCTCCGTCGCGACGTCATCTAAGAAAACGCGGCGGGAAGCGGTGCGGACACCGGCGCCGTGCACGGCGTCGATCGCGACGGTCGCCTGCGTGGTCCGGCTGTCCACGAAGAAGAGACTGCGGCGCGCCAGGACGCCCGCCACCGCGCGCATGACCCGCGGATCAGCAGTCGCCGCGGAGCCCATGTGGTTGTTGACGCCGATGGCGCCCGGCACGGACTCGAGATCGCTCTGGAGCGTCGCCGCGATCTCGGCGTCCGTCTGCGAGACCAGGATCACTCCCGGGCCCGGATGCACGCCCGGATAGCCTCTTGGCTCCATCGGTAAGTGGAGAAGAACGTCCTTACCCGACCGCGAGAGCTCGCGCGCCGCCTCCCCGCTGCCGGCCAGCGCGGGCAGGACCGCGCCGGACACGGGGAAGGGCCAGCGCGCGATTCGGTCCACGGCGGCCCGGTCGTTGCCGAGATCGTCGATGAGGATCGCGACGGGCGGAAGGACGCTGCCCGACGATGGCGGCGGCGAGGGGGGCGGGTGATGCACGGGCTCCGCGGGCTCCGTAGGAGGAGGCTTTCGGGAACGCGCGGTGGGAGTCCTCCGGGGCGTGAACGGCGAGGGCGTTTGCGTTTCGGAGGCCGGAACGGCCCTCGGCCCGCGGGGAGAGGTCCGCGAGCTCGAGGCGCGGTACAGGAGGACCGCCAGCACGGCGGAAAGCAGGATGAAAAAGAGCGTCCAGCCGGAGACGCGTTTCTTCTTCCGGGATCGCGGCAATTCGCGGGCCGCCTATTCGTTGGGCGCTACGCGCGCCGGGAAATGGGAAGAGACTCGAGCGGGACGCTCAGAGGGCGAGTGGACGGGAGCGCGAGAGGCTCGGAAAGCCTCCCGCTCCCGGCTCTCCACACTCACGCCGCGCGGCGGACCGGAATCGCGCCGCGCGCAATCTCGAGGCCTCGATCCAGGATCGGATCGTCCGACACGGCCTTCGGAGCCCGCGTCGGGTCCGGGAACACGAGCACCCGGTCGTCCGGCGCGAGACCCTTGCCCGCGAGCGCGGTGCCGGAGGGCGACACGTAACGGGCGACTGTCATAGATAGAGTCCCGCCGGATTCCGTCGTGACCTGGCGCTGGACGATGGCCATCCCCACCGTCGTCTCGCCGACGGTCACGGCCTGCGCCCGGTCGTGCAGCGCCGCCGCAAAAACCTCCGCCGCGCCGCCGGTCGCCTCGTCGATCAGGACAACTGTCTTACCCGACCACACGCGCTCGCCTGTCGCTTCGAGAGGGGGGAGCACCAGCTTTCGCGAGACGGTCTTCGCGACCGTTCCCGGCCCCGTGAACAGCGCCGCCGACGGCACAGCGTCCGCCGCGTCGCCGCCGATCGAGCCGCGCAGGTCCACGACGACCGAAGTCACGGGCTTCGCGCGCGCCTGTTCGAGAGCCTGCTTGATCGCGGCCGCCGTGTCCTTGCGGAAAGACGGAACCTTGATGACTTCGACGTCCTTGTCGAACCGGCTCGATACCGACGCGGCCTCGAAACGCGTGCGAGGAATCTTCAGCGTGACCCGCCGCTCGTCGCCGCCGCGGAAGACGAGCATCTCGACCTTCGAGCCTTCCGGCCCTTCGAGCGCGGCCTTGACCTTCCACAGCGAGGCATTGCGAACCGGCTTGCCGTCGACCGTGTCGATGAGGTCTCCCGGCTTCACCCCCGCCTTTTCAGCGGGAGAGCCCGGGATCGGGGCGATCACGTAGGGAAATCCGCCGCGCCGGGCCACGATGATGCCGGGGCCGACGGCCCCGGAGGCCTGCTGGGCCCGGAACGCCGCGCGCTCGGACGCCGGAACGTAGTAGGAAAAGGGATCGAGAGCGTCCGACATCCCGTCGTACGCGCCGTCCAGAAGAGTCTTCGCGTCCGCCGGCTCGACGTAGTTCGAACGGGTCAGAGAAAACACGTCGGAGAAGATCGACAGGGAGCGCGTCGCCGGATCCCGGCCCGGCCCCCCCGGCGCCGTGACCGCCCGAATCGAGAAAAGAGCCGCCAGGGAGCCGACAACGAACAGCAGGCGCGAGCGGTTGGAGCGCATAGGTGAATGGTAACACCGGGGCTTGGAGGAGGATTCCGGGCGGATATGGGCTCCTTGCCTGGAAGTACGAATCGGGTGATCGGGTGATCGGGTGATCGGGTGATCGGGTGATCAATCAGAAAAATCGGGTGATCGGAAAATCGGAGACCAAGAGGGAGCCCGCCCCTCACCCCGGCCCTCTCCCGCCGGGAGAGGGGGCAGGCGCCCTTGTCAGAATCTCGCGATCTCGCGATCTTGTGATCTCGCGATCAATCGAACTATCGATTCATCGGAACTCCAAGATCGGAACTCTAAGATCGGAAATCTAAGAAAACCCCTCGCCTCCCACACAACTCGACGAGCTATCAGGTTTCAACCGCTCGCAACGGGAGGAGTCTCCTGACCGGAGGGAAGGAGGAACCTCCCGTTGCGGGAGCCGGAGCCAACCTCACTCCGCTCGGTCGAGGCCGCATCCGGCCGAGCCGAGCAACTCTCGCCGAGTAGCAACTTCGCGCACATCAAAAGGACTTTTGCCCCGAGCACCATCGCGGCTCCGGCGACGTTACCGGAGCCACGCCACCGGGTCGCTCGCCTTCTGGCGGTCACGGACTTCGAAGTACACGCCGGGCTCGGCGCGGCCAGGGCCGGTGCCGGAGACGCCGACCGCCGTCCCCGCCGGGACCAACGATCCGGGGGACACGGACACCGCCTGAAGCCAGGCGTAGAGCGTGAACACGCCATCCCCGTGATCGAGGATCACGAGGTTCCCGTATTCCGAGAGCCACTGTGCGTAGACCGCCTTTCCCGCGTACACAGCGTGAATCGTTGTTCCGGGGGGAACCGCGACGCTGATCCCGTTCGACACCGTCCAGGCATCGAATTTCGGGTGACGGTGGCGGCCGAACGTCTCGACGATCGCCCCTTTCGCGGGCCAGTCGAGGACACCCTTCCAGGGTCGGATCCCGCCCGCGGCGTCCGCCATCTCCCCACTCGACTGGTGCGCGAGGACATCTAAGAGCCGCTCGAGGCGCTCGGCCTTATCGGACAGAGCATGCACCTCGTCGCGGCCGGACACCGAGACCCGTCGCTCGCGATTCAGCAGCGATTCACGCTCCGTCCGCATTCGCGACATCGCCAGCAGCTCCCGCCTGCCCCGGTTGAAGTTCTGATCGAGCTCCCCCTTCAGGCTCTCCTCCCGCGAGAGGTCCTCGTCGAGCCGGGACTGGGCGCTCAGGCGGGCCGAAAGGAGCCGGCCGTCCCGGCGCGCGAGATCGTCCAGCCTCTGCATGCCCTGGAGAAAACCGGCCGCGTCCTTCGCCTCGAGCAGCACCCGGAAATATCCGTACCGGCCGAATCGCTGCAGCACGCGGGCTCGCGATACGAGCGCGCGGCTCGTCCTCTCGCGCGTCGATGAGGCGCTCTCCCGCTCCGTCCGCGTCGCGGCGAGAGCCTTCGTCAGCTCGTCCCGCCGGGCGGAAAGAAGACGCGATTCCTGCAGCGCGATCTCGACCTTCCAGTCGAGGCGCTTGACCTCCTCCGAAAGCGACGCCACGTTCCTGTCACTCTCCGATAGCCGCGCCTTCAGGGCGGCGATGCGCGCCCGGATCGCGGCGAGGTCCGAGGTCCCCGGCCGCGACGGGGCCGCGGGGGCTTCCGCCTGACTTCGAGCGTCTTTGGACCAGAGAGAACCCGCGGCCACGAGGCAGATCGCCGGGATCGCGGAGAGGAGGGCGAAACGTGGCAGCGGCCGCGGCCGCCGCGAACGAGTCACAGGCTCACCAGAGCGACCGACCCGCAGCGTCCGGTGGGGCGGGGGCCGCGAGGAGATGACGGATCGATGCGGTCACGTCGGCGATCCCGGGCACGCGCTCCGTCGGGAACGGCTTCGACGCGAACAGGATCCCCCGCACGAGATCCGGATCGACGGAGCAATGGTCTCCGCTCCAGACGTCGTGATTGTCCTCGAACACCTCCGCCGTCGGAACCCCGAGCGACGACTGCCACGACACGCGGTAACCCACCGTGTTGGTCACGATGAGATCGGGGATCACGCGCGGGTCGAATCGACGGTAGATATTCTCGCGCTTGAAGACGCGCGATACCGCGCGCGCGCCGTTCCGGGGATCGGTCAGCGCCGTGAGCTTCCCGATCAGCTCCGACCGGAGGGCCTCGTACTCCGCGCCCGGCTCCACGATCCCACCCTTCTCTCGTCCCTTCAGATTCACGTACAGGTCTCCGAGGCCCATCGCGTAGGCCCTCGACCGGCTCCAGTCGACGTTCTCCCAGAATTGCCCGCGCGAAAACAGCGCCTCGAGGCTCTTCCGAACGGCTCCGCCTTTCAGGACGAGGTATCCCGCCTCGACGAGCCACGAGTTGTAGTTCACGGAACGGCGCCACGTGGCGAATCCATGATCGGAGAGCACGATCAGGACGTCGTCTTTCGAGAGGGCCTTCGCCGCGTCGCCGACGATCGCGTCGACGGTCTCGTACGATTTTTCCACGGCGTCTCCGTACTTCGCCGCGAGCGTCGCGTCGTAAGCGGGATGCTGCGGATCCCGGAACCTCCAGAAGACGTGCGCCACCCGGTCGGGGAATTCGAAATAGTGAACGAGCAGGCGGTCGTTCCCGTGGAGGAGGGACCCGAGCATCTTCCGCTCCTGGGCGGCAGTCATCGCGACGTCCTCCAGGAAGGCGTCCTCGGCGAGCGTCCCCGACTGGATCGACCATGTGTCGATCGCCCAACCCATCGTCTTGTAGCGTCCGAAGTCGCGCACGAGACCGGGCGCGAAGGAAGCCGGCGACGAAAGGGCGAACCCGGGCGGGAGTCTCTCCGGATCGAACTGGAGCGGCGAAAGGTAGAGAGCGATTTCGGGGCTGACGGACTGGACGCGGAACCGGCCGTAGCCGTGGACCGTCACGAGCGGATTCACGCGGAAGGGGAAGGAAACCCACGGGCTCCACTCGCTTGGCTTCAGGGCGAAACGGTCTCCGGCCACCTCGACCTCGAGGCGATCGCGGGAAACCGGCACGGTGAGCGTCACCGGCAGCTCGATCCATCCCTCGCGGCCGAAAGGCTTACCGGGAGGCCCTCCGATCTTCACCGTCTGCCGGCCCGAGTTCGATTCGAGCTTGATGACGTCGACGGAAAAATCGTTGCCTTCCCTCACGGTGAAGAACGGATCCGACGTGAAATAGAAAGGCTTTCCGATCCGGCCCGAAAGGTCGGGCACTCCGAGGCCCGAGAGCTGGCGGCCGGCGAATTTCTCGGGCGGGAAGGTCACGGGCATCCGCATCACGGTCGCGGGCGCCGCTCCCGTTTCCGCCCAGAAGGTCTTCCCGAGGCGGTTGTTGCGCACACCGGGGCGTTCGGAGGGCAGCCATGCGCGGGCGGCCAGGAACGCGCCGGCGCCGAGCGCCAACCCCAGCACCTCGCAGATCACCAGCGGAATCAGGCGTCGCCGCAGCACGAAAAGAATCGACCCCGCGGTCGAGAAGAGAAGCAGCGCCGCGACACCCAGGACGGCAGGGGTTGCCCGGCCGAAGAGGAAAGGCACGGCGATCTCCTCGGCGACCGCGAACGTCGGCACGCGGTCCTCGGGGTTGCGCTTCAAGAAGTCGAAGATTTCGTGCCCGCCCGGGTCGAGCCCGGTGGAGAACGTCGACCAGGAGACGGGAGTCTGAGCGGGGATCGTCGGCGTCAGGGGCGAGAACGAACCGCGGGCCCGGAGAGCCGCGAGGTGGGGAAGACGCCCGGCAGCCATCATGTCCGAAACAATCTTCGCGTCGACGCCATCGAAGCCGAGGACGACGATGCGGGGAGGGTCGGCCGCCACAGCGAGAGAGGAGAGAGAGAAGAATGCCAGGGTGGTGAGAGCTCGGCGCATCCGCATCGTCGACAGTGTAAGGGAGGAGCGTGCGATTGCCCCTGTCCCGCTTGATGGCGTGTGATCGGGCGGGAGGGGGGAGGCGGGAGGCGCTGCGCGCCTTGTCCGAATCTCGCGATCTCGCGATCTCATGATCTCGCGATCAATCGAACTATCGATTCATCGGGAAATCGGGAATCGACAGAGAAAGACACCTCGGCGCGCCTTCCCCCCTCTCCCGGCGGGAGAGGGCCTGGGTGAGGGGCGAGTCTTAGTTCGAATCTCGCGATCT
>JBBSEW010000066.1:0-22275 GCA_038239305.1 Thermoanaerobaculia bacterium | reverse complement strand
GTGCCTGCCGCGAGATAGGCCGATCCCGGCACGGAAGCGGCCGCCACCGCCTCCGACACGCTGGCCGGCCGGATGTAGTCGAAGCTGTTCATGCCGCATCCCTTCGGTTGCTTTCGGCAAGACCCGCCTGCGCTTCGAGCACCGCTTCGGTGATCCCCTGATAGGCGCCGCAGCGGCAGATGTTGCCGCTCATCAGCTCCTTCACGGACGCATCGTCCGGACCGCAGGGCTCCTTCAGAAGCGCGACGGCGGACATGATCTGCCCGGACGTGCAGTATCCGCACTGGTAACCGTCGCAGGCGACGAATGCGGCCTGCATGGAGTGCAGGGAATCGGGAGTGCCGAGACCCTCGATCGTCGTGATCTCTTCCCCGTCGTGCATCAAGGCCAGACTGAGGCAGGAGTTCACGCGCTTGCCGTTCACATGCACCGTGCAGGCGCCGCACTGCCCGTGGTCGCAGCCCTTTTTCGTGCCGGTCAGAGCAACGGTCTCACGGATGCAATCGAGCAGAGTCGTCCGAGGATCGATGCGAAGGGATCGGTCCTTGCCGTTGATTCGCAGCGTCACCGGTACCGTGCCCTCGATGTGCGGCACATCCATTCCCGCTCCCGCCGCGTCCGGGGGTTTCTGGCCGGGAACGACGGTCGGGCTCGCGGGAACCCGCGCCGCGATGAGGGCGGCCGCTGCCGAGCTTCCCGTTGTGCGAAGAAACGAACGACGCGTAGGCTTGGATGGACCCGACGGCGGATCGTCGCGCATGGAACCTCCGGTCGGATCAGAAACTATCAGAAACCACATGACAAACCGCCGGAGCCTTCCGAATCTCCCCTGCTAGACTTCCGGCATTCGCCAGCCGGCGAGCCATCCAGATGAACGAAGTTCTCCCCGCGATCGGCTGCCTCGCCCTGCTCCTGTTCGGCCTTCCGGTCTGGGCGATCGTGGAGGCCCGCCGGGCGCGACGCGAGGGAGCAAAGCTTCGGGCTTCCCTCGCGGAGCTGACGGCCCGCGTCCACGTGTTGGGAAGAAGGGGCGTCACGGAAACCTCGGATGTGCCGGCGGGCGCCGCTTCCATCGCACCGGCTGCCCCCGTGGCCACCGGGCCCGCGCCTTTTCCAGCGGTACCCGCGAGCTCCCGTCCGACGATTCCCCCCGTCCCGATCACCGTCTCCGTCCCTTTCCCTGCGGCGCAGCCACCTTCTCCCGTGGGCGCCGCGTTCGTGCCTCCCTCGCGAGCCGCGGCGCCGTCCGCAGCAGGAACGGCGGCACTGCAGGCTCCCGCTGCGTCTTCCGCGCCTCCCCTGCGTCCGCCGCCGCCCGCCGTGCCCCGCAAGCCGCTCGACTGGGAAAATCTCATCAGCGTGCGCGCCTTCGCCTGGCTGGGCGGCGCCGCTCTCTTTCTGGCGATGGGCCTCTTCCTCCAGTACTCGATCCAGCACAATCTGATCTCTCCGGCGGCGCGCGTCGCGATCGGGCTTCTCGTCGGCGCCGTGGCGCTCGCGGGCGGCGATTGGCTCCGGAGCAAAGCCGACTGGGCGGGCCAGGCCACAGCGGGCGCCGGCGTCGCGATCCTGTACGCGTCGCTCTTCGCCGCGCATTCCCGGTACGCCCTTCTCGGCTCGACGGCGACGTTCGCCGGCATGGCTCTCGTCACGGTCGCCGCGGGCCTGCTCGCCGCACGGCGGGGCGCGTTCATCGTGGCGGTTCTGGGGCTCATCGGCGGATTTCTGACGCCGTACCTCCTCGCGACGAACGAGGACCGGCCCGTGGCGCTCCTCGCGTACATGCTTCTCCTGGACGTCGGCGCGATCGCCGTGTCGCGCTCCCGCCAGTGGGTCGCTCTGCAGTATCTGTCGCTCATCGGCTCCGTCGTCCTCTACGTCGGATGGGCCGGCGCGCATCTGGACGCCGAAAAGGCGCCGTACGCGCTGGCCGCCGCCGCCGTTCTGGCCAGCCTCTTCGCGGTGCTCGGTGTTTCCCGGCGCGGTCCGGAAGAAAAGCGGAGCGGCGTCGAATCCGAAGCCGTTCCGCTGCTCGCCGCGGCCGGGCCCCTGGCAGCGGCCCTGTACATGTCGTCCGCCGAGCCGCTCGCCGTCTCACCGGCGTTCCTGACGGGCTATCTCCTGGTGCTCGCGCTCGGCGCGTTTTTCCTCTCGCGACGCACGGGATTTTCGCCCCTCGTTCCGATCGCGGCGGCGTTCTCCGTCGCGACGCTCGCCGGACGGATCACGCCCGGCCTCGTGGCGAACCGGACGGTCACGCTGCTTCTCTTCACCACTGTCCCCGCGGCGTACCTGGCGATCGCGCTCTTCCGCCGGGAGGCCCGAACCGGGACGGGAACGGCCGAGCGCGTCGCGGCGGCGATCTCGCTCGGCGGCGGATTCCTCATCCTCGCGCGGTTTCTCGAGCTGGCGCCGAAGGAGCCCGTGCTGCCTCTCTGGGTCTTCGCCGCCGCGCACGCCGCGGGGCTCCTCGCCATCGGAACCGTTCTCGCCTCCGGCACGTGGATCGCGGGCGCGCAGGCTTTCCTCTACGTCTGCCTGCTCGTTCTCACGACGGCGTTCGCGCCCGCGAGACTCTCCGAGTTCCTGCCTCTCATCATCAGCCCGGCCGCCGTCTTCTGGGCGCTGCCCTTTCTCTCGGCGCGCTGGCGCGGCGGCCGATACGCGTGGCTCTCGAGCGCCGCGGCCCCGATCCTCCACTTCCCCGTTCTCTTCGTGCTCGCGAAGCCGGCGTGGGGTACGGATGTGCTGGGAGCCGCCGCGATCGTCTTCGCCGTGGCCTCGCTGCTCGCGCTGAAGCGCGCGACGGCCATTCTCGAGTCGCCCGCCGATCGCCGGTTCACGACCGCGATCTTTGGCGCCGTGACTCTCGCGTTCGTGACGGCCGCCATCCCGATTCTTCTCGACAAGGAGTGGATCACCGTCGCGTGGGCCCTCGAAGCGGCGGCGCTCGCGTGGCTCTGGAAGCGCGTTCCGCAGGAAGGCCTCGTCCAGGTCGCGACGGGCCTGGCCGCGGCGTCGTTCTTCCGTCTCGTCGCCAACCCTCTCCTGTGGCAGTACCACGCGCGAAGCGGAACCCGGATCTTCAACTGGTACCTGTACACGTTCGGGATTCCCGCCGCCGCCTTCCTCGTCGCGGCGATGCTCGTGCGGACCCACGCATGGGCCGAGCGTTATCGCGTGCCCTCGATCCTGCGCGCGGCCGCCGGTATCCTCCTCTTCATCCTCCTGAACGTCGAGATTGCCGACTTCTACTCGACCGGCGGGCAGCTCCGTTTCCGCCTTTCCGGAGGAGGCCTCGGCGAGGACGTGACGTATTCGCTCGCCTGGGGTGCTTTCGCGATGATTCTGCTCGCGCTCGGCATCACCCGCGGATCCCGCGCGATGCGGGCCGCTTCGCTCGGCGTGCTGCTCCTCACGATGGGTAAAGTGTTTCTCCACGATCTCTGGGATCTGGGCGCGCTCTATCGCGTGGGCTCGATCCTCGGGCTCGCGGTCGCTCTTCTCGCCGTTTCGTTCCTGACCCAGAGGTTCGTCTTCGTGAAGGAACGGCCATGACGCTCTCGACTCTCCGCTCGCGCGGGCTCCTCGTGCTGCTCCTCTCCGTGGCGGTGGCGGCTCTCGCGCTGGCCGCCGTCCCGGCGGACCTGTTCCGCTACTCCCGCGCGATCTCCGTCGCTCCCGGCTGGGCGCGACTTCCCATCCCCGACGACGTGCTCGACGCTTGCCGTTCCGGGCTTCCCGATCTGCGGATCGTCGACGCCGCCAGCGAAGAGGTTCCCTGGGCCCTCGAAGATCGGATCGGCAGTGCCGCTACGCGGATCGAGCTCCGGGATGTGGAGCGCGTCCCGGGGCGGGAGACCACGGCGATGGCGGATCGCGGCCCGCATCCCGCGGCGGCGTCCGGCGTCACCCTCGTGATCGACGGCGAGGACTACCTGAAGCCTCTCGTGATCGAGTCCTCGGATGACCGGAAGACGTGGCGCGCGATCGCGTCCGGAAGCGTCTTCTCCACGCGACGGACGCAGTCGACGACGCTTCGCTTCCCGCCGAACGACCGGCAGTGGTGGCGCTTCCGCTTCGACGATCGGAACGGCGACCCCGTCTCTCCGCGGCAGGCCATCCTCCGGACGAGAGGGGCGGAGCCGGATCTCCGCGAGGTGCCTCTGGCGCTCTCGGCCGCCGCGCCGGAGAATGGAGCCCGGACGGTCACCTTGCCGGCCGGCAACCTCGGGATCGTCGCCCTTCGGATCGAGGCGGCCGGGCAGGCGTTTTCCCGACGCGTGCGGGTGACGGAAAGAGTTTTCTTCCACGGCGAGCTGCTGCGGCGCCCGGTCGGCGAGGGCCTTCTCGCCCGCTCGGCCAACGGCACGGACGCTTCGAACGGTAACGACGTGATCCCGATCGGTGACTCGTCGGCGCGCTCGCTCGAGATCGAGGTGGAACGGCTGGACGGTCCGGCTCTCGTCATTTCGCGAGTCATCGCGCTGGCCCGTCCCCGGGCGATCCTCTTCTCGGCGCCCGAGGGCGCGTCGCTGCGGCTGCTCTACGGATCGGTGCTCGCCGAGCCTCCCCGGTACGACCTCGAACGGGCGCTCGCGAAGGGGCGGCCGCGCGACGGAGAGGTCTCGATCGCGTCTCTCGGGGCGCCGCAGGGTGCGGCCGCGCCAGCATTTCCGCTGCCGGCCCGCGGCGAGCTGCCCGATGCGGCTTCCTGGAAGCGCCGCCAGCCCATCGTGCTTCCCACCTCCGGCAACGTCGCGTATCTGGATCTCTCCGGGCCCGCCGGACAGGGCCCCGGCACACCGCGCCTTCTCGACGGGGGCGGCCGCCAGGTCCCGTACGTGCTCGAGCGGGCGGCCCACCGCGAGCGCCAGCCGGCCTCCATCCGGGACGCCAGCAGCGGCTCGAAGACGATCGTCGAGCTCGAACAGATCCACGAGCCCGCGTCGATCGATACCGTGGAGCTGACGGCTTCCGGGCCCGCCTACTTCTCCCGCCAGGCCGTCGTCCAGGAGGCGATCACCGACGCTCGCGGGGAAGCCGGCACCCGCATTCTCGGGAGCTCGTCCTGGGAGAAGAAATCCGAAGATGCATTCTCGCCTCTCGCGATAGGGATCCAGCGCCCATCGGCGGCACAGATCCGCGTCGTGGTGGAAAACGGCGACAACGCCCGGCTCACCGTCGGGTCCGCCGCGGTGTGGAGCTCGGTTCCCCGGATCGATTTCGTCTTCGCGCCGGGCGAGAAGCTCACGCTGCTTTCGGGCAACGAGGCAGCGTCGGCGCCCGCGTACGATCTCGACCTCGTCGCGGCGCGCGTCCTGTCTTCTCCCGCGCTCCCCGCCGGGGTCGCGGCGCCCGCCCGGGGCTCTTCGGGAGCCGCAGACGGAAAGGCCTCCGCGCCAGGATGGATCTGGATAGCGATCGCGGTCGCGGCGGTGCTCGTGGTTGTCGTCCTCGCGCGCTCGTTGCGCGCGTAAGACTCAGCCCGCTCGTGGCGGGCGGTAAGACTCAGCCCGCTCATGGCGGGCGGTAACTCGGCCCGTTTCTGGCGGCCGGTAATCCTCAGACCCTCGCGCGCTCAGCGGCGCGCGGGCTTCTTCTCGACCGGTTTCTTTTCCGGAGCGGTCAGCGCTCCGGCGGGATACAGAAGCACGAGGTCGTCCGCGCTCACGAGATGCAACTCCTCACGGGCGACCTGCTCCGCCGGAAACTCGTGACGCTTCGCTGCCTCGATCTGCAGCTTGAGATCGTCATTCTCGAGATTGCGCTGCGCGATCTGGACGTCGAGATCCCTGACTTCCTGCCGCGCGTTCTTGAGCTCCAGCACACGGTGATCCCAGAGGAGCAGCAACGCCAGCAGGGCCGAAGACGCCGCGAGCGAGACGAAGAACGCCATGATCGGCCGGGGCGCGCGGGGAGGAGGGGGGGCTTCCCTCACGCGGGAAGGGCTCTCGGAAAGGCCTGCTGGCCGGGAAAAATGGCCGCTGCGCCCAGATCCTCCTCGATCACGAGGAGGCGGTTGTACTTCGCCAGCCGCTCTCCGCGGCAGGCCGACCCGGTCTTGATGAAGCCGCTGTTCACCGCGACCGCGAGGTCCGCGATCGTGTCGTCGCACGTCTCGCCGGAGCGGTGCGACACGATTGTGCGGTATCCGTTCGTCTGCGCGAGGCGGACGGCATCCAGGGTCTCGGTCACGGTTCCGACCTGGTTCAATTTGACGAGAAGGGCGTTACCGACGCCGTCCGCGATACCGCGGGCGAGGATCCCGGGATTCGTCACGAAGACGTCGTCCCCGACGAGCAGGATCCGGTCGCCGAGCTCCCGCGTCGCCGCGATCCAGCCCTCCCGATCCCCTTCCGCGAGGCCATCCTCGATCGAGGCGATCGGATAGTCGGCGACGAGCGACGACCAGTACGCCACCATCTGATCCGACGACAGCGTCTTCTTCTCTCCCGCCAGGACGTACTTCTTCTTCTCGTAGAACTCGGACGCGGCCGGATCGAGCGCGATCACGATGTCGCGCCCCGGTTTATGACCCGCCGATTCGATCGCCGCGACCAGCAGATCCAGGGCTTCCCGCGATGACGTGATGTCGGGCGCGAACCCCCCTTCGTCGCCGACCGCGGTCGAAAGGCCTTTCTTCTTGAGCATGGCCTTCAGGGCGTGGAAGACCTCGACGCCCGCGCGCAGCGCTTCCGAGAAACGGGTGAATCCGACCGGGCAGACCATGAACTCCTGGGGGTCGAGCCGGTTGTCAGCGTGCACGCCGCCGTTGATGACGTTCATCATGGGCACGGGCAGAGTCCGGGCGCCGGCGCCGCCGAGGTAACGGTAGAGCGGCTGTCCCGACGCCTCGGCCGCGGCGCGGGCGACCGCCATGGACACCCCGAGGATCGCGTTGGCGCCGAGACGCCCCTTGTTCGGGGTGCCGTCGAGCTCGATCAGGATCCGGTCGAGGAGCGCCTGATCACGGGCATCCGCTCCCGCGACCTCGTCGGCGATCTCGCCGTTGATGTGGGCGACGGCTTTCAGGACTCCCTTTCCTCCGTACCGTTTGGGGTCGTGATCGCGCAGCTCGAGCGCCTCGCGGGCGCCCGTCGAAGCTCCCGACGGAACGCCGGCGGTTCCGGTCGCGCCGCCCGAGAGCAGCACTTCCACTTCGACCGTGGGATTGCCCCGGGAATCGAGGATCTCGCGCCCCAGGACGCCTTCGATCGAAAAACTCAAGCCGCCACCTTTCCGGTTGAATCTCCGCGTCCGTCCGGCAGTTCGCTTCCCGCGACTTTCCAGCTCAGCCCTTCAGAAGCTCTTCCGCCGCGACCGCGAGCGCCGAGGCATCCTTCTCCGACGCCGCCTCGGCGTACACGCGTGCGACCGGCTCCGTGCCTGATTCTCGAACCAGAATCCACGAACCGTCCCCGAAAATCAACTTCAATCCGTCGAGAAGGTTGACGCGGTCGACCTTGCGGCCGGCCAGATCCGAGGGCGGCGCGGCGCGCCGGCGCGCGAGAGCCTGCCGCGCTTCGGGGGAGAGCGCGAGATCGACGCGGCGCGACACGAAGGGACCGATCTCCTTCGCGAGCGCGTCGCCGAGCTGGCCGAGCGACTGGTCCGTTCCGCCCGTCATCTCCGCGACGAGCAGGTCGGCCAGGATCCCGTCCTTCTCCGGAACGTGCCCTTCGACGGTCAGCCCGGCGCTCTCTTCTCCTCCGAAGAGGATCTCGCCCGCGATGAGCTTCTCGCCGATGTACTTGAAGCCCACCGGAGTCTCGTAAAGCATTACGCCGTACTTCGCCGCGATCGCGTCCAGGGCGTGCGTCGTCGCCACGCTCCGGGCGATGCCGCCGCGCCGGCCCCGGCGCCCGAGCAGATCGTGGGCGAGCAGGGCGAGGATCTGGTTCGGCTGGACGTACGCGCCCTTCTCGTCGCACACCCCGAACCGGTCCGCGTCGCCGTCGCAGGCGAGACCCAGCCGGGACCGATGATCGACCACGGCTCGACCGAGCGCGACGAGCTCCTTTTCCCCGCACTGGGCGGATTGGCCGCCGAAGAGCGGATCGGCGTTTGCGTGAAGCCGCTCGAGCCGGACTCCCGTTCTCTCGAGATAGGCGTCGAGAAAGCCCGCGGAGGTGCCGTAGCGGAAATCGAGAGAGAAGTGGGGATTTCCTTTCGCGACGTCCGCGGCCAGGACTTTCGTCCCGAGATCATCGAGATAGGCCGGCGCCGGATCGAACGTGATGACCGGATCTTCCGGGGGAGGCGGCAGCTCGCCCGTCCGGGCGATGAATCCCTCGATCTTCGTCGTGATGTCCGGAAGCGCCGGCGCACCGTCCGACGTCGAGAACTTGATCCCGAGATACTGGGGCGGATTGTGGCTGGCCGTGAAATTGACGGCTCCGGCTGCATGGCGGCGGCGGATCTCGAACGCGAGAACCGGCGTGGGAACGGGCCTGTTCGACATCTCGGCCCGAAATCCTGCCTTCCCGAGAATGCGCGCGGCTTCCGCGGCAAACCGGCCGGCAAGAAAACGCGTGTCGTATCCGATCAGGACGAGCTCACCGGCCTTGCCTTCCGCCTCGAGCGTCCGGGCAATCGCCGAAACGACGCGGCGCGCGTTGCCAAACGTGAACTCCTCCGCGAGAATCGCTCTCCAGCCGGACGTTCCAAAATGAATGGATTCCATCTTCTGCACCTCGTGTGCTCTGACTCGGACAGCTCTTCTTCGAACTTCGCCCGCCGGGCCCGCCGACGTCCGGCCGGAATCGGGAAGCGACCCTCCCGTGGCGGCGTTTCCCCGTTGAACGAATGAACGTAGCACGTCTGTCCGGGCGCGTCGGGCTGCTCCTCGCGGCGATGCTGGCGGTAGCCGCGGCTCCCTCGGCCCTCCGCCTGCGAATCAGGGCGCCGGCCCTCGCCCGTCCGTTTTCGGAGGCGTACCCCGACCCCGCGCGCCCGGGCGACCCGGTCAAGGCGGCGGTGTTCGAGCGAATCAACCTGGATCGCGCCCGGCTGGGCGTCGGCCCCGTTTCCTGGGACGAAGCGGCCTCCCGTCTCTCCGATGAGTTCTGCGCCCGGCAGATCGTCGAAAAGACGCGGGGCCATTTCCTCATGGACGGCGTTCCGCCCTATGCCCGCATGAGCTTTGGCGGCATCCTCGCCCTGAACTCCGAGAACTCCGTGTCGTGGATCACGACGGCCCGCCGTTTCGAGGAGCCGACCATTTCCCTGGCGCTCCAGGGCCAGGCCGAGATGATGGCGGAGAAGCCTCCCGCGGACGGCCATCGCATCACCATCCTCGACCCGGACGCGACGCACGTGGGAGTCGGATACGCCATCGCCAACGGCCGCTTCCAGATGTCGCAGGAGTTTCTGACGCGACGCCTCGACCGGCTGACGATCATCCAGGACGCCGGAACACTCTCCCTCTCGGGCCGCCCCCTTTCGGGATACCAGATCCGGTTCGTGACCATCGCCCGCGAAACGGCGCCGCGCGCGCTGACGCGGGAAGAGGCCACTTCGCGGACGAGCTACTCCTATCCGCGCCCCGCAATCGCCTACGTGCCGGAAGGCGAGCGTGCGATCCGCGTCGTCGGGATGACCACCGAGGACCGCATCCGGCCCCTCCCGGGGCGCGAATTCACCCTCTCGTTCACTCCGGATCGGCCGGGTCTCTACACGTTCGAGCTCTACGTCGGAAGGAGCGCCAGCGACCGCCCCCACCCGGGCGCGGCCGCCTCGATCTGGGTCGAGCGAGCGCCGGGGGCTCCCGACTAGCCATGTTCACGATCCTCGTCGTCGCCCCCGAAGGACCGGCCCTCGAGAAGCTCGCGCAAGCACGCCCATCGATCGAGATTCTCCGCGCCCACACCGCCGAACAGGCGCTCGAAAAGCTGGGCCGCAACCGCCGCATCGACGCCATCGTCATCCTGGGCCCCGACGCCCTCGCGACCATCCGAGAAATTCAGGAAGAAGAGCCCGCCCCTCCCCCGCTTTTCACGCCGGCCTCCCCCGGGCACTCGATACCAGGCGTCCGCGCGCTCCCCGAAGGCCTCCTACCGGAAGACCTGCTCGACGAGATTGTCCGCACGCTGGAGTAAGTGGGCGCTGACGTATCCCCTTCGTGCGTCGAGACGCCCGTGGCCGTCCGCCCTCTCCGCTCCGTCGACACGGCGCGGCTCCGGATGCTCAAGCAGAGAAATGGCAGCCGCGCCTCCGCGAAATCGGAGCAGTTATCGTGCACTGTCGAAGGGAAACCGCCGAACCCGCGAGCTCTCTGGATTGTTCTCTAGCGAAGCGCTCTTTCGGCCGCCTTTTCGCACAGCGAACGCCGCGGCCGAAAGCCGGTCTCCTCCGGGAGGGCTCCCGGCTCCGGGCTCACAGTGCGACTTGAGTCTCCCTGGAGCCCGCCGCCGGCGGAGCCTCCCGTACGAGGCCATGAGTGAGGGAGCACGCCGAGCTCTGGCGGTCGCCTCTCTGCGACTGCGACCGAACGACGAGCGGCGGCCCCGGTTCCCCTCCAGCGGCAAGGCCGACGCGTGCCTCGGTAGGGAGGCGCAGCCGGCGGCGGGCGGATCTTGCGAGGCGCGAAAACGTAACGAGCCGGCGAGGATCCCGGGAGGCAGACCGGCGCCTCCGCGAAGCCCAAGCCATGCTAATGTAAAGGTTTACGGGAGTTCACATGTCCGGTTGCGGTGGTTGCACGACAGGCAATTCCTTCAATCCGGGAGGCCACTACGTGGGCATCCGGATCAACGAGCACGAAGACGGTCGGGTGGTTTTCTGCGAGACGGCAGGAGTCACCCTCGAGAAGGGTCAGCGGCTGGTCGTCGAGGGGGATCAGGGCCACGAATTCGCCCAGGTGACGACCCTCCACCCCCTGATCCTGAAGCAGTGCCAGCTCCGCGAAGCGCGCCGGCTCGTCCGGGTGGCCGGGGACTCCGACCTGGCCAACTACCAGGCCAAGATCGACCGGGAAACACAGTTCTTCGAGGATACGCGCGCGCTGGCAGAGGAAAAGCGGCTCCCGATGAAGCTCGTCCGCGCCGAGGAGAGCTTCGACGCGCGTAAGTACACGGTTTATTACACTTCGGAGTCTCGGATCGACTACCGGCGGCTCGTCGCCGACCTCGCGATCAAGTACCCGACCCGAATCGAGATGCGCCAGATCGGGCCCCGCGACGAGACCAAGATGCGGGGAGGGCTCGGTCCGTGCGGCCTGACGCTCTGCTGCTCGACCTTCCTGAAGGGCTTCCACCCCGTCACGATCAAGATGGCGAAAAACCAGAATCTGTCGCTGAATCCCTCGAAAATCTCCGGAATGTGCGGGCGGCTGATGTGCTGCCTGGCGTACGAAGACGAGGGGGGACGGCCCGCTTTCGACAACTCCACGGCCGCGCGCAAACCGGAGAATATTTCTCCCGAGGCGGTCGTTTAAGGAGAGCAAAGACCCCGCTATGACCGGGGACCGAGAGTGACAAAGTGCCGACCCGTAATCCTGCAGCCAGCTCCCATCGAGGCGAAGACGAGTCGCCGGGCAACCGGAAGCTCATCCGGCCGAATCTCTCCGAGCTCGCCGAGCGCTATCCCACGCGCACCTTCGCCCAGCGCAAACAGACTCCCGCCGAGCAGACGAATGCGGAGAGCTACTACTACCTCAAGCAGATGGCCGCCAAGACACCCATGGTGGTGGTCCTGACGGACGGCGAGCTCGTCCGCGGCTGGATCGAGTGGTACGACAAGCACTGCCTGAAGGTGAACCGCGAACGCGGCCCGAACCTGCTCATCCCGAAAGCCTCGATCAAGTATCTCTACAAAGAGAGCGAAGGCGTCGAGGGGACGACTCGGGGCGCCAATGGGAACAGATAGATAGAACGATCGACCGGGCGCTCGAGTCAAAATCTCGTGATCTCGCGATCTCATGATCTCGCGATCAATCGGATCATCGAACTATCGGTAATCGGAGTCTCCCCTCTCACTCGTGGGTAGAGTTCGGCGCCCAAGGAAACTCTCCGACAGTTCGAAAAGGTTTTCGCGAGATTGCCCGTTGATACAGCGATCTTGCTTCCGGCTTCCGTAGATTCCGCGATAACCCGATAGTTCGATCGATCGCGAGATCATGAGATCGCGAGATCGCGAGATCGCTTGTTTGACGGGATCGCCGGCTCTACCGGGCTCCCCGTCCGCTCAAAACGGCCGGAACTGTCTTCAGCAGTATCTTGAGGTCCAGCATCGGCGACCACGTGTCGATGTACTTCAGATCGAGCGCCATCCACCGGTCGAAGTCCACCTCGTTGCGGCCGGACACCTGCCAGAGGCACGTCAGGCCGGGACTCATCGACAGGCGCCGCCGCTGCCAGGGCTCGTACTGCGAAACCTCTTCGGGCAATGGAGGCCTCGGACCCACGAGGCTCATGTCCCCGCGGATGACGTTCCAGAGCTGCGGCAGCTCGTCGATCGAGAGACGCCGGAGAATCCGCCCGACGGGAGTCAGCCGGGGATCCTTCGTTGCCTTGAAGACCGGGCCGGACATCTCGTTCAGGTGCGAAATCTCGAGCAGGCGCTCCTCCGCGCCGAGATCCATCGTGCGGAATTTGAGAAGCGTGAAGTGCCGGCCGTTCAACCCGCATCGGACCTGCCGGAAGAAGACGGGGCCCGACGAAGTCAGGCGGATCGCGATCGCGGCGAGAATCTGAATCGGAAGCGTGAGAAGAAAGAGCGCCAGGGACACCATGAGATCGACTCCGCGCTTGATGAGGAGCTGAGTCGGGTTCGACGGTGTCGTCGTGAACGAAAGGAGCGGAACGCCGTCGAGCTCTTCGAGCACGGGCCGCGCGAACACGTGCGGAAAGATGTCGAGCGAGACGTGGGCCCGTACCCCGTGCCGCTCCGCGATCAGGAGCGCCTCTTCGTAGGCTCCGAGCTTTCCCTTCTCGATGACAAAAACGACCTCGTCGACGACTTCCCGCGAGAGGACCCCCTCGAAGTCCGTGATCCGGCCCAGGCTCGGCCACCGGTTCGCGCGACGGATCTCCCCTCCGTTCTCGTCGTCGAGGTATCCGATGACGCGAAACCCCCAGTGTGGATGGGCCTCGAGAAAATCGGCGAGCTGTGCGGCCTTCTGACCGGTGCCCACCAGCAGCACGGTGCGGAAGTTGTACCCCCGCGCGCGAACCCAGCGCGAAGTGAGACGCAGAATCACTTTCTCGGTGGCGAGCAGCGCGAAGTTCACGGCCGCGAACACGACCAGCAGCCAGCGGCTGACGAAGTCGAGCCGCAGGCCATACACGAGGAGA
The DNA here is from genome assembly GCA_038239305.1 of Thermoanaerobaculia bacterium. Classification (GTDB taxonomy): domain Bacteria; phylum Acidobacteriota; class Thermoanaerobaculia; order UBA5066; family Gp7-AA6; genus JALYUA01. Next base: position 8,980 of record JBBSEW010000066.1, on the reverse strand, counting down.
GCGAGAACCGCGGTCCCGCCAATCGCGACCTTCGTCGCGGCCCAGATCTCTTCCGCGAGCGGCAGCGTCCGGTGGCTGCGATAGAAGCCCGCCGAATAGAGCATCACCGCCCAGAAGGGAAGGATCAGGAACAGCAGGACGAGGTATCGGTCGAACGGGTGAAGGGGGGTCGGGAAGAGCGTCGGGGAGAGGCTCGTCAGGACGCCGTGTCGGATCAGATAAGCGACCGGGAGGGAGACCGCCGTCAGGGCGAGGTCACCGACCAGGACTCCGAGCGCGATCGCGCGGGCTTTTTGCTTCAGCATGGAAAATCGGTCCGGTCGATCATGACCGCGACGGCGCAATGTTAAGGGATCGAAGCACTTCCGGCCAGAATGGCTTCGTATCGGTCGGTGACATCATCCCAACGATACCGTTCTTCTGTTCGCTTTCGTGCTCGCTCTTTCCATACGGAATGGCCCGCGGGATCGTCCAGCAAGGCCGTCAGGATCCGGCTCAGGCTCTCCGGCCTGCGGACGTCGAACGCCAATGCCGCGCCGCCCGCGACCTCCTCGTTTTCGGGTGACTGGTGATAGCAAGTGACCCTCCCGTAGCCGAGGGCCTCGACGAGCGCCGGATGGGTCCCCCCGACCTCCGTCGCCTGGACATAGATCGCCGCGTGTGCCAGAAGTTCCCGGTATCCCTCGCCATAGATGGCGCCGGGAAAGAGAACGCGCGGATCGGCGGACGCACGAACCCTCTCGATGTACGCGCGGGCATAAGGCGCATCGCCCACCACCACGAGCGGCGTCCCGCCCGGAACGGCCCGATAGGCCTCGACGACCGCAAGAGCGTTGTTCTCCGGTTCGAGCCGTGAGACGTACAGGACATAACCTTCCGGCTTCAGTCCTAACCGGTCGAGCGTGCCCGTACCGAGCGGCGCCGGCAGATCGCCCCCGTAAGGAATGAAGACGCTCGGGCAGGCGTAGCGCTCCCGGTAATACGTTTCGATGACGCGGGCATCCGACACGATCACGTCCGGGAGGATCGCCGACAGCCGCTCCGAGACGCGGTACGCCCCTCGTCCCAGGAAATTCCATTTCTTCCGGTTGCGCTCGAGACCGTCCACGTTGAGCACGACGCGCGTTCGTCCCGAGATCCGCGGCAGAAAGGACGCGGCCGCGTTGATCGCGTTGCAGACGAGGACGGCGTCGTAGCGCTCGAGCGCGGCGTCGAAGGCCGAGAGGAATCCGTGGACGACCGTGTCGAGATACTTCGTCGGGATCGTCGGCAGGACCCGGATGCGCGCGCCGCGCCAGGACTCGAGCCCGGCGACAGCGTAGCGAGAACGCCCGTAGACCGTCACCTCGTGTCCGCGGGCCGCCAGCCGCGCCGAAAGCTCCTCGGCGAGCGTCTCGAACCCCCCGTACCGGGCGGGGATGCCCCGGGTTCCGAGGATGGCGAGGCGCATGGAGGGAAGTTATCAGTTGTCCGTTATCTGCTATTCGTTAGCCGCTCCTGTTGTCCGTTCTTCGAGGCGGGACCGAGGACTGGACATCCGGCCGTCGCATCGAGGCCGTCACGTCAGTTCTCCGCTGTTTCCCTGGGCAGCATCTCCTGCCGCTGCGGCTTCGCCCGAATCTCGCGGCGCTTCGACCAGAGACGGGACCGGTTGCGCCAGAGCCAGCCGAAGGCCGGCAAGGAGGTCCGCTCCACCGTCAGGCACGCGCCGAGGACGACGAGGTCGCGCGCGATGGTGGGGATGAAAGTCGTCGCGAAATCGCGGGCCGACTGATTGTTGATCCGGAGAAGGAACCGGTTCTTGACCGAGTGGCGGTTGACGAGGGCGCTCATGGCCCGCCGGCGCTCCGGCAGGTTTCGGCGGCGATGGGCGGCGACGGCGCCGGGCACGTACAGGCATTTCCAGCCCAGGTTGGACAGGCGCCACGCGAGGTCGGCGTCTTCCCGGTAAAGAAAGAAGTCGGCATCGAAATAGCCCGTCGAGATCCTCGCGTGGTCCAGCGCGCGGCGCCGGTAAAAGCCGGCGGCGCCCGACGCTCCCGCCACTTCCTCCTCGCGCTCGAATCGGCCCGCGGCCCGCAGCCCGGCGCCCCGGTCGAAGTGCCTCCCGGAGCTCGTGAAGAGGATGCCCGCGGAGTCGAGGATCGCGCTGGCGGCGAGGGCGGGCCCCTCGGTTCGGAGGAGCCGCCCGGAGGCGGAGCCGGCGTCCGGACGAGCGTCGAGACGGGCTGTCAGAGTCGCGGCGAAATCGGGCTCGAGCCGGCAGTCGGGATTGAGGGCGAGGATGTACCGACCCGACGCCGCGTCGATTCCGGCGTTCATGGCGGCTGCGAATCCGACGTTTTCAGACATCTCGAGCACGCGCGCTCCGGCCCGCGAGGCTGCTTCGCGCGAGCCGTCCACGGAAGCGTTGTCGACGACGAGCACCTCGCTCGAAATCCCGCGCTGGGCGCGAGCGGACCCGACGGACACCGGCAGATCCGACGCGTCGTTGTAAGAAACGACGATGATCGTGACGTCGATCATGGGTGCCTGCCGAGCACGACGGCGAGGACGCCGCGGTATGCGCGCGCGGACTCGGACCGCGGCCGCGGAACGTGTCGTCGCAGCGGCAGCACCGCGAGACGCAGCACCATGCCGGCGGCGAGCATCCCGCGGTAAGCCCATCGCGCCGGCGCCGCATAGTGCTTCCGCCGGTATCGCAGGGCGTTGCGATAGAGGATCGGCAGGAAGCGGTCGTAACCGAGGCGCTCAGAGGATGCCCCGCCCGCGTGGCGAAAGCGTGCGTCCGGCCAGAAGAGAATCGCTCCTTCCTCTCCGAGCCGGGCGCAAAGGTCCACGTCCTCGAACCACGCCGGGACGAACGCCTCGTCGAATCCGCGCAGCCTCGCGAACACATCGGCGCGCACCGCGAGAGCAGCGGCGGCAGCTTGTTCCACCGCGAAAAACCGAGTCCGGTCCGCATCCGCGTATCGCGCGCGGCGGCGGGCCATGCCGTTGGGAAAGAGATGATCCAGCAGAAAGAGCTCGCGCGCATCCGGCCACAGCCTCGGAAGCGTTCTCAGCTGGAACGTGAACTGGTCTTCCGCGCCGGGTGGAGCGAGCCGGCGCGGATGCGGCGGCCCGGCCGGAGCGGCGGCGGCACTCGCGATCTCACCGGACTCGACGGCCTCGTCGGCCTCGTCGGCGTCGAGAAGCCGCGGTGCGAGTGCCACGGCCTCCGGATGCTCCTCGAATCCTCGGGCCAGCGCGGAGAATGGGTCGCCGATGGCGCGCGTATCCGGGTTGAGAAAGAGCAGCACGTCCCCGGCGGCCGCGGACGCCGCCTGGTTCGCGGCGGGACCGAGCCCGCTGTTCGTCTCGTTCGTGAGGATCAGGGCTCCCGGCCAGATCTCCCGGATCCGATCTGGCCGGATCGAGGCGGGTCCGTCCCCGTTTCCCACGGCGACGAGCGAGACGCGAAGGTCCGCGCGCGCTCGGCCGCGAAACGCTTCGGCCAGCGATCGGACGGAGGCTTCGAGATCCTCCGCGTCCCGCCAGGAGACGAGGATCGCGGTGATCTCACCGACGCGACCGCCGGCCGGCCGCGAGTCAGCCGCCTGCGGGGCGCTCACCCGGCGAGAAGGTCCCGCCGCCCCGGCGCGTCGGGATCGGAAGGCGGGGCCGGGCTCGGCCATTCGGTGAGCCGGCGCGAACCGGCGGCCGCCGCGGAGGCTTCCGCGGCGCGCGCCGCGAACGGGATCCGCGGCCACACGGACATCAGAAAAATCGGCGCGCGCCATCCGAGCGTGCGGGCATGGGCGAGATCAGCGCGCAGGAGGCTCGGGATCTCCCGGCGCACGAGCCCGGAATCGAAGTTGCGAAACAGCGTGCTCCATCGATTCCGCGCAAGCCATTTCGCGCGCTTCCAGGGAGTGCGGGAGCCCGTGCGAGAGCCTTCGTGCCGCGCGATCGCGGCGGGATCGCACGCAAAGCGCCAACCCGCGCGGCGCAGGCGCAGCGACAGATCGACATCCTCATAGTAGGCGAAGAACGACGAATCGAAGACTTCGCCCCCCGGCGCGACCACGGCGTCGAGCGCCGTGCGCCGATAGAGAGCCGCGGTGGCGGACACTCCGGCTACCTCGAACACGCGGCGCGGGACCTCCGCCGGATCGCAGCCGCCGAGAAGCGGCATGGCCTCCCGCCGGTCGTTCCAGTCGAGACCCGCGGAATCCACACGCGACCCATCGGCGGTCTCGACCAGCCCCTGCACGGCCGCGAGGCGGTCGTCGAGCTCGAGGCGTCCCGCCAGGCGCGCGATGTAGTCCGGCTCGAGAACGGCGTCGTTGTTCAGCAGAAAGATGAACGGCGACCGCGTCCGGGCGATGCCCTCGTTCGCCGCGCCGGCAAATCCGAGATTCCGGGAGAACGGTACGACGCGCACCTCCGGGCACTCCCGCGAAAGCCGCTCGCGCTCCGCGAGCGCGGAGCCGTTGTCGATGACCACGATCGAGAGATCGATTCCCGTCTGCCCCTCGAGCGAACGGAGCGCGGCAAAAAGGGCATCTCCGCCGTCGCGGTTGACCACGACGCAATCGACATCGGGCAGCTGGAAGGGGGGGCTCAAGCGGTTGGCTCGAAGAGGGTGGACTCGGAAACCGTTGACTCGGACACAGGCGCGATATAAACCGGCTGCGCTCATGTTATCACGCGAACGTCTGCGGGAAGAGGCGGAGACGCTCCTCCGCGATTTCCCGGAACGCTACTCGGCGTCCGGGATCGAGCGGTTCGTCGAGCTCGACCGGGATCGCCGCGACAGCGTCACGCGTCTCGAGGAGAAGCGGCGCCGCCGCAACGAGCTGACCGCCGTGCGCGGAAAACCCGACCCGGTCGCGCTCGCCGAGATGAAGGTCTTAAAAGAGGAGATCAAGGCGCTCGAGGAGGAAACGCAGGGGCGGGAAGAGCAGCTCGCGGAGACCGAGCGCCGGATACCGAACGTCCCTCACGCGAGCGTTCCGCGCGGCGCCGACGAGAAATCGAACCGGATCGAGCGCACTTGGGGCACGCCGCGCGCGTTCGATTTCCCCGCGCTGCCCCACTGGGACCTCGGAGCCGCCCTCGGGATCCTCGACTTCGAGCGCGGCGGGAAGGTCGCCGGCGCCCGGTTCACCGTGCTGATGGGTGCGGGCGCGCGGCTCTCGCGGGCGCTCGGGGCGTTCATGCTCGACCTCCACACGCGGGAGCACGGGTACGAAGAAGTTCTTCCGCCGGTGCTGACGAACGCGGACTCCCTCTTCGGAACGGGACAGCTTCCCAAGTTCGAGGGCGACCTGTTTCAGACGCGCGAGGGCTACTACCTGATCCCGACGGCCGAGGTGCCCGTCACGAATCTCTTCCGCGACGAGATCCTGCGCGGTAACGACCTCCCGATCCGCTACGCGGCCATGACGTCGTGCTTCCGGTCGGAGGCCGGCGCCGCGGGGCGGGACACCCGGGGGATGATCCGCCAGCACCAGTTCGACAAGGTCGAGCTCGTCACGTTTGCCCGTCCCGACCAGTCCTGGGAAGTCCACGAGCAGCTCACGCAGCACGCCGAAGAAGTACTGCGCCGCCTCGAGCTGCCGTACCGCGTCGCCACGCTCTCGACGGGAGACATGGGATTCAACCCCGCCAAGACCTACGACCTCGAGGTGTGGCTGCCGGGGCTGAACGAGTACAAGGAGATCTCCTCCTGCTCGAACTTCGAAGATTTCCAGGCGCGCCGCGCATCGATCCGATTCCGCCGCGCGGACGGCGACAAGCCGGAGTACGTCCATACGCTGAACGGCTCGGGCCTCGCGATCGGGCGCGCTCTCGTCGCCGTGCTCGAAAACTACCAGCGCGCCGACGGCTCGATCGAGATCCCGAAAGCGCTTCGCCCTTACTTCGGCTCGGACGAGATCCGGTCGCGAGCGTCCTAGCTGGCCGTTGGCGTCAGGGGATCCGCTCCTCGAAAACGACGTTCCCCGAAGGCTCCGCGAGAACCAGCAAGCGGGCCGCCCCCCCGTCCAACGGCAGAAGCCGCGCCCGAATCTGACCCGCCCGTATCCGCCCGACGAGCGCCTCGCCAAAATGCCCCGAAGGAAACGAAGCGAGGATCTCCCCGCTGGGATGCATCACCTGAACCCGCACCACTCCGCCCTTCCCGACCTCGAGCCGACACCAGACGTCCATCCGCCCCATTTTCATCCAGATAACAGCAGGCCGGGCAACCCGCGGCCCCCGCGCGATGTCCTCGACTCCAAGCCGGACCGCAGGAGAGATGAGCCAAGTGGCTCGAGTCGAAGGCGGCCAGGGGCCGCCCCGGAACTCCCAGCCGCGATGCAGGAGAGGTGGGTGAGCGGCTGAGTCGAAGGCGGCCTGGGCCGCCGTAGACTGCGGCGGCTCCGCCGCCGCTTCCCCAGCGGCCGCGCGCAGCGCGGAACCGCTGGTTTGTGACTCATCCAGCTATCTCGTACACTAGCCGACCCCGGAGCGTGCGGAGAGGTGGGTGAGTGGCTGAGTCGAAGGCGGCCAGAGGCCGCCGTAGACTGCGGCGGCTTAGCCGCCGCTTCCCCAGCGGCCGCGCGCAGCGCGGAACCGCTGGTTTGTGACTCATCGGCCACTTCCCGTACAATCCGCCGTTCGGCCGATAAGCGCCGGAGAGGTGGGTGAGCGGCTGAAACCAGCGGTTTGCTAAACCGATTTCGTGAGTTCTTCCGTGTCGGCCCATCATCCCGGGTGGCGCTCGGTGGCGATTGAGTTTCGAGGAGTTAGGTCGTTGTAGTTATCACCGACCGGCCGCGAGAAATACGGAGCGTCACCCCGGATATGGCACACCAGATGACACACGCGAGCCCTTAAATGGTGGGACCCAGTTCTGAGAATCGTTGAAGTACCAGCCGTTGGTCCCCGACGGGGTGCGAAATCCCAAAGGTTCGAGCCGGCCCGGACTGCAGTCTCTTCGGTCAACCTGTGACGGGAGGACGGGAGGACGGGAGGACGGAGTAGTTGGCATCCCAGCCCCCGTCCACATCAATGGCGAGCGCTACAATGAGCTTTCTACCCATCTGGCAGGCGATTACAGGCCAAGTATCGATGTGTGCGTAGATGCCCCCCATGGCCACGCGTCCGATCGAGGCTTAAATCGTCACCAGTAATACTGATTACGCGTAAGGCTACAGGAGCGGAAGAGCAGCACATCCAGCGGGCTGGCAAAGCATTCATTCTAGAGAACTTACGAAGCCTTATCCGGTCGGTTGTGATCCATGTGGGCCCACACGCGGTGCCGGAGCTGATTGCCCGCTCGCCGCCGCCTTAACGGTGGTGGAGGTCGGCCCGGATGCTGGACTACTCCTCGGAGCACCCCAAGGGGGGTCGAAGGGATTGGGACCGGGAAACCCTAAGCAAAGCCGCCCATCCTCCCGCTATTAAGTCACTGACGGTAGCGAATGAATGCAACTACTGTGACGCAGGCCGAGTCGTGAGTCCCAATTCTTTGACGACGTGGACAAGGTCTTCTCGATGCGACTCACCAGCCCGCGTCGGGGAGTCCACGAGAAAGGGATTGACCCTCCCGGGGCATCTTCCTTTGACGGATTACCCAGCTTGCGAAGGAGGGTCTTGCTCCGGAGGGAGGGCCGGTGGCTTGGTGATCTCAGCTTGTGCTGGCGGGGGAGGCTCACTCGCCTTGAACGATTCCTTGAACTCTCTGATCGAGCGCCCCAAACCCTTACCGAGGTCGGGAAGTCGCTTCGGTCCGAAAATCAACAGAACGATGGCGAGGATCACCAGAAGATGCATCGGCTGAAGGAGGCCTTCTCCCATTGATCCCTCCCTAGGTGGACGTCTTCGAGTCCCGCTCAACCATCGGCCTAGTCGTTAGTTTCTCTCCCGAGCTTCTTCGCCATCGCGATTGCTTTCCCGTAACCGCTCTTCTCTCGGATCGCGGATACCTGTTTCTTTTGGGCTGGAGTCAGCCTCCGAACGTGTCCCATGTAGGCACCCTGCAGCTTTCGCTGGGCACGCTGCTTTGGGCTGGTCTTCCGAGCCGTCTTCCCTGGAGCCGCCTTAGCTTTACTCGTCCCCATCTGCTTCCGGCCGCGTCGCGTACCGGGAGTACCAGAAAGGCCGAGAAGGCGCTCCAGTTGAGCTTTAATACGTTCGATCTCCTCCGCGAGAGCCTTTTCAAAACTCATTCTGGCTGCCCCCTTTGGGGCAAATGTACAACACCGCGAGACCATCTGCATAGTCAGTTGCAAGCCCCGCGAATCGGCATTTCTCCAGGACGACACAACGTGAAGCGTCACTCTTGTAGTCCTTCTGTCGATGGTTGCACGCGCGAGTACGAGCTTCACCCGTACAAGATTTGATCCTCCACCCGCGCGATCACCCGGCCTTGTTTCACCGTCGTCCTTCAACACAACCCGAACAGATCGAAAGTTCGTTGGGATTGGGTTCTGCACAACGTCCGTCCCCGGTGGTGGCATCTTCACCGACAACACTCCGAATGGGATACGGGATCCTCCAAGCCGGCACCCGTCAGAACGGCGGGGACGCGATCGTCTTTCATGGTGAAAGCGAAAGCGTGATCCACTCCGCCTTCTGGTACTCGCCGCGCGTGAAGAGTCACGCCACCGTTCTCTACGTTTATCCGAGGAACCAGTAAATCTAGACGTCGTTAGGTAACCTCACCTTTCCGCATGCGTTTCTTAATGAACATTTCGTTCGACAACACCGTCGGGCGGCGAGGACACGTCGTCGTCAGTGCGCAATAATCGAAGCAGCGAGGAAGCAGCGAAAGCCCAGCCGTGCCCCGGCTAAGGAGCGCGACGAAATCGGACTAGCAGGCTGCTGAAGAAACGCCCTTTTGGGTGTGTGCGACGTGATGCAGCCGGTTCATGAGTTCAGTTGTTGGAGTGGAAGGTCAGAAGTGAGCCACCGGATTGCGTCTTTAGATCCGCGTTTTCGACTGGTCGAG
>JBBSEW010000065.1:0-22557 GCA_038239305.1 Thermoanaerobaculia bacterium | reverse complement strand
GTTCTCCGATCCTCCGATGAACCCGATGAACCCGATGAACCCGATGAACCCGATGAACCCGATGAACCCGATGAACCCGATGAACCCGATGAACCCAATGACCCGATGAACCCAATGACCCGATAACCCGATGACTCGATAGTTCGATTGATCGCGAGATCATGAGATCGCGAGATCGCGAGATCGCGACTCCAAAAGACCTCCCTGCTTCCCCGGCCAGTCCCAATCGCGCCTCGCGGTAACATGACGGCGTATGCCCTTCCGGTCGCCCCTTTCTGTCCCTCGCTCACTCCTGGTCCTCCTGGCCCTCGGTCTCTGCCTCGCGGCGCCGCTTTCGGCAGCTACGTGGTGGCGGTTGCCCGTCTGGGGCGCCGAGGTCCGTGTTCTCACCGCGGATCCCGTGGACGCTGCCACCGTTTACTGCGGCACGTCCCGCGGGAACTTCTACGTGTCCTCCGATGGCGGGGCGACGTGGAAGCCTTTGCGTTCCGGGCCCGCCTTTCCGGGATACGTCGTCTCGGGCCTCGTGGCCGATCGCGCCGTGCAGGGCCGTCTCTGGGCCTCTCTCGAGGGTCAGTACGCGGGCGGCCTGGTGGTCCGGAGCGACGACCGCGGCGCGACATGGTCGATCCTCGCGCTCTGGAAGAACGTCGTCGCGACGCGCGCTCTCGCCGTCGCGCCGTCGGCGGCCGGGGGAGACTCGCCGCCCCTTCTCGCGGTCGGCGGAGACGACGGCGTCCGGCTCTCGCGAGACGGGGGAGAGACCTGGACGCGCACGGGAGAATCCACCGAGGGGCTCTACCAGGTCGAATCCCTCGCGTTCGATCCCGCCGATACGGCGACGCTCTATGCCGGAACCTGGCGGCAGGCCTTCCGGACTCGCGACGGCGGGGCGACATGGGGCCGCATTGCCGAGGGGATGGTCCTCGACGCGACTGTGTACGCGTGGGATTTCGACGCTTCCAACACAAAAGACGCCTGGGTCTCGACCTGCGGCTGGGTCTATCGGACCCGCGACGGCGGAGACCGCTGGACGCGATTCAAGAACGGCTTCACGAACCGGCGGTCGCATGCGGTCCGGCGTGATCCGAACCGGAAGGGCGTCGTCTATGCCGCGACGGTCGGCGGCCTGCATCGCTCGACCGACGACGGCGAAACGTGGACGCGGATCTCGCGGGAGTCGCTCGTCGTCACGGCCCTCGAGATCGACCGCCGGACGGGCCGGCTCTACGTCGGAACGGAAGGGGAGGGTGTGTTTTTTTCCGACGACGGAGGGAACACCCTCGTCCATGGAACCGTAGGGCTCGCGGAAGGCCGGGTCGCCGACCTCGTGCCCGATCCGAACGATCCGACGCGGGTCTTTTTCTTTCGTGCCTATGGCGGCGACGAAAGCGGCGTCTGGGAGGCGCAGGGAATGCGCGTCCGCCGCGTGTCTCGGGACTTGCTGCCGGCCGCCGCGTCCCTCGCGGCGTTTCGCGACTCCGACGGCCGCACGGTTCTCGTGCTGTCCTCCTCGGCGGGTGTGCGGGTCTCCCGCGACGGGGGCGAGCGCTGGCTGGCACCTGCGGCGCCCCCTCCAGGCACTCCCATCGCGCTCTTCGGCACCCCCTTCGAGGCGCCCGTTCTCGTGACGTCGGCGGGGGTCTTTCGTGCGGCCGAGGGCGGCCGCCGCTTCGCTCCCGTCAGCGGATCACCCCTCACGCCGCTCGGGGCGGAGCTGCTGGTGGACTCCTCGGGCGGCCCCGTCCTCGAAGTGCGCACCGCGGAGGGCTCGTCGCGCTGGAACGGCCAGGTGTGGAGCGCCCGGCGCCAGGGCGTGCTCAAGGGCGGGCTCTTCATGCAGCAGACGCCGGGCAACGGTCCGTCGAGCCCCTACAACAGCCTCGAGGACAAAGACGGGAAGCTCGTCTGGGACGAGGGCGGCCACCGGATGTCGGTCACGAGCCCGCGCCCCGGCCTCGCCCTCGCCACTGCCGCGCTGGCGCCCGGCGGGAGGCTCTATGTCGGGACCACGGGAGACGGACTCTTTCTGTTTGAGCCCTGATCGGCTCGACGGCGAATCTCGCGACCTCCTGATTTCGTGATCTCGCGATCAATCTTCTGATCTTCTGATCTACTGATCTACTGATCGTCTGATCGTCTGATCGTCTGATCGTCTGATCGTCTGATCGTCTGATCGGTGGATCGGTGGATCGGTGGATCGGTGGATCGGTGGATCGGTGGATCGGAGAATCGCAATCCATGATCGACGCTAACGCGGCTATTGCCGGTCACCGATAATTCGATGAATCGATTGGTCGCGAGATCATGAGATCGCGAGATCGTGAGATCGAGACTTATCGGACGTCCAGGAACTGGAGCATAGTCCCCGGCTTAATCCCTTCTTTGGCCGCCAATCCTCCCGCGATCTCCAGCACGTCCGACGCGGGTCCGTCGGGCCCGTAGTCGGCGCAGGGGTCGGCTTTACAGGGAGGCGTATTCGCGCTGACGAACAGCACTTTTCCGCCGGCGTCCAGCCAGATCATGTCGAGAGGAATCATCGTGTTCTTCATCCAGAACTTGTGGACGGACGGCGGAGCGAACTGGAAGAGCATTCCGGAGTTCGGCCGGAGGCTCTCGCGGAACATCAGACCCTGCGCCTGCTCTTCGGGAGTCTTCGCGAGCTCCACGGCGTAGATCGCGCCCGACGGCATCACGATGCGGGGACCGGCGGAGGCGGAAGAGGCCGCGCCGGGGGACGGGGTCGGCGACGGCGCCGCTTTCCCGGCGGCTCCGCAGGCGATCGAGAGGATCGCGCCGGCGCCCCAGAGGGAGAAGAGAACCTGCCCGACGCGATTCAAGGCGCGTCGGCCTCCTGCGGCTCGGCGTCCTCGTAGAGCTCGTCCTTGCGCACGAGGTTGTATTTCTTGGCGTAGTAGCGGAAGGAGCGGAACGACATGTGGAGGAGCTCGGCCGCTTTCGTCTGCACGCCCTCGCAGCGATCGAGGGCCTCACGCATGAGGCGCTTCCCGACGGCCTCGAGGTAGGCCTCGAGATTGATGCCCTCGACGGGCAGGCTTTCGAAGTCGGGCACGTGCGTGCGCACGCCGAGGGCGATCGACTCGGGAAGACTCGAGGCAGTGATGACCGGACCGGGCTCGAGCGCCACCGTCCGCTCGAGCGAATTCTCGAGCTCGCGGACGTTGCCGGGCCAGGGATAGGCCTCGAGCAGCCGCATCGCTTCCGTCGAGATCTTCTTCTCGGGGATCTTCTGCTCTTTGCAGATCTTGATGATGAAGTGCTGCGTGAGCGGCGCGACGTCTTCGACGCGGGAGCGCAGGGGCGGAAGGGGAATCGGGATCACGTTGATCCGGTAGAAGAGATCCTCCCGGAACTTGCCCTCGGCGACCAGCTCGGTCAGGTCCTTGTTCGTCGCGGCGATGATCCGGACGTCGACCGCCGTCTCTTCGTTGCCGCCAACCTTGCGGATGACCTTCTCCTGAATCGCTCGCAGGAGCTTGACCTGCATCGTCGGCGTGGTTTCCGAGATTTCGTCCAGAAAGAGAGTGCCGTTGTCGGCCTCGGTGAAGAGCCCGCGCTTTTCCTTGACGGCTCCCGTGAACGCGCCGCGCTCGTGGCCGAAGAGCTCCGATTCCAGGAGCGTCTCCGGCAGAGCGCCGCAGTTGATCGAAACGAACTTCTTGTCCTTACGGATGGAAGTGTAGTGAATGGCGCGGGCGATGAGCTCCTTGCCCGTGCCGCTCTCTCCCGTCAGCAGCGCGGTCGAGGAGACCTTTCCGATGCGCTCGATCGTCCGGAAGATCTCCTGCATCCGCGAGCCCTTGCCGATGATGTTCGCGAACGTGTAACGAGCGGCGAGCTCCTGCTTGAGGTAGACGTTTTCGTCGATCAACTGCTTCTCGCCGAGCGCGCGGTCGACGATCATCGCGAGCTCTTCGATGTTGAAGGGCTTCGCGATGTAGTCGACGGCGCCGGCCTTCATCGCTTCGATCGCGTCGGAGGTCGACGTGTGCGCCGTGATCATGATCACGGGGATCTTCGGGTTGTCCGCCTTGACCTTGCGAAGCAGATCGAGCCCGTTGCCGTCGGGCATCTTGATGTCGGAGAGGATCAGGTCGGGATTCGAGCGCGCCGCGCCCGCGGTTCCCTCCGCGAACGAGGAGGCGGTGACGACCTCGAAGCCGCGCTTGTGAAAGAAGATCGCGAGCATGTCGCGGATCGAGGACTCGTCGTCGACGATCAGGAGGCGCGGCCCGCTCATGCCGCTCCCGCCGCGGTCTTCTCTGGCAGCACTGCGGTCGAGGCCGCGTCCGACAGGGCCGGGTCGCGGGGAAGAAGCACCGTCACGGTCGTCCCTTCGCCGGGAGTCGATTCGGCATCGATCGCTCCTCCATGGTCTTCCACGATGCGGCGGACGATCGCCATTCCAAGACCGGTTCCGCCGTCGAACGCGGTCGAAAACGGCGTGAAGAGCCGCGCCAGCTCGTCTTCGCTCATCCCTCGGCCCGTATCGATGAATCGAATGCTATACCAGGCGCCTTCCTCGCGCCCGACCACGCGGAGCGATCCGCCGGCGGCCATCGCCCGAACGGCATTTTTCGCGACGTTGTAGACGATCTGACGGACCTGATCGCGGTCGCCCGAAAGGAGAGAGGACGCTGGCGATACGTCGGCTTCTATCCGATGAGCGTCCGACACCTCATCCGAAAGGCGGAAGAGGTGCATGACTTCCGACAGGTTGAGCGCCACGTCGAACGTGGCGACGGTGCGCTCCTGAGGGCGGACGAATCGGAGGAAGTCCTCGAGGATCTTGGACAGCCGGTTGGACTCCGAGACGATGATCTCCATCAGCCGGCGCTCGGCGGAGCCGACGGTCAGATCGTTCGACAGGACCTGGACGGAGCCGGAGATCGACGCAAGCGGGTTCCGGATCTCGTGCGCGATGCCGGCTGCGAGCTCGCCGACCGCCGCAAGCTGTTCGTTGAATCGCGCTCGCCGCTCCAGCTTCTTCACCTGCGTCAGATCCTGAAAGAGGATGAGCATTCCCTCTTCGCCGCCGTCTTCCTTGAGCACGCGAACGGAGAAACCGATGACATGGCGCGAGCCCTTGCGGTCCATCTCGAGCTCGGCCCGGTACGTCTCCCGTCCGCGGGCGCGGCCGCGAATCTCCGCCCAGTCTTCCGGGACGGCGAAGCCGACGTCGGCGAGCGCGCGTCCGGGCGCGGTTCCCGGGTCGACGCCCAGGATGTCGCCCCCCGCGCGATTCAGAAATGTGATGCGCTGGCCGGCGTCCGTCGTCAGGAGACCCGACGACATGGTCGCAATGACGTTTCCGTAAAGGTTCTGGAGGCGATGCAACGCGCGCTGCCGCAGCTCGAGCTCGATCCGCGCGTCCAGGAGCTTCTGTGAGAGATACGAGACCATGAATGCGACGCCGTAGAACCCGGCAACGGTGATGGCGAGATTGAAGCGGATCCGGGCGGTGCTCCACTCGGCCATCGGCGCGAGCGGCGCCGGCGGAAGAATCCCGTACACGAGGAGCTGGACCATCGAGCCGTACAGGATCGCGGCGATCGTCGCGATCACGACCGCGCCCGTGCGATACAGCAGGAACGCCGATGCGCCGATCACGACGAGATAGAGAAAGTTGAAGACCGAGTCCGGGCCGCCCGACGAATAGACGAGGATCGTCGCGATGACGACGTCGGAGAGGAGCTGGAGATAGGCGGCGAGCGTGGGATTCAGGTGCCGTCCGACGGTCCAGTGGAAGAGAGCGAGAAGCACCGAGGCCGCGGTGAGGGCGTAGAGGAACGTGATCTCGAGGTGCACGCCGGCGCCCGCCTGGACCAGGATCGCCGAGAGACAGATGAGGCAGAGGACGACGATCCGCGTCGTCGTCAGCCAGGCGAGCGATCGCCGGAGGGTATCGGGCACGCTTCAGCTCGGGGTACCGGGGCGGGTTGCGACAGACGGCGAGCGGCGGTTCCGGATGGCCGCCTTCACCGTTCTGCCGCCCTCGCTTCGCCCGTCGGCCGCCGTCAGCCGATCTTGTTGATGAGCGTGAACATCGGCAGGTACATCGCGATCACGATGCCTCCGATGATGATGCCCAGGATGAAGATCATGACCGGCTCGAGCAGTTTGACGAGACCCGCCACGGCGGCGTCCACCTCGTCCTCGTAGAAGTCGCCGATCTTGTTCAGCATCTGATCCAGCGCGCCCGTCTGTTCGCCGACGCCGATCATCTGAACGACCATGTTCGGGAAGATGCCGGAGTCGCGGAGCGGCTCGACGATCGTCTTGCCGCCTTCGACGCTCTTCCGGACCTCGACGATGGCGTCCTCGATGATCGCGTTGCCCGACGTGCGGGCGGTGATGTCCAGGCTCTCGAGAATCGGAACTCCCGAGGAGGTCAGCGTCGCGAGCGTGCGGCAGAACCGGGCCACGGCAATCTTACGCATGATCATGCCGAGAACGGGCAGCTTCAGGACGAGCCCGTCGATCACCCGGCGGCCGCTGTAGGTCCCGTAGTAGCGGCGGAACCCGAAGATGGCGGCGATGATCCCGATGACGAAGAAGATGAAGTAGCGCGCGAGGAAGTTCGACGCGAGGATGACCATGCGCGTCGGGAAGGGCAGCTCGGCGCCGAGGCTCGTGAAAAGAGCGGCGAACGTCGGGATGACCTTCAGCAGGATGACAGCCACGACGATGGCCGCGATGCAGATGACGGCGATCGGGTAGATGAGCGCCGACTTCACCTGCGAGGCGAGCTTCACCGATTTTTCGATGTAGACCGAGAGCCGCTGGAGAATCGTATCGAGAATACCGCCGGCCTCTCCGGCGGCGATCATGTTCACGAAGAGACTGTTGAACGCCTTCGGATGGCGGCGCATCGCGTCGGCGAGGGTCGAGCCGGCTTCGACGTCCTGGCGGACCTGCAGAAGGATCTTCTGAAAGTTCTTGTGGTCCTGTTGGTTCGCCAGGATTTCGATGCACTGGACGAGCGGGAGGCCCGCGTCGATCATGACGGAGAACTGCCGGGTGAAGACGGCGAGCACCTTGGGCGGCACCTTGCGCCCCATCTTCGTGAGGGAGATTTCCTTGCCGCGCTCCCGGATTCCCGTGACGACGATGTTCTGGCGCCGCAGCGAGGCGAGCGCGACGTCTTTCGTGTCCGCCGCGAGAACGCCTTCCTGAATCAATCCCGCGCGGTTGCGACCCTTCCAGACGTAATTCGGCATGACCGGGTTCCCTTTCCTTCTCCTGGGTTAGGCTCGCTTGCCCGCCGAGGCCGGGGGTGTCTGCACGTTCAGCCCCGATCCGCGATTGATGAGCTCCTGGAGCTCGTCCGGGTTCGAAGAGCGGGAGAGAGCGATCTCGAGCGAGATCAGCTTGCGGTGGAAGAGCGTCGCGAGTGACTGGTTGAAGGTCTGCATGCCGAACTTCGACTGACCGGTCTGCATCATCGAGTAGACCTGGTGGATCTTGTCCTCGCGAATCAGGTTCCGGATGGCGGCATTCGGCACGAGGATCTCCATCGCCATCGCGCGGCCTTTTCCGCTCGCCCGCTCGAGGAGCGATTGGCAGAGGATCCCCTCGATCACGAACGACAGCTGTGTGCGGATCTGCGTCTGCTGGTGGGCGGGAAACACGTCGATGATGCGGTTGATCGAGGATGTCGCCGAGTTCGTGTGGAGCGTCGCGAGCGTCAAGTGGCCCGTTTCCGCGATCCGCAGCGCGGACTCGATCGTTTCGAGGTCTCGCATTTCGCCGACGAGCACGACGTCGGGGTCTTCGCGAAGGACGGACTTCAAGGCGTTCGGAAACGAATGCGTGTCCGCGTGCAGCTCGCGCTGGTTCACGATGCACTTCTTGTGCGAATGGAGGAATTCGATCGGATCCTCGATCGTCACGATATGGAGCTGCTTCTCGCGGTTGATCCGGTCGAGCATGGCCGCCAGCGTCGTCGTCTTGCCGGAGCCGGTCGGCCCGGTGACGAGGATCAATCCGCGAGGCTTGTCACAGAGGAGCTCGACGACGGGCGGAAGACCGAGCTCGCGGAATCCGAGGATCTCGTACGGGATCTGCCGGTAAACACCCGCGACCGCACCGCGCTGGAAGAAGTTGTTCGCCCGGAATCGCGCGAGCCCCTTCACGCCGAAGGAGAAGTCGAGCTCGAGATTCTCTTCGAACCGGTGCTTCTGCGTGTCGGTCAGAACCGAGTAGGCGAGCTGTTTCGTCTCCCCGACCGTCAGCGGAGGGTAGGGGAGCGGGATCAGCCGGCCGTCCAGCCGGACCATCGGAGGCGAATTCGTCGTCAGATGCAGGTCGGATGCACCCATCTCGACCATCTGCTTCAAAAGCTGGTGCAGTGTGGTATCGCCGGCCAATGTCCCTCCCGGAAAGGTCCCACTAGTGTAAACCGGATTGGTCGGCCGACCAAACTGGCTGTTTAGATTCTGTGGTTTCCGGCGGGGATAACCTCGCCGGGAGAGGCCGGTCCCCCCCTGAATTCTCTCGATCGGTCGCCGTGGAGTCCCCCCGCGGCTCGCTGCCCGGCCATCGGCCGCGGCGTTCGCTTCGTGAACAGGGGGCCGAGAAATCGCTCATAGCGAGGCGGGAGCCGAGCCGCTTTCGGCATTGGCGAAAAGACTGACTCCGGCTCCGATCCGCCCGCCGCCGGCTGCGCCTCCCTCCTGAGGCACGCGGGGGCCTCGGTGGGCAGGGGAAGACCCTGGCCCCCGCTCGTCGTGCGGTCGCAGTCGCAGAGAAGCGACCGCTGGAGCTCGGTGTGCTCCCTCACTCATGGCCTCGTACGGGAGGCTCCGCCGGCGGCGGGCTCCAGGGAGACTCCAGTCACCGTTTGAGCCCGGGGCCTGTAGCCCTCCCGGAGGAGACCCTCGAAATCGGGGCACAAGGCAGTGCTGACTACGCCTCTCTACGGCTGCCCCGATTTCGCGGAGGCGCGGCTGCCATTTCTCTTCTCAAGGCATCCATAGCCGCGCCGTGTCGACGGAGCGGAGGGCGTACGGCCCCGGGCGTCTTGTCGCGACGTGATTTGACTGGCGTTGCCGCCGGAGTTCGGCCAGGCCGACCGGCCTACAGCACGGTTTCGCGGAGGACTTCTTCGAGGGTCGTCATGCCGTCCCGGATCTTCTGGAGGCCGGCCATCCGGAGGCTGACCATGCCCTCTTCGATCGCCTTGCGCTTTAGCTCGATCGAGGACGCGCCCGACAGGATCATGTCGCGGATCTCGTCGGAGAACTGGAGCACTTCGTAGAGACCGCAGCGGCCCTTGTAGCCGCCGTTGTGGCATTTTTCGCAGCCGCGGCCGCGCTTGATCTTGAGCGATTTGACTTCGTCCGGCGCGAAGCCGACCTGAATCAGCATCTGGGGAGGAGTCTCGACTTCTTCGATGCAGTTCGTGCAGATCCGGCGGACGAGCCGCTGGGCGCAGATCGCGTTGATCGAGGTCGCGACGAGAAACGGCTCGATGCCCATGTTCATCAGCCGGTTGATCGTCGAGGGCGCGTCGTTCGTGTGGAGGGTCGAGAGCACGAGGTGGCCGGTGAGCGCGGCTTTGACCGCGATCTCCGCGGTCTCGAAGTCCCGGATCTCGCCGACCAGGATGATGTCGGGATCCTGGCGGAGGAAAGAGCGCAGCGCCGAGGCGAAGGTCAGGCCGATCTGCTCCTTCATCTGGACCTGGTTGATCCCGGCGAGGTTGAACTCGATGGGATCTTCGGCGGTCATGATGTTGACGGTCGGATCGTTCAGCGCGGCGATGGCGGAATAGAGGGTGTTGGTCTTGCCCGAGCCGGTCGGGCCCGTGACGAGGACGATTCCGAAGGGACGGTCGATCGAGTCCTTGAACCGGCGAAGCGGCTCGGTGTCGAACCCGAGCATGGTCATGTCGAGCTGCAGCTTCGTCTTGTCGAGCAGCCGCATGACGACTTTTTCACCGAACTGAGCGGGCACTGTCGAGACGCGCAAATCGAGGTCGCGGGAGCGTTCTTCGACGCGCAGGCGGATTTTGATGCGCCCGTCCTGGGGAAGGCGCTTCTCCGAGATGTCGAGCTTCGCCATGATCTTCAGGCGCGAGATCAGGGGGTCGCGCGTCCGCATCGGCAGCGCCATGATGTTGTGAAGAATCCCGTCCACCCGGAAGCGGACGCGGAACTCCTTCTCGTACGGCTCGACGTGGATGTCGGACGCGCCGGCCTTCAGAGCCTCGATCAGGATCAGGTTCGAGACCTTGATGATGGGGGCGGACTCCGTCGACTTCGCGAGATCTCCGAGGTCGATCTCCTGTCCCTCGTCTTGCTTCAGGACGTCAACGTCGGCACCCTCGTCGATGCCGGTGATCTCGTCCATGTTGATCTCGCCGAGACCGACACCGGCCATGTCGTCGGCGGTCAGCGCGGAGGTCTGCATCACCTCGTCGAGATTGCCTCCGGAGGGGCTGTAGGAAGACTGCGAGTTCGGCTTCGCCTTTTCCTTGAGGACGACGGAGCGTGGCGTGCCGTAGTGCTTCTCGATGGCCTTCCGAAGCGCGGCTTCCGAGGCGACGACCGGCTCCACGTTGTATCCCGTCATGAACTTGATGTCGTCCATGGCGAACACGTTGGTCGGATCTCCCATCGCGATCGTGAGAGTCGCGCCGGTCTTGTTCACCGGAAGCACCGCGTACTTGCGCGCCACTTCGGCCGGAACGATCTTGATGACGTTCGGATCGATCTCGAAGCTCGCCAGGTCGATCGAAGGAACTCCGAACTGCTGCGACAGCGTCTCGGTGATCACGTTCTCCGCGATCGCGCCGACACGGACGAGCGCTTCGCCGAGTTTGCCGCCCTCTTCGCGTTGGGACTTGAGGGCGGCGTCCAGCTGATCCGGAGTGATCAGCTTCGCTTTGAGGAGGAGATCGCCGAGTTTGACAGCCATGGGAGCGGATGGATCGTAAGTCCTTATCGAGCGGGTGTCAAAGGGAAGGGCCCGGCCAACTCTCCGCGGCGAGACTTCGCTCTCCGCTTCGGAGCCGCGTCTTCTCGTCTTCTCATCTTCTCGGCGTCGCGTCTTCGTATCGGACCCCGGCGATGAGAGAGGTCGTTTTGCTGACTCACGCCACGAGAATCACGGCCGGGCGAGGGAAGGCAGGAGCTGACGGCAGACGGCGGGCGGCTGAAAGCGGATGGCTCCTGGCTCCGTTACGGCCCCCTCTCGATCGCCCGCAGTTTCCCCACGAGGGTTCCCACGTTCAGCTTCGTGCGGATCTGGACGGGGATGCGGCGCTCGTCGTCCGTCAGCCAGAGGACGAGGTTCTTTCCTTTTCCGATCAGGCTCGCGCCCGTGCTTTTCGGCTCGACTCGAATCGTCTGGAAGATTCCTGCGGGAACGGCGATCCGTTCATGAGCCTGGATCTCGACTCGCAGGGAGTGGGTCTGGTCGGAGAAGACCTGGAGCTCCGCCGGGTGCTCGTCGCCGAGCGTCAGCGTCCGCAGGTAGTAGACGGACGAAAGCGTGTCGAGCGTGGCGTCGTTCAGTCGCACGGCCTGCCCCTCGCGAACTGCGACTCCTCGCTCGTAGTCGAAGTCGGTCCCTTCGTCCCGCACGCGTTTTCCCTCGACCGTGTGCTTCTCGAATCGCAGGGAGTGAAACGAACGGGGATCCACCCACGAGACCATGTAGTCGCGGACCAGAAAAAACTTCGAGAGAAAATCGTTCGACACCGCAGAGAGCTCGAACTTCCACGCTGCCTTGCCCGCGAGCTCCGACGGTTGAGCCGAGAGGGTGAGCTCCCCTCCGGCGACGCCGAGGATGGTCATCGAGTAGCGGAGAGTCTCGCCGATGAAGGCGGGAGCCTCGGGCTTCTGCGCGAAGGCGCGTCCGGCGGACAGAGAAAGGACGAGGGAGAGTGCCGCCAGCCCGGAGGCTGGCCTGTGCTTCGAGCCGGATCCCGCGCGTGTGAAGATCAGTACAGTCCGCCGTTTTCCCTTCCGGTTGCCGAGGGCGCCGCCGGGCCCCGGCCCGGACCGGCGTCGTTTCCCGCTCGCCGCGCCCATTCGATCGCCCGTTCCGCGACCGCATCGATCCCGGTCCCGGAATCGTAGCTCAAGCCCTCGCCGCGGTAGGGGCGATTTCGGCGCGGGACGTTTCTCCGGGAAGCGGCCGCGAAGAGGCCGATCGCCGCGACGCCGAGCGCATCGGCGAGGTGGACCGGCCCCGTGTCTCCGCCGACGAAGAGAGCGGCGCGCGCGATCACCCGGGCGAGCCCGGCGAAATCGAGCAGCGGGATCCGCTCCGCGCCGGGAAGGAGCGCGGAGAGTCGGTTCGCCCGCGCCTCGTCGCCCGGTCCCCACGAGACGACAGCCGTGAGCCCGGTCTCCCTGGCGATGCGGAGTCCGAGCGCGGCGAACCTCTCCTCGCCCCACGATTTCTCCGCACGGCTCGAGCCGGGGTGAAGGAGGAAGAACGGCCCCGGCAGCCCCGAGAGAAAACCGTCCGCTTCCGTCCGTTCCTGGGCCAGCAGGTATCGCGCGTCCGGAGCCGGGGCGACCACGGGAATTCCGAGAGGCGCGAGCAGGGACAGGTTCTGATCGACGATGTGCGCGATGCTCCGGTCGAGGCGGACGGGCCGATCGACGAGGACCGAGGAGGTGTGCTCGCGGCGATCCGCCACGCCGAGGCTCACGACGGGGGCTCCGGCGAGGCGCGCGAGCAGCGCCGACTTCCAGAGCCCCTGCGCGTCGAGGGTGGCGTCCGGGGCGAACTCGCGGAGGTCGCGGCGCAGCCCGCCGAGGTCCCGGCGGCTCGAGGCGGCGAGGGGATTCTTGCGCCAGGTTCTGGTGTCGGCGGGGAAGATGCGTGAGACCGCCGGGTTTCCCTCGAGAAGGCCCGCGTAGCGCCGCTCCGTGACCCACCCCACATCGACCCCGGCCCGCCGCGCGTTCTCCGCGATCGGCAGAGCATGAACGATGTCGCCCAGTGCGGAGAGACGAACGACGAGCAGACGATGGGGAGGGGAAACCGGAAACGGAAAACTCGAAGCGGGCTCGTCCGTCATGGACGGGACCGGTCGTCCAGCTGACGGATCCGCGAGATCAGATCCGTCGTCGCATGGTCCTTGGGATCGCCGACGATGACCGTTTCGCCCCCGTAGGCGGCGACGGCCGCGCGTTCCGGAACCGTCTCGGCGGTGTAGTCCGTGCCCTTCGCGTGGATGTCGGGACGCAGCGCGGCGATGAGACCGGCCGGCGAGTCTTCGTCGAACAGGACGACGGCGTCCACGCAACCGAGCGCGGCGACGATCTCCGCGCGCTCCATCTCGGGAACGACCGGGCGGGATGCTCCCTTGGCGGAGCGCACCGAGCGATCGGAGTTGACGGCGACCGCGAGCCAGTCTCCCTGGCCCCGGGCGCCCTGCAGGTATCGGACGTGGCCGGCGTGCAGGAGGTCGAAGGCTCCGTTCGCGAAGACGACGACTCCGTGCCGCTCCCGGATTTCCCGCGCGCGGCGAACGAGCTCGTCGCGATCGCAGAGCTTGCTCTCGAAACCCGCTGCGTCGGCGCTCCCGGGCTTCCGACCCTCGATCACCCCAGGATCTCCCGATCGCTCTCGATGGCCCGCGCGATCTCTTCGCGAGAGACGGTGGCGGTTCCCATCTTCATCACGACGACGCCGCCCGCGAAGTTGGCGAGAAGCGCGGCCTCGAGAGGTGATCCTCCCGCGGCGAGCGCCAGCGAAAACGTCGCGAGGACGGTGTCGCCGGCTCCCGTGACGTCGGCGACCTGGTCGGTGCCGTGGACTGGTATGACTTCCGGCGAGCCCGACCGGGAGAAGAGCGCCATCCCGCGCGAGCCTCGCGTGACGAGCAGGTTCGGGCACGCGATTTTTTCGCGCAGCACGGCACCCGCCCGGCCGAGCGTATCGAGAGAGTCCCCGAGAGGAAATCCGACGCACTCCTCGACCTCTTCCTCGTTGGGGGTCACCGCGTCCACTCCGGCGAACCGCAGCAGCGCATGACGCGAGTCCACGAGGATCGGGGCGCCGGCGGGAAGAGCGGCCCGCAGGGGGGCGACGGAGTCGGGGAGAGCGGCGCCGTAGCCGTAGTCGGACAGGATCGCCGCGTCGGCCGCCCGCGCGGCCGCGGGCATGCGGGAGACAATCCGGCGCTCGAACTCTCCGTCGGGCAGCGTGTCCTCCCGGTCGTAGCGGACGATCTGCTGTTTGATCGCGTGAGGGGCGCCTCCCAGGATCCGCGTCTTCGTCGGCGTGGCATATCCCGGTACGGAGACGAGGCCTTCCGTGTCGATGCCGCGCTCGCCGAGGATGCGGCGGAGGGCGACACCCGAGTCGTCCTCTCCGACCGCGCCCACCACGAGCGGAATACCGCCGAGAGACCGCACGTTCGCCGCCGTGTTTCCGGCACCGCCGGGCAGGCTCTCTTCCTTCCAGAAGCGGAGGATGACGACGGGCGCCTCCCGGCTGACCCGTTTGGGATGCCCGAAGACGAAACGGTCGAGGACGTAGTCGCCGATCACCGCGATCCGCCGTCCCTCGAAGGAGGCGAGAAGGGATGTCAGCCGCTCGCGCCGGACGTGCTCGCGCCGGACGTGGTGGCTCATGCCGTCCTGCTCCGATGTTCCGCCGCGGGCGCCGCGGGCGCCGCCGCCGCCGCCGCCCGCTTCCGGTTCGCCACTCTTCGCCGCCTTCGCAAAGTCTTCAAATCGCTCGGATTATAATGACGCGCGCGTGGGGAGGCTCATGCTCGACTCTCAGGTTCTCGTGTTGAATCGCGTCTTTCAGGCCGTACAGGTCACGTCGGTCCGTAAGGCGTTCACCCTCTTCTACAAGGGTCACGTGCGCGCGGTCCTGCCCGACTACAGCACGTGGGAGTTCGAGCACTGGTGCGACATTCCCGTTCAACCCCACGACGAGGTGGTTCTGACCCCCTCGTCCCGGATCCGCATCCCCCGCGTCGTGGCATTGAAGGACTTCGATCGCCTTCCGCGGCAGGACGTCAAGTTCTCGCGGCACAACATCTACCTGCGCGACGGGAATCGATGTCAGTACTGCGGTCACAAGTTTTCCTCCGCCGAGCTCTCGCTCGACCACGTGATCCCGCTCTCCCGCGGAGGGGCGTCGACCTGGGAAAACGTCGTGTGCGCGTGTCTCTCCTGCAACGTCCGCAAGGGCAACCGCACGCCGCACGAGGCCTCGATCAAGCTCATCCAGCAGCCGAAGAAGCCGCGCTGGCACCCCGTCGGCCACTTCGGCGCCAGCAAGTTCCATCCGGCCTGGAGGAACTTTCTCGATCTGGCGTACTGGAACAGCGAGCTGAAGTAGAAGCTGCAGCCGGCGTCCGGCGGGTTCTCCGATCTCGCGATCTCGCGATCTCATGATCTCGCGATCGATCGAACTATCGATTCGTCGATCATCGGTCCTTTTCGGGCGGAGCTGCCGATTTCCCCGATAATTCGATCGAACGATTGATCACGAGATCATTCGATCGCGAGATCGCGAGATCTTCTCTTAGCTGCGCGGGCCGTGATCCGTCTCCCGGTTACTCACCAGGAGGCTCAGCCTCATCGCGATCTCTTCCGCCTCGATCCCCGTCATGCACTCGTGGCGGTACGGGCACTCCTGCAGGAAGCAGGGGGAGCAGAAGACGTAGCGGTCGATGATCCCGGCGGGAGAGCCCGACGGCGCGGTTCGGCCCGGGTCGGTCGGTCCGAAGATCGCGACGACCGGAGCTCCGACGGCAGCCGCGAGGTGCATGGGGCCGGAGTCGTTGGCGACGACCGCGCGCGCATAGGAGAAGAGGGCGGCGAGCTCCACCGGATCGAGATCGGCGCCGAGAACGGGAGTCCCCGGGGCTTCTGCCACGGCTTTCGCGGCGAGGGGCTCCTCTCCCGGGCCGATCGCGAACGCCGGCGTCGATCCGGCGGCCGAGAGCATCGCCGCCAGGCGACCGAACCTCTCCGGCGGCCAGCGCTTGGTCCACGAGAACGCCGCGCCGGGCGCGAGGAGGATGAGGCGGTCGCCCCCGGAACCCCTCAAGCCGGCAGCCGCGAGCGCCGCTTCCGCCCTCGTCCGGGCGGCCGGCGGAAGGACGAGTCGCGGCGGTTCCATGTCGGGCGCAATCCCGCGCAGTCTCAGAAGGGAGTCGTAGTCGCGAAGCTGATGACCCGTGGCGGGGTGAGCGGGCGCCCTCACCGTGAGGAGGGACCCCCGTCCATCGGTCGCGTAGCCGATACGCTCGGGCACGCGCGCAAGATACGGCGCGACGGCGGAGCGGAACGAGTTGGGCAGGAGCCAGGCTTCCTCGAAACGGCGTGCCCGCACCGATCGCGCGTCGGCGAGAAGCCCCCCGCGGCGAATGATCTCGACTTCCGGCGCCCCGAGCGACGCCCCGAGCGCCGCGCCGAGAACCGCGCCCGGCCCGCGCTTTGCCAGCACCGCGATCGAGCCCGAGGGACGCTCGCGCGCGAGAGCTCGCAGAAAGGGAATTGCCATGACGGCATCCCCGATCCAGTTGGGGGCGACGATGAGGGAACGGTGCATGTCGGGGAGGTCGTTATCCTTTATCGCCTGTCAGTCTTCCGTTTCGAATCCGAACCGGGAGCCCAGAGCCGGGAGCCGACCGCCGATAGCCCGACCGCCGATAGCCCGACAGCCGACAGCCGACAGCCGACAGCGGACAGCGGACAGCGGATTCCCGGAACCGGCAACGGATGAATGACGACGGACAACTACTTTTCCCCTTCCGGCCGCGTTCTCCACCGATTGTGGATCCACAGCCAGGCGGCCGGCTCCCGCCGGATGACCTGCTCCGTGACCGCCATGTAGCGGGCGGTGGCAGCCCGGATCATGGCGTCGCGGTCGCCGGCGGATTCGAACTCCGAGGCCAGGATCGGCTCCTGGAACTCCACCCGATAGCGGCCATCGCCAAGCGGGAACGCGAACGAGGGCACGACGGCCGCATCTGTCTTCCGCTGGAGGAGGGCGAGCGCCGGGGACGTGGCGGCCAGGCGTCCGAAGAACGGCACGAACACCGCTTCGGCGGGGAGCACGTTCTGATCGATCAGGATCGCCACGAGGCCGTTCTCGCGAAGCCGCCTGAGTATTTCGCGCGCCGCGTTCTTCTTGCGGATGAGCGTGTTGCCGAATCGAGTGCGGCGCCGGGCGAGCTCCCGTTCGAGGCGCGGGTTGTCGAGGGGCCGCACGACGGACGCGATCGGATCTCCCAGCAGGCCCGTGCGAATCGCGCCGAATTCCCAGTTTCCGAAGTGCCCGGAGAGGAAGAAAACGCCCTTGCCACGGTCGTGCGCTGCCCGGAGATGCTCGACTCCGGTGAGCTCGACGCGCGATTCGATGTCCGCCTGCGAGAGTCGCGTGGAGTCGAGGAACTCGACCATCGACTCGCCGAAGCTCGCGACGCTGCGGCGGCCCAGCGCTTCGATCTCTTCGCGGGAGAGGTCCGGGAACGCGGCCTGAAGGTTGCCGTAAAGAATGCGGCGGCGCGAGGCGGAGAGCGCGATGTAGAGCCGGGCGAGCCGTCCGCCGGCCCGGGCGGCGCGGCGCGGCGCGAGAGCGCCAAGCCCCGAAGCGAAGGCGGCAAAGAGAGCGTGCTCGACGCGATCTCTCCACGCCGGGCGCCCCCGGCGGCGCCGCGGCGCCTCGGACACTGGCGCGGCGGTCTCCTCGCCCGCGCCATTCATCGGAGACTCGCTTTGCTCGTTCACGCGCGCCTCACCGCTCGATCCCTCGTTCGGTTGCCGACCGTTCCACGGGCCGCACCTTACCGCCGGTCGTTCCAGGCGGCGGGGAGGGAAAGAGGGTTTTCTGAACGAGCTCCCAGAACCCGGGTTCGCGAACCTCGACGGCGAGGCGGACGACCCGGAGCGCGACGGCCTGGCCGAGGAGGCGGGTGAGCTTTACGGCGTCTTTCTCCGTCGTGATGACCGTCGCGGGACTGCCCGCGGCCGCGGCCGCGGCTTCGGCCGCGAGCCGGATTTTCCGTCCATCGCGGGCGCCGTACTCGTGGTGATCCGGGAACTCCAAGTATGCGGTGGGGATGACGCCGAGATCCGAGAGGGACTTTCGAAAGGAGTCGGGGCGCGCGATCCCGCTGACGGCCACGCTCGGGCCGGAGGGACCCGCGACGTTTTCGCCCCGCTCGTCGAAGAACCCGGTGATGCGGTCGCGAGCGGTGAACTGCGGGGTCTCGCGCGCCACGGCCTGCCGCCACGCCTCCGGCAGGGGCGCGTCGTCCGCGTGGGTCCAGATGACACCGTCCGCGCGGCGCAGCGCAGACAGAGGCTCGCGGAGTCGGCCGAACGGCGGATACCGCCCTCCGCCGAAGGGATCTCGCGTGTCGAGGAGAAGAAGGTCGAGATCTCGACGGACGGCGAGGTGCTGAAAGCCGTCATCCAGGAGGAAGAGGTCGGGCGCGAACTCGAGCGCCGCGTCGGCCGCGTCCGAACGCCGCGGCGCGACCACGACAATCGCCTCCGGAATCCGGTGCGAGAGGAGGACGGGCTCGTCGCCTCCCTCCGCGGGCCCCACGCGCGGCCCCGTGCCGGACGAAACGACGACCACGCCGCGTGAGCGCCGTCCATATCCGCGGGAGAGAATCGCCGGACGGCGGCCGTCCGCGAGAAATCGCTGTGCCAGGTACATCACGAACGGCGTTTTGCCCGTGCCTCCGACGGTCACGTTCCCGACGGAGACGGTCGGCCGGGGGAGAGCCCTCGAGCCGAATCGCCCATCCGCGTATCGCCGGGCGCGGGCTTCGAGAACGGCGTCCCAGGCAGCGGAGAGTGGCCTCAACTCCGGCTCTCGAGTTCCCGGTCCGCCCGCGCCGGTCTCCGGATTCCGCTTTCGCCCTCGCCCTTCCGCTCGTGCTCGCGCTCATGCTCGACCTCGACCTCGTGCTGTTGCTTGCCCTCCGGGCTTCCTTTCCGACCAGGACTCTCGAGCCGGAGCGGCAGGACGAGGTCTGCCGTCCGCGCCCCGGCTCCCCGCCCCTCCGCGACAGCGCGGCGGGCCGCGTCGCTCCGGCGTGCGAGAGATGCGGGATCGGCAAGCGCCCCCGCGAGAGCGGCCGCGAGAGCCGGAGCGCCCGAGACTCGCTCGAGAATACCGAGCCGCTCGCCCTCCGCGACGATCTCGCGGAAATTGCCCGTGTGCGGTCCCACCAGTGTCGGGACGCCGGCGGCCCAGGCCTCGATGGGATTGTGACCGCCGACGGGGACGAGGCTTCCCCCGATGAACGCGATCCGCGCCTCCCGGTAGAGCGACGCGAGCTCGCCGATCGAGTCGAGCAGATATACCGCGGCGTCGCCGGGCGATTCCGCTTCCGAGTTGTCCGTCTGCGAACGCCGCACGACCGCGTGGCCGCGCTGTGCGATCAGCTCCGCGACCGGGCCGAATCTCTCGGGACGGCGCGGCGCGACGGCCAGTACGGGCCGGCTCTCGGCGGGAAGGGACTCCCATGCCTCGAGCACCAGCGCCTCTTCCCCTTCGGCCGTCGAAGCCGCGACGAAAACGGGCCGTCCCGCGGCGTTGCGCGAGAGCCGCGCGTCGGAGAAGGGAGGGGCCTCCGGCAGGTCGAACTTCACGTTGCCCGTGACCTTCACGCGATCTGCGCTGGCGCCGAGCTCGCGAATGCGCGTCGCGTCCGCCTGGCTCTGCATGGCGAAGATCGCGACGCGGCCGAGCATCGAGGAGAAGACGCGGCCCGCCCATCGATAGCGGGAAGCGGAGCGTTCGGACACGCGCCCGTTGACGAGCGCGACCGGGATCCCGCGGCGCGACGCCCGATCCAAGAAGAGGGGCCACAGCTCGGTCTCCGTCAGGAGCACGAGGCCGGGACGCACGGAGGACAGAGCGCGCTCGACGGGACCCGCGAAATCGAGGGGAAACGCGAAGACGGCCACGTCCGGCGGCAGGATGCCACGCGCCATTTCCATCCCCGCGGCCGTCGTCACGGAGAGCCCGAGCGGGACGGAGGGTTCCCGCCGGCGAATCCCGGCGAGCAGGTTTCGCGCGACGCCGACTTCCCCCACGGAAACCGCGTGGATCCAGATTCCCCCCGCGAGGTCGGGGTACGCCATCGAGCCGAGCCGGCCCCGCAGGTTCCCGATCCGGCGCCGGCCGAAGAGCGATCGCAGCAGCGCATAGGGGGCGTACACGAGGAGTGCCAGGACAGACAGGACGCGGTAGGCGAACAAGGCCGAGAGGGTATCGCCGGGCCTCGCGAATCGGAAATCGGGGGGCCCCGGAAAGCCGGACGGGAATGGGATCGGCAGACGGCGGACGGCTGACACGAAGCCACGGGGAGAGCGGACGGCGCGGCCAAAGGTCGCCTGTCGCTCGGGTACACCCGGATTCGATGCGCCGTTCTTCGGTCTTTTCCCTTATACTGCAATGGTTTATGTCCGACGAAAAGGGATCAACGCCCGGCGGGCCTGCTCCGTATAAAGGGCCAATGGAGCTCGTTTACAGCGAAACGCGCCAGCGGCAGGAATCGGCGGAGCTATCGGATCGCGAACTCGCCCTCCTGGCGCGAGGCGGCGACATGCTCTCGTTCGAGCTTCTCGTCTCGCGCAAGACGGCCGCGGTCGTCTCGGTCGCGCGGCGCATCGTGCCCGACCCGGAGGACGCCCGCGACGTGGCGCAAATGGTGTTTCTTCGCGTGTGGGAGCAGCTCGACCGCTACGACGACAAGTATTCCTTCAACACGTGGCTCTACCGGATCGCGACCAATCTCTCGATCGACTTCCTGCGGAGCTCGCGCAGCCGGGAGAAGGCGCACACGGCGACTCTCCACATCGTGCGCCAGCGCGAGGAGGCCACCGGGGGCGAGACCGCTCGCGCCGCCGAAGAGGGCGAAGTCGCGGGGCTGTTCCGCCAGGCTAGCGAGCGGCTGACGGGCAAGCAGAAGGCCGCCTTCGTCCTCCGGGAGATGGAAGACAAGGACACGAGCGAGATCGCCGCGATCCTCGGTTGCGGGGAATCGACGGTTCGCAATCACCTGTTCAACGCGCGGCGCATCCTCCGGAAGGAGATCGAGAAGATCTGTCCCGGGTTTTTGGCCGGCAAA
Source organism: Thermoanaerobaculia bacterium (assembly GCA_038239305.1). Lineage (GTDB taxonomy): Bacteria > Acidobacteriota > Thermoanaerobaculia > UBA5066 > Gp7-AA6 > JALYUA01. The sequence goes on along the minus strand of JBBSEW010000065.1, from coordinate 1,454 downwards.
GGGCGGGGCAGCCGATGACGAATCCCTGCGCGGCCGTCCGATCCCGTTTCGAGCCTTACCGGGACGAGTCCCTGGCCCGGGACGAGCGCATGGCGATGCGGGACCATCTCGCGTCGTGCGCCGACTGCCGGAGTGAAGCCGCCCGGTTCGACCCCGTGCTTCTCTTTGCGGCGATGCCGGAAGAAACGGTGTCGGCCGCGGAGGCGGGACAGATCCTCGCCGCGGTCCGTTCGGGGATCGCGCTGAAGACAGCGGAAAAGCGCTTAGCATCCGCGTCCGGCTCCGGCTCCCGTTCGCTTTCGAGTGTCCTGTCGCCGGGCCGGCGCATCTCGGCGACGGCCGCCGCGGTGGCGGCCGCGGTCGTTCTCGCATGGACTGCGGGGCCCGGAGCGGCGCTGCGGGTTACGCCGGTCCTGCCGGCCTCGCCTCCATCCGCCGCCGCGCCTTCCTCCGCCTCGCTTTCCGGTTCCGGATCCTCGATCGTCCCGGCGGCCCGCGCGTCGGCCTCCGATCCCGTCGATGGCGGCTCCATGACGGTCCCGTCCGCACTCGCGCGGCCGGAGGCGGCGGCCGGCTCGAGCGATCTTCCCTTCGGGGAAGCGAGCGGACCCGCGAAAGGCAACCTTCCGGCCGATGCGACCATCTACGACTGGAATCCCGGCGGCGGACAGCCGCGCGTGGTCTGGATCGTGGACCGGTCACTCGACATTTGAGACTGAAGTAGGGAGAGGGCGGAGAATCGGGCAGGGCGCTCAGCACAGCCGAAATCGGGAAGTCCTTCGAGTCCAGGATCCGGATCCCCGAGCGCCAGGCACCATACCGGTTCGAGGCTCTTTCGGGACCCCGGCGTCAGCCGGATCACTAGCGTGAGAAAAAAGTTCGTTACCCTCGCGGCCCTCGTGGCCTTCGCGCTCGTCGCACTTCCGCTGTCGGCGGAGGAAGCCTCCGTTCGCTTGTTCGTCCTGAAGAACAAGCGAGTCGAGGAGGCGGCGCTGCTGATCCGGCCCCAGCTCTCGGACATGGCCTCCGTCACGCTGACGACGCGGCTGAACGCGATGACGATCAGCGACCGCGAGGAGAACCTGAGGAGGATCGCGAAGATCCTCGCGGAGTTCGACGTTCCGCCGCGCGGATTTTCCTTCGCGGTGAAGCTCGTCCGCGCCCGCGCGGACGTTCCGGCCGGCTCGATGGCCCAGGAGATCGGCGGGCTCGGGGCGAAGCTGAAGTCGATGTTCCAGTTCAACGACTACACTCTGATCGACTCCGCCGTGATCCTCGGCGTCGAGGGCCGGGCCGTGTCGTACCGGCTCGGCGACGAGTACGTCCTGACATTCAACATCGGTCCCGTCGGATCGGGAGACGAGCTCCTGCTGTCGCCGATCGCCCTGTCGCGCCTGAAGAAGAACGAGCAAGGCCGCACGATCGCCGTCCCGCTCTACCGCGCGTCCGTTCCC
>JBBSEW010000064.1:0-22759 GCA_038239305.1 Thermoanaerobaculia bacterium | reverse complement strand
TCCAGTCGTGGGCTCCGCTCTCGCTCTCTTTCGTCCGTTCGCCCCGCGCCAGCGCGGCCGACGACGTCGCAAACCAGGAATCCACGGGCTCGAAGCCGGCGGGCAGCGGGTCCGTGACCGCGACGTACCGCCGCTCCTTCAGCACGATCACGGTGAGCGTCACGCGAACGAGCGCTCCCGGCCCGAAGCGCATCCCGGGAGCCGGAGCGGAGGTGGCCGTGCCGGAAGCGCCGGCTTCGTCGCCGGGCGCGTAGGTTCGCTCGACGCGGAACCCGGCGTCGAGCGGGACGGGTTGCGGTCCCACCGAGGCGGAGGTGAGGCGCGCGTTCCAGAAGAGCGTCCCCGTTCCCGTCTTTTTCATCTCGAGCGGCATCGATTCTCCCGCCCGGCCCCGGGAGAGCAGCTCCCGCATTGGAGTCTCCCGCACGCGCGCATCGGCGGTGCGGCCTTCGAATTTCTCGGTAGCGAGCGGCTTGCCGGCCAGCGTCGCCGTGGCTTGAAAGGCCGGAACCTCCGACTCGAATTTCCGGTAGTAGTCCACGAGGGCGCCCATCGCCATCGCGTTCTCCTGGGTGTTGCCCCACCGGCCGTTCTTTCGCGCGTCGAGGAGCCAGCGCACCATCTTCGGAATGTGGGGTGAGTCGGGCGCGTGTCGGACGAGGGCTCCGAGCGCGATCGCGGTCGAGCGCACATTGGAGTTCCAGAACCAGAGGAGATAAGGATCGTTCAATTCCTCGACGTGCGCGGTCGCGTTCTCCGGAAGGATGGCGTTTTCGATCCGCCTCCGCAGCTCTGTCCCCCGCGCTCCGCCGTCCGCCTTTTTCGCGACGGCATCCCAGAGATCCGCGAGCGCGAAGACGGGCATCCGATCGAGCGATTCGAAGAGGCGTGTGACCGGGCTGTCGACGTTGTGTCCGCCGTCGGCGAGGACTTTCGCCGCGAACGCCTGCCAGGCCGTGAACGAGGGCTGCCAGGCGGCGTTGTCGGGCGGTTTCTCACCGAGGGTTTTTTCGAGGTAGCCGTAGGCCGCGCTCATCACCGGATCAGGCACGGTCTGTCCGAGCGCCTTCGCGCGCTGGAGAACCGAGACGACGTAGGAGGTCAGATACGGGGACACCATTTCGCAGTTCTTTTTCCAGAAGGCAAACCCTCCGCCTTCGCACTGGAACTCTGGCAGCTCGGCGACGGTGGCGCGCGCGGTTTCGGCGAGCTTGTCGGGCTCCAGCCCGGGAACCGGGAAAGCGCGACCGAGGTCCGCCGCGAGAAGAAGCGCAAGAGCCGCGGAGGAGCGCTGCTCCGCGCAACCGTAGGGATAGTCGACGAGGTATCGGGCGCCTTCCGACAGGTTCACGAGCGCGGTCGACGCGAGCTCGATCCGCAGCCCGCCGAAGCCGGGAAGGGAACCGGTCGGAATGGAGACGGATTCGCGCGAGACGTCGGCCGTGCGGCCGGATGCGGCAACGACCTCGGGGACGGCGACGAGCTCGACCGGGATCTTCTCCTCGAACGCGTCGCCTTCCGTCCCGAGCCGCACGGCCATGTGGATGCGCGCCAGGCCGGCCGCGCGGGCGCGCACCGGAAAGCGGATCTCGGGAGACTGACCGGGGAGAAAATCAATGGTCTGCTTACCGTCGCCGACGATCTCGAGAACGGCCGGGTCGAGGCTCTTCATCGTGACGACGGCGGAGCCCTTCTCCTTTTCCGAAGCGTGGAGAACCGCCCCGAACGTGGCGTCGTCTCCGACGGCGAGAAAACGCGGGAACGCCGCGGTGAGAAGAACGGGCTTGCGAACGAGGATCTCCTTCTCGCCCCGCCCGAAGCGCGAGGCCTGATCGCCCGCGACGGCCATGATCCGGTACGTGGTCAGGGACTCCGGAAGCTTCACGTCGGCGGACGCCTTTCCATTCGCGTCGGTAACGAGCGAGCCGATCCAGAAGGCGAGGACGCGGAAGTCCTTGCGGACGGGGCTGCCGGGCCCGTCGTCCGCGCCGCCTCCTCCGCCTTCCGCGCCGCCCTTGGGCACGAGCGTGCGCCGGCTCACGATGTTGAGCCGGGAGTCTTCGTTCAGTACCGCCAGCGCCTTGGGAACGTAGATCGATCCGATCAGGTCGGGCGTCTTGTAGCCGGTGAGGGACAGGATTCCGTAGTCCACGGCCCAGAGCGTGACCTCCGCGGGCCCGCCTTTGCCCTTCGCGTCCGCGACGGAGACCCGGACGTGTGCGGCATCGCCGGGGCGATACTCGGGGCGGTCGGCATCGACGGCAACGGAGAGCCGCTTCGCGGCGTTCTCGACCTTGAGCTCCGTGTACCCGAGCCGGAACGCGGGCTTGTCCGGATCGCTCGCGTCCTTCGGCGCGTAGGCGCCCGTGCGTCCCTTGACGAGAAGAACGGAGACGTAGATGTTCGGGATCGCGTCCTCGCCAATCGGCACCGAGAACGTCTGCTGCGTGGACGTGAGGGCAATGGTCTCGTGCGTGCGCACGCCCTCGCGCTCCGTGGTCAGAAGCGCGGTCGCCTTCTCCCAGGGAGACTTGACGAGGATTCGCGCCGTGTCTCCCGGGCGGTATGTCGACTTTTCCGGGACGAGGTCGATCCGGTTGTGGTCGTACCGCTCCCACGCGGTGTATCCCGCGCCGAGCGCATAGAACGACGAGGTCGTCTTCGTCGAGCGTCCCTGGTCGTCTTTCGCCTCGGCTTTCAGGAGGTAATAGCCGCCCCGCGGCACGGGGATCGAGAGCGCGACCGGCTCGGCCGCCGACGTCACCTCGAAGCGGCCGGCGTCGACCTCCTTGCGCGCCGTCTCCCAGGTGTAGAACCCCCGACCCTCGGCGCGCCGCACCGCGTGCCACTGCACCTGGACGAGACGGGCGGTGATCTTCACGCCCGCCGCGGGCTTCCCGGAAAGATCCGCCGCGACGAGCTGCGTCTCGATCGCCTTGCCCGCCTCCGCGAAGTAAGGAAGGCGGCGGACGCCTACGTACCAGGGCGCCGGATCGACGCGGAACGCACTGCGCCCCGCGATCGTCTGCCGCGACACGTCGGTGACTTCTCCCTCGAGCGTGTACTCGTGCGGAAAGGGCGAGTCCGCGCGCGTCGAGAGGCTCAGCTTCGCCTGCCCGGCGGAGTCGAGCTTCTGTTCCTTCGCCTCGATCGTCTCGGCTTCCCGCCCGCGGCGCTCGTCCGGTTCCTCCCCCAGGAACTCCCACCGCTCCTCGGGAAACTTTTCCGAGACCGCGGCGGGCACGTCCGAAAGCCGCCGGCGGGACCAGGTCCACTTCACCGGGCGGTCCGCCATCGCGGCGCCGAAGAGGTATCGCGCCGTCACCGTTCCGTTCAGCTTCGCGCCCGCGACGGAGCTCTCGCCGGCGACGGCCGCATCGACGCGAAAGTCCGGCCTCCGGAAGGCCGCGACCAGGAAGCTCCCGGAGACGCCGCGCCTCGGATCGGCTCCCGTCGCGGAGATGCGGAACGTGCCGAGGGGTGCGTCCGCGGGGAGCTTCCACGTCCACTCGGCCGTTCCCCATTCGGAGACCGGAATCGAGCGCTCGTCGAGCGACTTGCCCTGGCTGTCGGACACCTGGATCCGAAGCGGCGCGCCGCGGTCGACCAGCTTCATCCCGCGAGCGGTGTCGCTGCGGACGACCGCCTTGAAATGCACTTCTTCGCCGAGCCGGTAGACGCCGCGGTCGGTGAACACGCTTCCGCGCAGCAGAGGCAAAGCCTCCTCGAGGCGGAAGTTGAGCCCGAAGGACCATGGATCGCTTCCCTGGTTCCAGTTGCTGCCGACGTATCCGATGTCTCCGTCCTTCTCGGCGAGGACGAGGAACCGGAACTCCCACCAGTTCTCGAGATCGCGCAGATTGGTGGATGGCGCGATCGCGACGCCGTGCTCATCCGTCGTGCCGGTCCAGAATGCGCGATTGCCCGGCGTCTGGATCGTGACCTTTGCTCCCGCGACGGGCGCCCCGTCGTCGAGGCGCGTCACGAACACGAGCGTGTTGTCGGGGCTGTCCTTGACGGAAAGGCCCAGGTTCGTCACCTGGATCAGCGAGGCCGTGGGGACGCCGTTCCCCGCGAGATGGCTCTTCGGAATCGCGTTTCCGCTCTGCAGAGCCGTCCAGACGATTCCCGTGCCGGCGGCCGAGAGCAGCGGCTGGAGGTTCAGGCCGTACGACTGGATCTGGTCCGTCACCGGCGCGAGCTTCCGAGACGAGCCCTTGCCGTCCGGCGGTGTCACGAAGCCGTCCTTCTCGAGGCGGGCATACACGTCGAGGAGGTCACCCGTCTTCACGAGCGCCGCCCACTGCGTGACCGTCCCGAGATTTCGCGCGTGGAAGGGCAGCTGCGAGCCGCCCGAGGACTCCCACACGCCGTGCCCCGAGCCGAAGCTGGTGAAGGCGTTCTGGTGCCAGTTCTCGATCCGTCCCGACCACGAGTACCCGAGCGTCTGTCCGTCGGCCGAGCGCAGCGCGGCGTCGATCCGGACGGAATAGGCCCGGCCCGGACGCAACGCGTATCCGGTCTCGTCCAGGGTTTTTTCGCCCGCCCATACGCCCGGCCCGTTTTCCCACTCCTCCTGCGAATGCGGGTAGAGGCCCGATTCGTTCGCATCTCCTTCGCTCGATTCGCCGGGCTCGTCGCTCTCGTCGGACGGCGCCGGCTTTACGGGCTTGCGCCGGCGCGCGACCGGCGTTTCCTTCCCGTTTTCCGTAACGTCCGTCAGATGGAGCGCGGCCGCGAACGACTTCGGGTCGACCCGCACCCGCGACCGAAGCGGGTTGTAGTCGTCGGGATCGCACTCCTTCTCGCAGCGGAATCCGTCGAGGAAAAACACGGGCTCGAGAGCGAGCTCGAGGCGGGGACCCGTCGCCCATTTCAAGCCGAGCCGGCTTCCGGGCGGCGGCACGGCCTTCGTCTCGAAGACGACCGTCTCGCCGTTTCGCGGGAACCATTTCCGGTTCCAGGAAATCGCGGGCGCAAAGGGCAGCTCCGCGGAGGCCGCAGAGACTTCCCGGGCCTTCGCGATCTTCGCATGGTAGGACGAGAAGCCGGCCGGGTCGGCGGACTTCCACCGCTCCGCTCCGTTCGGGAGGGCGGGTTCCGTCCATTCGCGCGGCACGTAGGCGACGCCCAGGTCCCTGGCGACCGAGGCCGAGGTCACCGGCTGATTGAAGTGAAGGACGAGGACGACGGGAGAGTCGAAGCGGCCGCTCTTGCGGTACCAGCTCGCGCGGAGCAGGCGCACGCCCGGCGTGCGGAACGAAAACTCGTAGGCCTTGCCGAGGACGCGGCCGGAGATCGACCGCGCCGTGGCCGCGACCACAACGCGGTACGGCGTGTTCCAGGGGAGCGGTTTCGCCGGTGTGAAGATGAGCGTGCGAGTGCCGGCCCACCGGAACGCTCCGGCGACGGCGGGCGTGATCGAGAAGTACGGGGCCTCGATCCGCGCCGGTATCTTTCCGAGCTCGACCATCGGTTCGGAAAAAACGAGCCGGATCTCCTTCGCCTGTTCCCGTTTCGCGATCTCTCCCGTCGGGCCCGCGCTTTCGACCGAGAGCGGCGCCTCCTGCGCGGAAAGAACCAGCGAGAGCAGGCACAGGGGGGCGAAACGCAGCGACCGCGTGGCGCGTGGGATCACGGATCCTCCTGGTTGCGGGATGGGAGACGGGCGGGCCAGTTTAGCGCGCCGGCCCGTGATGCGAATCGGGGGGCGATGGCTCCGACGACGGCTGGGGCGACGTTTCGACGTAGGGGGCTATGCGCGAGCGGATCTCGTCCGGCACGACGATCGGCTCGAAGCGACCCTGGTGGACGCAGACGAGAACGTAGCGGCCGGTTGCGACGAGGACGGCATCCGCATCCCGTTTTTTGCGGACTTCGAAATCGAGGTGCACGGATGTGCGGCCGACGCGGGAGAAGTAGGCTTCGACGACGAGAAGCTCGTCGAGCTTCACGGGCACGAAGAAGTTGCACTCGACGCGGACGCGCGGAAGCCAGATTCCCAGGACCTCGAAGAGAAAGCTGTAGGTCAGCCCCGCCGACCGGAGGAGCTCCGCTTCCGCCAGCCCGAAAAACCGCAGGTACGCCTGGTAGTTGATGATGCCGGCGGCGTCGATGTCCTCCCACCGGACGTATTCTTCGATGCGATAGCGCGCCAGGGTGTCCTCCGCGGCGATGGTACCGCCGGAAACCCTGGGCCGCGCCATTCGTATCGACGGGCAATTGTTCGAACAGCGAGGTCGAGCCATGCCGCTTTCCCGGGATCTGCGCGTTCTTCTGATCTCTTCGGTCCTCGCGGCGACGGCTTTCGGACGCGCTGCGGAAGCGCGGGGGGGGACGGAAGCCGAGGCGATCGCCGACCTTCAGAAGAGGGGGGTCGCCTGTTACGAGAAGAAGGATTTCGCGTGTTTCCTCGATTTCTCGAGACAGGCGGCGGCGCTTCGCCCCGGCAGCACGCTTCTTCTCTACAACGTCGCCTGCGGGGAGGCCCTGACGGGGGATGCCGCCGGCGCAGCGCGCGATCTCGAGTCGATCGTGGACCGGAGGCTCGATCCGCGGATGGATAAGGACGACGATTTCGCGGCCGTGCGCGACTCGGCCGCGTTCGAGGGTCTGCGGCGAAAGGTGGCCGCGCTCCGCTCTCCCGTCTCCCACAGCGAGGTCGCGTTTCGCCTGCCGCAGAAAGACCTTCTCACCGAGGGGATCGCGTTCGACCCGGTGACGAAGGCCTTCTTCGTCAGCAGCGTCCACCGGCGCAAGATCGTGCGGCGCGGGCCCGACGGGGCCGTCTCCGATTTCGTAGCGGAGGGGCGGGACGGGCTGGAAGGCGTTCTCGGCCTCGCGGTGGACGGCAAACGGCGCCTCCTGTGGGCCGTGACCGCGTCGATCCCGCAGATGCAGGGCTGGGACGCCTCGCAGGACGGAATGTCGGCCGTCGTGGCCTTCGACCTGAAGAGCGGAAAGAGGATGCGGCGTGCCGCGCTGGGGAAGCCGGGCAAGCACGCCTTGAACGATCTCGCGATCGCTGCCAACGGCGACGTGTACGCGACCGACAGCCTGGACTCTGCTGTGTACCGCCTGCGCGCCGGCGCCCGGGAGCTCGAGGCGTTCGTGCCGGCGGGCGTATTCCGTTCGCCGCAGGGTGTCGCTTTCGCCGCGGACGGCAAGAGGATTTACATCGCGGATTACGGAGACGGAATCTGGGCGGTCGATCTCGCGACGGGAAAGCGAGAGGCCGTCGCCGGTCCTCCCGAGATCCCGCTCCAGGGGGTGGACGCGCTCGTGATCCACGGCCGCGACCTGATCGTCACGCAGAACGGCATTGCTCCGTCCCGCGTCGCGCGACTCCGGCTCGACGAAGCCGGCCGCCGCGTGGTCTCCGGAGAAATTCTCGAGATGAACACGCCCGTGCTCGAGGAACCGACTCTCGGAGTCGTCGTCGGAGACGACTTCGTGTACGTCGCCAACGCCCAGTGGGAGCGGCTGGACAAGGACGGCAAGGTCTCGTCCGAATTCACGGAGCCGACGATCCTGCGCGTCTCGATCCGCCCGCGCTGACAAAGAGAAACCTCCCGACGTGGCCTGGAAGCCGCGCCGGGAGGCGGAATGGTTCAGTCGGTAGGGCCGGTTCGGCGAAGGGCCGCCGTTCGGCGCGTCACTGTTTCAGTTCAGCAGTTCAGCAGTTCAGCTGTTCAGCTGTTCAGCAGTTCAGGGCGTGACGCGGTCGGAACCGGCGACCTTCACGATCTTGTTGTAGAGCCCGAAGATGAGCAGCGTCGGCGCCCACTGGGCGATGAAGTTGCTGACCTTCTTCTCACCCGCGATCTGCAGGCCGAGAGACGTCACCATCGATGCGACGGCAGCCCAGAGCCACACGTCCGACGGGATACGGGCGGTTTGTTCTTCGATCGTCCGGGCGACAGGCCCTTCGGCCTGCTGGTAGGCCTTCTCTTCGTCGCGCGGGCTCTGGTTGATCTTGGCGGTATCCATGGAATCCTCCTGGTCGTGTAAAAAAGTACGATTTCCCGCAGGGTGGTTGCACCGCCCGTGCCACGTGAAAATCCGCCGGTGGAGAGAGGACGCAGCGGCATCCGTGCGCGGAGTCTCCTGCCGGCCGGAGCTATCCCTTTTTTTGCCGGGCGCGAGTGCGAGCCGATTGGCGCGCGGCGGCTCTCCGGGAAGCCGGGGTTCGCTTCGCGGCCGCGCGGTGAGCCTGCCGGGACAGCGCCGCGGGCGACGCCGCGCTCTTCCCTTCATGCTTCAGCGCCTTTGTCGCACCGCGGGAACGTCCGGGCGAAGGAGTCGCACCGGCCGCACTCCTGCGCGATTCCCGGGCCGCCTGCCGCCGCGTCGCGGCCGAGGTGGTCCCCTTTCGAGGAGCGGGCAGCTTCACGCCGGCTTGTCGCGCCTCGGACAGGCCGATGGCGATCGCCTGTTTCGTGGATCGCGCGCCATGCTTGCCGGCGCGGATGTGGTCGATCTCCTGGCGGACGAATTCGCCGGCCTGGGTGGAGGGGGACTTGCCTTCGCGTTTGTCCTTTCGAGCCCCAGCGATCGTGGAACGGTCCGGCATGAGGTGCCTCCGGCTGATTTTCGGGAGCAAGGAGAATGCCGACGATCGCGGTGGCTGATGGAGAGTCCGGTGAAACGCGAGCCGGATGTCCTTTCGGCGGAGGAGGTTGCCCGTCTTTCCGGCAGACCGGCACGGCTCTGTTAAATTCGCGGCATGCAGAAAAGGGTCCGCCATACGACCGTCGGCGTTCGCGTCGGCGCCGTCCAGGTGGGCGGCGGGGCGCCCGTCGTCGTCCAGTCGATGACGAACACCGATACGGCGGACATTCTCTCGACCGCGCGGCAGTGCATCGAGCTCGCGCGCGCCGGATCGGAGATGGTCCGGATCACCGTGAACGTTCCCGAGGCCGCGGCGGCGGTGCCCGAGATCAAGCGGCGCATGCTGGGCGAAGGCGTGGACGCGCCGTTGATCGGCGATTTCCACTACAACGGCCACGTCCTTCTGACGAAGTTTCCCGAGATGGCGGCGGCGCTCGACAAGTACCGCATCAATCCCGGCAACGTCGGAAAGGGCGCACGCCGGGACGAGCAGTTCTCGACGATCTGCCGCGTCGCGAGCGAGCACGGCAAACCCGTGCGGATCGGGGTCAACGGCGGCTCCCTGAACCAGGAGCTCGTCATGGAGAAGATGCAGGAGAACACGGATCGCGACCTCGGGCTGAGCTCCGAGGAAATCGTGAACGAATGCATGGTGCTCTCGGCACTTCAGTCGACCGAGCTCGCCATCGCCTCCGGTCTGCGGCGGGACCAGATCATCATTTCCTGCAAGGTCTCGCGCCCGCTCGACCTGATTGCGGTCTACCGGGATCTCGCGGCGCGCACGGATCAGCCTCTCCATCTCGGCCTGACGGAGGCGGGGATGGGAATGAAGGGGCTCGTCTGGTCTGCTTCCGCGCTCGGCGTCCTTCTGAACGAGGGGATCGGCGACACGATCCGGATCTCCTTGACGCCGCGCCCTGGCGGAGATCGCCGCGAAGAGGTCTACGCCGCCTGCGAGCTTCTGCAGTCACTCGGCATCCGCGCGTTCGCGCCCTCCGTCACCGCCTGTCCCGGATGCGGCCGGACGACATCGACGACGTTTCAGGAGCTGGCCGAGCGGATCCAGGGATACATCCGCGACAAGATGCCCGAGTGGAAACAGGAGCGCGAGGGCGTCGAGAACATGACCCTCGCCGTGATGGGTTGTGTCGTCAACGGGCCCGGGGAGTCGAAGGCGGCTTCCATCGGCATCTCGCTTCCCGGCACGGGTGAGGAGCCGAGCTGTCCGGTCTACATCGACGGCCAGCACTCTACGACGCTGAAGGGCAACTACGACGAGCTCTCGGCCGCGTTCCGGGCCCTCGTGGACGACTACGTGGCAACGAGATATCCGAGACGGGAGATCGCCCGGACCGTCCCGGTCTGATTTCGAACGCATTTTCGGAGGTGACCATGCGCCACCTGTTCGTCAGTGTCCTCTTCGCGCTTTCATCCGCGGCCTCGGCTCCTGCACAGAAGACCTGCGATACGTGCTCCGTGCCGCGACTCTCCTCGACACCCACGGCGGCGGCCGCGCCGGCGATCGTGGACCAATCGGGGGACGACCTCCGCGCGCTCGACGCGGAGCGGGACCGGGCGTCGATCCGCGGGGACAGGGCGTTTGTGGCCGCTCTTCTCGACGACAACTTCCTCCGGGTGAGCGAGACCGGAGAGCTCGGCAAAAAGCAGGAGGAGCTCGATAACCTCAGGCCGCCCGATCCAGATTCGAAGACCGCGAAGACCGCGGAGGATGTCCGCGTCCAGCTCTTCGGCGACACCGGCATCGTCACCGCGAAGAAGAAAGTCACGTTCGTGATGAACGGGCATCCGGACTCGTACCAGTACCGGGAGACCGGCACCTACGTGCGGCGAGACGGGCGCTGGCGGCTCGTTTCGTCCCAGCTGTCCGAAGAACAGGCGTCGTATTCCGCGCCCGATATTGCCTTCGATCTCGACTTCGACGACAGCTCCTCTCTTGGGTCGCCGAAGGCGGAGGTCGTCGTTTATGAATTCTCCGACTACGAGTGCCCCGTCTGCCGGCAGTTCGCTGCGCAGACACTTCCGCGCATCGTGAAGGACTACGTGCAGCCGGGCCGGGTCGCACTCGTGTTGCGCGACTTCCCCATGGACATGCACCCGCGGGCGTTCGCGGCCGCGACGGCGGGCGCCTGCGCGGCGGCGCAGCACAAGCGCTGGCCGGTCACGGAGAAGATCATGCAGGACCCCGTGGCGTTGTCGGACGACGACCTGCGCAACGCGGCGCTCGCCGCCGGGGTTACCGCCCGGGAGTTCGACCGTTGTGTCGCCGATCCGGCGACCGCGGCCGCCATCCGGAGCGGCATGGACGAGGCATTCCGGATCGGGGTCAAGGGAACGCCCATGTTCGTGGTCGGAGTCCGGAAACCCGGCGAGCGCAAGGTCCATGCGATTCGCCTGATCGAAGGCGCCCTTCCCTATGCCACGTTTCAGGCGACGCTCGACGGCGTGATGCGGGCGCGGGGGCTCTGAAGAAGGAATCGCGCACCCTCGAGTCGCCGGGAACTTATCGGCCGGACCCGGAGTCCCATGCGCTGAGAGGTGCGCATGCGTCCGAACGACACCGGTTCCCTGTGCAAGGTTCTCTTTCCGAACGGCCGGCTCCTCGCGGCCGCGCTTCTCCTGCTTCTGGCCGGGAGCCAGGTCTTCGGGCTCCCGGGGGCCTCCGTGCCTCCGCCGTTGCGGGTTCCGGACACGGCGGGTCGCGGCGAAGTCACTCTGCCGGTGGCCGAATACCGGTCGCTCGTGGGGGGATCCGGCGGCCCGCCTTCCGCGCCCGGAGCAAAAATCGAGAATGCCCGATTTCGCATCACGATCTCGGGGCAGGCCGCCCTGTTCGAGGAAAAGTTTGACATCGTCGTCGCCGGCTCGGGGTGGCTCTCTCTTCCGGTCGTCCGAAGCGCTCTCGACCAGGCGACGATCGCGCCCGCCGAACGGGGCGCGTTCTTCGTCGCACGCGACGGGACGCGGCTCGCGCTCTCCGGCCCAGGGTCGGCGGCCGGAACGCTCGGGACGACTGTCCCTGTCGGCACGGACTCGAACGGACGTCAATACTTCTCGCTTCCGCTGCCGCTCTTCGCCGTCCAGCAGGGGCGGGTCGAGCTTCCAGGAGCGGGTCTCGAGGTGACTGTCAACGGAGGCGAGCTGCTTTCGCGGAGCGAGAGCACAGGACCGGCGACGACGGTTCTCGAGGTGGCCGTCCGACCCGGCGCGAATCTGTCCGTCGCTTTCCGCGAACGGAACCTGTCGGAGAAGGGGAGGTCGGCCGCGCTTCGGGCCTCCGCCACGCTCTACAGCCGCACAGAGGTCGTCGGCCCGAACGTCGTTATGGACGTGACCGCGCGGATCACGGCCACAGCCGGGCGCATTGCCGGGGTCGCATTCGATCTTCCTCCCGGATTCCAGATGCTGTATCTGCGAGGGACGGGACTGCTCGCCGCGGAAACGGCTCCGGGTCAGGTTCGGGCGGCGCGCGTTTCGGCGTCGGGAGATCCCCTCGAGGCAGAGCTGCGCCTGACGCGTCCGCTCGCGGAAGGCGCGCCGGTCGAGCTGACGCCGCCGAGGCTCGTCCTGGACGGGCCGGTCGATGTGTATGCGGAGCTCCGGCCTCCCGCGGGCGTGCTCGTCGAGATGACGGCGCCCGGCAGCTTCGAGCCGGTCGAGATCGACAAGCTGCCTCCGGTCCTGCGGCCCCTGGCGGCCGATGCGGAAGAGGTCCTCCACCTCGCCGCGGACAAGGCCGGGCATACCGAGCCCGCCGTGTACGTGCTGCACCGCCTCGACGCCGCGCCGGTTCTCGTCGCGCAGGTGCGTGTCGCTCGCGGGCTCACGCTCGTCTCCTCGAACGGCCGGGCCCTGTCGCGGATCGAGTACGAGGTCGTTTCGTCCGTCAAGCCGTTCCTGACGATTCACCTGGCGGCGGGGAGCCGCTTCTGGGGGGCCGAGGCGATGGGCCGCCCGATTCTGCCGGCCATGCCGGAGGCGGGATCGGTGGCGGTACCGCTGCGGGGGGGGCGCCGCCGCATCGCGCGGGTCGCCGTCTACGTGCTCTCGTCGGCCTCCGTTCCCGGAGGCACGGGCCGGGGAAGCCGCAAGGGGACTCTCGAGTTCCAGCCCCCGGGGACGGACATCCCGATCTCGACGCTGACGTGGACCTTTGCCCTGCCCGCCGGGGCTGAGTACCGGCTCGCGGGGACGGACTACCACCCCGGGGCGGGCGCGGACGTCGTCGCGGCGGAGGTCGCGACTTCGAGCTGGCAGACCGAGCTCGGACGGAGGGCGCAGGAGGCCCTCGCCCGCGAATCGTCCGCGGGAGGCCGCGCGCCGATCACGCCGCGGATGCCCGAGCTGCAGATCAGCGCGATCGTCCGCACGGAGCTGCCGGCATCGCCGCCGAAGGCGATTCGCTTCGAGGCGAAACCGTCGAGCCGGCGCGAGGAGTGGCAGTGAGCGGCCGGGCGCGCCGCTCCGCCGCTCTTCTCACCTCCGTCATCGCGTTTCTCGCGGTTGCCGGTTTTCCGGGCGTCGGAGCGGCGGCCGACGAGAAGGCGGCAGCCGACGCGGGCTGGGTCCGGCTCTCACTGTCGGAGTACGACCGCCTCGTGCGGGCGGCGCATCACGCGGAAAAGGCGCCGCTCGACGCAGCGATCACGTCATCCTCATCCGTCCTCGACGCGCTGACATCCGGGCCTCGCCTTCTCACCACGCTCGAGCTCGTTTCGCTGTCCGACGTGCCGCAGCTCGTGACGCTTCCCGATCTCGGTGTTCTCTACGCCGCCGAATCGACGGGCGACGCGGCGCTCGCGGTCGGCGTAGGTGTGGCTGGCAGCGGCGGCGGAGGAGAGCCCGGCGGGATCGTCGTGCGCCTCGGTCGCCGCGGCCGATTCGTCGTCCGGTTGCGCTCCGTGCCGAATCGCGAGGAGAAGGCGGGGCTCGTCACGCTGTCCTGGGCGGTCGCGGACTCTCCGTCGAATCGATTGACCGCCTCCCTCCCGGGCGGACACGAGAACGTGACGCTGTCGGGAGGAAACGTCGAGGTCACGGCGCCGGCCGGCGCTCCCGTGCGGCTCGCCGGAACGCTGCGGCGCGGAGAGACCGTCCGCCTCGGTTACGGCGTGTCCGCCGGGCGCGCTCCCGAAGAAAAACTGCTCGCGTCGGCGTCCGAATCGCGCCTCTATCGTCTCGGCGACAAGTCGCTCGGAATCGCGAGCCGGGTTCGGATCGAGGTGCTGCGAGGAACGCTGCGGTCCTTCGCCGTGGACGCCGATCCGGATCTCGCCGTGACGTCCGCGTGGGCCGCCGAGAACACGGTGACGTCCTTCGAGCGCGATCCTAAACGGCCCGGCCGTCTCATCCTGAATCTCGCCCGCGCAGTCACGGGCGGATCGCTGGAGGTGTTCTGGCTTCTCGAGCGGCCGATGTCCGCCGGGAAGGCCGCGCCCGCTCAGGCTTCGGAGGCATCGATCGCGCTTCCCGACATCGTTCTTCCCGATTTCCTGCGCGGCGAGACGGCGGTCGCCGTAACGAGCCCGCGCCCGCTCGTCCTCGATGAAGCGCGGGGAAAGAAGGAGGGATACGAGCGGGTCGACGAATCGGACCTTCCGCCCGAGCTTCGGGAGATGGCGGACTCCACGGTCCTTCTCGCTCTGCGCCGTGTCGGTTCGGGCGCGGCCTCTCTGGCCGTGCAGGTGCTGTCGTTCCCCGACGCGGCGGGCCTCGCGGGCGTCATCGATCGGGCGCGGATCCTGACGATCTCGACACGGGACGGGATGCGCGTCGACCGGTGGAGGCTCGAGCTCCAGACGCGCGAGTCGCTGATCCGCCTGCCGCTTCCGGCCGGCGCCGCCCTGTGGAGTCTCCAGGTCGACGGAAAGCCGGCGCGGCCTCTCACGGAAGAGGGCCGTCTCGTCGTCCCGCTCGGGCGCGGCGAGAAGACCGCCCGCCTGCGCCGGATCGAGGTCGTGCTCGCGATTCCGGGAGGGCTCTCCGTGTCCGGCCGCGGCACGCGCCACATCGAGATGCCGCAGCTTCCCCTCCCGGTCACCCATGCGGACTGGGATCTCCTCCTGCCGGAATCATCGCAGTATCGCTATTCCGGCGGCTCGGTCGTTCCGGCGGCAGGGGAGCCCGTTCCGGTGTCGCCTCCGTCTTCGCGAGGCCTCGAAGGCGGAGTCGAAGGGGGAGTCGAGGGCGGTGTCCCGGGCGGAGCGGTCGGCCTCGCGGATGTCATGGCCGCCCCCGGTTCCGGACGTCTCTCGGGCCGCGCCGTCGACAGTCGAGGCGGACCTCTTCCCGGCGTCAGCGTCACGGTCATACGCCAGGAGGGGTCCTTCCGGCAGACGCGGGCGACGGACCCGCAGGGATTCTTCCTGTTCTCCGATCTGCCGGCCGGCACGTACCGGATCGTCGGCGCGCTTTCGGGGTTCCAGGGCTCCGAGCGGATCGTGCAGATGTCCGACGGCTCGAACCTGGGCGCCGACCTGAAGATGAAGCTCGCGGCCGCGCAGTCGGTGACGGTCTCGGGCGAAGCACCGATGATCGATACGACGAGCTCGGCGTCGTCTTCGTCCGTGATGCTCGATTTCAACGCGCAGGCGCGCAACGCGGCGGGGCGCCGGGAAGTGGCGAAGGACGCGAGCCCGAAGGCTCCCGTGCTTTCGGAGGAGGAACGCACCTCATTGCAGCGCACGTCGGAAGCCGGAGTCGCTTCGATCGCGGTCGAGCTGCCTTCGGAAGGCAAGAGACTCCATTTCGAGGGAAACCTGCTCGTCGACGAACCCGCTTTGATCGAGCTCGAGGTCCGGCCGGTGAAACACGGGCTCTTCTAGGAGATCAGTCAATCGCTCGCTTCATCGCGCGCCGTCGATCGCAAAGAGCAGCGAGTGCATCCGGCGGGTGCTGTAGGAGTAGCTGCGCTCGTCGGGAGAGAACGCGACGGGGAGGATCTGAATCGCGCCGAGGAGATCCGGCGGACCGAGCACCCGAATGAGTTCTCGTTTTCCCGTCGCCACGTCCAGTCGTTCGACTCGAACGGGAACCTGCCACGCCGAGCCGACGAGCAGTGAGCGGTTGTCGGCCCCCCATCGGATGATCGAGTCGTCCAGGGTCGAACCGGGGATCGCGGCTGGCACGCCTCGATCGATGGAGACGACCTCCAGGCCGGATGGCCCCTCCGCGGCGATTCGCCGTCCGTCGGGGGAGACGAAGGCCTGGGTTCGGCCCGGAGCCGTCAACGCCCGCGGTTTCCCGGCCGGGATGTCCTGGATGTAGCAGCGGTCGGCGTGCCCCGCCTCGTGTCCGCAGAAAACGACCCGGTCACCGTCCGGTGTGAGCTGGCCGAACTCGTAACCCTCGATCGAGGCGCGATCGAGGGATTTCGGCTGCCCTGCCCCCGTCGGGTAGAGCACGAGCCTCGCCTCTGTGGGAAGCGAAGCGAGCGCCCACTTGCCGTCGGCGGACAGGTCGAGCGCTGCGCCGTCGCCGAGACGGACGACCGGAGAGCCGTCCGTCCCGCGGATGCAGGCGGAGTAACTGGCGCCGGCGCTCGTGCTCTCTTCCGTGAAGAGGATCGTTTTGCCGTCGTCGCTGAGAGCCGACGGGTACGTGAGGTCGAACCAGCCGATGTCTCTCTCGCGATTCTGGCCGGCGGCCAGCACGACCGTCTCCTTGAACTGGTCGTCCCGTGTCGCGAGCCAGCGGCCGTCCCGGGCGACGTCGTGGATCGTGATGCCTCCCGCGCTCTGAAGGGCTATGCGTCGCCGTCCGGCGAGATCGACAGCGTAAATACGGAGGTTGTTGTACTCGGTCCCTGCCGAAAAGAAGATCTCGCGGCTGTCGGGAGACCAGGCGATCCCTTCGCTGCCACCGTGGTCGCGGCTGAGGACGGTCCGTTTTCCGGCGAGGTCGACGACGACGAGCGAGCCGATGTCGTCGAACTGGAACGGGTGTTGGAAGTAGGCGATCCGCTTTCCGTCCGGCGAAAATCGCGGATCGGAAAAGTAACCGCCCGTTTCGTCCAGCACTTTCCCGAGGGGAAACTCCACGCGATCTTTGCCATTGACGCTACGGATCACCGCGAGGTCTGCGCCATCGGGCGACCAGTCGGCTTCGCGGACGTTCTCAACGATGTCCCGCGGCGCCCTCCCTCGAGCGGAAGCCGTGCAAGCGTTCCCCGAAAGAGGTTGTGGCGGATGTATCGGGCGCCGGTCAGGACGGCGAGCTCGCCCCGGCTCGAGACCGAGAGGAGGAGAGTGTCTTTGAGGCCTCTCGACACGACGCCGGGGGTCCCCGCCCGCACGGTGAAGATCTCCGGCGCGTTTCCCGAGGGAGCCGAGGCGAAGACGACGGTCTTGCCGTCCGGCGCAAACCGCGCGTTGAAGATCGGCTCATGCTTCGTCGTCATCTGGAGGAACTTCAGCTCGTTCGAAGCGACCCGGCCGGTCGATCTCCTGCCCGCCAGGAACGCAGCGCCCGCGACGGCGAGGCCGAGAAGGATGGCGGCGGCTCGCGGGATCCCGCTGCGGCGCGCCTGCCGCGTCGCTATCGGGCCGGCCGCGGAGACGTGGGACAACGCTTCGAGATCGAAGGCGAGATCGTGGGCCGAGTGGAACCGCTGCTCGGGGCTTTTCTCGAGGCAGTGGCGCACGATGCGCTCGAGGCCCGGCGGAACACTCTGGTTCGTGACGGAAATGTCCGGCGGGTCTTCCTTGAGGATTGCGGACATGGTGTCGGCTGCCGAGTCCCCGCGGAAGGCGCGCTGGCCCGCGAGCATCTCGTAGAGGATTGCGCCGAAGGAGAAGATGTCACTGCGCGGGTCGGCGGGCCTGCCCCGTACCTGCTCGGGCGACATGTAGCCGAGCGTGCCGAGCACCATGCCGGGCTCCGTGCCCGCCGTGGCGGTGGGGAGATTGGTGCCTCCCGAGAGGCCTTCTTCGGCGCGCGTGATTCTCGCGAGCCCGAAGTCGAGGATCTTGACGCGGCCGTCCTTCGTGACGAAGAGGTTCTCGGGCTTCAGATCCCGATGGACGATCCCTTTCTCGTGCGCGGCGGCGAGGCCGTGCGCGATCTGAATGGCGTAGTCGATTGCCTTGCGCGCGGAGAGCCTCCCGCCCGCGAGCGACTGCCGCAGCGTCTCCCCTTCGAGAAGCTCCTGGACGACGTAGGGAGCACCTTCATGCTCGCCGATGTCGAGCACCGCCGTGATGTTCGGGTGATTCAGGATCCCGGCAGCGCGCGCCTCCTGTTCGAAGCGGCGTAGCCGATCCTCGTCGGCCGAGAACGTCGGCGGCAGGACCTTGATCGCCACGTCGCGGCCGAGCCGCGGATCTCGCGCGCGATACACCTCGCCCATGCCGCCGGCGCCGATCGGCGCGAGGATCTCGTAGGGGCCCAGCCTCGAACCGGCCGCGAGCGTCATCGAAGGCCTTTTACGATGAAGAGCTCCGAAATAAAACGGCTGTAGCTGTAGACGCACACGGATCCGTCCGCGGCGATCGCGGGCGGCCGGATCGAGACGACGCCGGCGGAATCCGGGGGGAGCAGGTCCCTCCACGGTTCCCGCCTGCCGGTCGCCACGTCGAGCTTCGAGACGCGCGTCGGCAGCTCGCCCGGACGATAGACATAGAGGAGCCGTCCGTCCGCGCTCCAGCGGATCGGCTCTTCTCCGGGCGCCAGTCCCGAGATCTCCCGCACGTCGCCGGGGTCAAGCGGATAGAGGTGGATCTTCTGGTCGGGGCCGCGGGCGGCGACGACCCGGCTATCCGGGCCGATCACGTGCGAGTAGAAAAGAAGCGACACGCCATGGGGCGAGACGGGCCGGACGAGCCCGCTCGCGACGTCCTGGAGATACAACCGGGATCCCTTGCCCTGGTCGTCCGCGCCGTAGAGGATCTCTTTTCCGTTGGGAAGCCAGTCGGCCCAGAGAAAAGTTCCGGCGCCCGGGCGCGCCGGCAGGACCTTCGGCTCGCCGACTCCCGTGGGCAACAGCGTGAACTGGCGCGTGTCGGGCGAAGCCGACGACGACAGCGTCCACGCGCCGTCCGGGGAGAGCGACATCGAGTATCCATCTCCCAGGCGCACGGGAGGCGATCCGTCCATCTTGCACAGATAGACGGAGCCCATCTCGCCGCCGCCGCCGCCCGGCTCGTCGAAGAGGAGTCGCGTGCCGTCGGCGGAGAGGTCTCGCGCGGCCGAGTAATCGAGATACGTGAGGTCCCGCGGAGCGGAGTCCGCCGCGGAGACGCCGATCATTCCGAGACGATGCTGGTCACTCAAGAGCAGGACGCGGCCGTCCCGATGGACGTCGGCGAGAGTGATCTGCCCGGCGCTGCGTTCCACGACGCGCTCGCGGCCGGACCGGGTGACGGCGTAGAGCGATCGAAGAGTCCCGGCCTGCGACGCCGTGAACCAGATTTCGTCTCCCGTCGGAGACCAGGCCATTCCCCACAGGCCGTCGAAGACGCGCGAGAGATCTTTCTTCCGGCCGTTTCGGTCGACGACGGCGACGACGCCCCCATCCGAGCCTCGGGACGGGTGATCCACGAACGCGATGACGTCCCCCTTCGGCGAGAACCGCGGGTGGCTGACGTACCCGGACGTCTCGTAGAGGATCTTTCCGATCGGGAATTCGAGCCGGTTCCGCCCGGAAGCGTCGCGCACGACGGCGAGCTGCTTGCCGTCCGGCGCCCAGTCCGCCCAGAGGACATTCTCCAGGAGCTCCCGCGGCGCGCCGCCTTCGAGAGGCGCCTCCGCGAGGGTCCCCAGCGCGACGTAAGGAGTCGTGTAATGGCGGCCGAGCGAGACGGCCATCTGGCCCGAAGAGGAGATCGCGAGCACGTCCGCGGGCGGCAGGCCGAGGGAACGGGACGCCGTTGCCCCGGAGCGGGTCGAGAAGACCTCGAAGGGCCGTCCGTCCCAGGCGGCTCCATACACGATCGTCTGGCCGTCCGGGGCGAATCGAGCGGACATCATCGTGCCGCGGCGGAACGTGAGCTGTCGGAAGAGAGGCGGCACCGGCTTTCTCAAGGAGGCGAGCAGGGCGCCCACGGCCAGCGCCGCGAGCAACGCGACGGCGGCCGCGGGGATGATCCAGAGAGATCTCCGGGCCGGCGGCGAGAAGGCCGCGGTCATGCCGCGAGGCGCGGACGAGCCGGACAGAGCTTCGAGGTCGAACGCCAGGTCATGGGCCGAGTGGAATCGCTGCTCGGGGCTCTTCTCGAGGCAGTGGCGGACGATCCTCTCGAGGCCCGGCGAGACGTTCTGGTTGGTGAGGGAGATTTCCGGCGGGTCTTCCTTGAGGATCGCGGACATCGTGTCCGCCGCGGAGTCGCCGCGAAACGCCCGCTGGCCCGCGAGCATCTCGTAGAGGATCGCGCCGAAGGAGAAGATGTCGCTGCGCGCGTCGGCGGGCTTGCCGCGCACTTGCTCGGGGGACATGTAGCCGAGCGTGCCGAGGACCATCCCCGGCTCGGTGCCCGCCGTCGCGGTCGGAAGGTTCGTTGCTCCCGCGACGCCTTCCTCGGCGTGGGTCATCCGCGCCAGCCCGAAGTCGAGGATCTTGACGCGGCCGTCCTTCGTAACGACGAGGTTCTCGGGCTTCAGGTCCCGGTGGACGATCCCCTTCTCGTGCGCGGCGGCGAGACCGTGCGCGATCTGGATGGCATAGTCGATCGCCTTGCGCGCGGGCAGCCTGCCGCCGGCGCCCACAAGCGCCTGCCGCAGCGTCTCGCCCTCGAGCAGCTCCTGGACGACGTACGGCGCGCCCTCATGTTCGCCGATGTCGAAGACCGCGGTGATGTTCGGGTGGTTGAGAATCCCGGCCGCGCGCGCCTCCTGCTCGAACCGGCGCAGGCGGTCCGCGTCCGCCGAGAATGAGGCGGGGAGCACCTTGATCGCGACGTCGCGGCCGAGCCGCGGGTCCCTCGCGCGCCAGACCTCGCCCATCCCGCCCGCCCCGATCGGCGCGACGATCTCGTAGGGGCCGAGTCGCGAGCCGGCGGCCAGCGTCACTTCAACCCTGCCGCCACGTACAGCTCGGAGAGGCCTCGGCCGAAGTTGAAGAGGACCGTCGTCCCGTCCGCCGAGATCGCGGAGGGCTGAAGCAGGGTCAAGCCGGCGGGGTCCGCGGGAGTGAGCTCCTTCCAGAGCTCGCGGCGCCCCGTCGCTGTTTCGATGCGGAAGATCCGCGCTGGAAATTCCCTCGCGACCGGACCGACGAACAGAAAGCGGCCGTCAGCGGTCCATCCCAACGGTCGGTCCCCCGGCTCGATGCCCGCGATGGGACGCCCGGGCCCGCCTTCCAGCGGAGTGATCGAGAAGCCCTTCTCCGGAGTTCCGACCACGAGGGACTTGCCGTCCGGCGAGAGAAGCCGGGCGATGACCCCTTCCGGGCTCACGGCCCTCGCGGCACCTCCCTGCAGGTCCTGAAGGAAGACCCGGGCCGGGCGTCCCGGCTGCTTTCCATTGAAGACGATGCTCTTGCCGTCGGGCAGAAAGGCGCCCCAGTTGCTCGAATGGTCGATCGAATCTTTCGGGAAGGGTCGAGGCTCTCCGGCGCCGGCCGCCAGCAGCACGATCGACGGCGGAGTCGAGCGGAGCTGAAAGGCCAGCACCCATTTGCCATCGGGCGAAAGCGCCAGCGCCTGCCCTTCGCCGAGGCGCACCGGCGCGGAGCCGTCGAGCTTGCGCAGGTAGACGGAGTAACCGGGGCCGCCCGTATCGCCCTGCTCCGTGAACACCGACGTTTTCCCGTCGTCCGACAGGCGCGGCCCGTACGACCATTCGAGCCCCGATAGGTCCCGTTCCTTCGTCTCGCCCGAAACCACGCCGATGAAACCCAGCCGCTCGTTGGCCTGGATAAACAGCACGCGCCCGTCCCGTGCGATGTCCTGCAGGATCATTCCGCTCGGGGTTCTCAGCAGGGGGCGCTGACGCCCTGAAAGAGTCACCGCATAGAGGGCGCGCGCGCTGCCGGCTTGCGTCGCCGTGAACCAGACTTCCTCGCCCGATGTCGACCAGGCGAGTCCCTGCTCGCTTTCCCACCCGGTGGAGAGGGTCGTCTTCTTCCCGGCGCGATCCACGATCGCCACCGACCCGCGATCGTCCCCGAAGACCGGGTGGTCGAAGAACGCGACGAGGTCTCCCTTCGGGGAGACGCGCGGCCGGCTGATCCAGCCGGTCGTCTCGTAGAGCACTTTGCCGATCGGATACTCCAGCCGGTAGCGCCACCCGGGCGCCCGCACGACCGCCATCGAGCCGTCCGGCGACCAGTCGGCGTCTCCGACGTCCTCGAGGAGGTCCCGCGGCGCGCTGCCGGAAAGCGGCGACTGAGAGAGCATTCCTGTTCTCGCGTATCCCGTCGAGAAATTCAGAATATTCAGCAGGAGCATTTCGCCCGTGCCGGAGATCGACTCGACCCTTCCTTCGGGAAGCGTCAACCGGAGCGACTCGGGACTCTCCATCCGGACGGAATACAGACGTGTTTTCTGCGCGCCATCCCAGGCCGCGGCATAGACGACGGTCTGGCCGTCGGGCGCGAAGCGCGCGGAAGCGATGGGTCCCCGGCCGTACGTGAGCCGGTGAAAGGAAGGGGGAGAGTACGGGCTCGCCTTCCAGAGGAGACGCCCCGCGAAGAGACCGGCCGCGAGCGCCGCGGCAACGGCGATTCCGACGGTTCCCGATCGAAACCGGGAGCGTGCTTTCAACGTCGACGGCTCGATGCGGGTCGCGGAGGCGCCCGAGAGACCGGAGAGCGCCTCCAGGTCGAAGGCGAGGTCGTGGGCCGAGTGAAAGCGCTGCTCCGGGCTCTTCTCGAGGCAGTGGCGCACGATGCGCTCGAGTCCCGGCGGGACGTTCGCGTTCGTGACGGAGATGTCCGGCGGATCTTCCTTCAAGATCGCGGACATCGTGTCCGCCGCCGAGTCGCCCTTGAACGCTCGCTGTCCGGCGAGCATCTCGTAGAGGATCGCGCCGAAGGAGAAGATGTCGCTGCGCGCGTCGGCGGGCTTGCCCCGTACCTGCTCGGGCGACATGTACCCGAGCGTGCCGAGAACCATGCCGGGCTCAGTGCCCGCCGTGGCGGTGGGGAGATTGGTGCCTCCCGAGAGGCCTTCTTCGGCGCGCGTGATTCTCGCAAGTC
>JBBSEW010000063.1:0-22975 GCA_038239305.1 Thermoanaerobaculia bacterium | reverse complement strand
GTGGTTCTTGACACCCTAAGCTGCTCGGCTCGGCCGGATGCGGCCTCCTCGTCGCCTGCGCCGCGCTGTCTCGGACAGGCTTATTGTCGAGCGCGTTGCGCGAAGAGTCTTCGTAGC
Source organism: Thermoanaerobaculia bacterium (assembly GCA_038239305.1). GTDB lineage: Bacteria > Acidobacteriota > Thermoanaerobaculia > UBA5066 > Gp7-AA6 > JALYUA01. Next base: position 22,858 of record JBBSEW010000063.1, on the reverse strand, counting down.
GAAAGTTGCTCGGCTCGGCCGGATGCGGCCTCGACCGAGCACATGGAGGCTGGCTCCGGCTCCCGCAACGGGAGGCTCCTCCTTCCCTCCGGTCAGGAGACTCCTCCCGTTGCGAGCGGGTGGATCTGCCGAACTTCGATTCGATGTCGCGGAGCTTGAATGAGAACGCTCGGAGGGCGAGCGCTTCTCCCTCTCCCGGCGGGAGAGGGGCGGGGTGAGGGGCATTCCCCTTCGTCTCCAGTTCATCCGATCCCCCGATTCCGACTTGAACCGATAGTTCGATTGATCGCGAGATCATGAGATCGCGAGATCGCGAGATGCACCTTCCTGCCCCCTCTCCCGGCGGGAGAGGGCCGGGGTGAGGGGGAGGCTTTTTCTCTTTCTCCGATTCTCCGATCACCCGATTCCCCTGATTGATCACCCGATCACCCGATCATCCGATCATCCGATTCTCACAACATCCACGCGATTTCCCGATAGTTCGATAATTCGATTGATCGCGAGATCGCGAGATCGCGAGATCCAAACCGCGGTCTCCGCCGGCGATAGACTCCAACCGTGCTTCCCGATCGTTTCGTCAAGATGGCGGGCGGCGGTAATGACTTTCTCGTCTTCGAGGCCGACGGGCGCACTCTGACGGACGAGGAACGGCGGCGCGTTTCGCTTCTCTGCCGGCGAGGCCTCTCGGTCGGAGCGGACGGCGCGCTCTTTCTCTCCGGAGGGGCGGACTCGCGCATCCATCTCGACTACTTCAATGCCGACGGCGGCCTGGCGTCGTTTTGTGCCAACGGCACTCGCTGCGCCGCGCGTTACGCGGTGACGCGGCGCCTCGTGTCGGGAAACGCCCCCGTGCTCGAGACCGGCTGGGCTTCGATCGCCGCCCGGGTGGAGGGAGACGCCGTGTCGCTCGCGCTGCCGCCGCTGCCGGGGCCGGGAGACACGATCGCGATCTCGGGCGATGGCCTTCCCGCGACCGCAGTACCCATGCACGTCGGTGTTCCCCATCTCGTCGTGTTCGTGGACGCCGCGGCGTTGTCTGCTCTGGACGTGGCGAGGCTCGGGCCGCCCCTGCGCGGCCATCCGCTCATGCCGCAGGGCGCCAACGTGAATTTCGTGGCCGTGATCGGGCCGGACCGGCTGGCCGTGCGCACGTTCGAGAGGGGAGTCGAGGCGGAGACGCTCGCGTGCGGATCGGGCGTGGTCGCCTCGGCGGTGGTCGCGGCGCGGGACGGCCGGGTCCACTCGCCCGTGACATGTGAGACTCGAAGCGGAGCGCGATTCCGGGTCGCCTTCACGCGGACAACCGAGGACGACGGCATCGCCGACGCCGTGCTCACCGGGGACGCGCGCGAGATCTTCACGGCCGATCTGACGGAGGAAGCATGGCAAGCGTGACCGAGACCGGACCCCGGAGGATTCCCTTCGGCTCTTCGGAGGCGCCGCCGGCCCCATCCAAGATCGTGGCGATCGGGCGCAACTATCGCGAGCACGCGAAGGAGCTCGGCAACACCGCCCCCGAGGAGGCGCCGCTCATCTTTCTCAAGGCGCCCTCGGCTCTGATCGGCCCGGGAGAGGCGATCGTCCTGCCGCGGGAATCCACGCGGGTCGACTACGAGGGGGAGCTCGCGCTCGTCATCGGCGTCCGCGCGAAGAACTGGCCTCGCGCGCGCTGGCGGGAGGCGCTCGCCGGCGTGTGCTGCGCCAACGACGTCACGGCGCGGGATCTCCAGAAGTCCGACGGCCAGTGGGCGCGCGCCAAGTCCTTCGACACCTTCTGTCCGCTCGGGCCGGACCTCGTCGCCGGCCTCGATCCCTCGGACCTCGCGATCGAAACCCGCGTCAACGGGATCGTGAAACAGAGCTCGCGCACGTCGGAGATGGTCTTCTCCCCGGCGTTTCTCGTCGAGTACGTCTCGCGGATGATGACCCTCATGCCGGGCGACCTCATCCTCACGGGAACGCCGGCGGGGATCAGCCCGCTCTCGCCGGGCGATGTCGTCGAGATCGAGATCGAAGGGATCGGCGTTCTGAGCAATCCCGTCGCGGCGCCCGCTTAGGGCGCTCGTCTCTCCGCCGTCGGTTCAAAGTCCGTCGAGGAGAGTCTCCGGGAGGCGTCCGAAGGAACCGGACGACATCAGGAGGAGCACGTCGCCGGGGCGGGCGTGAGCGCGGATGATCCCCGGGATTTCGTCGAGCGATTCCGGGGCGAAGGCCGGCTTGCCCGCGTCGGCGAACCGGCGGACCAGGGCTTCGCGGTCGAGTCGGCCTTCGGGCGGCAGGCGCTTCGCGTGGAAGACCGGCCCGATGACCAGGGCGTCGGCGCCGGAAAACGCGGCCGCGTAGTCTTCCTCGAACATCTTCCGGCCGGCCGTGTTCGACCGCGGTTCGAAGAGAGCCCAGATGCGCCGGCCGGGCCATCGAGCGCGCGCCGCCTGGAGGGTTCCGCGGACGGCGGTCGGATGGTGCGCGAAATCGTCGACGACAACGATCCCGTTTTTCTCTCCCTTGAGCTCGAGCCGCCGGCGCACGCCCGCAAAGCGGGGGAGCGATCGCGCGATCTCGTCCATCGACAGGCCGAGGCCCCGGACGAGCGCGATCGCGCCGAGAGCATTGGCCACGTTGTGGGTGCCGAGCAGGGGAGAAAGGAACCGCCGTGGCGGATGGTCCCGCTCGACGAGCGCGAGCTCCGTCCCCTCGGGCCCGAATCGGATCTCGGACGCAAGGAAATCGGCGGAAGGATCTTCGAGAGAAACGCGGACGACGCGAGCCGGCGTGCCCGAGCGGCGGACGACGTCGGTAACGCGCGGATCGTCGGCGTTGACGACAACCTCGCCGCCGGCGGGGACGATCCCCGCGACCCGCCGGAATGATTCCTCGATCGAGGCGAGATCCGGATAGAGATCCGCGTGGTCATACTCGATGTTGCCGATGAAAAGATGCTTCGGCTCGTAGTGCAGAAACTTCGGCCCCCGGTCGAAGAACGCCGCGTTGTATTCGTCCCCCTCGAGCACGAAGTGCGGCCCGGTTCCGAGCCGGTAGCCGCTGCCGCCGTCGCTCATCTCTCCGCCGATCAGGAAGCCGGGATCGTGCCCGGAATCGGAAAGGAGCCACGCGACGAGCGACGTCGTCGTGGTCTTGCCGTGGGTGCCGGTGACGACGACGGAAGTCTTCCCGGGCAGGAGGAATTCCCGGATCGCGGCCGGCATCGAGAGGACCGGAAGACCGCGCCGGGCGGCTTCCGCGGCCTCCACGTTGTCGCGGAGAGCCGCGTTGCCGACGATGACCCTTTCCGTTCCGGCCGCCACGTGCTCCGGCGCGAATCCCCGGAAGACCGGGATGCCGAGAGCGGCGATCCGGGTCGACATGGGCGGGTACAGCTCGAGGTCCGACCCCGTGATGATGTGGCCCTGCTCAGCCAGGAGGGCCGCCAGGGGAACCATGGCGATTCCGCCGATCGGGACCATGTGAATTCTCACGGGCTCACGTCTTTCCCGTCCCGCCCGGGCTCCCCGTCGGGAGAAGCGGCTCGAAAAACAGGCATTTTCGGCCGAGTTGTGGAAATATCCTCATGCTCTGCCGAGTTTGACCCTTTCGGCATAGTAAGACAGGAGGACTCGGAAATGCGTCAGATCCAACGGTTTGCGTGCATCGCTCTGGCCGCGCTCGTCGTGGCGGGCGCCTCGAGCGCTCAGGATAAGCCGGCGGCCAAGGGCAAGGCAGCGGCGCCGGCGGAGAAGAAAGCCGTCGTGGCGGCTCCCAAGATCGAGGTCACTCCGGAAACGAAGGACGCGGGAACGGTTCCCAAGGGTCAGGTCATCGAGACGACTTTCGTCGTCAAGAACAACGGCGGATCGGACCTCGTGATCAGCGATGCGCGCCCCGGTTGCGGGTGCACTGTCGCGTCGTTCGACAAGGTGATCAAGCCGGGCGCCGAAGGCAAGGTCCAGACCTCGGTCGACACGAAGTCGTTTTCGGGACCGATCTCCAAGTCGGTTCTCCTGGTCTCGAACGACCCCGAGCGCGGCCAGATCAACCTCTTCATCAAGGCGACGGTCAAGCCGTTCGTCGACATCCTCCCGCAGCCCTACGTCCGTGTGGCGGTCGTCAAGGGCGACACCGATTCGCGCGACGTCATCCTGGTCTCCGAGGAAAAGACGTTCAAGCCGACCGTCGCCGAGTCTTCCCAGCCGTACGTCAAGGCGGAGATCGCGCCGGCCGCCGAAAAGGACAAGATCCCGGGCCGTGCCGGTGAGCAGTACCGGCTCCGCATCACGGTTCTTCCGGATGCTCCCGAAGGTCTTCTGAACGCTCCGGTCCGCGTCACGACCGGAGTCACGCAGCAGCCGAACATCGAGATCCCGATCTCGGGCGTCGTGCGTGCTCGCGTCTCCGTCACCCCGGTTCTCGTCAACTTCGGCAACTTCACGGCGGGCAAGGACGCGATCACGCGCAACATCGTGGTCACGAACAACAAGCCCGGAACGCCGGTCAAGGTGACGAAGGCGGAAGTCAACATCCCCGGATTCATCACCGACGTCGTCCCGACGCAGGAAGGGGTCTCCTACACCGTCGTCGTGAAAGCGAGCGACAAGGTGAAAAAGGGAACCCTCGATGGAACGGTGAAGCTCTATACGACGGACAAAGAAAAGCCGACGATCGAGCTGCCGCTGAAGGGTGAAGTGCTGTAGATCGGACTTCGAGTCGCCTCCCTCCGTACAAAGCGCGCCCGCCGGGCGCGCTTTTTTGTTGGCGGTAAGGCGCGATCGGATGATCGGGTGATCGGGTGATCGGGTGATCAATCAAGGGAATCGGGGAATCAGACGATCGGAGAGAGTTGCCGGAAGGCGTCGCGACAACTAGGAATTAGTGGGTGCGACCGATTCTCCACAGGATCGCCTCCGTAGAAGGACGAAGGGTTTTGCGCTCTCGATCATCCGTCTGCTCCGGGAAGACCTGGGCGGCGAGACCGGGAGGGTGATCGGAAGACAGCTCCTCCGATCCGCAACCTCGGTGGCCGCAAACTATCGGTCTGCGGGACGCGCTCGTTCCCGGAAGGAATTCGCCTCGAAAATAGGATTGGTCCTGGAGGAAACCGACGAGTCCCTTTTCTGGCTCGAGCTTCTCGCGGAGGTGAACGTTTCCGCGAGAACTCTCTCGCCCCTCATGAAGGAGGCACAAGAGCTCGTTGCCATCTTCTCGGCCTCCTACGAGACATCGCGCCGTCGTCGCGAGGCGTCGTGAGCCGTGCCAGCCTGCGAGGCCCTTCATTATCGGGGGAAGCCGGGGGAAGCGCCCCGGTCCGATTCTCGGATCACCCGATTCCTCAGATTGATCACCCGATCACCCGATCGCCCGATCACCCGATTCGAGCTTAAACGCGACGCACGCTCTTCAGCACATCTCCCTCCCACTCGAACGCAAGTCGCTTTCTTCCCACCGAAGCCTTCTTCTGCAGCGCATACCCGTACAGCAGCGGCAGCGCGACGCTCGTTTCGACGAACGCCATCTCGTGCGTCGCCTTCTTCGAAACCTTGCCCCACGAAGTGGCTTCCGAGAGCGTCGAGCCTCCCAGGCCTCCCCAATGCGGGGCGTCGGTCGTGATCTGCAGGGCGTACTTGTGGCCGCCGGTGTCGATTCCGAAGATGTAGGACATGACGATCGAGTCATTGATGTAGTTCTTCGGCACGCCCCCCGAGACGTAGATCGCGGCCGTCACCGGGCTCTTCACGACGATCTGCGTGAGCTCGTAATTGTCCCGGATCGAAGAGATCGTGAATGGCTCTTTCCCGGCCTTGCGGAAGCGGTGGTAGTGCTCCGTCAGGCCGATGCCGATCGACGAGTCGTTTAAGGCCGGCACGAAGAGCGGTACGCCGCGGCGGGCGCAGGCGCCGAGGATGGAGCCCTTGTCTCCGCGAGCCTTCTCGGCGAGCAGGGCGAGAAATGCGCGCGACGAGAGGCTTTGCGGCGCGAGCGTGTCGGCGTAACGCGAGACGGCGAGATCGGTCTCCCAGTATTTCTCCTCGTCGATGAACGTGTCGTAGAGCCGGTCGATGTAGAGATCGCGAAGCTCCTTGTCATCGGCCTCCGGCGAGCCGTGGTAGTGGCGTCCGCCGCGCACCTGGTAGTAGTCCTGCGAAATGATCGCGCCGGTCGAGACGACGACGTCGACCATGTTGTTCTCGATCAGGTCCACGATGACCTGCCGCATGCCGGCCGCGATCAGAGATCCCGCCAGCCCGAGGAAGATCGTGGGGCGCTGCCGGTCGCGCAGCATTCCTTCGAACACGCCGGCGCACTTGCCGAGCGCGCGAGCCTGGAACGAGGCGTTGCGATACGAGTCGAGCAGCTCCGAGACGGTGGTGCGGGAAGTTACCTGGACCGGCGTCGTCGCGCGGCCGAGGAGCGCCTTCTTGCGCTTGCGGTCGACGCCGATCGCGGCTTCGTGGGTGTATTCGCGGGCGCTTTCGGCGGGTTTCTTTTTCGATCCCATCGACGCGGTCCTCCGGAAAGAATTCGGTACGCGGCCATCGCAGCCCCGTAGCCGGAGTCAATGTTGACCGCCGTGACTCCGTTGGCGCAGGAGTTCACGGCGGAGAGAAGCGAAGCAATGCCGCCGAACGCGGCGCCGTAGCCCCGGCTCGTGGGAACGGCGATCAGGGGCTTGCCGACGAGACCGCCGATTACGGAGAAGAGGGCCCCCTCCATTCCGGCGACGGCGACCACGACATCGGCGCGTTCAATTTCCTCCAGGCGCGAGAGGAGCCGGAGGATGCCGGCGACGCCCACGTCCGCGACGATCGAAGAAGAGACGCCCAGATATTCGAGGGTGCGGCGGCACTCCTCGGCGGCGCGGATATCCATCGTTCCCGCGGTCACGATGCAGACGTTGCCGTCGACCTTTGCCATCGGCTTGCCGACGGAGAGGTGAAGCGTCCCGGAGCGCGGATCGAAGTCGGCGCGGCCGGGCAGCGGAAAGGAAGCCAGCTCCTCCCAGGCCTCGTCCGAGAGCCGCGTGACGAGGACGTCGTGCGCCCGCGCGAGCTGCCGGCAGATCTCGGCGATCTGGTCCGCCGTCTTCCCGTCCCCGAGCACGACCTCCGGAAACCCGACACGCCGGATCCGATCGAAGTCGAGAGAAAAATCTTGCGCCATCGAGCGATCTTATCGGGCTTCGTGCCAGCGGGCGGGTGAGAACGGGCGCCGCCGGTATCGGGTGGTTGGCTGATCGGATGATCGGGTGATCGGGTGATCGGGTGATCGGGTGATCAAAGTGAAGAATCGGATGATCGGAGAATCGGAGGAAAGTTCTTGATCCTCACCTCACCCGATTCCGCCGGATGGATCACCCGATCCGCGCGTTCCCCCCACGTCTCCCTCTCCCGGCGGGAGAGGGCCGGGGTGAGGGGCGAGTTCCTCTCCGATCCTCCGATCACCCGACTCCCCCTGATGGATCACCCGATCATCCGTTCCCCACGTCTCCCTCTCCCGGCGGGAGAGGGCCGGGGTGAGGGGCGAGCTCCTCTCCGATCCTCCAATCCTCCGATCACCCGATTCCCCCTGATTGATCACCCGATCACCCGATCGCCCGATCACCCGATTTCTCCTTACCCTCCACGCTCTCCCTTTTCGCCCCTTGTGTTCCTTCCGCGCCGGGCATATCGTCCTGCCTCTTCTCTGTTCTTTGCATTTCGTTCGGCTAAGGGAAGCGGGTGAAAAACCCGCACGGCCCCCGCCACTGTGACCGGGGACGCCCCGGGCAATATCCACTGGACGCGAGAGATCGAGAAATCGGTTGCGCGTCTGGGAAGGAGCCCGACGGCGAAGGATCCGGAAGCCAGGAGACCTGCCGGACGGACACGCTTTCTCGGTCGGGGGGACCGGAGGGGCTCGCCTTCGAATCCCCGCGGGCGTGCCGTCTCATTCCGCCTCCGTTCGAGATACGTCTCGTCGAACGGGAGGTTCGAATGACGACCACGGTCCTTCTCGTGCTCCTCGGTGCCTTTTCCCGGCTTCTTCCCCACCCTCCGAATTTCGTCGCGCTGGGCGCTCTCGCGCTCTACTCGGGCGCGCGCCTTCCGAAGCGGCTCGCCTGGTTAGTGCCCCTCGCCGCGATGATTCTCTCGGACCTGGTGCTCGATGCCGGAACCGGGCGGGCCATCCTCTCGCCCGTGCGGCTGACGATCTACGCGGCGTTCTCCGCGATCGTCGCCGTCGGAATCCTGGGCCGTCGCCTCGTCTCGACGAGGACGCGGACGCGGATGCGGACCCACGCCGCCTGGATCGTCTGGCCCGCGCTCTCGATCGCGGGCTCGGTCCTTTTCTTCGCCGCGAGCAACCTCGCCGAATGGGCTCTCGACCCGAGCTATCCGAAGACTCCGGGCGGCCTCGCGCTCTGTTACGCCTCGGCGATCCCGTTCTTCTGGAACACGCTCGCCGCCGATCTCCTCGGCACGGCCGTGCTCTTCGGCCTGGATGCCGCCGCGCGCCGTCGGCGCGGCATGTCATCGGCGCGCGCCCTGGCGGCTGTTGCGATTGTTCTTGCCTTCGGTTCTTCCTCCGCGCGCCTCGAAGCGCAGACCCCGGGCTTAAACACGCCCGCGCCCCCACCCACGCCGGCGCCGACCGCTTCCGAGTCGGTCGTCGTCAGCGCCACGCTCGCTCCGGAAGACGAGCGATCGATCGGCTCCGCGACGACGGTGATCACGCGCGCGCGGATCGAGTCCATGGGCGCAACGACGGTGTCGGAGATCCTGCGACTCGTCCCCGGCGTCGACGTGTCCCAGCAGGGCGGATCGGGCGCGTTGACGTCGGTCTTTCTGCGCGGCACCAACTCCACCCAGACTCTCGTCCTTGTCGACGGCGTGCGCGTCAACTCGCCGTACTTCGCCGGCTACGATTTCTCCGCCGTCACGACGGAGAACATCGAACGGATCGAGGTCATCCGCGGGCCCTTCTCCGCGCTCTACGGCTCCGACGCGATCGGCGGCGTGATCCAGATCTTCACGCGGGCAAACGCGGGAACGACGACCGGGCGCGGAACGCTCGAAGCCGGGAGCGCCGGACAGCGGCAGGGCTCCGCGTTCATCTCGGCCGGAGCCGGGCCGGCGGCCGTTTCCGCCTCCTTTCGCGACGTGCGGGTCGATGGCGACCGTCGGAACGAAGACTGGCGGGAGAAGAACGGCTCCGTGCGCCTCGAATCGCGCCTCGGCAACGACGCGACCGCGGCGATCGAGGGTTCGATCCTGGATGGCGAGACCGGCAATCCGGGCGCGGTCGGCGCGTTCGACCCCACGGCGCGTAGCAACTTTCGCGAGGAGCGCATCGCGCTTCCCGTCTCCTTCTCGCCCGCGGAGGGGCATCGCATGAACGTCCTTCTCGGGGCGGTCGACCTGAAGCCGTCCTTTCGGGATCCGTTCAACGATTTCTCCTCCGACACGGATGCGACGACACTGCAGGGGCGCGTGTCCGACGCCTGGACCGCGGGCGCCCACACGCTGACGGTGTTTGGGTCGTGGGACCGCTGGTCCGTGGACGACCGCAGCAATTTCGGGACGAACCTCGACAACCGACGTTCCACCCTCTGGGGCGCCGGCGCCCAGGACGACGTGAAGTGGGGAGCGTTCGTCGCGACGGCGGGCGTGCGCTACGACCGCCACTCCGAGTTCGGCTCCGCGTGGAGCCCGCGCGCGACACTGTCGTGGCTCTCGGCGGACTCCCTCTGGAAGGTGCGCGCGTCGGCCGGCCGTGCGTTCCGGGCTCCGACCATCGGCGAGCTCTACTACCCCTTCTTCGGTAACCCGGACCTGAAGCCCGAGCGGTCGTCGTCCTACGAAATCGGCGTGGAGCGCTACGTCGCGGGCGGAAGAGTGGAGGTGTCGCTCTTCTGGAACGACCTCACCAACCTGATCCAGTCGGATTTCGTGACGTCGCAGAACGTGAACATCGGCCGCGCGCGGACGCGGGGAGTGGAGGCCGACTGGCAGGTCCGCCTGGCATCGTCGCTGGACGCGGACATCTCCTACACGTATCTCGAAGCGGAGGATCTCGTGAAGAACGCGGCACTGGCGCGCCGGCCGAGGCATCGCGGATCCGTGTCGCTCGTCTGGCATCCGGTCGCACCGCTGACGGTGTCGCCGCGAGCGGTCTTCGTGGGCGATCGGTCCGACATCGACGGCCTGAGCTTCGGTCCGACCGAGGACCCCTCGTACACTCGCCTCGATCTCTTCGCGCGGTGGGAGCTCGGGCGCTTTGCTCCGTATGCGAGACTCGAGAACGCGACGGACCATCACTACGCTGAGGTCAACGGGTATCCCGCCCCCCGACGCCGCTGGGCGGGAGGAGTGGAAGTCAAATTCTGATGCCCAGAATCACCAAGGTCTATACGCGCTCGGGGGACGAAGGGATGACCGGTCTCGGGACGGGGGAGCGCGTGCCGAAGGACTCCCTTCGTCTCGACGCCTACGGCACGGTCGACGAGCTGAACTCTTCGATCGGCGTTGCGATCGTGAGCGAGCTCGATCCGACGGTCGCGGAGGCGCTGCGCGGAATCCAGAACGAGCTCTTCCACCTGGGATCCGATCTGTGCGTCCCGGAGTCGGACAAGGAGCGCATGCCGGTCCCGGAGATCGGCCCCCGGCACGTTGCCGCGCTCGAGGAGCTGATGGACCGCTTGTCGGAGGAGCTCTCGCCGCTCGAGAACTTCATCCTGCCCGGCGGAAGCCCGGGCGCGGCGCACCTGCACGTCGCGCGCACGGTGTGCCGCCGGGCGGAGCGGATCGCCGTGGCTCTCTCCCGCGAGCAGCCGATCGGCGCCGACGCGATCCCGTATCTGAATCGCCTCTCCGACGCGCTCTTCGTGATGGCCCGTTACGAGAACAAAAAGCGCGGCGCGGCGGATGTGTTGTGGGACAGCAGGGCGTGAGGATTCCGCTACGTCAGCCGTCAGCCGCTGTCAGTTGGAAGTTGTCAGTTGTGATCTATGAGTGCGGAGAACGGCGAGTATCCTCCCTCTCCCGGCGGGAGAGGGCAGGGTGAGGGGCGCGCCCTCATTCAAAAGGGGGGCTGATCAATACCGACGCGTGCTGCGATGCCGGCAGCGGCGGGTGGCGACGGCGACTCTCTCGGGTTGGCCCCGGCCAGTACTGCTGACCAGTACTGCTGAATCGCTGATGGCGGATACCGGCCCGCGACCGCGGGCTCACCCCCGATCCATCGTGACGTTTTCCTTCCGTCCGCTGCCGCCGACGGCGAGCATGATCCCGACGCCGAGCGCGACCAGGATGCCGACGCCCACCCAGAAGGGGCCGATCGAAGCGAGAACGCCCGTCTTCCAGAGCGCGAGAAGCGCCCCGCCGATCAACAGCACATAGCCCAGCAGGTAAACTGCCATCCACTTCATCCGTTCCTCCCCGGGCACGAAGGCCCGTCAGGGCGGTACCAGCAAGTTCTGCGCCCGTGAGGGGGCCAGGGCGTGGAAGCGAAACGTCGGGGATTCGATTTACGATTCGGCCGGTTGCCGGTAAGGCATTGAAAAAGGAGAGCACTATGCGGTCGCGCTTCCTCCGGGTCATCCTCGCTTCGTCCATCGCCGTCGGCTCGTTTGCCGCGTGCACGACGACGGGCAACGCCCCGGCCCCGCCGGGGCCCTCCACTCCGGGCACGGGGGTGACCCAGCCGATGAACCCGAATCCCTATCCGCCCCCGGTCGTCACGGCGGCTCCCGCGCCGGTCACGACGCCCCAGGCAATGGCTTCGGCGGCAGCGGCTCCGGTAGGCCCGTCCTCCAACCCGGTGCCGCCGCCGGGAGAAGGCGCGGCGATGGCTCCCCCGCCCGCCTCGTCCGTCCCCGGTCAGGCGCCCGCGATGGCCTCTTCGTTGTCCTCGTCCCCGTCCCCGTCCATGTCCATGTCGATGTCCGGGACCGCCCGTCCCTACCAGGACGTCCTGAAGCTGAAGCAGGCGGGTCTCTCCGACGACTTCATCCTCAACAAGATCCGCACGGAGAACGTCAACTACAGCCTCACGACTTCCGAGATCGTGGAGCTGCGCTCCGCCGGGCTCACGGAGACGGTGCTCGAGGCAATGCTGCGCTCCGGCCAGACGCAGTCGGCGATGGCCGGAAATACCGTCGCCCGCAAAGCGGAATTTCCCGGCCTCTCGCGCGTGACGCGCGGCTTCATGGGCATTGGTGCGAAGACGAAGAACGTCGGCCGGCTCGTTGTCGATGGAGACACGATCACGTTCACGGGAGCGGAAGATCCGGATCAGAACTTCTCGGTCTTCGCGAAGAACGTCAAGGAGATCTTCAACACCTGCGTGCGCAAGCCGGGCTCGAACCTCTGCCTCGAGGCCGGATTCGTCACGTACACCGGCGAGGAATACAAGTTCCGCGATCCGGGCTGGAAGAACGGCGACAACCGCCTGGTGACTGACGTCACGAACTACATGCGCCGCGCCTTCCCGAACCTGTTCTTCTCGGAGCGGGCGGTCAACGAGCTATAGGCGGCCGCTTGCGCCGCCCGGATCCCGGGCGGATACGCGAGCAGGCGGCAACGTTCCGTATGACCCGCGATTCAGTCACGACTTCGCTTCTCCCCTTAGCCGGGTCCGTCCAGGTCACGGGGCCGAGGCCGGTTCTCCTCTGGAACGCCCTCGTTCTGTCGCCTCGGATCTTTCTCGAGGCAGGCGTTCTGCCGCAACTCCAAGGTAGGAGGAGAAGTCGGCCCTCCGACCATAGGGTCGCGCCGCTCTTCCGCCTTCGGACGGGCCCGACTGGCTGAGAGATTCAAAAGCCTCTCGATATGAGCTGCCATGTGGCGCCGCAACCAATCCCTGCTCCCGTGCGGAACGCCGGCGTCCTCCGTCGCCTCTCCCCAGGTCGCCCCGTTGAGCAGGTAATACAGGACCAAGGCTTCCCGGCTTGAAAGGAATCTGCCGAGAGATCGGACCGAAAGGTTCAACTCCATCGCGGACGGCTTGAGATTTCCAGAGCCTCGGAGCGTGGTCGGGGAAGCGCACTCCGCGCGCGTATGTTTAATCCGCCTGTAGCGCATCAGGTAGATACGAACGGCCCCGCCGAGACCGGCTCCCGTAAGAAATGGCACCCGATCGGGATGCCGAAGCAGCCAGAGGAGAAACTCCTGGGCAATGTCTTCCGCGTCAGATGTGGTCAAGAAGAGAGGTCGGGCGGGAGCAGTTAGGGTAGTGTACGAGGGATTTCCTCTCGGGACCGCGCTCGACTAGCGTGATCACTATCGCGTCGGGGGCGTAGGGCAGTCGTGCACACGTATATCGCCGACGATTAGTGTATTGACGCGCTCGTTAGCTGATGCGCGCGATGAATTTCAGAACCTGCATGCTGTCTATCGCGATGGGCGTAGCTGGTTGTGCTCCGAGCGCCCCCGAGCCACTAGTGGCAACTATTGTCGGGGTATATAGACTCGCGGACTCGCAGATCTCCAGTGGGCGCGGTTATGAAACCCTGCGTCTCGATCGGGACGGTTCTTACAGGCAGACGTACACGCCAATCAAGGGCTCTCCTACCGTTGAGAATAGTGGACGATGGCAACTGGACACCGTGAAGAAGCCGTGTGTCTATTGTCGCCACTTTCGAACGTGGGGCGTCGATATGTGGTCAACTGAGGCGACAAGCTTTGAGTTCATTGTGGAAAAGTCGGACAAGGACATCAGGTTATGGGTGAACAGCGACCGGGGCCAATCCTTTGTTAAGACCCAAGACTTGGCGCGGAAATAAGCGAAGCAGATCTCGTTCGGGACAACGTCTACCTGGGCAACCTGCTGGTCGCAAGCAATAAATTCGACGCCGGCCGGCCGAGGGACTCGAGAGCGGCTCCTAGCCCCGAGCAGGCGCCGGTTGTGTGCGGCGCTTCCACCAGGAGCCGACCAGCCAGATCGTCGGGACGATGGCGAGGGAGTAGGCCAGGAGGTGGCCGACCAGGCCGTCGGGTCCCAGGATCTCGGTGGCTTCGTGGATCACCTCGGAGGAGGGGAGTACCCGCGCCTCCGCGAGCTCGTGGACTCCGTAGAGAACCAGTTGCACGAGGAAGATCAGCAGGAAGATCGACGAGATGTTGAGGAGCGCCCGCAGATCGACGCCCCGGCCGAGGCGCGTCCACGCGTAGCCGATGCCGGCGGCGGCGACGACTCCGAGCGCGAGCCCCGTGAAGACCGTCGAGGACTTGAGCTGGAAGAGCGCCGTCGTGATGAGGAGCGCCGTCTCCATCCCCTCGCGCGTGATCATCATCACGGTGAAGCCGAAGACGCCCCAGAACGCGCGTGCCCCGGTCGTATCGTGCGTGCGGGATTCGATGCGCCGCTCGATGTCCGCCTTGAGGCGGGAGGAAACGCGCTTCATGTAGGCAAGCAGGCTTCCGACGAGGCTGGCGGCGACGAGCGCGAGGATCCCTTCCCACAACGACTGGTTCTCCGCCTTCGCGAAGATCAGGCCCGCCAGGAAACACGTGACGACGGAGAGAGCGGTTCCCAGATACACGGCGCGCGCCAGCGATTCCCGTCCCGTCCGCTTCAGGTAGGAAAGGATGAGAGCGATGATCAGGAACGCCTCGATGCCTTCCCGCAGCGCGATCGTGAATCCCTGCCACATGGAATTGCTCCTGTTCGCTTCGACCTTGACAGCGTCGTCCCGGGCAGGGAAGAATACCCCAGTTGAGACTGAGTCGCAATCGCACTTTCGTCAGGCATAGAAAATATCCATGAGCAGCCGGGAACAGGCGATCTTCCGCAAGTACCTCGAGAGGCGAGGCTTGAAGCTCACGTCGGAGCGCCAGGCGCTCTTCGACGAGCTGTTCGCCCGTCACGAGCACTTCGAGGCCGACGAGCTTCTGGTGCGCCTTCGGACCAAGCACAAGAAGATTTCCCGGGCCACGATCTACCGAACGCTCGATCTCCTGGTCGACTCCGGCATCGTGGGCCGCGTGCGGATTGGCGAGTCGGGCTACCGCTATGAGCGCCTCCGGGCGGGGGAGCATCACGACCACCTGATCTGCAACGAGTGCGGGCGCGTGATCGAGTTCTTCGAGCCCGCGATCGAGAGCCTGCAGGACGAGGTGTGCGAGAAGTACGGCTTCCTCGCGATTTCGCACAGCCATCAGCTCCGCGGCATCTGCAAGCGGTGCCGGCCTCGGGCCGCGCGGCGGCAGAACGAGGCATCTCACGCCGAAGACGCTGCCGAGGCGGCCGCCTCGCGCCGGCGTCTGCGTTCCGTTCCTTCTCCCCGCTGACAATGACGGGCTCCATTCGTCGGTCGCGGCGCGCCTCTCTATCGAGACTGAGTCTCAGTCTTATTGGCGGGCTCCTCGCCGCGGCATCCGGAGGCGGTGGGTCGGTTCGGGCGGCGGCTCCGGCCGGGAGACAGAACGGCTCGAAGGAGGCAGCCGCGACGGCCGTCGATCGCCGTCTCGTGGCGATGGGCACGCGCCTCTCCCTCCACGTCGAAGCCTCCGACCGGCCTTCCGCTCTCGACGCCTCGGAATCGGCCGTGCGCGAGATCGAGCGCATCGAGAGCCTTCTCTCGACGTGGAAACCCGGCGGACCGCTTGCCCGTCTGAATGCCGCCGCGCCGGGCGAGCCGGTGGACGTCGGCGCGGAAACAGCAGGCCTCCTTGGTCTCGTCCGGGAGTGGACGCATCGGACGGAGGGCGCGTTCGATCCGACCGTGCTGCCGCTCATCCGCGCGTGGGACCTCCGGGGCGGGGGAAGGATTCCCGGCAGAAGTCTCCTGGCGCGCGCCCGGCTGGCGGCCGGCTGGAACGGTTTTCGGGATCTTCCGGAAGGATTCGCGTGGTCGCGCGAGAGCTCCGACGCCGGGATCGACGAGGGCGCCTGGGGCAAGGGATATGCGCTCGACGGCGCGGCGCGGACCCTCGCGGATGCGCATGTGCGTTCGGCGCTGGTCGATCTCGGCGGTCAGGTGATCGTCATCGGATCGGACCGCGTTGCGATCGCCGATCCGCAGGACCGCCTACGCACGGCCGCGTGGATAGACGTCGAGAACGCGTCGGTCTCGACCTCCGGCAACTCCGAGCGCGGGAAGCTCGTCGCCGGCCGCCGCATAGGACATCTGCTAGATCCCCGCACGGGCCGGCCGGCTCCGGATTTCGGATCGGCGACGGCGACTGCACCGTCCGCGTTCGTCGCGGACGTTCTCTCGACGGCTTTCTTCGTGCTGGGCCCCGGTCGGGGTCTCGCGCTCTCGGAGCGCCTGCGCCGCGAGGGAATCCCGAACGAGGTTCTTTTTCTCGTCTCCACCCGCGGCCGTCCGTCGGTCGCGGCGTCTCCCCAGCTCCGAGTGCACCGACAGGAGGACTGAATCGTGACCTTCCCCATTCGAGCCCTGCGAGCCGCCGGTGCGGCGCTCCTTTGTCTGTCCGTCGTCTCCGCCGCCGCCCGGGCGGACGATCAGGCCGCTCCTCCGAACCCTCCGGCCTCTTCCACCCCGTCGAGCTCGTCCGACCAGAGGATCGAGCGGCTCGAGAAGCAGCTCGAGCAGACCCGCGCGGACCTCGCGGCGGCGCGCACTACCCCAAACGCCGATGCCGCGCGGCTGACCGAGATCGAGCGTCAGATCGGAATCCTCGCCGCCGAGATCGAGAAGCTGAAGCTCGGCGAGGCCGCCGCGCCGCCCGTGTCGTCCTCCGACCCGGTCCGCGGCGTCGGGCCGGCGGCGTCGAAGGTCTACGGATCGAAGGGCGGAGTCTCCATCGGGGGATACGGCGAGACCCTGTACCAGAACTTCGCGCGCAAGGATCAGAGCGGCAATCCGTCCTTCGCGGACGACCAGATCACGCTTCTGCGCGCCGTCACCTATCTCGGATACAAGTTCGACGAGCACTTCGTGCTGAACACGGAGATCGAGTTCGAGCAGGCCGTCGTCGCTTCCGACAAAGAAGGCGAGGCCGAGGTCGAGTTTGCCTATCTCGACTACATGCACTCGCGCGCCTTCAACGTGCGGGCCGGTCTCGTGCTGATTCTCGTCGGGCTCGTGAACACGCTGCATGAGCCGACGACGTTTCTCGGCGCCCGGCGGCCGGACGTGGAGCAGGTGATCATTCCTTCGACCTGGCGCGAGATCGGGTTCGGGTTCTACGGCGAGAAGGGCCCCCTGACCTACTCCGCCTACCTCGTGAACGGGCTGAACGCGGAAGGGTACGCGTCGGACATCGGGATCCGCGAAGGCTCGCAGGAAGGCTCGCAGGCGATCGCTCGCAACTGGGCGTTCACGGGCCGCCTCGATTACACCGGCACGCCGGGTCTTCTCGCCGGCGCTTCCGTCTTCTCGGGCCGCGCGGGCCAGGGCCGGACCACACCGGGCGGACTTCCGGTTCGGGCGCAGACCACGGTGTGGGACGCGCACGCGGATTTTCGCTGGCGCGGATTGTGGTTGCGGGGCCTCTATGCCGCCTCGACGATCGGCGACGCGGACCGCGTCAACGAGCTGAATGGATATGAAGGCGACGAATCCGTCGGAAGCCGGCAGCACGGCTGGTATCTCCAGGGAGCGTTCGACCTGCTTTCCCTCCAGGCGTCGAGCGGCGCCACGATGTATCCGTTCGTCCGCTACGAGCAGTACAACACGCAGGCGAGCGTGCCCACCGGGTACGAGCGCAATCCGGAGAACGACGTGCGGGAGCTCACGGTCGGGGCCGCCTACAAGCCGATCGACCGGATCGTCGTGAAGGCGGACTGGCAGCAGCGCCACAACGCCGCGCGCACCGGCTTCAATCAGTTCAACGTCGCCATCGGGTACATTTTCTGAGGACCTCCATGATCGCTTCCCGCCTCCTCTCGAACGGCATGGGCGCCCCGGGCTTCGCTGGCGGCGTTCCTCCGGTCACTCCCGGAGGATTACAGCGGATGCCGATGAGGTCGCGGATGCCGATGAGGTCGCGGATGCCGCTGATGCCCGACCCGGGGCAGTGGAGCGCGCGCGCAGGCCGTCACCGGGCCGGCCGTGTCGTGTTCGCTCTGCTGCTTTCCCGGGCCGCCCTCGCTTCGGTGTACCTGACGCAGGATGAGGCTCTGAAGCTCGCGTTTCCCGGAGCGACCGTCGAACGGGCGACGGCGTTTCTCACGCCCGAGCGACGGGAAGAAGCCCGCAAGCTCGCGGGCGCCGACAAGCTGCCGGATGCGCTCGTCGTCTCCTACCGGGGCGTGCGGGACGGTCGCGAAGTCGGCACGGCGTATTTCGACACGCACCTCGTCCGCACGCAGAATGAAACCATCATGGTCGTCGTGTCGCCGTCGGGCACGGTCCAACGGGTGGAGATCCTCGCGTTCGCCGAGCCGGAGGAATACCTGCCGCGGTCGAACTGGTACGGGCAGTTTCCCGGCAAGGGCCTCGACGACGAGCTGCGGATCCGGCGGGGAATCCGAGCGGTCTCCGGCGCCACGCTGACGGCGCGGGCGACGATTGAAGCCGTCCGCCGCATTCTCGCCGTCCATCGCGTCCTGCATCCGGAGAGGCCTGCGGCGGCGGTGACTCCGTGAAACGTTGGGAAGTGCGGCTGAATCACGCCGCCTGGGCTCTGACCGCCGCGACGGGCCTCGTCTACGGCGTTCTCAAGTATTTCGTTCCGAGTGCCGACCCGGACTCGCGGATCGGGAGCCCGTGGCAGCCGGGATTTCTCGCCGCGCACGTTCTCGTCGCGCCTCTCGCGGTGTTCGCGCTGGGGCTGATCTTCCGGCGCCACGCGCTCGCGCGGTGGCGGAGCGGTCAGAGCGAAGGACGGCCGAGCGGCCGCATCCTGTTTCTCGCCGTGATCCCGCTCGTGCTCTCGGGATACTTCCTCCAGGTGCTGACGGGGGTGGGATCGCGCCGGTGGACTGGATGGTTCCACGCCGTGCTCGGGGCGTTGTTCGCTCTGGCTTACCTGATGCATCCGCTGGGTGTTCCGGAAAGAAGCGGCGACGTAATCGATGCGAACGAGGAATCCGCGGTCCGCGTCGACTAGGTTTAGCGGGTCAGCCCGAAGCCGGCTCGTTTGGCCGGACGTCGAGGAAGCGGCGACCGAGGCGCAGCACGCGGCCGGCGGCCGTCAGGCCCGCAAGAATCCTTTCCTGGGGATCCCGGGCGGTCTCGAAGCCTCCCGCTTCCGCGCCGGCCCGGTGGATCGAAAGAGCCCCTTCCGCGATCTTTCGCCGCGCGTCCCGCATCGAATCGGAGAGGCCGATCTTGACGAGAGTCTCCGCAGCGCCCCAGTCGAGGGCGGCCGGCTCGACGCGAAAGATCGCGACCTGCTCCGGAAGCTCGTTGCGCGAGAAGGCGCGCCGGAAGTCTTCTTCGGCCCGCGAGGCGGCGTCGCGATCCCAGAACTGCGCGGTGATGTCCCGCGCGAGCGTCGCCTTGACGTCCCGCGGATTGCCGCCCGACTCGACCTGCGTCCGCATCGCGGCGATCTCCGCGGACGGCACGTCGGTCAGCAATTCGAAGTAGCTCCACATCAGCCGGTCGGGAATCGACATGAGCTTTCCGTAAATCTCGGAAGGCGGCTCCTGGACGCCGATCGCGTTGCCGAGCGACTTCGACATCTTCTCGGTGCCGTCGAGACCGACGAGAAGCGGCAGAGTCAATACGACTTGCGGCTCGAGTCCCTCCTCGCGCATGAGGTCGCGCCCGACGAGAAGATTGAAGAGCTGGTCCGTTCCGCCGAGCTCGACATCGGCCTTCAGGTGGACGGAGTCGTAACCCTGCGCCAGCGGATACAGGAGCTCGTGCAGGGCGATCGGCTGCTGACTCTTCCACCGCTTCTGGAAATCGTCGCGCTCGAGAATCCGCGCGACTGTGATGCGGGCGGCCAGCCGGATCATCCCCTCCGCGCCGAGTGGGGAGAGCCAGGTGCTGTTGAAGGCGACCTCAGTTTTTTTCGGATCGAGGATCTTGAACGCCTGCGTCGTGTAGGTCGCGGCGTTGGCTTCGACTTCCGGGCGCGTCAGCTGCGGGCGGGTCGTCTTCTTCCCCGTCGGATCGCCGATCATCCCGGTGAAATCGCCGATGACGAACACGACCCGATGACCGAGGTCCTGGAAGTGACGCATCTTCCGCAGCACGACCGTGTGGCCGAGGTGAATGTCCGGGGCGGAAGGGTCGAAGCCGACCTTCACGGTGACCGGTCCGCGCGCGATCTTGCGGGCGAGGTCCTTCTCGTCGATCAGGTCGACCGTTCCGCGGCGCAGGAGCTCGAGGCTCGTTTCGATGGATGTCACGGCGGGCGTGGATTATACGGATTCGCTTAAGAACTCCTGAAGGCTGACGGATTTAAGGGCGTCTAAAAAACCGCTCTCCCGGCCGTGCGGCCTCTATCCTGAACCCATGAATACCCTCGGCGTTTTCTTCCAGGGCCTTTCCATCGCGGCGCTGTCGTGGCTCGCCGCCGTCTCCGGCACTCTCTCGACGACGGCCACGACCGCCGCGGCGGCGCCGCCCGCTTCGTTCTCGGCGTCGACTCCGAACCCGGCCGCGAACTCGCTCGTCCAGTTCTCCGACACGTCCGGCGGTTCCCCGACGTCGTGGGCCTGGGACTTCGGCGACGGCCACACGTCGACGCAGCAGAGCCCGTCGCACGTGTACGCGGCGGCCGGCCCCTTCACGGTGCGCCTCACCGCGACGAACGCGTCCGGGAGCGCGAGCGCGAGCCAGGACATCACGGTGACCCTCGAGACGGTGCTGCGGTTGAACGCGGCCCACACGTTCGACCTGACGCTGTCGGCGACCGACCCGCGGACGGGCGCCACCGGAGTCGGCAAGGTCATCGGGCAGAACGACGTCTACGGCTATTTCAGCATCCCGAGCCTGTCCGGCAACGCGGGGAATCCCGAGCTCATCGTCAAGATGGTCGATGCCTCCGCCATCGGCGCGAACTACTGGGTGTTCTACGGAACGATGACGGATCTCCAGTTCGTTCTCTCGGTGCAGGAGAACGCGACCGGCATCGTAAAGACGTACGCGCAGGACAGCGCGCACCCGTCCGGTCAGTTCGACACGTCCGGATTCCTGACGCCGACGCCGGGAGGAGTTGCGGCGACCGCGACGCCGGTTCCGGCCGCAACGCCGACCCCGACTCCCGGTTCTCTCGCTCCGCTCACGATCGCGGTTGGTGTCGCGAAGTACGCGTTCTCGCCGGGGACGGCGGCGCCGATCCAGATCACCGCCGGCCGGCCGACGACGCTCATTTTCAGCTCTTCAGACGTTACACACGGATTCTCGGGCATTCCGGCGCTCGGCATCGCGGGCTCGACCCAGATCTCGCCGGGCGGCAACGGCGATCCCTACGGCGGAGGCGGCACGACCCCAAAGGACTACCAGGTGACGTTCACTGCGCCGCTGTCGGCCAAAGGCAACACGTACCCCTTCTCGTGCACGGCGAGCCCCCAGTGCGGAATCCTCCACTCGACCATGACGGGCGTTCTCCATGTAAACTGATTTCCGCTCGTTTCGCAGCGCGGTGCGCGTGAACCATCGAACGAGTTGTTCGTCCAAACCCTGAGGTCCCTTCCATGAGCCCATTTCCCAGCTTCTTCAAAGCCATCGCTGTCCTCGGTTTGTCCATTCTGGCGGCCGTGACCGCGGTCAACGCGCCGACCGCTTCGTTCTCGGTCTCGACGCCCAATCCGGCGGTGAACTCCATCGTGCAGTTCACCGACACGTCTTCCGGCGCCCCCACGAGCTGGTCCTGGACGTTCGGCGACGGGGCCACTTCGACGGACCAGAACCCGACCCACGTCTATACGACCGAGGGTCCGTTCAACGTGCAGCTCACGGCCACGAACGCCTCCGGGCACGCGAGCGCCACCATGGCTCTGACGGTGACTCCCGAATCCGTGCTGCGGTTGAACGCCGCGCACACGTTCGACCTGACGCTTTCGGCTCACGATCCGCGGACGGGCACGACCGGATCGGGAAAAGTCATCGGGCAGAACGACGTCTACGGTTACTTCAGCATCCCGTCGGTTTCGGGCAACGCGGGCAATCCCGAGGTCATCGTCAAGATGGTCGACGCGTCGTCCATCGGCCTGAGCTACTGGGTGTTCTACGGCTGCATGACGGATCTCGAGTACACCCTGACCGTGAAGGAAAACGCGACGGGCATCGTAAAGACCTACTCGAAGGACCTCGGCAAGCCGTGCGGCCAGTTCGACACGTCGGGATTTCTGCCGACTCCGACTCCGACTCAAACGCCCATCGTGACGTCGACACCCGTCGCGACGGTCACGCCCGCGCCGTCCGTCGTGAATCTCACCGCGCAGCAGTTCGACTGGGATTTCGCGGGAAGCGGGAGCACGCTCGTCACGCACGTCGGGACCACATACGAGCTGCACATCCGGGACGTCGATCCGGCGGGAACCGACGCGCACGGGTTCTCGGGGATCTCGTCTCTCGGTCTGAGCGGCCAGGTCTTGACGTCCGGCGGCTCGGTGGTCGTCATCCGCACGTTCACGCCGACGACGGCGCAGCTCGGGTCCCACCCATTCGCATGCTCCGAATCGAGCTGCGGAACAGGCCACAACTCGATGCTGGGGGTGATACAGGTCGTCCCGTAACGTCGCCGGAGCCGCGCCTCTCAGCAGGGCTCTGGGTTGAGCGCGTTGCGCGGAGGGACTTTGCGTCGTAAGCGTGCTCGGCTCGGCCGGGGCCTCGACCGAGCGGAGCGTGGTTTGCTCCGGCTCCCGCAACGGGAGGCTCCTCCTTCCCTCCGGTCAGGAGACTCCTCCCGTTGCGAGCGGATGCGCCGGTTGGGCTTCTCGGAGTCGTCGCGTTTCGTCGGCCGGGGGGCGCTCGGTCGCGATCGCGTCCTGCGTCGCAACGAACGGATCTGCGCTGTCC
>JBBSEW010000062.1:0-23551 GCA_038239305.1 Thermoanaerobaculia bacterium | reverse complement strand
TGCCCATGCCCATGCCCATGGACGACGAGACGACCCGGGCCCTGCGGATCGCCGATGTGCTCGGAGCGGCGATGCCCGAGACTGCCGTGACGCCGTCCCCCGCCTCCTCCCTGGAGCGCACCGACCGCTCCGCTCCGGCGCCCGAGTCGCGCCGGACGACTCCCGCTCCCATGGCGACCTCGCTCTTTTCGGCGGCCCGGGGCGAGGGCTCCCCGGCTTCGACGTCGTCGCCGACACCCGCCGTTCCGGCTCCATCGCCCGCGGCGGTCCGGGTCACCCCGGCTTCGGCCCTGGGCCCGGAATCCCCGAGCCGCACCCTCGGCGACCTCTACTTCGCGCAGGGCCACTTCGCCGAGGCCCTGGGGATCTACGACGAGCTTGTGGCCGCCAATCCGTTCGATTCGGAGCTGAAACGCCTCCGCCGCGACGCCGAAGCACGCCTTCTTCCTGCCGCCTCGGCGCCGGGCCTCGCCGGCTCTGACACGGGCCTGTCCCTCCGCCTGGCGAAGGTCCGCGCTTTAAAACGGTGGCTCGCCGTGGTACAAACCGGCTGATCGGCGGCCTTCCGTCGCGGTCCGTCGCGCGGAGCAGCTCATGCCCATGAACATTTTCCAGGACACGCTGCGCCGCATCGCGGAACGGGTCGAAGGAACGATTGCCGTCTCCCTCGTTGGCACGGACGGAATTCCGATCGACTCCTGGGGCGCCGAGGACCAGGCGTCGCTCGAGTCGCTCTCCGCCGAGCTCGGCGCGTTCGTGAAGAGCTCCCAGCGTCCTCAGAACGCTCCCACGGCGACGATCGAGCAGGTTTCGGTCGTCTCCGATGTTTCCGTCGCCATCCTGTCCCGAGTGACCGCGGAGTACTATCTCCTGCTCGTCCTCACGCGCGAGGGAAACTTCGGACGGGGACGGTTCGAGCTGCGCCGGGCGGGCCTGGCCCTCGAGAAAGAGCTTCTCTAAATGCTGTCTTTCAAAGAGATTCGCGAGCTGATCGACCTCGTCTCCGAGCGGGGGCTGTCCGCGCTCGAGATCGAGCAGGCCGGTTTTCGCGTCCGCATCGAGGGCGTGCGCGCGGCTGACTCGAACGGCGCCTCGGCGGCGACCGTGGCCGCTCTCGCCGCCTCGCTGCCTCCGGCGACGCCCGCCGTCCCGGAGCCGCCGGCCGAGGACAAGACGCTCCACGTCATCACGTCCCCGATCGTCGGAACCTTTTACCGCTCGCCCTCTCCGGAGTCGGACTCGTTCGCGGAGATCGGCCAGAAGGTGGCACGCGGCAAGATCTTGTGCATCATCGAGTCCATGAAGCTGATGAACGAGATCGAATCCGACGTGGCCGGCGAGATCGTCGAGGTCTACCCGGTCAACGGGCAACCGGTCGAGTACGGGGAGAAACTGTTTGCGATCCGGCTGGCCGCGTGACGCCGGCGGAATCGTCGCTATCCCTTCTCCCGGTGTTTCATGCTCTGGCGTTCCCGTTCCCGGGCTGACAGCTGAGGGCTGACGGCCGACAGCTCGAGACCACCAGCACCAGAATGTTCAAGAAAATTCTCATCGCTAACCGGGGCGAGATCGCCCTGCGGATCATTTCCGCCTGCCGGGAGCTCGGCATCGCGACGGTGGCGATCTACAGCGAAGCGGACCGCGACGCGCTCCACGTCCGATACGCGGACGAGGACGTATGCGTCGGCCCGTACCCTTCGGCAGCGTCGTACCTGAACATTTCGTCGATCGTCTCGGCGGCGGAGATCACCGAGGCCGACGCGATCCATCCGGGATACGGGTTCCTGTCGGAGAACGCGTATTTCGCCGAGATCCTGCACGACTGCAACATCACGTTCATCGGCCCTTCGCCGGACGCCATCCGGAAGATGGGTGATAAGTCGCTCGCCCGCAAGACGGTCGCCGCCGCCGGCGTGCCGACGGTGCCGGGATCGCCCGGCCCGGTCGAATCCGTGGACGAAGCGCTCGCGTTCGCGCGCAAGGCGGGTTATCCGGTCATCCTCAAGGCTTCGGCGGGAGGGGGCGGCCGGGGAATGCGCGTCGCGCGCGACGAGCGGGAGCTCGCGGGCGCCTGGGAAACGGCGCGCAACGAGGCCGAGAAGGCGTTCGGCAACCCCGACGTTTACCTCGAGAAATACCTGGATGATCCGCGCCACATCGAGTTCCAGATCTTCGGGGACCTCCACGGAAACATCCGCCAGATGGGCGAGCGCGAGTGCTCGATCCAGCGCCGCCATCAGAAGCTGATCGAGGAGGCGCCGTCCGCAGCCCTCGACCCGGAGCTGCGATCGAAGATGGCGGACGCGGCCATCGCTGCCGCTCGCGCCGTCCAATACACGAACGCCGGCACGATCGAATTCCTTCTCGACTCCCAGAATCGCTTCTATTTCATGGAGATGAACACGCGCCTCCAGGTCGAGCACGCCGTGACGGAGGAAGTCACGAGCATCGACATGGTGAAGGAGCAGATCGCGGTCGCGGCGGGCGCGCGGCTCTCCTTCGCGGACCGGGACCTGAAGCCGCGCGGCCACGCCATCGAGTTCCGAATCAACGCCGAGGATCCGGTTTCCTTCAAGCCATCCCCGGGACGCATCGCGACGTTTCACACGCCGGGCGGTCTCGGTGTCCGCGTGGACACCGCGGCCTACCAGGGCTACCTGATCCCTCCGTACTACGATTCGCTGATCGCGAAGCTGATCGTGTCCGGGAGCGACCGCGCCGAGGCCATCGCCCGAGGCCGCCGTGCTCTCGATTTCTTCGTGGTCGAGGGAATCAAGACGACGATTCCGATGCACCGGCGCATCTTGGACGATCCGGACTTCATCGCCGGCAAGATCTCGACGCGGTTCATGGAGCGGTTCGCAGAACCGTCCTGAGGCGCGGCCGCTCTCCGGACGCTCCTCGACGATCCCCTCCGATCCGATCCGATCCGATCCGATCCGGTCCGATCCGTCTCCGGCGTGCGCCATGTCAATTTCCCTTCCCTCCGTCTACGCCATCACGGACCGCGCCGCGGCGCGCGAGGAGGATCATGCCCGGATCGTCCGGCGTTTCCTCGCGATCGGAGTGCGCTGCGTCCAGGTTCGCGAAAAATCGATGGCCGACCGGGACTTTCTTCCCGAATTGGAGGAGTGCGGCCGCCTCGGCCGCGAAGCCGGGGCGCTGATCCTGGTCGACGACCGCGCGGACCTGGCGCGGATTGCGGGCATCGGGGTCCATCTGGGGGATCTCGATCTCCCCGCGGCCTCGGCGCGAAACCTGCTTCTCCCCGGAGCGGTCCTCGGGGTCTCGACTCATTCGCTCGAAGAGGCGCGGGAAGCCTTCGCGTCTCCCGCCGCCGACTACGTCGCGTTCGGCCCGGTCTTCGAGAGCGGGACCAAGTCGATCCGTCCGGCGCGCGGGCTCGAGATGCTCGAGCAAGTCGCGGCGATCAAGACGAAGCCGCTCGTGGCGATCGGCGGAATCGACGCTGCGCGGATCGGCTCGGTTCTCGACGCGGGCGCCGATTCGGCCGCCATGATCGCCGCCCTCCAGGCCGGCGGCCGCATCGAAGAACGCACACGCGACGTGCTCGACGCCGCGCGCCGGCGGGACCGTTCCGGGCGGGTGTATCTGGTCGGATTCATGGCGGCGGGGAAAACGACCGTCGGAGAGCTTCTGGCGCGCCGCCTCGGCGTGCCGTTCGTGGATCTCGACACCGAGATCGAGCGGACGTCGGGGAAGACCATCCGCGCCCTCTTCGAGAGCGAAGGCGAAGCGGCGTTCCGGGCCCGGGAAGCGACGTTTCTCGAAGCGACGGCGAGCCTTCCGGATGCGATCATCGCCACGGGCGGCGGATGCTACGTCCGGGACGACAATCGGAGCCGCATTTCGGGGCTCGGAACCGCCGTGTTTCTCGACGTCTCCCTGCCGATGCTGCTTCTCCGGCTGGCCGGAAAGGTGGACCGGCCCCTCTTCCTGTCCCCCGAGCAGGCGGCGGCCCTGTGGGCCGAACGAGAGTCCTTCTATAGAATGGGGAGCGTTTCCGTTCCCTTGAACACCGAATCCGTCGAGGAAGCCGCGGATCGGGTGCTCGCGGCTCTGGAAGCCCGCCGGCGCGCACCGATTCGAATCGCCTGACTCGAACGCCTCGAAGGAACATGCGCTACCTCATCCTGTCCGACATCCACTCGAACGACGAGGCGCTCGCCGCCGTCATGGCGCGCGTGCGCCGGAAGAAGTTCGATCGCGTCATCATCCTCGGGGATTTCGTCGGATACGGCGCCAATCCGAACCAGGTCGTCGATCGGATCCGGCGGATTCGGCGCGGGAAGGTCGCGATCCGCGGGAACCACGACAAGGTCGTCTGCGGGCTCGATCCGGGCGAGCTCTTCAACCCCGTGGCGCTTGCGGCCGCGCGATGGACGGCGGGAAAACTCACCGCTCAGAACTTCAAGTACCTCGAGGCGCTGCCGATCGGGCCGCTGGACGTGGAAGATACCTTTGCCATCTGCCACGGCTCTCCGCGCGACGAAGACGCGTACATCTTTTCGGACCGCGACGCGTGGGTGAATTTCCGGGACCACGGCTTCGGGGTCTGTTTCTTCGGCCACAGCCACATCCCCTCGGTGTTCACGCTCGATCCGCACGGCATCCAGGTCGACGCCGTGAAAGGGGAACGCGTGCGCTGGAAGCTCGAGGAGAACCGGCGGTACCTCGTCAATCCCGGGTCGATCGGTCAGCCGCGCGATCGAAACCCCGCCGCCGCGTACGCGATCTACGACTCGGTGGAGCGCCTCGTGTACTTCGACCGCGTTCCTTACGACGTGGAGAAGGCGCGCGAAAAGATCTACCGGGCCGGACTTCCCCGCATGCTGGGCGACCGGCTCCTGCTGGGCGCCTGACCGGGTCCCGTTCCCGTCATCCGGTTTCCTTTCTCACCTGACATAATTCGCGGCCTTCCCGAAAGGAACCGGATGACTGTGCGGTCGAGGCGGATGCTCGGAGCAATGATCGTGGCCGCGGCCGCGGCTGCGGTCCGATGCGGGACGTCCCGCCCGGCGGGCCCGGCAGCGACCTCCGTCCCCCCTGCTCCGGGCGCGACGCCGTCTCCGTCTCCCGCTTCGGCGGCGCCGGTTCCGACGGGCGTCGAGGCACAGGCCGCACTTCTCGAGCTCGAGGATCGCCGGGCCTTCGACGAGCCGCTCCTGGCGGCGCTCGCGCGCAGCGGCGAACCGGGGATCCGGTCGCGTGTGGCCCTCGCGCTCGGGCGCGTCGGGGATTCCCGCGGCGACGGGCTGCTGTCGGGACTTCTGCGAGACGGTTCCCCGGAAGTCCGCTCGACCGCCGCGTTCGCCGCGAGCCTGGCGGGCGGCCGCCTGGGCTCGGAGCTCGTGCCGCTCCTCTCCGATCCGGACGCGGCCGTAGCGGGCTCCGCCGGAAAGGCGATCGGGTTCCTGAATCGCCCGGAAGGGGAGGAGCCGCTCGCGGCGGCCGCCATCCGCGAAGGAGTCGCGCCGGAACTGCGCGCCGTCTTCCTGCGGTCCCTCTGGCGGTTCGCGAACCCGGCGAGCGAGGCGATCCTCCTGCGATACGCGGCGGACCCGGATTCCCGCGTGCGGTCGGCCGCAATCTTCGCTCTCGCCCGCAAGCCGCAGGCGGCCTCCCGCGCCGCGCTGACCGTGGCTCTGGGAGACGGCGATCCCGACACAGCGGCCGCCGCCGCGAGGGCGCTCGGCCTGCTCGCCTCGCCGGAATCGATCGAGCCGCTCACCAGGGCTCTCGGCGGCCGGCCGCCCGTCGTCATCAACGCGCTCACGGCGCTCGATGCGGTCCTCGAAAAGAACCCGGACGCGGCGCTCCCGGACGACCGGCGTGCGCGCGTGGTCGAGCTCTCGTCGAACTCCAACACGAACATGGCCGTTCCCGCGATCTTTCTCCTGCGCCGCCTCGCGGTGCGCGACCGCGAAGCGTTCCGCCGCCTCTGGGCGATCGCCCTGTCGGGCGAGGGGCGCCGCCGCCAGGTCGCCATCCTGTCTCTGGCGTTCGCTCTGGGATCGGGCGCGGAGGCCGCTCTGACCGCCGCCGCCGGCTCTCCCCCCCTTTTGCTCCGGGCGGCGGCGGCGGACGCCGCGGGGAGCCTGCCGCTGCCGGACGCGCGGGCCTGGAGAGAACGGTTCGCTCTGGACCGGGACCTCTTCGTCCGGTTTTCCAATCTCGCCAGCCTGAAGACCGCGGAAGCCGTGCGGGACGTCCGGCCGATCGTCAACTCGGCGCTCACGGATACGGACCCGGGCGTGCGGTCGGCCGCCGTGGATGCGCTCGCGCTGCTCGTGGATCCGAGCCTCCTGCCGCTCTTCGCCGACGTCGAGGAGAAGGCGCGGGGCGACCAGGCTCCGGATGTCGCGATCTCCGTGATCGGCGCCTGCGAGGCTCTGCACGCGGAGCCGGGGGCTGCCGCGCTGGTGGAGGGAATCGCACGGCACGGACGGACGCTACCGGCGCGTCTGGCGCTTCACTCGCTGGCCGTGAAATTCGGCCGGGCCCTGGAGCCGGGCCCCGCGCCCGAGTACCCGACCGAAAAGACCCGCGCCGACTACGTCGCTCTTCTCGCCGAGGCGAAGCGGCCCTGGCGGGCGCGCGTCGAGACGGCGGCGGGAGGGTGGACGATCCGGCTCGCCGGGGAATCGGCTCCGATGACGGTCATGAACTTCGTCACGCTCGCCCGTGCCGGTTATTTCGACGGGGCCGTAATCCACCGGGTCGTGCCAAACTTCGTCCTCCAGGATGGGGATCCGACGGGAACCGGCAACGGCGGGCCGGGCTGGGAGATCCGGGACGAACTGAATCCGCTCGAGTACGAACGGGGGACCGTGGGAATGGCGCTGTCCGGCCCCGACACCGGGGGGAGTCAGTGGTTCGTGACACACTCGCCCCAGCCTCACTTGAACGGGATCTATACGATTTTTGGCCACGTCGTCGAAGGGCAATCCACGGTGGAACGAATCCCACAGGGCGAGCGCATCGTGCGGGTCACCGTCTCGGCGGAGAATCCGTGACCATGTACACGGCGGCGCGGGCCCTCCAGTTTCTCGGGCTCGTCGTGACGGGTCTCGGATTCTTCGCCGGAGTCCTCGGCGGGAACATCCGGGGCGAGCTCACCCTTCTCGGTCTCGGCGCGGGGCTCTTCTTCGGCGGCCGGCTGGTCCAGACGCGGGGCGTCAAACCGTGACGCCCGTCGTCCTCTCGACGCGCGAGCTTCCCGAGCCGTCGCTCTCGACGCTCGGTCCCGACTTCGAAGTCCGCGTGATGGGGTATGGCCCGAGCGAGCTCGAGCTCGCGGCGGAGGCCGCGGACGCCGACGCCCTCATCACGATCGTGTCCGATCCGGTGACCGAAGCCGTTCTGAAGAATTGCCCGAAGCTCAAGATCGTGGCGCAGTACGCCGTCGGCGTCGACAACATCGACCGTGCGGCGGCGGCCGCGCGCGGCATCGTCGTGACGAACACCCCCAACGTCCTGACCGACGCGACCGCGGACCTGACCATGGCGCTCCTGCTCGCGCTCGCGCGCCGCGTGCTCGAAGGCGACCGCCTCGTGCGCGCCGGCGGTTATGGCGGCTGGCGCCCGGACCTCCTGCTCGGCACGGACCTGAAGGGGAAGGTTCTCGGGATCGCGGGCCCCGGCCGGATCGGGCGGGCGGTCGCCCGGCGCGCCAAGGCGTTCGGGATGACGGTGATCGCGTTCGGGCGATCCTCCCGCGACGAAGGCGATCCGGATGATCCGCCGCGCGTCTCCTTTGACGAGCTCCTCCGACGGTCGGATGTCGTGTCCCTCCATCTCCCGTTGACGGAGGACACGAAGGGGCTCTTCGGCCGGGAAACTTTCCTGCGGATGAAGCCGGGCGCTTCCCTCATCAACACCGCCCGCGGCGGGCTCGTCGACGAGACCGCCCTGACCCGCGCGCTCGACGAAGGCCGGCTCGCCGGCGCCGGGCTCGACGTCTACGAGAACGAGCCCGCGATCACGCCCGCGCTGCTCGATGACGACCGGGTCGTGCTGATGCCGCACGCCGGCAGCGCGACCGTCGAGACGCGACGCGAGATGGCCCGCATGGTGGTCGAGGACGTCCGCCGCGTGTTGTCGGGAGAAAAGCCCCTGCGGCCCGTCTCGGGAGGCGCCGCCCGCGAGCGCCGCCGCGAGGAGCCGTGAAGAAGGGCGGGCGCAGCACCTTCGTCTCGCTCGATTCGATGGCCGACGGCCTTCTCCGCCGCATGACCCGAGGCGACACCGCTCTCCTCTGGCTCCAGGCCCGCTGGGGCCGGATCGTGGGCGAGCCGCTCGCGCACAAGATCACCCCGACGCGTCTGGCGGGCCGCCGCCTGACGCTCTCCCTTCTCGACCCGGCATGGCGCCGTCCGGTAGAGGCCACCCTCCCCGAGCTCGAACGCCGCCTCGCCTTCGAGATGCCGGACGTCAAGCCGAGGATCACCCTGGTCGCGCGCGAATCCGGCCCGAAAAACCAGTAGGTTCTCGGTTTCGGCGCTGAGGCGTAAAGACATCGTCCGGGGTTTTAGATCCGCCCGCCGCCGGCTGCGCCTCCCTACCGAGGCACGCGTCGGCCTCGTTCCGATGAGAGAGGCCGTGGCGGCCGCTCGTCGTTCGGTCGCCGTGGCAGAGAGGCGACAGCTCGGGTCGGTGTGCTCCCTCACTCATGGCCTCGTACGGGAGGCTCCGCCGGCGGCGGGCTGGGGCGACTTGAGTCACTGTTTGAGCCCGGGGCCGGGAGCCCTCCCGGAGGAGACCGGCTTTCGGCCGCGGCATTCGCGCGCGAACAGGCGGCCGAGAGAGCGCTTCGCTTAGAACAATTCCAAGGGTTCGGGGGTTCGGCGGTTTCTTCCACGAACGCGAGAGCGGCCCCGATTTCGCGGAGGCGCGGCTGCCATTTCTCTTCTGAGGCATCCATAGCCGCGCCGTGTCGACGGAGCGGAGGGCGGACGGACCCGGGCGTCTCGCCGAGCGCGAGTCGTCGATCGGTCTTGGAGCAAATAGCGGAGAGCCATTCGCTCCACCCGATCTACGCGTAGAGCCCGCGCACCATGGTGTCGTGCGCCACGCGCGAGATTCCGAGCATGTAGGCGGCGATGCGGAAGCTCACATTGTATTTCTCGGCCATTGCGGCGACGTCGCGGAACGACTGGACCATGATGTCCTCGAGGCGCTCGTTGACTTCGCTCTCGCGCCAGAAGAATCCGGCGCGGTCCTGCACCCACTCGAAGTAGGAAACCGTGACGCCGCCCGCGTTCGCGAGGATGTCCGGGACGACGAGGATCCCCTTGGCGTTCAGGATCTCGTCGGCGCGCTGGGTGGTCGGGCCGTTGGCGCCCTCGACGATGATCTTCGCCTTGATGTCCGGAGCGTTCTTGCCGCGGATCTGGTTCTCGTTGGCGGCCGGGATCAGGATGTCGCATTCGAGCTCGAGGAGATCTGTATTGCTGATTTTCCGCACGCCCGGGAAACCCTCGAACGAACGGGCCTTCTCGTAGTGCGCCGTCAGCGCGGGCATGTCGATTCCAGTCTCGCTGACGATGCCGCCGACGATGTCGGAAACCGCGAGCACCTTGGAGCCGGCTTCGTAGCACATGCGGGCGGCGATCGAGCCCACGTTTCCAAATCCCTGGACGACGATGCGGCACTTGTCGAGGGTGAGCGAGCGCAGGGGAGCGGCCTCGCGGCAGATGAGCATCAGTCCGCGGCCCGTTGCCTCGACGCGGCCGCGCGAGCCGCCGAGGGAGAGCGGCTTGCCCGTCACGACGGAGGTGACCGTGTGGCGCGCGTGCATGGAATACGTATCCATGATCCACGCCATCGTCTGCGGATTGGTGCCCATGTCGGGAGCGGGAACGTCTTTCTCGGGGCCGAACAGGTCCATGAGCTCGGCGGTGTAGCGGCGCGTCAGTCTCTCGAGCTCCGAGCGCGACATGCTGCCCGGATCGCAGATGACGCCGCCCTTGGCGCCGCCGAACGGGATGTTGACGACGGCACACTTCCAGGTCATCCACGCCGCGAGAGCGCGGACCTCGTCGAGGTTCACGTTCTTGTCGAACCGGATGCCGCCCTTGCCGGGCCCTCGCGCGATGTTGTGGAGCACCCGGTAACCGATGAACACTTCGATGCGGCCGTCGTCCATCGCGATCGGGATCGAAACCTTGGTCTCGCGGACGGGCTCGCGGAGCACCTTGTAGAGGCCGGGATCGAGGCCCAGCTTCTGGGCGGCGACATCGAACCGCGACATCATCTCCTCAAACGGGTTGGCCGAATCGACTCCCTGGGGAGTTCCGAGAGTCGGAGGAACCTGAGTGTCGACGGTCGCTTGTTCCACGGGATTCACTCCTCGCGTAAGTCCGGTGTGCCCGGGTTCAATAGAATGGGACACGAATTGTAGCGCATCGATTCCGGTCTTTTTTGCGGTCTCCCGGGGAGAATCGAGCCATTGCCGACCGTACCGACAGCCCCCTCGCCGGGGGACGAACCGCAGCAGGATGGAGAGCTCGTCGTCCGCATCCTCGCGGGCGAAGAAGACTTGTTCGAGGTTCTCGTGCGGCGATACCAGGCGCGGGTCCTGTCGCACGTGGCACGGATGGTGGGCAACCGCGACGATGCCCTCGATCTCTCCCAGGAGATCTTCGTGAAGGTCTTCGGAGCTCTGGACCGGTATAACCCCGAGTACAAGTTTTCCACCTGGCTCTTCCGCATCGCCGGGAATGCCGCGATCGACCACCTGCGCAAGCGGCGGCCGAGAACGGTCCCGCTCGAGACGACCGACCCGGACGGGGGGAGAGTGTCCTCGCCCGAGTACAAGAGCTCGGAGCTCGACCCCTACGCGACCCTCCGAAACACCGAACGGGGAGATGCGATCGCGCGCGCGATCGAAGCCCTTCCGGCCGAATTTCGCGAGCTGATCGCGCTTCGCCATTTCACCGGTTTGTCGTATGAAGAGATTGCGGAGGTCAAGGGCATGCCGCTCGGGACGGTGAAGAACAAACTCTTTCGCGCGAGAGCCGTATTGAAGGACAGGTTGGCTGGAGAACTTTCTTGAACGATTGCCCGAGACCGCTCGAACCTCTTGACTGTGAGGCACTTGCCTCCGGCGAGGCTCCCGTTTCGGCTGGTGACGCCATCCTTCACGCGGCGTCGTGCGCCTCCTGCCGCGCTGCCGTCGAGCGGGCCCGGCTCTTCCTGACCGAGCTCGAGGCTTCTTCGGGCGACCGGTCCTCCCCGCGTGGAGGGGTTTCCGGGACGCCGGGCGTTCCGAACTCCGACCCCGCGGCAGTCGGGATCCACTCTCCCGACCTGGCTGCCCGGATCATTCGCCTGCGTCCGTTCTCGCGCCGCGAGCGGCGGGCTCTTCGTCTCTGGGCCGTGCCCATCGGCTTCGCGGGGGCTCTTTTCGCGGCCGGCTTTGGAATCCTGGCGGCGCCGGGTCTCGGCGCGCGGGAGCAGGCGGGCCTCGGGCTCGCGGCCCTCGCCCCGCTTCTGGGCCTGTCCCGAGCGATCCTGAGAGCCCTGCTGGAGACTGCCGGATCGGCTCCCCTCGGCTGGCAAGCCCTCTCGGAGGCCGCGCGGCAGGATGCGCCCCTGGGATTCGCCGCGCTTCTGCTTCTGACGCCTGCCGGATTCGCCCTGCGCCATGTGCTCGTGAGAGCCGGCCGCCGCGGATGATCGCGGCGATCTTCCTGTCGAGCGTCCTCGCCTTCGGCGGCGACGAAGCCGAGATTTCCCCGCCTCCGCCCCCGGCCGCTCCCGCCCGGACGATCGGTTCGGCCGCGGAGCATCACAGCGGATCGCTCACCTCCGTCGGCAAAGAACTCACCGTGACGGAGCCCGTGGAGGGAAACGTCATCGCGATCCTTGCGAACGTCCACGTGGACGCTCCCGTCTCGGGGAACGTGATCGTGTGGGGCGGCGATGCCGTCCTCGGTCCGAACGGCTCCGTCCGCGGAAACCTCTCCGTCTTCGCCGGCGACGTCTCCGGACCGGCGGGCCGCTCGCTGGCGGTGACCGGCGCGGTCTCGACGCCTGGCTCTCTCCTGCGCCTCTACCTCGAGGAAATGCACCGCGCTCCCTGGGAGGACGCGGCGCGCCGGCCGGCGCTTCGGGGCCTGCGCGTGATGGCGCTTTCGCTCTGGCTCTTCGCGTCTCTCGTGCTCCTCTATGCGTTCGGCTCTCCCTTTGCACGGGCGGCGGCGGCGACGGAAGCGGACTGGCGGAGCTCGCTTCTCGCCGGAGCGCTCGGCGTGCTCACGCTCTTCCTCGCCGCGGCGGCGGCCCTCGCGCTGCTTCCGGCGGCGGTCTCGATCCCGATCGCGCTCGTGTTTGCGACGATCGCCGTGGCAGCGAAGATCTTCGGCATGGCCGCTCTGTTTCTCCTCGTCGGCCAGAAGCTGCTCCGCAACGTCTCTCCACCCAGGCGGCCGGCGGCCCTCGTGGCGGGGTTCACCGTGCTCTCCATCGCGTCGTTTCTTCCTCTCGTCGGAGCGCTCCTCTGGAGCGTCGCTTCGATCGCTGCCGTCGGCATCGCGCTCTCGTCGCGCTTCGGCACGCCCCGACTCCGCGTCGCCCTCCCCCTCCCCCTCCCCCTCCCGTAGCCCCTTCGATTCGTTTCGTTCCTCCGGCTCGCGCTCCGCTTCTCTTCTTTTCTCCCGGAGCGTTTCCCGTTTCCCGTTTCCCGTTTTCGGGGTCTCCGGGCCTTTGCGTCGGCCCGGTTCCCGCCATAGAGTCGGGCCATCGATGGAAGTGAAGACGCTCGCGGTCGTGGGAGCCGGACAGATGGGCGGAGGCATCGCCCATGTCGCAGCCGCCTCCGGACTGACGGTCGTCCTCGCGGACGTCTCGGATGAGCTCATCGCGCGAGGCCGCGCGGCCATCGAGAAGAACCTCGACCGCGAGGTCGCGAAGGGTAAGCGGACCGCGAGGGAAAAAAGCGAGACTCTCGGACGCCTGTCGTTCGCGACCGACCTGTCGGCCCTGGCCGCCGCGGGCGCGGACCTCGTCGTCGAGGCGATCGTCGAGAAGGAATCGGCGAAGGCGGACCTCTTCCGGCAACTGGACGGACTGTGCCCGCCGGAGACGATCTTCGCGTCCAACACATCCTCGATCTCGATCACCCGCCTCGCCGCGGTCACTTCCCGCCCCGGCCGGTTCATCGGCATGCACTTCATGAACCCCGTTCCGGTGATGGAGCTCGTCGAGGTGATTCGGGGGATCGCGACGACGGACGAGACGGCCGCGGCGGTGGATGCGCTCGCGCGGCGGATGGGGAAGACGCCCGTGTTCTGCAACGACGATCCGGGATTCGTGTCCAACCGGATTTTGATGCCGATGATCAACGAGGCGATCGAGGCCTTGCGGGAAGGCGTCGCGACGCGCGATTCGATCGACGCGATCATGAAGCTCGGAATGAACCACCCCATGGGGCCCCTGACGCTCGCCGACTTCATCGGGCTCGACACGTGCCTTTCGATCCTGCGCGTGCTGCAGCAGGGGTTCGGCGATCCCCGCTACCGCCCTAGCCCCCTCCTCGTGAAGATGGTCGACGCGGGCTGGCTCGGGCGCAAGTCGGGCAAGGGCTTCTACGACTATCCGGCCGCGGAGACCCGCCGCTGATGTTCTGCCAGGTCTGCGGGCTGAAGAATCCCGACGACGAGGAGTTCTGCGGACGCTGCCATTCGAAGCTCCTCGTCCTGTCCGGCGTCGGCGCGGTCGAGGATCCGGGCGAGCCGCAGGAGGAGATCCCGTTCGACGAGCACCTGCTCGAGCGGATCTCGACTCTCGAAGACGTGGTCAAGCGCACCGCGGAAGCCCTGAAGACGCTTCTCGAATCCGTCGGCAACCTGGAGAAGAACCTCTTCGTCGCCCACACGGGGATCCTCGCCCTCCAGGAGACGCTCGAACGCTCCGGCGCCGTGCGGTCCGAGGAGGTCCTCGACCTCTGGGAGACCAAGATGGAGGAGCGGATGCAGGCGGTCGAGAAGAAAGACCGCTTCCTCGAGCGCCGCGACCGGATGATCGCGGGCTACTCCGGCGACGACCGCCAGGGCTTCCTGAAGCGCCTGCGCGAGGCCGAGTTCGCGATCCTGGCTCTCGACTCGGACCGCGGCGTCCGCATCCTGGAGGAGCTGTCGAGGGCGGACCGGCCGAACGTCGAGCTCGGCTTCTATCTCGCGGAAACCTACTTTTCCGCCGGCGAGCTCGACCGCGCGGCCGGATTCTTCAAGCGGATCCTCGCGACGGATCCCCACCACTTCGAGTCGCTCGTCTACTCGGGTATCGCGGCCTCGGAGAGCGGCGACACGGGCAATGCCGAGACGCTCCTCAAGCACTCGATCGACCGCAAACCGGACGCGTTCCTCCCGCACTTCGCTCTGGGCGCCCTCTATGCCAATGGCGGCCGCTGGGCCGATGCGGAGCGGGAGCTGCGGCGGGCGCTCGATGCCGCTCCCGTGATTTCCGCCCAGATCCTCCTCGGGACCGTCCTCCGGGAGAAGGGAGAGCTGAACCGCGCGATCCAGGCGTATGAGGAGGCGCATCGGATGGCGCCCGATTCGGAGGAGGCGGTCTTCCAGCTCGGCCTCTGCTACCTCGAGAAGAACTGGACGAACCGCGCGCTCGAGTGCTTCCAGAAGGCTCTCGAGAAGAATCCGAAGCGCCTCGAGTATCAGGAAGCAGTCCGGCTCCTCGAGCGGCGCCGCCGCCTGACGCTCCCGCGCGTGGACGGCCCCGGAGCCGAGGCGTATCGCCGGGCGGAGGAAGCCGTATCGGGGGGTCTTCTCCGCCGCGCGCACTCGCTGTATCGGAAGGCGCTCGAGGCGGAGCCCGCAAACTCGACGATCCGCATCTCGTTCGCGCTCCTGTCCGCGTCGCTCGGTCTCTGGGAAGAGGCGATCAGCGCGTGCCGCGAGGTGCTGGCGGCGGAGCCGGAGGACGTCGTGGCCGCGGCGGCGTGCTCGACCCTGGCCGAGGCCCTTCGCGCGGAAGGCAAGAACCCGGAAGCGACCCGATTCGTCCGCGACTTTCTCGAGAAGCATCCGTCGAAGACCTCGCAGGCTGTCGGCTACTACGAGCTCGCCACCACGCTCGCCGACGCGGGCGAGGACCTCGACTCCGCGCTCGACTACGCGGGCCGCGCCCTCTCCGCCGCTCCGGACGAGCTGAAGCCATACCCGCTCGCCGCCCTCGGCTGGGTGCACTACAAGCGCAACGAGTTCGAGCGCGCGATCGATTGCCTGCGCAAGTCGAGCGAGCGCGCGGCGCAGCCGACGACGTTTCACCACCTCGGCATGGCCTACCTCGCCGCGGGCAAGCCCGAGGAAGCCAAGGCCGCCTTCACGAAGGCCAAAACCGTCGCCCGCGGCGGCGCCCTCGAAGACCGCATGCTGCAGCAGGTCCGATCGAACATGCGATTGATCGAGAAGTTCGGTTCCAAGAAAAAGGAGACGGCGACTCGAAAGGCCTGATCCTCCCAAGCCAGGATCGGGTGATCGGATGATCGGGTGATCGGGTGATCAATCAGGGGAATCGGGTGAGGTTGGGATCGACCTGGGCGGAGCGCCGATCGAATCTTGATTCCGATTCTCCGATCATCCGATTTCCGGATTGATCACCCGATCACCCGATGGCCCGATCTCCCGATTCTCCCAACCGCCTTCTCTCTCCCTCGAGCTGCAAGCTGTTAAAGTTCGCTTTCCATGCGTTGGACCCGTTATTTTCTCCAGACCGTCCGCGAGGTCCCGGCCGACGCGGAGGCCGTTTCTCACGTTCTCCTGGCGCGCGCGGGCATGTTGCGGCGCGTGTCAGCCGGCATGTATGCCCTGACCCCTCTCGGGCTGCGCGCTCACCGCAAGACCGAGGCGATCGTGCGCGAGGAGATCGACCGCGCCGGCGGCCTCGAGGTCGAGGTGCCCATCCTGCAACCTCGCGAGCTGTGGGAGGAGAGCGGCCGCTGGAATCGCTATGCCTCCGAGCAGATCCTCTTTCACCTGAAGGATCGCAAGGAAGGCGAGTACTGCCTCGCGCCGACGGCGGAGGAGGCGGTGACGTCGCTCGTCCGCGCGGGCGTCACGTCGTACCGCCAGCTGCCCGTCACGCTCTACCAGATCCGGACGAAGTTCCGGGACGAGATCCGGCCGCGGTTCGGGCTCATGCGCGGCCGCGAGTTCCTGATGTACGACGGATATTCGTTCGACGCGGACGCCGAGGGTCTCGACCGATCCTACAAAGCGCAGGACGCGGCCTACCGGCGAATCTTCGAACGGTGCGGCCTCGACTTCACGGTGGTGGATGCCGACTCGGGCTCCATCGGAGGCAGCGCGTCGCAGGAATTCATGGTGCTCGCGGAGACCGGCGAGGACGCGGTCGTCCGCTGCCCGGCGTGCGGCTACGCCGCGAACCTCGAGAAAGCCCAGACGGCGCCTCGACCCTCCCCGTGGGAGGACGAGACGGTCACCGGCAAAGACGAAGTCGAGACGCCCGGCCGCGGCGGCATCGACGCCGTGGTCGAGTTCCTCGGAATTACCGCTTCGCGCATGATCAAGTGCCTCGTCTACGAGACGGAGAAGGGGATCGTCGTCGCGCTCGTGCGCGGTGATCTCGACGCGAACGAGATCGCCCTGAAACACGCGCTGGGCGTCGAGAATCTGGCCCTCGCCGCGGAAGAGAAAGTGGAGCCGGCGACGGGAGCCCCCGTAGGATTCGTCGGGCCGCACAAGCTCCCCGCGGACATGCGGGTGATCGGCGACGAGTCGGTCCGCGGCGCGGTCAACGCCGTGACAGGCGCCGGCCGCCGCGACTGGCACGTGCGGGGGTTCGCGCTCGACCGGGACGCGCGGGTCACCGACTGGGCGACCTTTGCGCAGGCGCGGGCCGGCGATCCGTGCCTCCGCTGCGGCAAGCCTCTCGAGATCGCGCGCGGCATCGAGGTCGGGCACATCTTCAAGCTGGGCACGAAATACTCGATCGCCCTGCGCTGCGAGTTCACCGACGAAAAAGGGGAGACGCGGCCGGCGGTCATGGGAACCTACGGCATCGGCGTCGGCCGCACGATGGCGGCCGCGGTCGAGCAGCACCACGACGCCGACGGCATCATCTGGCCGCTCGCGCTCGCGCCCTTCGAGATCGAGCTCGCGTCGCTGAACGCTTCGGACGAGGCGACGCGGACGGCCGCGGATGCCCTCTACGACGACCTGCGCGCTGCCGGCATGGAAGTGCTGTACGACGACCGGGACGAGCGTCCCGGCGTGAAGTTCAAGGACGCGGATCTCCTCGGATTTCCGATCCGGGTGAACGTCGGCGGGCGCGCGCTCAAGGACGGCAACGTCGAGCTCGTGACGCGCCGCGACAAGAAGGTCCGCATCGTCCCGAAGGACGGCGCGCTCGAGGCGATCCGGGCGCTGCGCGAGGAGCTGCGCGCGTCATGAGAAAGACGACCCCCGAAGAAGCGCTCGAGTACCACTCGCGCGGCCGCAAGGGGAAGATCGAGGTCGTCTCGACCAAGCCCTGCCTCACGCAGGAGGACCTGTCGCTCGCCTACAGCCCCGGCGTCGCGACGCCGTGCCTCGAGATCGAGAAGGATCCCGAGAAGGTCTTCGAGTACACGGCCAAGGGCAATCTGGTCGGCGTGATCTCGAACGGGACCGCGGTCCTGGGGCTCGGTGACATCGGCCCGCTCGCGGCGAAGCCCGTCATGGAGGGGAAGGGGATCCTCTTCAAGCGGTTCGCCGACATCGACGTCTTCGACATCGAGGTCGACGAGAAGGATCCGAAGATGTTCATCGAAACGGTCGCGCGTATCGCGCCGACCTTCGGCGGCATCAACCTCGAGGACATCAAGTCCCCGGAATGCTTCGAGATCGAGGAGGAGCTCAAGAAGCGCCTTTCGATCCCCGTCTTCCACGACGACCAGCACGGCACGGCGATCATCTCCGCCGCTGCGCTTTTGAACGCGCTCGAGATCGTGGGAAAGAAGATCTCCGAGGCGAAAGTCGTCTTCGTGGGAGCCGGCGCGTCGGCGATCGCGTGCGCGAAGCTGTACCTCACCTACGGCGTGAACCCGAAGAACCTCCGCCTGGTCGACAAGAAGGGCGTGATCTACGCCGGCCGGGCGGACGACATGAACAAGTACAAGGCCCAGTTCGCCGTCGAGACGAAGGAGCGGACGCTTTCCGACGCGCTCGTCGGTGCGGACGTCTTCGTGGGCCTCTCGACCAAGGGCATCGTCACCGGAGACATGCTGAAGCTCATGGCACGCGACCCGATCGTCTTTGCGCTCGCGAACCCGGAGCCCGAGATCACGCCCGAGGAGGCGAAGGCCGCGCGGCCCGACGTCATCATGGCGACGGGGCGGAGCGATTATCCGAACCAGGTCAACAACGTGCTCGGCTTCCCGTTCATCTTCCGGGGCGCGCTCGACGTCGCCGCGCGGGAGATCAACGAGGAGATGAAGATGGCGGCGTCCCAGGCGCTCGCCGCGCTCGCGAAGATGGACGTGCCGGATTCGGTCTCGAAGGCCTACGAAGGGCAGAGCTTCCGATTCGGCCGCGAGTATCTGATCCCGAAGCCCTTCGACCACCGCGTGCTGCTCTGGGTCGCGCCCGCCGTCGCGGAAGCGGCGATGCGGTCGGGCGTGGCGCGCCGGCCGATCACCGACATGGGCGCCTACATGCGCCGGCTGGAAGCGATGATCTCCCGCTCGCGCGAGGTCATGAACACCGTCATCCAGAAGGCGCGCAGCAACCCGAAACGGATCGTGTTCCCGGAAGGGGAGCACCCGAAGATCCTGCGTGCCGCGAAGATCCTGGCGGAGGAGGGCATCTGCCGCCCGATCCTGCTCGCGCGCGAGACCCGGATCCTGGAGCAGGCGAAAGAGCTCCAGCTGCCGATGGACAAGATCGATTTCATCCACACGGAAACCTCGGACAAGCTGCCGCAGTACGCGAAGCGGCTCGAGGAGCTCCGCCACCGCTCGGGCGTGACCGTCGAGGACGCGAAGAAGCTCGCCCGCGTGCGCAACTACTTCGGCCCTCTGATGCTCGACGCGGGCGAGGCCGACGGCGTCATCTCGGGCCTGACCCAGTACTACCCGGACACGATCCGGCCGGCGCTCCAGATCGTCGGCACGGCGCCCGGCGTGAAGCGCGTCTCGGGGCTCTACATCCTCGTTCTCAAGTCGCAGGTGTTCTTCTTCGCGGACACGACCGTGAACATCGACCCGACCGCGGACGACCTCGCGGAGATCGCGACCCTGACAGCGGATTCCGTGAGGCGTTTCGACATCGAGCCGCGGGTGGCGATGATCGCCTTCTCGAACTTCGGCTCGAACCTCCACGAGAACGCGCTGAAGGTGAAGCGGGCCGTCGAGATCGTGAAGGCGACGCGGCCGGACATTCAGATCGACGGCGAGATGCAGGCCGACACGGCGGTCGTGCCGGAGCTTCTCGAGGGCGATTACCCGTGGTCGACCGTCCGCCGCCCGAACGTCCTGATCTTCCCGGACCTCCAGTCCGCCAACGCCGCCTACAAGCTCGTCTGGCGCCTCGCGGGCGCCGAAGCAATCGGCCCGATCCTCCTCGGCATGAAGAAGCCGGTCCACGTCCTCCAGAGGGGAGTCGACGTCGCCGACATCGTCAACATGGCCGCCATCGCCGTCGTGGACGCGCAGGAGAAGGAAGAGGCGGAGGCCGCCGCCCGCGAGACGGCCGGTTCGGCGCAGCGGGTCGACTGACCTCGTTGCGCGATCGGTCCGCTGGCTCCGTTTCCGTCGTGCGGCCCGGCCCGCCATGTCTCGTCGCCCAGAAAGCGGGCTCCTGAGCTCGATGACGCACGGCACGGCGATCGTTCTGGTGTTTGCCGTCGGGATGGCGGTGGCGCTCCTGGGCGCCTACTGTGCGAGCCGTCCGGATGCGATCGAGCGATGGCTCCAGCGCCGGCGCGGACGGTCTCCCTCGGAGGCGGCGCTGGCGATCGCGGGGTCGCTCATCGCGGCGGCCGGGATCTTCGTCGCGATCGGCGCGGCGATCGCCGAGATCTGGTGGCTTCAGGGCGTGCGCGTGCCGTAAACGGCGGCTTCTACGCCGCCGCCCGGACAGGCCGGCGCGTGTGGCGGGGCGACAGGCGATCGGCGATCCACGCGACGTCAGCGATCCAGATCAGGTCCACCGCCGCGTGGAACGAGTAGAGGTGGCGCGGAAGATCCGAGAGCATGTCCGCGAACGCGCAGACGAAGAACTCCGTCAGCGCCAGGACGACCAGCGCTGCGAGCGCGATTCGGAACAGGCGCTCCCGGGGGCCGGCGGTCCGAAACCCGACGGCGCACGCGGTCAGCGTTGCTGCGACGAAAACCGAGAAGAGCGGCAGCGCGACGGGACGCGTTGCCTGCTTGAGGGAGCTCCACCCGTCGAATCGCGTGGCGAGCGTTCGCGGCGGGAATCCGCTCTCCTTCGAATAGTTGCCGAGCCGGG
Source organism: Thermoanaerobaculia bacterium (assembly GCA_038239305.1). Classification (GTDB taxonomy): domain Bacteria; phylum Acidobacteriota; class Thermoanaerobaculia; order UBA5066; family Gp7-AA6; genus JALYUA01. The sequence goes on along the minus strand of JBBSEW010000062.1, from coordinate 3,059 downwards.
GGCGCATCTGCGACGCCGCGGGCGCGGCCCGCGCCACCCGGTCGAAGAACCGGGCCGGGTGGCGGAGGTAGAAGACGCCGAGGCGGCCAAATCCCATCCGGTCGAAGAACTGCTTCTGGAAGGCAGGATCCCCCAGCGGCGCGCCCGGCATGTAGGCATGAATTCCCGAGTAGCGGACGAGCGAACGGTCGAGCCCGAGGTCCTCGAGATCGCGGACGGGATCGGGCGAGAACGGAAGCAGGTCCTTGAAGACGCTGTGGTACAGCCCGACGTTGTGAATCGCGCCGCGGGGAATCGCGCGGAAGTACGTAAACGACACGGCGAGCAGTCCGGCGGCGAGGACGAGGGCCAGCCGGCGAGGGCGCCGGTTGTCTCGGTTCACGGCCGTGCCGGTCGTCGGACCCGCTGCCGCCGCCGCCAGCGCCACTCCCACGACCGCGAAGAGCGGCCCCTGAACGGCCTCCTGCGGCTTCGAAACCACGAAGAGCATGGCGGCCAGAAAAAAGAGGACGAGCCGCGATCCGGAGAGGCCTCCCCGCGCGATGCCGCCCGCTGCCACTCCCGCCGCCAGGAGCAGGAAGAGGAACGAGGCCGTCTGGCCGTAAAAGGAGTTGAAGGGGGCGCCGTACGCGACGTCGGTGAACAGGAGCACGCAGAGGATCGCCGTCGCGACTCCCCCCGCCCAGGAGGCCCTCCCGGACGCCGCGACGAGGAGCGCGATGCCCAGGAGGAGAACGAGCGTATGCACTCCGCCGATCACGCGGATGTCGAACCGCCCGGGAGGACAGACCAGGGGAGCGACGAGACGCGCCGCCCCCGCGAAGAGGTCCTCCGAAGTCCAGTACCGGGCGGGATACGCCCACGGGGGCACGAGGGCGAATTCCGTCACGATGTAGTCCCGGAACTTCTCGCCGGGTTTCTCCCCCGAGTACTCGAGGCCCGCGAAGCTCATGACGTTCGAAAAGTCCGCGTTGTTCGCGAGCCCGATTACGGGAGGCCGGAAGAGCTCGAAGATCAGGACGAGGGCGGCGGCCAGGACCGCCAGGGCGACGAGCCCGCCGGACCGCGAACGCCAACGCGAAGGCGAACGCGGGCGCGATAATCGCCGCCGGGAATCCGCGGGAGCCTCCGGGCCCGGCTCGGTCATGGGCGAGCCGGCGCGATCTCGTGCGCCATTTCGTTCCGCCGGAGGAGCGTTCTCCGGGAGAGGCGCTCGGCGATCCAGACCAGGTCGGCGATCAGGATCAGGTCGGCCATCGCGTGAAACGAGTAGAGATGCCGCGGGAGGTCGCCGAGGAAATCGGCGAACGCGCAGACGAAGAATTCCATGAGGGCCATGACGACGAGCGCGGCGAGAGAGATCCGGAAGAGCCGCTCGCGCGGGCCGGCCCGCCGGAGCCCCACGGCGCAGGCGGCCAGAGTTGCGGCAAAAAAGATGGAAAAGAGGGGAAACGCGAACGGATAGGTCTTCTTCTTCGGCGTGCTCCACCAGTCGAAGTGATTCGCCATCGCCGCCCGCGGCAAGCCGTCCTTCTTCTCGAAGTTGCCGAGGAACGGCCGCATCTTGGAGGCGCTCGGCGCCGCGCGGCGGATCCTGTCGAGCATGCGGTCGGGGTGGCGGACGTAGAAGACCATCAGCTTCGGGTACGACACGTGATCGAAGAATTGCCGCTGAAAATTCGGATTGTGGAGGGGCGAGTCGGGCAGGTAGGCGTGCCGGCCGGAATAGCGAAGCAGGGCACGGTCGACCCCGAACTCGTCCATGTCCCGGCCGGGATCCGGAGAGCTCGGCAGGAGGTCCACGAAAAACGAGTGATACAGGCCCACGTCGTGGATGTCCGCGCGGGGCGTGGTCCGGTAATAGGCATACGAGCCCCCGATGAGCACCAGGGCGAGCAAGGCGGCCGGCCGGCTCACGCGCCACCCCTCCCGGCCCGGCGTCACGGATTCGCTCCCCCGAGAGGCCAGCCAGACGCCCAGGCAGGCGAGGACCAGGCCGTGGATGCACTCCTGCGGTTTCGAGACAATGAAGAGAGCCGCGAAGAGGAAGTACCCGTAAAGGCGGATTCCCGAGAGCCGGCCTCCTGCGATCCCGAGCCCCGCCACGGCCGCCGTGAGCAGGAAAAAGAGCAGCGAGGCGGTCTGGCTGTAGAACGAGTTGAACGGCGCGGCGTACGCGACGTCCGTGAAGACGAAGACGCAGAGCACGGCCGCCAGAACGCGCGAGCCGGCCCGGAGCCCGCCCGCGGCCGCTGCTCGCAGGAGGAGACCGATCGCGGCGAGGAGCAGCAGCGTGTGGATCGCGCCGAGAGCCCGGATGTCGAACCGGCCGGCCGGGCAGACGACGGCCCCGAACGGACGGGCCGCGGCCGCCAGGAATGTCTCCGACGTGTGGTACCCGGAATGGAGCAGCGGTCGGGGAGAAATGCCGAACTGCGTCACCGCGTAGTCCCAGTATTTTTCCTTCGGATCCTCGGTGAGGTACTGGATCCGGACGTAGGTCGTCACTTTTTCGAAATCCCCGTTGTTCGCGATCCCGATGACGGGAGGAACGAAGAGCTCGAGCGTCAGGATGAAGGCGGCGATCAGGACCGCGGCTCCGATCAGCCACCGAGGATCGGCGCGCTCCGCGCCGGGGCTCCCGTCGTTCACCGCCGGACGAGTCATGGAGGGGGGAGGAGTCGTCAGCCGCGGTTCGGGGCCGGGGTCATCGCGGGGCTCGCAGCCGGGATCCTCGCGGGGGGCGCATTCGGAGAGGAGGGAGCGCCGGCGTCGCCGCGCGCCGCTTCCCACGGCACGACGCGCGTGAGCGTCTCGAACGTGCCGCTCATACGGTTGCCGTTCAACACGCCGATCAGGTTCCAGGTGCCGAGCGAACCGACGATCCCGAAAGAGACCTTTTCGCCCTCGAGCTGGATGTTCGAGAGCGGCGTCGAGCGGCCGTTCGGCGCCATGTAGACGCCGGCCAACTTACCCGCCTCATTCGAGAAGCGCAGCGTCCCGCCGATCTCGCGCTCCGGGACGCGCCCGCGGAACGCCCAGTCGCCGAGAAGCGGCGA
>JBBSEW010000061.1:0-24596 GCA_038239305.1 Thermoanaerobaculia bacterium | reverse complement strand
GTGAAAGCCCGGACGAAGTCATCGGCCGGGGAGTCGCGGATCTCGCGCGGCGTCCCGACCTGCACGAGGCGCCCCTGGTTCAGGATCGCCACGCGATCGGCCAGGCGGAACGCTTCCGCTAGATCGTGCGTGACGAACAGCACCGGTTTGCCGAGCTGCTTCTTCCACGCGAGAAACTCGGCCTGCAGAGCGCGGCGGGCGATGGGATCGAGAGCGCCGAAGGGCTCGTCCATCAGGACCAGAACCGGATCGGCGGCCAGGGCCCGCGCCACACCCACCCGCTGCCGCTGGCCGCCGGAAAGCTCGCGCGGCCGCCGGGCGGCGAAATCCGCCGCGGGGAGGTTCACCATCGCGAGCATTTCCGCGGCGCGAGCCCGCCGGCGCGCGACGTCCCACTCGAGCAGACGCGGCACGGTGGCGACGTTCTCTTCGATCGTCCAGTGCGGCAGGAGTCCGCCCTCCTGGATGACGTATCCGATACGGCGGCGCAGGAGCACGGGATCCTCGGCAGCCACGTCGCGGCCGAGGACGCGGACGGTTCCGGAATCCGCGCCGAGCAATCGGTTCACCAGCTTCAACGCCGTGGTTTTTCCGCTGCCCGACGGCCCGAGGAGCGCGACGGTCTCGCCGGCGCCGACGGACAGGGAAAATCCGTCCAGGACCGGGCGTCCGGACGAGAAGGCCTTACGGACGTTCGAGAATTCGACCGAAGGCGGCGAGTTCTGAGAAGATGCGCTGATGCGGGAATCTTACGACGCGATCGTAATCGGAGGCGGGCCAGCCGGATCCACCACCGCAACCGTTCTCGCGAGAGCGGGGCACCGGGTGCTCGTCCTCGAGAAGGAACGGTTCCCGCGATTCCACGTCGGCGAGTCCCTCCTGCCGTACAGCCTGCCGATCCTGGAGCGCATCGGGGTGCTCGAAAAAGTGCGCCGCGCGGGCTTCCAGGAAAAGTACGGAGCCTTCATATGGAACGAGGACACGGGCGGAGTGCGACCCGTCGTTTTTCGCGACGCCATCGACGAGAGCCATCCGATGGCGTACCAGGTGAAGCGCGCCGAATTCGACGAGATCCTCCTCCGCCACAGCCAATCGCAGGGCGCCGAAGTGCGCGAGGGGATCTCCGTCCGCGACGTGCTCTTCGAGAACGGAAGGGCCGTCGGCGTAGCGACCGCGGACGCAGACGGCGGCTCCGAGGAGCTCCGCGGCCGCATCATCGTGGATGCGAGCGGCCAGACCGCGTTCCTCTCGCGAAAATTGGGGACGCGATCGTTCGACGCGAAGCTGAAGCGGTCGGCGCTGTTCGCGCATTACGAAGGAGTCCCGCGGGCCGATGGGCAGGCCGCCGGTGACATTCTCCTGCCCGTCGAGAACGACGTCTGGTACTGGATCATCCCGTTCTCCGACGGCACCGCGAGCGTCGGGGCGGTCTTCGAGCCGAAAAAAATCCGCGCCATCGAAGGCGAATCCCTCGAGCAGAAGTTCGAGCGCATCCTGTCGGACTCGAAACGCATGGTCGACGTTCTCGGGCCCGGACGGCGGATTTCGAAAGCGCACGGCATCTCGGACTACTCGGCGACCTCTGCCCGGCTGGCCGGCGACGGCTGGGTGCTCGTGGGGGACGCGGCGAGCTTTCTCGATCCGGTCTTCTCGACCGGAGTGTTCCTCGCGATGGCCATGGGAGAGAGGGCCGCGGGGGTCATCGACCGCGCGCTCACCGCCAGGGGCCGCGTTGACGCCTCGGATCTCCGGGGGTACGAAAAAACCGCGCGCACGCTCGTCCGACGCTTCCGCCGGTTCGTCGATGCTTTCTACGATCCGATCTTCTTCGAGGCGTTCTGCTCGGAAGCGCCATTCGACAAGATCCGCGCGGCCGTTACGACCGTTCTCGCGGGAGGAGTCGAGCGCGTCTCGATCGCGTCGAAGCTCTGGATGTCGCTGATGTTTCTCGGAGTCAACATCGACCGGTTCCGCCGGAAAATCGGACTGGGACCGAAGCCGGAGGAGAAGAAGAAGGCGGCGTGAGGGGTTGGGTTTGAGCATGAGCCATGTGTCCTGCGGTAGAACCCGACCAAGCCTGGAGTCACCGCTCAGAACTCAGAACTCAGAACTCAGAACGACAACCGATAGCGGACAACCGCCAACGGCTGCAAGTCCTCCTTACCCCCCCAGCAGCTCCTTCTTCAGATCCTCCTGCACCGGATTGCTCCCCAGCCAGACGGACAGGAGCGCGTCGGCGAAATCCTTCCCCTCGATCACGCCCTTTTCGGCGCCCTTGACCGTGACGACCGTGCCCTTGCCCGGGACGTAGGTCAGGAGGACGTCGTCGCCCTTCTCGACGTTCGGGATGAGAGTCCCGAGCTTCGCGAGACGCGGCTTCAATGCGGCCATCTGCGGCTTCGAGTTCTTCTCAAAACCCTCCTCGATCGCTTCGGTGACCTGTGAACCCTTCAGGCTGCGCAGGATCGCGAGCCGCATCGACTTGACCTGATCGGAGGAGACGACCGACCCGGCGTCCTTCGACGGGTTCTCGAGATAGAGACCCGCGACATAGACCTTGAAGATGACTTTCGTCCGGAGGCCCATCCCGTTCAGCCGGAGAGTTTTCCCCTCGAGGGTTGCCGTGGTCGGCATCGAGACGCCCGCCACTTCGCCCGCGAGTGAGACAAGAGCGATGGACAGCAGTGCAACAGACGACAGTGCCATGCGGTGTTTCATGGCGGCAATTGTAGACCGCGGGCGGAAGAAACGATCGCGAGATCGGACGATCGGTGTGGGAGTCTTGCTGCTGTGTGCAAGTTCGAATCTCGCGATCTCGCGATCTCATGATCTCGCGATCAATCGAGCGATCGAATTATCGGAGATCGAATGGACGGGGGACGGGGGCGCCCCTCACCCCGGCCCTCTCCCGCCGGGAGAGGGGGAATATGGGGGAATCGGGTGATCGGATGAACGAATGCTCAATCCGGGGAATCGGGTGATCGTGGGATCGGATTGCGAACTCTCACTCTCGTTCGTCTCCCGTCTCCCGTCTCCCGTTTCCCGGCCCTCAATCCGCATACCTCGCCCGCGCGAGATCCACGATCTCGCCTATGAGCTGGGTGTAGCTGCGGCCGGACTTTCGTGCTGCCATGGCGAATTCGGCTCCGCTCGCCAGCCACGGATTCGGGTTCGCCTCGATCACGAACACTTCTCCCTTCTCGGTCAGGCGCATGTCGATGCGTCCATAGTCCCGGAGCTTCAGCGCCTGGTACGCGGCGAGGGCGGTGTCCGACAGCCGGCGTATCGTCTCTTCATCGAGATCCTCGACCGGCGCGGACTTCGTGACCTTGTACGCCTCGCTGTCCTTCTCCCACTTCACATCGGAGCCCGCGATTCGCGGCGTGCCTTCCGGAAGCTTCGACAGGTCGAGCTCAATGAGGGGCAGGACCTCCGCGTTTCCATTCCCGAGGACCGACGCGTAGATCTCGCGGCCTTCGATGTATTCCTCGATCAGCGCGGGAGCGTCGAACTCCTCGTGGATGTAATGGATCGTCTCCCTCAGCTCCTTGACGCTGCCGACGACGGAGCTCGCGTCGATTCCGATCGAGCCGTCCTCAGAGGTCGGCTTGACGATGAGGGGAAAAGCAATGTCGTGCGCGTGATCGAGCTTGCCGCGGTAGGAAGTCGCGAAATACGGCGTCCGGATGTCATGGAACGCGAAGATCTTCTTCGCCAGCGCCTTGTCCTGGGCCAGATACAGCGCGTGCGGCCCGGCGCCGGTATAGGCACGGTCGAGCAGATCGAGATACGCCGCGATGTTCATGTCCTTCGTATCGTCGCCGGCGTACGACTCCGTCAGGTTGAACAGCAGGTCCGCATCGGAACGCGCGAGGGAGGCGAGCGTCTGATGGCGACCATCGAGGATGGCATAGACCGGCTCGTGGCCGAGCTTGCCGAGGGCGTCGAAGATCTCCTCGCGATCCGGCTTCTCCCTCTTCTTCTTCCGGCGGCGAGGCTTGCGCGCCTTGCCTTTCAACGGCGGCGGCGCCTCCTCGGGCTCCGGGGGAGGCTCGACGTCCTCCCAGAGGTCGTACAGGACGGCGACCTTCAGCGTCTCTCGACTCATGCGGTCCTCCGGCTCATGGCTGCACGAACTTGCCCCTCGCCAGGTAGTTCATCGCGAGGGCCGTAGCGTAGGCGGTGACCTCGGTCAGGTTCTCTCGCTCGCACCGGATCTCCATTCGGAGGTGGAGGTCCTCGACGCGAGTGGCGATCGCCTCGACGAGCTGCTTGACGCGGGGCCGCGGCACTCCCGTCCAGTACGCGACCTTGTCCACGATCGATTTGCGGTTCTCGTGCAGAAGCTCGGCAGCCGCTCTCACGCCCTTCCGCTTTCGCGCCGACACCTTGAAGATGTCCGCGAGGTCGGAGTCGAGCGGCAGATCGACGGCCGATGCCGGCTCCTGGATCTTCTCGTCGTAGAAGTCGGCGACCGTCGTCTCCATCTCGTCGACCGTGATGTCCGTCGCCCCGCGCTCCCGGATCGGAGGCATCTCCCGGACTTTGCGTGCGATCCGGTCGACGTACCGCAGCTTCGCGAGCGCGCCCGGCCACGCCCGGTACTTTCTCCTCCACTGGGACCCCGGCGTGAGCCAGACCGCGAATGTCTCCGCGAAGTCTTCGTCCGGATGCTTCTGCGCGTACCAGCCCGCGATGTGCCGGACGAATCGCCGGGAGAAAGGGACGGGCCGATAGTCGTCCCGATAGGCGCGGCGAAACGGGCCGAACAGCTCGCGCCACTCCGGGGTTTTGTAGAGCTCGTACGCGTAGTTGAACGCGTGGCCGGATTCGTGACGCAGGTACATGAGGATCTCGCGCTCGTCCTCCAGGTCGTTCATTTCCTTTTCGAGCCGGGCGAGCTTGGGATCCGCGAGGTAGAACGGAATGCCGATGACAGGCTCGCCCGACGGACATCCCCACTCGTCGCTCAGGTAGCACAGAGGACGGAAGCGCCGGATGCCTTTGCGTTCGAGCTCGCGATAGAGCTTCTGGACGAAGCGCTCGAGCGGAGAGCCCTCGAGCTTCAGACCCAGCTCCTTGATCGGCTTGGTCAGGATCTCCTGGACGTCGGGCGGGGCTTTTTCAAACGCGCGCAAGGATCTTCCGTCAGGGTAGCACGCGATCGGCACGCGACCGTCGATCGCGTGCGTTCCGTGTCCACGCGATGCGCACGGGAGGCGGATCCGCGTTACAATGAACGGTTCACACCCACGCACACCTTGCACGGAGGTCTCATGGCCGATTGCACGATCCGGACGATTCCCAATGGACCGTACCGTCTGACGGGACCCGCGCGATTGACCGATCCGGCGGGCACCGAGACGGTGATCGAAGAAGGACGCTCCGTTTCGCTCTGCCGCTGCGGGGCGTCGGTGAACAAACCCTACTGCGACGGGACACACAGCAGGATCGGGTTCCAGGCAGCGGAAGCCGCCGTGGCGAAGTCGGGGGTCTAGACGCCTCGCGCTCCCCGCTCGCGGAGCGCGGTTCGCGACTCTCATGCTCGCCGCCCTTCTCTTCCTCACCGGGTCTCTCCGGTTGGCCGCTTCCGCCGCCGCCCCGGTGCCGTCGATTTCCGTGGACCTGGACGGCGACGGAACCGCTGAATCCGTCTCGGCGGGGCTGCGGCGACGCAAGCTCCGGCTCGAAGTGCGGTCGGCCTCGGGAAAGGTCCTGGCCGCCGCGGACGCTCCAGCGCCCGCCGGCAGCCCGAGCGTCGCCTTCACCGCGGGGTCTCTCGGAAGCGCCGGCTCCCTTCTCGAGGTCGTCGCGTCTTCGGACGCCGAGGAGTGCCGCAGCCTCTGGCGCTTCCAGCAGAACGTCCTCTCGCGCGTGCCGCTTGCCGGAGGCGCAGCCTCTTCGGCACCCGACTGCGGCGCTGCCGGCGGGTGGACTTACACGTGGGACCGCCCCTCGGAGGAAGCGCCGGCAGAGTACCGCCGCGAGCGCACCCGCGAAACGACGGACGGGACGCACCATCAGGTCGAGAGCTTTCGGTACGCCGGCTTCCGCCTCGAGATCGATCCGGCCCGGTCCCGCTCGGAGATCCGCGGCGTCGCGATCCCGAGGTGGTATCCGGCGCGTCTCTATCGCAAGGGCGCGCTCGACGGACTTTATGGACGCTTCGACCTTTCGCCGCTGCGCAAAGGCCCTCGTCTCCAGCTTCTAACGGAGCCTGCGGCGGGCGTCTTTGCGATTCGCATCGAGCGCCCCTACGGGGACTGGACCCTCCCCGTGATCGCCCGGAAACCCGGCGACGGCCCCCACGAGATCCTGTTGACGGTCGGAGCGGAAACGGACACGCCGCCGAAGCTCGCCCGTATCGCCCTGCCGGGCGAGAGCGTCATGCCGGCCGAAGTGGTCCTGACCGGGTTCGGAGCGGAAATCGACGGCTCTTACAGTCCGGCGATTCGCGTGGCTGCCGGAGGGCTCCGCGTCTACGCGACCGCCGAGGAGGAGCTGGCGCTCAACGGGCTCGTCGGAAGATGGTCCGGCGCCCGGGGAGAGCCGCTCATCATCCTCCTGGCATCGAGCGATCCCGTTCTTCTCGGGATCGGCAAGGAACAATTCCGCGTGGAGATGGAGGGCGCGCCCGAAGGGTCCGACGCGTTGCTGATTCCGCGCACCGGGCCGAACACCGCCGCGATCACCCTGCGTGGCCCCAACGCCTTCGAGCGCGTGCCCGTCCGCTGCGAAAATGCCTCGGCTCCCGCGCGCCGCTGCGTCGCCGCCGGTCCGCCGGAGCTCGTGCACCGAATCGGCGCCCGGATGAACGCGCGATGACCGCGAAAACGATCGAACTGCGTTAAGATTCAAACAATTAACTATGGACTTATCGACTCTCGGACTGTTCGTTCAGACGGTCGGGGCGGGCCTGCTGGCCTTGATCTTTCTGTACCTGTCGCGCGGCAAGAGAAACGGGGTCTTGAAGGCGGCCGGTTTCGGCTGGCTGTTCCTGTTCATCGCGCTCGGCACCCTCCTGGTGTCGCACGAAATCGTTTTCCCATTCTCCAATCTGCCCTACGAGTACTTCAAGATTCTCTATTTCGTCTGTCTGATCGTCGCGGCCGACCGGATGGAGCACGAGTCGTCTCTCGGGAAGCCCCTCGCCATCACCGCCGTCCTCGGGCTTCTCGGTTCGTTCGGGATCGTGGCCCTGACGGGGGCCGGATCGCTGTTTTTCACGGTGCACATGGCGCTGGCGGCCATCGCCTGGTTCACGATCACGGTGTTCATCTTCCGCAGCCGCGCGAGCGGGCTCGGGAAGCGGTTCACGGGCCTCATGGCGGCCGTCACGACCCTCGTGCAGATGTCTTACGTCATCCTCTTCGCCCTCTCGGCTTCCGCTTCCGATCAGTCGTATTCCGTTCTCCGCTACACGGGCTTCTACGACCTGTTCCTCCAGATGCTGACCGGCATCGGGCTCATCATCTGGGCGATGGAGGACACGGAGCGCAAGCTGTCGACGGTCCACGCCCGCGCCCTCGACGACACGCAGCGGTCGCGCCGGCGCGCCCAGATCGATCCCCTGACCGACGCGTACAACCGCTTCTTTTTGGACGATCTCCGCGTCACCCGCGCGCGCGAGCCGGCCGGAGGATCGATCGTGCTCATCGACGTCGACGGGCTGAAGACGATCAACGACAAGGAAGGACATGAGGAAGGCGATAAGGCAATCTGGACGGTCGCCGCGGCCGTGAAGAAGCTCATCCGCGGCGACGACTACCTGGTCCGCTGGGGCGGAGACGAGTTTCTCGTCGTCCTGCCCGGAATGGATCAGGAGGTCGCGAAGAAGCGCTTCTACATGCTCCCGAGCAAGATCGAAGAGGTTCGGCAGACTCCTCGGAACACGGCGCGGGCGTACAGGAAGTTTCTCGCCGCCTCGGTGGGCGTGACGCCGTTCTCGAGCCGCGTTCCGTTCGACCTCGCGATCGAAACGGCGGATCGCGTGATGTACGAGCGCAAGAAGGCCCTCAAGCAGATGCGCGGGGACCCGCTCGAGCGACCGAGCGATTCGGCGTCCCGCGACACCGCGTCGCGCGATTCCGCGCCGCGCGAGGCGGGAGCCCGCGAGTCCACGTCTCGCGACTCGACCGCCCGCGAGACACCGAACCCTCCGTCCGGACGGAGAACCTGGGACAAGACGAACTGATCAGGAGACGACGTTGAAATACCACTGGACCGAATGCCCGGGTTGCGGGTGTCAGATCGCCGTCAACACCATCGAAACCGACGGCGCCGTCACGGGATCGCTGCGCCGCTGGTCGACGGATCGGAGCGTCAACGACGGCCGGGCTCTTCAGGGTCTCGCTCTGTCGCCCACCGGCGGATTCGCGACGGAATGCGTGTGCGGAGGCGGACTCGTCTTCGGCGCGACCGCCGACGCCGTGGGCTCGGATCGGGAGGACGCGAGGGGGAAGTCGGGGAGCTGAGCTGTCGGCTATCCGCTGGAGGTCCTGATCTCTGATCTCTGATCTCTGACCTCCGAATTCTGATTTCTGAATTTCTGAATTTCTGAATTTCTGAAGTTCGGCGCCATCCGCCGCCCGGGGCAGTTCGAGGAATCGGCCGGACTCCGGTGCGTTGAGCTGCAAGCGGACAAGGTGAGAGCGGACGGCTCAGTCTTTCTCCTTCACCCTCACTCTCACAACCGTCGCGCCAAAACCTCCGCGCTCCGGCGGGGCGTCGTCAAACTCCTCGACCTCATCTTGCGACGCCAGAATCTTCCGCACCTGCGCGCGCCGGACACCCGTGCCCTTTCCGTGAATGATGCGGACTTCGCGAAGGCCGGCGAGCCGCACTTCCCGAAGGTACTCGGCGAGGGCCGACGAGACGTCCTCGGGACGGAAGGAATGGAGATCGAACGCATCCTCGATCGGGATCTTCCGCATGAGCGGCTCTTCCGCGCGCGCCGGCTACAGGATCTCTTCGATCTCGGCTTCGACCGGCATGGACGCCTTCGCCACCTTCGAGATGATGCAGTACCTCTCGGCGAGGCCGACCGTCTTCTCGATCGCGGGACGATGCGACGCGAGCAGCGCGGACGGAACGCGGGCGAAGACCTTCATGCCCGTCATGCGGAATCCGCCCGCCGGATCCTTCCCCAACTCGCCCGTAAGGCGGATCTTCGGATCCGGGTAAGGAATGCCGAGCTTCTTGAGAAATATCGCCCAGGTCCCGACCCAGCACGTGCCGACCGCCGCCAGAAGCAGCTCTTCGGAGTTCGCGCCCTTCCCGCAGCCGCCGAGCTCCTTGCCGCCTCCGATCGGAATCGCGAACTTTTCCTTCGCGACGTACGCGTCGCCGCAGCCCGTCGCGTCGCCGACCCACGAGATCGAGGCGGCGTAACGGTGCGATTCACCGCCAGCCGCAGACGCCGGCGGGGGGGGCGTCGTCGAGGACGCCGGAGCGCCATCGGCCTGGGGGACGTGCGTGTTCTTACCCGACGGGATATCGCTCATGGAGTTTCCTTTTCCCGAAAGTGCGTCGCCGCGCTGTTCGTGCCGCGCATTTCATTTTCGTCTCGGCGGCGCCCGAGACCGCGAGCCTCGACAGTCACGCCCGCGCGCCGTACCACGGGCGAAGTGCTTCTCCGAAGATCCCCGAGAGTCGCGGCCCGGCTCCCGGCGCGAAGGCTGCCGGTCGGGAGTGAACCGGTCGGACTTCGGGTGCCACTCCATCCCTGGTCGGAGCGCTTTTCATGGGCGCATTCTAGCGGGCGAAGACATCAAACGCACTCCAATTGAGATCCGGCCGCTGCGGCAAGACGCCTCTCGCTCTGTCCCGCTCGGCTTTCCGGGATCTCCCACGCTCCGCGTCCGTTCGCCTCTGATAGCTTGATCGCATGCGTCGACGCATCGCCCTCGCGGCGGCCGCCGGTGCCGCGTTCGCCGGTGGATCGTGGCTGCTGGCCCGAAGCGTCGCGGGCCGCCTGATCTCTCCCCACGGACTGGACCCGGTCCCGACGCGGCGCGAAAACCTTCTCGAATCTCTGCGGAACGCGGGAGCCCGGGTCGAGGACTTTCGATTCCGGGGAGCGGCGGCCGATCCCGTCGAGCTGGCCGCCTTATACGCGGCGCCGGACGCCTCTTCTCCTTCTTCTCCGGTATCGCGGGGGACGCTGATATTCCTGCACGGGAAGGGGGGCAACGCCGCGGAGTGGCAGCCGGACGCGCTCCGGGCGATCGCCCAGGGGTACTCCGTTCTGCTGCCTGACCTGCGCGGGCACCGGCCGAGCGGCGGCAACTTCGTGACGTACGGATATCTCGAGCGGGAAGATCTCTCCCTCGCGATCGCCGCCGCCGCGGCCTTCGGGCTCGATCCGCATCGGATCGGACTCCACTCCTGCTCGGCGGGCTCGGCAATCGCTCTCGCCTGGGCCGCGGAGAATCCGCAGATCCGCGCGCTCTGGCTCGAATCGCCGTTCGCCGACGCACGCGAGATGGCGCGCCACTACCTCTCGCTGCTGACCGGAATCCCGAGTTGGGCGCTCGGGCTGACGACTTCACTGGCGATCGCCCGCGCCCTCGGTTCGATCCGCGAGGCCCTGGCGCTGCCGCCCGAGGCGCCGGATCCGGCCATGAACTCGATCGCCTCGGCCGCCCGCATTCGGGCACCGGTCTATCTCGTGTTCGGGGAGCGCGACGAGCTCGTTCCTCCGCGATTCACGCGCCGGCTCGCGGAAGCCCTGCCGCCGGGAACCGCGGTATGGAATCCGCAAGGCGCCGGTCACTGCCACCATGAGGACGAGCCCGAGCGCGTCGCGGCGCAAGAGTATGGGAGGAGATGGACGGAGTTCTTTGCGGATAATTTTCGCGCAGGTTCCTGAGAACGGGATTTTGAAATCGGCGATCGGGTAGTCGCGTGATCGAAAGATCGGTGGGGGCGGCACTGTCCAAATCTCGCGATCTCGCGATCTCATGATCTCGCGATCAATCGAAATATCGAAATATCGAAATATCGAAATAGCAACTCTGGAAATATCGAACTATCGAGCGATCGGGAATCGAGAGTAGGGAATCAGAACATCGACGGCGTCACACGACCCGATTCCGCCCCTGGGACTTCGCCTCGTAGAGGCTCGCGTCGGCCCGCGCGATCGCCGGAGCGGGATCGTCCTCTCCGGTCTCGAGCTCCGAAATCCCCGCCGAGATCGTGACGGGTCCCACTCCGGCGACGCGGAGATCGCCGATCGCCATCCGGACTCTCTCGGCAAAGACGCGGGCACCGTCGAGCCCGACGTCGGTCAGGATCACCAGGAACTCCTCGCCTCCCCACCGGACCGCCGTGTCGCCGCCGCGCGGCAGCTCCATCATCGTTCGGCTCACTTCGCGGAGAACCGCGTCTCCCGCCAGATGTCCGTGCGTGTCGTTCACGCTCTTGAAGTGATCGACGTCGAAGAGCACGAACGACAGGGGATGCCCCGTGCGCCGGGCGCGTGCGATCTCGCGCATGGCCGACTGTTCGCCCGCCTTCCGGTTCTCGAGGCCTGTGAGATCGTCGATCAGGGCCCGCTGCTCGCGGCCGGATGCGAGGTCGGAATCGGTGGTGATGTCGTCGAAGAGAACGAGCAGGCCGGCCCCGGTCGGCAGACGGACGGGCTTGCTCACCCAGCGCAGCGATCGCCATTGCGGCCACTGGATCTCGAACTCCCCCCGTGTCTCGACGGCGTTCGGCGTTCTCTCTCGCAACCGGTCGAGAAAATCGGGCGGCTCATTCGAGGAGCGTCGCAGCTCCCGCACGAACTGGTCCCGGGTCATCCGCACGAAACGCTCCGAAGGGATATCGAACGCCTCCGCGATGGCGGGATTCGCGAAGAGGACGCGATCCGTGTCGAGCAGAAGCACGCCCCCTTCGAGCCGTGAGAAGGCCGCCTGGAGGGCGCCATAGGACGATTCGACCGCGAGGCGGGCAGCTTTCTCCGCGCGAAGCTCTTCGCGCAGTCGGGCAATCTCGTCGGCCGTCCCCGACACGGAACCCTTCGTCGCGTCCGGCATCGCGTGCATCTTAGCCGGAAGCCCGGGAGCGGTCCGTCCCCGGGTCCCGGCGGGCGAGGTCTTCGCGGGAGACTACCGGGACCGGCGGCGCGGATCCTCCGTCCGGCCCTTCAACTGCCCGCAGGCGGCGCTCGTGTCGGGACCCCGGCTGCGACGGACTGTCACGGGCACTCCATCGCGGGTCAGTCTCTCCGCGAACCGGTCGATCGCCGGCTCCGAAGGCCGCTTCCAGCCCGGAAGGTACGTCGGGTCCTCGTTGAGAGGAATGGCGTTGACCTTCACGCGCATGCCCGCGAGAAGTCTCACGAGCCGGTCGGCGTCGGCGGGCGCGTCGTTCACGCCTGCGATCAGCACGTATTCGACGGTGATGCGGCGGTGGGACTCGAGGGGCCAGGCGCGCATCGCGGCGAGCACACCGGCGAGCGGATACGAGCGCTCGATGGGCATGATCGAGGCCCGAATCTCCGAATCCGCGGCGTTTAAGGAGACGGCGAGATTCGGCCGGCGTTCCCGGGCCGCGAAGCGCTCGAAGGCGGGCGTGATGCCGGACGTCGACACCGTGACCCGGCGGGCCGGAAGGACCTCTTGCAGGACGTCGAGAGCCGCCATGACGGCGTCCGGATTCAGAAAGGGCTCCCCCATTCCCATGAAGACCACTCGCAGGCCTTCGGGCGAGCGGCCGACGTCGGACAGGACGGCGTCGATCTCTCCGATGATCTCTCCGGCCAGCAGATTGCGGCCGCCGCCGAGCCGGCCCGTCACGCAGAACGCGCAATCGACCGCGCATCCCGTCTGCGACGACACGCAGATCGTGAAACGCTCCTGCGGATCCGTGCTCCCGCGCGCCGGACGGCGGACGGCGGATTCGCCCGTCTCGATCGGAAGCGGGCCCGCGTCGGGCGCCCGCGCGTCCTCGAACTCGTTCGCCTCGGAGAAGGAGCGAAACCCCGGCATGAAGACGGCCTCGATGAGCGCGCCATCGGACAGCCGCATGCCGTACTTGACGCTTCCGTCCCGCGACTCCTCGCGGCGGACGATCTCCGGCAGCCGGATCGGCATCTCCGCGGCAAGACGCGCCCGGAGCGCAGCCGGCAGCTCCAGCGCGAGCGCATAGTCGCGGCGCCGATGGCGATGCAGCGACTCGAAAATCTGACGCCCGCGGTACCGCGGCTCTCCCCAGCTCTCGAGCACCGCCTCCCAGCCACTCGCCGAGAGACCCAGGGGATCCACAGGTGTTTCCATGAATGAGCGAGTCTACATGGACGAATGCTGCCCGAATTGCTCTCCGGTCTGTTCCAGGCGAGAGCTTTCCCGGCCGCCGTTCGCGCCCGCCCATGCGCGGCCGAAAGCCGCGGCCAAAAAACTAGTCCGCGCGGACGGCTCGACGGGGCGGAGCGGCCAGGCGCCGGCGGGGAGCCGGGCGCGACCGAACCTTGCGCGTGGGATCGATGCCGAGAGCCTTCAGGATTCGAAGGTCCTTCACGTTGATACGGAACGCCGCCCGCTCTTCGACGTACGTTTCGTCGGGCTCCAGGGACGCCTCGCCGGCCGCCTTCGCGCGCGTGGCCGCCGAACCGCCGACGCGGCGGCGGCCGGACCGCGATTCGCGTTTGACGCCAACCTTCGCGTCGAGAACCATGTACAGGTTGTAGCCCTCGTCGCGGATCCTCTGAATGGATTCGTGCACGCGATCGGATCCCGAGATTGACTCGTTGATCGCCTTGCCGAGCTCTTTCAGCATCTCGCGGAGGTGGTCGTTCAGTTCCATGGCCGCGGCGATTATCGCTTCCGTTTCTCTGAAGCGTCAAGCCTGTGGCGCACCCGAATTGCTGCTATAATTTCCGTGCGACTTCTTCCGCTCCGCGTTCGTTCACACCTCCCGATTCGGATACCCTTTTGAGATGAATTCGATTTCGAGCTCGTCTTCTTTCGGCGGATCCTTCTCGGCATTCGCGCATCTCGAGTGCACCCGCTGCGGGGCCCGACACGATCGTGACGGAGGGGCCAACCTCTGCGCGTCGTGCCGCGGACCGCTCTTCGCGCGCTACGCACTCGCGTCCCTCGATCGCGATGCGGTGGCCGGGCGGCCGAATTCAATCTGGCGCTGGCACGAGATGATGCCGGTGCTCGACCCCGCGAACGTCGTTTCCCTCGGCGAGGGCGGCGCGCCCCTGCTCGGAGCACGGAATCTCGGAGAGCGCTTCGGATTCTCCGACCTGTTCATCCAGGATGAGGGGAACAATCCCACGGGATCTTTCAAGGCGCGCGGGCTCTCCGCCGCGGTCTCCCGGGCGAAAGAGCTCGGAGCACGCCGGATCGCTCTGCCCACGGCGGGCAACGCCGGCGGCGCGGCCGCGGCCTACGCGGCGAAGGCGGGTATCGAATGCCATATGTTCATGCCGGCCGATACGCCGCCGGTCTTCCGCATCGAGTGCGAACGGTACGGCGCGCACGTGACGTCCGTCGACGGACTGATCGACGCCTGCGGAAAGATCGTGGCGGAGCGCGCCGCTGCCGAAGGATGGCACGACGTCTCGACCCTCAAGGAGCCGTACCGCGTCGAGGGCAAGAAGACGATGGGTTACGAGCTCGCCGAGAGCTTCGGCTGGGTGCTTCCCGACGCCATCCTCTATCCGACCGGAGGCGGGACCGGGCTCATCGGAATGTGGAAGGCGTTCGAGGAAATGGAGGCGCTCGGGTGGATCGATGCGAGAAGGCCGCGGATGATCTCGGTGCAGGCCGAGGGTTGTGCGCCGATCCCGCGCGCCCTGGAGCAGGGAGAGGCGGTCTCGCGGAAATGGGAAAACGCCTCGACCTATGCCTCGGGTCTTCGGGTTCCGAAGGCGTATGCGGATGACCTGATCCTCTCCGCCATCCGCGCTTCCGACGGAACCGCCATCGCCGTGTCGGACGACGCGATGCGCCGGGCCTGCGACGAGATCGGAGCGGGCGAGGGACTGTTCGTGGCTCCCGAGGGAGGAGCCGTATGGGCCGCGGCGAAGGATCTCGCGCGCGCGGGACGCCTCGATCCCGCGAGCCGCATCGTGCTGTTCAACACGGGGACGGGGTTCAAATATCTGTGAATTCGAGCTTCCGCTCTCCGCTGTTCGTTGTCGGTTGTCGGTTTTCGGTTGTCGGTTTTCGGTTTTCGGTTTTCGGTTGTCAGTTGTCAGTTGTCAGTTGTCCGCTATCAGGTGTCAGTTGTCAGCTGTCCGTTTTCCGTTTTCCGTTTTGCGGTGTTGGGGCCACTGAGAGCCTCTGGAACGGACCGGCCTGACCGCGTCATCCCGAGCCGTAGCGACGGATCGGCCTTGTCCTTGCGCGAGACGCCGACGCGGCCGGGCCCTCCCGCGCCTCCCGCAGGGCATACAATCACCGGTTCCCATGAGATACGAGTCCCTGCGCGCCCGCCTCGACCCGATTCTCCCCACGGTGGAGAAGCCGGGCCGGTACATCGGGCTCGAGCGCAACGTCACGCGCAAGGACCTCTCCGCCAGCGCGGTGACGCTCGCCCTGGCCTTTCCGGACACGTACGAGATCGGGATGAGCCACACGGGATTGAAGATCCTCTATGAGCTCGTCAACCGCCGGCCCGAATATGCCTGCGAGCGGGTGTACGCACCGTGGACGGATCTCGAGGCGAAGATGCGCGAGGGAGGGATTCCCCTCTTCTCGACAGAGTCGTTCGCGCCCGCAGCGGACTTCGACGTGCTCGGCTTTTCTCTTCAGGCCGAGGTCAACTACTCGAACATTCTGAACATGCTCGATCTCGCCGGGCTCCCGGTCTGGCAGCGGGACCGGCGGGAAACCGATCCGATCGTCCTCGGGGGCGGCCCCTGCACGGCAAACCCGGAGCCGATCGCGGATTTTTTCGACGCGTTCCTGATCGGAGATGCGGAGGAAGCGCTCGGCGTCTTCCTCGACGCCTACCGGCAGGCGCGGGTCGATGGGCTTTCCCGGGGCGATCTCCTCGCGCGGCTCTCGCAGATCGAAGGCATCTACGTTCCGTCTTTCTACGACGTCGCTTACGCCGAGGACGGCAGGATCACCGCGATCACCCGCAACGACGAGCGGGCGCCGGAAAAGCCGAAGCGCACCTGGGTGCCCGTCCTGAAGCCCGAGTACTACCCCGAGAAACCGATGGTCCCCTCGGTCGAGATCGTTCAGGACCGCCTGGGGCTCGAGGTCATGCGCGGCTGCACGCAGGGTTGCCGCTTCTGCCAGGCGGGATACTGGTATCGCCCGGTCCGCGAGCTCGATCCCGACGACGTCGCGGAGATGACCAAGAAGTTCATCGCGGAATCGGGCTGGAGCGAAGTGGGTCTTCTATCGCTGTCCACCGCGGACTACTCGCAGATCGAGCCGCTCGTGAAGTGCCTTGCGCCCGAGCTCTCGGAGCGTCGGGTATCGATCTCCCTGCCGTCGCTGCGCGCCGAGGCGTTCTCCGTCGGGCTCGCCGACGCCGTGTCCGAAGTCCGCAAGTCCGGATTCACCTTCGCGCCCGAGACGGGGTCCGACCGGCTCCGGCGCGTGATCAACAAGACGTTCACGAACGCGGACATGGTGCAGGCGGCCGACTTCGCCTTCTCGCGCGGCTGGGATCTCATCAAGGTCTACACGATGATCGGGCTTCCCACGGAGACGGTCCCGGATCTGGACGAGCTCGTCACGCTGGTCCAGAACATCCTCAAGCAGGGACGCAAACACGGCCGAAAGGAAGTCAACGTCTCCGTCGGATCCTTCGTGCCGAAATCGTGGACGCCGTTTCAGTGGGCGCCATTCGACAACGTCGAGACGCTCGAGAGAAAGCTCGCCTACCTCAAGGACCGCTTCCGCAATGTCCGCGGGGTGAAGCTCAAGTGGCACGAGCCGCGCGAGGCGGAGATCGAGTGTGCGCTGTCGCGCGGTGACCGCCGGATGGGACGCGTCCTCCACACCGCCTGGAAGTCGGGAGTGAAGTTCGACGGCTGGAGCGAGCACTTCCGATACGACCTCTGGATGCAGGCTTTCGAGGCCGAGGCCATCCCGAAGGAGTCGTACCTGCGCGCGTACGAGCTCTCCGAGATCCTTCCGTGGGACGTCCTCGACGTCTCGATCCGCAAGCGTTTTCTCGAGATCGAGCTCATCAAGGCGAAGAAGGAGATGCGGACCGAGGACTGCAAGTGGGGGCACTGCTACGCCTGCGGCGTGCCGGGCAATGGCGAGGACACCGTGCTCGCCGTCGCCATGGCCGGCCGGCTCCCCGCGGCGGAAGATGCCGCTCGCGCGAGCGATCCCGCCTCGTACCGCGATGTCGCCAAGGGCGCCGCGTACCGGCAGAAGGCGCTCCCCGATCTTCCGTCCGCCGTGCGGGCTTCGCGGGCATTCACCGGCACGCCGCGACGGTACCGCGTGACGTTCGAGAAGGTCAGGGATGCTCGATTCCTGTCCCATCGCAACACCATGGACGTCTTCGAGCGCGCGATCCGCGCAGCCGGGCTCCCCGCGCGCTACTCCGAGGGATTCAACCCGCACATGAAGCTCTCGATGGGCCCGGCGCTGCCCCTCGGGATCGAAAGCCGCCACGAGGTATTCGACGTCGAGGGCGTCGCCGGATTCCCGGATAACGCCGCGCAGGCGATCTCGGCGAAGCTTCCGGCGGGAATCGGAGTTCTCTCCGTGATCGAGCTCGGCCCCGCCGACCGCTCGCTCTCGAAGTCCGTGCGCTCCGCCCGCTATGCCGTGCGGCTCGAGTCCGACGACCACGTGTCCCGCGCGACGGGCGCCCTCGCGGATGGGTGGCGCGAGACCCTGCCTGCTTTGCGCGCCCTGTCGATCGAGAGCGATGCCGCGGGAGCCCGCCTCCTCTTCGAGGTCAACCTCGACCAGGCGGCCGGGGAGACTTCGACGCCCAAGAAGGTCCTCGAAAGGCTCCTGTCGATCCCGGCGGACGCGCAGGCGGGCCTGTCAGTCACCCGCGAGGCGACGGTACTCGGCTGAGCGGCGCGCGCGACGCGGGACCGATACCGCTGCCGAAATTGATCCCGTTTTCCGTTTGTCTGCGCGTGCAGGCCATGGGGATCGCCATGAAGCTGGCACGGTGCTCGGTTCCGGGGTTTCGGGCGGCGGCGGCCATCTTCGCGCTCTGCCTGGACGGCGGGCTGGCCTTTTCGGCGACCCTGACGGTCACGACAACGCAGGATTCGGGGCCGGGATCGTTGCGGCAGGCGATCCTGGACGCCAACGGAGTCTCCGGACCGCACTCGACCGTCTTCGCGATTACCGGCCCGGGCGTGCAGACGCCGGTTGCGGGGGCGGGTTCTCCTGTCCGAACGATCCTGTGACGCGCGCACAGATGGCGCTGTTTCTCGCCGCAATTCGGCCTGACGTGAGACCCGGGAAGGATGGAGCATCGCCCGGCAGCCCGAACCAGTCGAACCCTTAGAATCCAGGACGACCATGTCTTACCGCGTCACCGTCACCGCGCGCTTCGAAGCGGCCCATAACCTCATCGACTACGAGGGCGGCCCGGAGCCCCTGCATGGCCATTCGTACCGCGTCGAGGCGGTCCTCCAGGCGGAGAAGCTCCAGCAGCACGAGCTTGCGATCGACTTCGTGACGGCGAAGACGGCTCTCGCGGCGATCGCCAGAGAGCTGGACTACACCTACATCAACGATCACCCCGCCTTCGCCGGCCGCAACTCCTCCGCAGAGAATCTCGCCCGCCATTTCGCCGAACGGCTCGACGCCTCCGGAGCGCTCGGGTGGGGACGGGTCGCGGAGGTCACGGTCTGGGAAGGCCCGGAAAATCGCGCGACGTACGTGCCGCCGGGATGAGCCGGTTGTCCGCTGTCAACTGTCAGCTGTCAGCTATCAACCGTCAGCTTTCCTTTCCCTCTCTCGGCTTCGTCCCAGCCGTTTTTCCACGGACTCGATCTTCTTGCTCACTTCGGAGAGCTCCCACGCCTCCTGCGCCCCGGGGCGTCGCTCCGTGAACAGGGCGACGTAGGAGCGCCGGCTCTTCCGGTACCAGTCGAGCGCTGACTCGAGAGAGAGAGCGCGCGCTTCACCCCTGGTTTTCGACGCATCGGTCTCGAACGCGAAACCGTAGCTGTCCGACAGCCGCGCCAGTCCCAGTCGAGCCCGGCCGTTGGCCGGATCCTCCGAAACGACGGACTCCAACAGACGATCCGACCGTTTGAGGTTCCGGAACGCTACCGGCACGTCGCCCGTGCGGGCAGAGGCGTAGCCGAAGCTGTTGTAGGCCTCGGCGAGAAGAAGCCGGATGTCGGCGTTTCGCGAATCGGCAGTGGCGAGGTCCTCGAGCATCGGAACGGCGTGCCCGTGGTAGGTGAGGGCGCCCGCATAGTCTTCGCTCCATTCCAGAAACGAACCCATATCCATGTGACAGTAGGCGAGCTCCCGCTTCAGCGAAAAGCTCACCGGCCTGGCGCGAACGATCGCCTCGAGAAGCAACACGGAACGCCTATAGCTCGCGAAGGCGGCGGCGCGATCCCGCGTCCCGCCGAGCGAGTGAAGGATGAGCTGGTGCGTGATCGCGAGCTGGTGACAATCGCCCGACGTGGGGCCGGAAGGGGCGGACGCGCAAAGGGATTCGAAGGTGGATGCCGCCGACGTGAGAGCCGACAGCCCTTCGGCGCGATCCGATCCCGACGAGAGCGCGGAGCCCAGGTATCTGCGGGCGCGGCCAAGCCGGGCCTGCGCGATCCGGTCTGACAGGCTTCCCGCGCCGAGGCCTTCCAGGATCGAAACCGCGTGCCGTGCCCGGGCGACCGCGGCGGCGCGCTCGCGAGCCACCAATAGCACCTCGCTCAGCTGGAGCTCGGCTTCGGCGAGCGCAGCGGCGAACACGGGATTCTTCGGCTCCGCCCGGGCGAAATCCTCGCGGATCGCCAGCGCTTTGAGAATGCTCCGCCGCGCCCCCGCGGTGTCCCCGAGGTGCGACTCGAACATCCCGCCCTGCACGCGTGCGATCCGCTCGTAGGCCTCGGCGAGCTCGAGGCGCAGCGCCGGGTCGTCGTTCTTGACCGCCGAGAGCTTCTCCAGATAGTCGAGCGCCCGCCGGACGACGAGCTGGCGGGCCGGGGTGGCGCCCGGAAGGTCCTGGATCGCATCGTGAAATTCGAACAGGAAGGAGTTCGTCAGCTCGCGTACCTCGTTGAAGTGGCGCTCGGCCTCCCGATGTTGCATGCGCGCAACGCGAGCCTCCCGGACGGCGATCGAGGCCGCGGCCAGGATCGCCACCGCCATGACGGCGCTGACCGCCACGCCCGCACGATGCCGGGACAGGAACTTGCCCGTTCGATAGGCAACGGTGTCCTTGCGCGCCTTGACCGGACGCCCCTCGAGGTGCCGGCAGATGTCCGCGGCGAGCTGCTCGACGGAGGCGTAGCGCCGGTCCGGCTCCTTGCGCAGGGCCATCAGGATGATGTTGTCGAGGTCGCCCCGCAGCGCTCTCCGCAACCGGGAAGGCTCGCCGCCCCGGGTGGCCGCGATGGACGCCGGCGTCAGGACCTCCGTCCGCCCGTTTCGCCCCGTGACCGATTCGATCCGGCCGACGACCGTGCTCGGCCTCTCGGGCTCCTCCTCGCACACGGCGCGCGCTATTTCGTCCGGCCTCCGCCCCGCAAGTCGATAGGGTCGATGCCCGGTCAGGAGCTCGTAGAGGACGACCCCGAGCGAATAGATGTCGCTGGCGGTCGAGATGCGCTCCCCGCGAACCTGCTCGGGGCTCGCGTACTCCGGCGTCAGGAAGCGCAGCGCCGTCTCCGTCCGCTCCGCGGCGGACTCCGGGAGGTCCGGCGCAAGCAGCTTCGCCAGCCCGAAATCGAGAAGCTTCGGCACTCCGTCGGGTGTGACCAGGATGTTGCCCGGCTTGATGTCGCGGTGGACGACCAGCTGCTGGTGCGCGTAGGCGGCGGCCTCGCAGACCCGCAGGAACAGGTCGAGCCGCTCCCGCGTCGTCCGCCCGCGCGCGTCGCAGTCGCGCAGAAGATCGACGCCCGGGATGTACTCCATGACGAAGTACGGCAGCCCGTCTTCCGTGCTTCCTCCGTCGAAGACGCGCGCGATGTGAGGATGATCGAGCGCCGCGAGAATCTGCCGTTCGCTCCGGAACCGCTCGAGGATGAAATCGGTGTCCATCCCCCGGCGCACGAGCTTCAGCGCGGCCGTCTGCCGGAACTGGCCGTCGTCGCGAACCGCCAGGTACACCGTCCCCATGCCGCCCTGTCCGAGCTCGCGCACGACTTCGAAGGCCCCGATCCGGGATCGGTGGCCTCCGATGGCGCGTGACGCAAGGGCGTCCTGCATCTGCCCGGCGGGCGGGCCCTCGAGAAAATCGCCGGCCGCGAAGCTCGCCTCGAGGAGAGAGCGCACTTCGTCCTCGAGCGCCGGGTCTTCTGCACACTCCCGGCGCAGGCGGTCCTGCCGCCCCGCGGACGGCTCGTCCATCAGCCGGTCGAAGATTCGCTTTACCCTCGTCCAGCGCTCCGGAGTCATGACGCGCCGAGCTCCCGGAAGAGCCAGGCTCTCGCGGACCGGAACTCCCGTTTCACGGACGCCGGCGACGTCTCGAGGACGTCCGCCGTTTCCTCGATCGTCAGCCCGGCGAAGAATCGGAGATCGACGATCTGCGCCTGCATCGAATCGAAAGCCTTGAGGCGCGTCAACGCTTCGTCCAGGGCGATGACATCGACGTCGCGTCCGGGCTGCTCGGCGCCGAGTCCGTCGTCGAGCGTCACTTTCTCGCCCCCGCCTCCGCGCTTGTCGGCCTGACGGCCGCGGGCGTAGTCGATGAGGATACGGCGCATCATCTGGGCGGCGACGGCGAAAAAGTGCCCGCGGTTCTTCCATGTGACTCGCCGCTGGTCGATCAGCCGCACGTACGCCTCGTGCACGAGCGCAGTCGGCTCGAGGGTATGCCCCGGGCGCTCCCGGACGAAGTGCCGGTCCGCGAGGCGTCGCAGCTCGTCATAGACGAGCGGCACGAGCCGGTCGAGGGCCCGGCCATCCCCGCCGTTCCAGGCCAGCAGGAGGTCCGTGATCTCGCCGGGAGAAGAGCCGTCCTCACCCGTCTGGGGGCACATCGAAATTGGGCCAAGCCTATGGATCCGAGACCGGTGCGTCAAGAAGTAGCGACGTTTCAAGAGCTTAAGGGAACCTGAGAACCCTCCGGTTCGTGTCCGGATGCCCCTGTTTCAACCCGGCGCACGAATTCCTGAGCCGGTTTGGTCCCGGAATCCGCGGATCAGAAAGAGAGGAATCCACATGAAAGTCTTTCGCCTTCTGCTCCTCGGCTTTCTCGCCGTCCTGGGTCCCCTCGCCGCGGCGTCGGCCACCACGTTCACCGTGACCAACACGAGCGCCAGCGGTCCCGGCTCGCTCAAGCAGGCGATCCTGGACGCCAACGCCCACCCCGGTCTCGACACGGTCGCGTTCAACATCACGGGAAGCGGGGTTCACACGATCGCCGTCGGAGACCTCCCCCTGATCACGGACCCGGTGCTCATCGACGGGTACACGCAGCCCGGCTCGAGCCCGAACACCCTCGCTCTCGGCGACAACGCGGTGCTCCTGATCGAGATCGACGGTTCCGGAGGCACGGAGGCCGTCTTCGACTTCAACGGGCCGTTCGGCGCCGGCAACAGCAGTGGTTCCACCGTCCGAGGGCTCGTCATCGACCATCTCGACCTCCGGGTGGGAATCCTCGTCGGAAGCGGCTTCAACAACGGCAGCGACAACGTCACGATCACGGGCAACTTCATCGGAACCGATCCGACGGGAGCGGTGAACCTGGCGGGGACAAATGCGATCGAGGCCGAGACCAGCTCCGCGCTCACCGTCGGGGGCACGACGCCGGCGGCGCGCAACGTCCTGTCTTCGACTGACGTGGTCATATTTCTGAACTCCTGCACGAACGCCGTCATCGAAGGCAACTACATCGGGATCAACGCGGCCGGCAGCGGCGCCCTGTCGGCGAGTAGCGGAGTGGACGTACTCGGCGGGTCCGGTGCGCGGATCGGCGGCACCGCGGCGGGCGCTGGAAACGTGATCGGCGGAAACGTCGACGTCAACGATATCCGGATCGAACAGAACGCCGCCGGAACCATCATCCAGGGGAATCTCCTCGGTACCGATGCGACGGGAACCATCCATCTGAACGGTGCGTTCGACGCGATCAACGCCGGCAACGGTGTCAACACGGTCATCGGCGGCTCGACGCCGGGCGCCGGCAACGTCATTTCCGGAGCGAGAGCATCGGGCATCCGGGTCCAGGACAGCGTCAATCTGGTCATTCAGGGCAACAGGATCGGGACGGATGTGACGGGAACAAAGCCGATCGGCAACGGGAACTCCGGGGTCTGCAGTCCGGGCAGCGTCACCGGTTCGATCGGAGGAGCGGCGCCCGGCGAAGGAAACGTCATCGCCTTCAACGGCTTCCAGGGCATCGGAATGGCCGGAGGTCATCTCGCCATCCGCGGCAATTCGATGTTCTCCAATGGAGGGCTCGCGATCAGTCTCCTGACGAATTGCGCCACGGCGGTCCTCCCCGTTCCCAATGACGACGGAGACGCCGACACGGGCTCGAACAACCAGCAGAATTTTCCGCTGATCACGTCGGTCACCTTCGGCGCGACGACGACGAACGTCGCCGGAACCCTGAACAGCGCGGCCTCGACGTCCTACGACATCGACGTGTATGCCGACCCGCCCTGCACGTCGCGGCCTCACGATTTCGTGCAGGGCAGGACGTATCTGGGCTCCGTGCCCGTCACGACGGACGGGACCGGCAACGCCACGTTCAACGCCGTACTCCCGGTCGCCGTCGCCGCGGGCTCGCGCGTCGGAGCGACGGCCACCGACCCCACGGGGAATACCTCCGAGATCTCCCCGCGTATCCTTTTCACCTCGACGCCCGCGTCCGCGATCGCGTCGGGGGGACAGTCCGTGCGGCTGACCGGCATGTTCTTCGCGGCGCCCGCCACCGTCACGGTCGGAGGCGTGCCCGCGACCAACTTGATCGTCCAGAGCGCGACCGTGATCGACGTCACAGTTCCCGCCCTGTCACCGGGCACCGTCAACGACATCGTCGTCAACGTCCCCGGCCACACGGGAACGCTTCCGTTCGCCTATGTTGCCGATTTTCTGGACGTCCCGAGCAACGGTCCTCCCGTCTACCCCTTCGTCACGAAGCTCGTCGCCAACGCGCTGACCGCCGGCTGCGGCGGCGGCGACTATTGCCCGAACAGCTCCGTCACTCGCGCCCAGATGGCGGTCTTTCTCCTGCGCGGCAAGAACGGGCTCTGCTTCGTTCCTCCTCCCGCGACGGGTAGCGTCTTCACGGACGTTCCCGCCAATTCGTTTGCCGCCTCCTACATCGAGGCCCTCGCCGCCGCCCAGGTCACGAGCGGATGCGGCAGCGGGAACTACTGCCCGAACAGCGCCGTCACTCGAGATCAGATGGCCGTCTTCCTCCTGCGCACGCTCGAGGGCCCCGCGTACGTCCCGCCCGCCTGTGTCACGCCGCTTTTTGGCGACGTTCCGTGCGCGAGTCCC
>JBBSEW010000060.1:0-24634 GCA_038239305.1 Thermoanaerobaculia bacterium | reverse complement strand
TCCGGTCAGGAGACTCCTCCCGTTGCGAGCGGTTGAATCAGCCGAGCTCGGCGATTCGCCCAGGAAGACGTTGAGGCCGCCTTCCCCCTCTCCCGGCGGGAGAGGGCGGGGTGAGGGGCGGGCTCTCATTGCGATCGTCCGCTTCCCGGTGCTTGATCATCCGATCATCCGATCATCCGATTCTCCGGCATCCCCGATTTTCCGATAGTTCGTTAGTTCGATCGATCGCGAGATCATGAGATCGCGAGATTCGAACAAAGAGCGCGATGCTCTTTTCATTCGATCTCCGATCGCCCGATTCCCCTGATTGATCACCCGATCCCCCGATCCCCCGATTCAGGTGAGAAGGATCTACCCACCCACCAGGGGCATCCTCGCCACTCCCGCGTCGGCGGCTGCGGTGGCGGGCTTTTCTGTTTCCGGTTCTTCCGCGGTCTCGCCGGGATTCCGGAACAGGTTGGCTTCCAGCCCGTACTGGCGGTTGTAGAGGTCCGCGTATCGGCCGCCGTGCGCGAGCAGCGCGGCGTGCTTTCCGCGCTCGACGATCTGGCCGCCCTCGACGACGAGGATGGTGTCGGCCTGGCGGATCGTCGAAAGCCGGTGGGCAATGACGAATGTCGTGCGGCCCCTCATCAGCTCGCCGAGGCCTTCCTGGATCAGCGCCTCGCTCTCGCTGTCGAGGGAGGACGTGGCCTCGTCCAGGATCAGGATGCGCGGATCCGCCAGGATCGCGCGCGCGATCGCGACGCGCTGCCGCTGGCCGCCGGAGAGCTTGATGCCGCGCTCTCCGACGATCGTCGCGTACTTGTCGGGGAGCTTCTCGACGAAGTCGTCGCAGCGCGCGATCGCGGCGGCGCGCAGGACCTCGGCGTCCGTCGCGTCCGGTCGGGCGTACGCGATGTTTTCGAGCACGGTGCCGTCGAAGAGGAAATTGTCCTGGAGAACGACGCCGAGCTGCGCGCGGTAGTCCGAGAGCTTGATCGAGTCGAGATCCTGGCCGTCGACGAGAATGCGGCCTCCGGTGGGACGATAGAACGCCGCGACGAGGCCGATCATGGTGCTCTTTCCGGAGCCAGAGGGTCCCACGAGCGCCGTCGAAGTCCCGGGCTCCGCCACGAAGGAGATCCCCTTGAGGACCGGCGTGCCGGCCTCGTACTCGAAGAACACGTCTCGAAACTCGACCCGGCCGTCGATGCGTGCGAGGGACTGCCGCTTCGGGTCGTCCGCGTCCTCGGTCGTCTCGTTGCGCACCTCGCGGATGCGCTCGAGGCCGGCGAAGGCCTCCGTGATCTGGCTGCCGATCGAGACGATCTGAACGACGGGGCCGACGAGGAGGCCGAGGTAGAGCGTGTACGACACGAAGGAGCCGACGGTCATGCGATGCGCGAGGATGTCGTTCGCGCCGATCCACATGATGGCGACACCGACGATTCCAAGGAGCATCGTCGAGAACGCGGCGACGGCGGAGAAGCCTGTCATCGTCTGCGCCACGTTGCGGAAGAGGCGGTGCACGCCCTTCGTGAAGACGAGCGCTTCGCGCCGCTCGGCGCGGTAGGCCTTGACGACGCGCACGCCGGAGAACGATTCGGTCAGGCGGCCCGACACTTCGGCATTGATCTTCGATCGCTCCCGGAAGAGGGGGCGGAGGGTCTTGAACGCGAAAAGCAGCACGAATCCGAAGAGCGACAACACGGCGAGCGCAATGAGGGTCAGCTTCGTGTTCAGGCGAAAAAGAATCACGAGCGCGAGAACGGCCGTGACGAGGCCGCCCACCACTTCGACGAGGCCGGTTCCCACGAGATTCCGGATGCCTTCCGCGTCCGTCATGACGCGGGACAGGAGCGCGCCGACCTTGGTCTGGTCGAAGTAGTTCACGGAGAGCCGGCCGACGTGGGCCTGGATGCGGCGGCGCATTTCCGTGATCGATCGCTGGGCCGCCTTGCCGAGGATCTGGGAGATGGAGAACGAGGTCACGCCCTGGATGAGCGCCGCGGCGCCGGCCGCCGCCACGAGCAGCGGCAACAGCTCCGTCCGCCCTTTCGCCACCACTTCGTCCAGGAGGTAGCGCGGCATTCCCGGCAGGACGAGTCCGGAGACGCGATTGATGATCAGGAGGCCGAGCCCGAGCGCGAGCCGGCCCTTGCGTGCCGCGAGGAGCTCTCCCGCGTCCCGCAGAATCACCTTCAGCGCCAGGGGTTTTTTCTTCTTGTCGTCCGAAGAGCCCGAAGAGCCCGAAGAGCCGGAAGAGCCGGAAGACAGCGACGAGCGGCTTCCGCCGCGCTTGTCGCCGCGGGACAAGGACGAGACTCCTCCGCCGAGAAGGCCGGGGCGGGCCATCAGGCGATCCCTCGGAGGGAGGGTGTGAAAAGCGTGGACGGACGGGATACGCGCATGGGGATTCCTTCGAACAAGACCGGAGGCCAGGACATTCTGACAAATAGGGCGCCGGAGCGCCGGACGATTCCGGGCTCCCCCGCGGGGAAGATGCCAATTTCCCGGACTTATCCCAGCCCGGGGACGCGGCCGATCAGAAGAGCTGCGGCGGTCAGAACCGGAAGGGGCGCCGGGGACGTCGCCGAAGAGCGCCTCCGCCTCGAACGAAAATCTGCCGAGCGCACCGCCTTCCCTGCCCTCTTCCGGCGGGAGAGGGCGGGGTGAGGGGTACACACATTCCGATTTCCCGATCGCCCGATTCCCCTTGATTGATCACCCGATCTCCCGATCTCCCGATCACCCGATCACCCGATTCTCCCCACATCCCCAGATCTTTCGATGACTCGATGACTCGATGGTTCGATGGATCGCGAGATCATGAGATCGCGAGATCGCGAGATTCGAACGGTCAGGTTTCGCGCATCTCCCGATACATCCCCGGCCGATCGATCTCCATGAACCGCTGCACGCGCTCGGCCGGAACGAAGCCGACCTTCCCGTAGAGATCGTGCGCGTCGCGCGTCGTCAGGAGCCACCGGCGCAAGCCCTGCAGATCCGGATGCGCGAGGATCGTCTCCATCAGCCAGCGCGCGAGCCCGCGGCCGCGATACTCCTCGAGGACATAGACGTCGGCGACGTAAGCGAACGTCGCGCGATCGGTTATGACCCGCGCGAAGCCAACCTGCTTCTCCTCTTCGAAAACGGCGAACGCGAGAGAGTTGTCGATGGAACGGTCGACGATCTCCCGGGGAACACCCTCCGCCCAGTAGCTCCGCGAGAGATAGGCATGAGCGGCGGCGCGATCGATCTTCGTGGGATCGGTCGTGATGCGAAATCCGTCGCGGGTCCACTCCATGATCAACCCTCCTGAACCGCCGGTCCGATTCGGATCTCCGGCACACCGACGACGCGAATTCCGATCGCGGGATTTTCGACGGCACGGACGAGTGCGCTGACCATCTGCTCCAGAGTCACGAGGCCGAGTCGACGGGCGCCCTCGCGTGTCGCCGGCAGACGTTCGCCGATCCAGTAGAACGGAATGAGAGCGTATGGCCACCGGTGCCCGGGGCCGAGCACGTACCAGGGACGCAGGATCGTGGCGGATAGGCCGAGGGAACGGATGAATTTCTCGGCATCGGCGCGGGCCTCGATGTAGGCCTTCATCGCCGGGGCCGGATGCGCGACGCTGACATACACGAAATGGACGACGCCCGCGGCCTTCGCGGCGCGCGCCGATGCCCTCGCGGACGCGAGGTCGATCGATCGGAACTGAGGGGCCTTCGCGGGGGAGGGATGGGCGACACCGACGAGCTGAACGAACGTGTCCGCGGGGGCGACCTGGTCGCGAAACGTCGCGTCGTCGAGGGCGTCGCCGATTACGGCCGTGCAACCCGGCGCCAACCGCTTTTCCGAGCCTTTCCGACAGAGCGCGGTAACCGCGTGACCTCGGGCCGCGAGGCTCGGAATCAGCCGGGACCCGACGTACCCGGTGCCTCCCGTCACGAACACCCGGCGCGGAAGGCGGCTGTCAACCTTCGATGTTCCATGGTTTATGCAGCCTTCCGTGGAAAGGCCCGTCGTTTGCACGGATCGCACGCGGCAGCGGCTCCTCGACGAGGAGGCGCCGCGAAAGGAACAGCAGAATGGCCTTCGCCAGCGTCGTCCCGGCCCATTGGAAGAGGTACAAGGATATCGCCTGGTTGCTCGTCAAGCACGGGCGGTCCGACCTCGTCAAAGGAATGCCGCTCGATGAGGGTGGCGTCGATTCTCTCCCGGCCGGGCCCGAGGTTGCGGCGGACGCGCAGGCGGACGCTGCGGCCGATGCGCAGGAGCTGGCGGGCGATCTCGAGAAACTCGGACCCACCTTCATCAAGCTCGGCCAGGTGCTGTCTTCCCGCGGCGACCTGCTGCCGCCCGCTTACGTGGCCGCCCTGGCCCGGCTCCAGGACGATGTGGCCCCGTTCTCCTACGGAGAGGTCGAGAAGATCGTGGAAAGCGAGCTCGGGGTCCGCATCTCGAAAGCGTTCCTCGAGTTCGAGTCGGAGCCGCTCGCGGCGGCTTCGCTGGGCCAGGTGCATAGGGCACGCCTGCGGGACGGCCGCGCGGTCGCCGTCAAGGTTCAGAGGCCGGACATACGCGAGCGCGTGCAGGAAGATCTCGGCGCGTTCGCCGAGATCGCGTCCTTTTTCGACCAGCACACCGAAACCGCGGGCCGGTTCGCGCTCGTGCGGATGGTCGGGGAATTCCGGAAGAGCATTCTCGCGGAGCTCGACTACCGGCTCGAGGCGTCGAACCTCGTCGCGATCGCGAAGGCCGTGCGTGAGTTTCCCCACATCGTGATTCCGGCCCCCATCCCGGACTACTCGACGTCCCGCGTGCTGACGATGGAGTACGTCGAGGGCGAGAAGATTACGGCTCTCACGCCGTTGAAGCGCATCGATCTCGATTCGCGTCCGCTCGCCGACGAGCTCTTCCGCGCATACCTCAAGCAGATCCTGCTCGACGGTTTCTTCCACGCGGACCCCCACCCCGGCAACGTTCTCCTGACCACCGATGGGCGGCTGGCGCTTCTCGATCTCGGGATGGTCGGCCGGATCTCGCCCTCGCTCCAGGAGAGCCTTTTGAAGCTGCTTCTCGACGTCAGCGAAGGGCGGGGTGACCGAGCGGCGCAGCGGGCGGCGGAATTCGGGGAACGCCTCGAGAATTTCGACGCGGCCGAGCTCGAGCGGCGCGTCAGCGAGCTCGTGAGCCTCTACCGACATTCGACGATCGAGCAGATGCAGATCGGACGGGTTCTTCTGGACGTCTCGCGCGCTTCGGGTGAAGCCGGGCTGAGGCTTCCGCCCGAGCTGACGATGCTCGCCAAGACGCTCCTCCAGCTCGACGAGATCGGCCGAAAGCTCGATCCGGGTTTCGATCCCAACGCCTCCATCCGGGAAAACACCGCCGACCTCCTGCGTCGGCGGATGCTCCAGAGCGCGTCGCCGGGAAGCCTCGCCTCGGGACTGCTCGAGGCGAAGGAATTCGTGGAGAAGCTGCCGGGCCGCGTCAACCGGGTCCTGGATGGTCTCGCGAACAACCAGCTCTCGTTCAAAGTCGAGACGATCGACGAGAGGGTGCTGATCGAGGGGCTTCAGAAGATTGCCAACCGGATCGCGGTGGGACTGGTGCTTGCGGCCCTGATTGTCGGAGCCGCTCTTCTCATGCAGGTCCCGACGACGTTCCGCATCCTCGGATACCCGGGCCTCGCGATGCTTTTCTTCCTCGCGGCAGCCGCCGGAGGAGTGATTCTGATTGCGACGATCATCAACACCGACCGCAGCCCGAAAAAGCAGAAGCGGTGAAAGCTTTCCCCGCACGACCGGCTTTCTGTTCCCGTTTTCCGTCTGCCCGCTGAAGGCCGACAGCCGTCATCTGCCGCCGACAGCCAACGGCTGATTGCGGTGATACTTTCCCTTCATGCGCTTCGTGCTCCGCCTTCTGATCAACGCCGCGGCGCTGTGGGTCGCCACGCGGATCGTTTCCGGGATCACCGCCACGTCGGATCCCGTGACCTTCCTCGGCGTGGCGCTCGTGTTCGGCCTGCTGAATGCTCTCGTCCGGCCGTTGCTGTCGGTTCTCACCTGTCCGCTCATGATTCTGACGCTCGGTCTGTTCACGTTCGTGATCAATGCGCTGATCCTGTGGCTGACGAGCGCGGCCGCGGAGCGTTTCGGCCTCGGCTTTCACGTTTCCGGGTTCTGGCCCGCGTTCTGGGGAGCGCTCGTGGTCTCGATCGTCAGCGTGCTGCTCTCCGTTTTCGTGAGCGAGCCCGAATCCCGCCGGAGCTGAGGGAGTGTTCATCCGGTTGGTGTCACTCACGGGAGCCCTCGTGGTGCTCGTGGCGTACGCCGCGAACCAGATGGGCAAGCTCGATCAGCGCGGCTACGGCTATCTCCTCCTGAACCTGGTGGGCGGCGCGATCCTCACCGTTTTCGCCGTGCGAGCCGGCGATCCGGGGCTGATCCTCATGGAAGGCTCGTGGGTCGTCATCAGCCTCGGCGGCCTCGTGTACTCCTCGCTGCGGAGCCGGCGCCGTTCCTGATCAGCGCGGGTCGGTCCGCGCGCCGGCGGCGGGGAAAGCGGTTGCACCGGCGGGGACCGGGATGACGGGCGCTCGAAACAGGTGCGCGATGCTGTTTGCGTAGTACTCGAGCAGCGGCATTTCGGAAGGAACGGGCACGAAGAGCCCTTCTGTCTCCGAGACGAGATGGCGGAGAAGCAGCATCCGCAAGCCGACGTCGATCGCATAGTCCTGATCGGCGCGCGGAACGTACACGTGCGCGCCTCGTTCCTCGAGCTCCCGCATTTCGTCGAGCGACCGGGCCTTCAGCTCCAGCTCGCTCCAGGCGCGCCCGGGATCGGACACGAACGCCCGCGCGACGAGAGACACCGGAACCACGGGTATGACGGCGGCGACGGCTTCCATGAGCTCCCGGGCGAGCTCCGAGACGAGAGCGAACCGCTCGTCCCGGCCGAGTCCGCGAAAGTCGACGCGGCGGCCCCGCATCCACTCCCGAAGCGACAGGGGCGAGCCGAAATCGACGCAGGCGTAGCCGAAACGGTGCCACTGATTGCCCGCCATGAGGCGGAGGTTTTTCAGAACGAAAGCGAGGGTGCGGATCAGCGCCAGGAGCGCTCCGGGCTTCTTCGCGGAGTCATCGCGCCCCGCGAGAAGCGTCCGGTCCTCGAACGTGCGGTCGTAGTTGATGCCGACGGGAACGAAAGCGATGTCCCGCTCGCCATCCGGGTCGAAGCCCCGCAGCATGTAGTCGAGAATCCCGACCTTGGGCGGCCGCAGCAGTCCATCGCGCGACAGGCCGCCTTCGGGAAAAACCGCCTGCGTCACTCCGGCGTCGGTGGCCATCGCCACCCAGCGCTCGAGCACCTTGCGATAGAGGGCGTCACGCGAGTTGCGGCGGACGAAGTACGCGCCCATCGTCCGCACGAGGGTCTGCAACGGCCAGATGCGCGCCCACTCGCCCACAGCGTACGAGATCGCCGCCTTCTCGGCCGCGAGGTAGCCGACGAGGATGTAGTCCATGTTGCTGCGGTGATTCATCAGGAAGACGACGGTCGATTTCGGGGGGATCGCGGAGAGCCCTGCCTCGTCGGAGTAGCCGAGGCGGACGCGGTAGAGAAACCGCGCGATGTTGCGCGCGAGCGAGTATCCGACGCGGAAGTAGGCGTACGCGTTGAAGCTCGGCACGATCTCTCGCGCGTAGGACGCGACCCGCTCCATCACGACTTTCCGCGGCATCCCGTCTTCGAGCGCGAACGCGCTCGCGGCCTCCTGCACCTGGGGGTCATAGAGGAGCCGGTCGATCAGGACGTCCCGCTTCGTGAGCTTGAATTCCGGGACCGCGATCTTCAGACGGGTGTTGATCTCCTCCAGGACGCGGTTGACGCGGCGCCGGAGAAACCAGCGCGCGCTCGGGATCAGGAGCCGGTCGAGAGCCGCCCATAGCGCGAGCAGAAGGATGAGGACGCCGAGCCAGAGAGGCAGCGTGACGGTCATCGGGAAAGTTCGCACCCCTCCGGTCCGCGCCGCGAGGGCCCGATCCGCTCTTTCATCTTACGCGGCCCGTTCACTCCACCATTCCCCGCGCCGCGACCCGCCAGACCTCCTCGACACGGCCGTCGCGAACGGCGATGACGCGGTCGTGGAGGTTCGAGACCACGCACGCGTGGTTTGGCAGAATCGAGACGCGCTCTCCGACGCGGAAGCTCTCGCCCGGTACGACGTCGACGACGCCGTGCTCCTCGGACAGCCGCGCGAGACGGCTCGCGTGACCGAGGAGGAATCCGTGGCCTCCGCCCGGCTTCGGCCGTAGTCCGTCGGAAGAGAGCGTCTTCGATCCCGCGTCGAGGACCGCTCGGCCCGGCTCGGGCACGCTCACGACCGTGGAAAGGATCGTCATGGCGCAGTCTTCGAGGGCGCAGGTTCCGAGCGACACCTGCGAGGCGTCGTTGTAGACGTAATTACCCGGCCGGGCCTCCGTCACGCCGGAGATGGTCATCGCGTGCCGGGCCGTTGGAGTCGAGCCCACGGAGACCTCTTCGATCGGGACGCCCTTTTCGCGGATGGCCGCGGCGACGGCGGCGAGGGAGGTGCCTTCCGCGCGGCCCGTCTCGCGCACGCCTTCGGGCGTCTCCTCCGCGTACGCGTGCCCCGCATGCGCAAAGATCCCCCGCACCCGGATCCCCGGAAGGGCCGCGAGCGCCTCGGCAAGAGCGGGAGCCTGGTCGGCAGAGATCCCGACGCGCCGGGAGCCGGCTTCGATCTTGATGAGCACGTCGAGCCGCCGGCCCGCGGCGGCAAACGGCGAGGCGAGAAGACGCGCGCCCTCCACGCTGTCGACGCCGACGCCGAGCCGGATCCGCTCGGAGAGGGCGAACAGGCGCTCGGGCTTCCCTCGGCCGACGACGGGGTAGGCGAGGAACAGATCGTCGAAGCCCCGCGCGGCGAAGACCTCGGCCTCGGACGTCTTGGCGAGCGTCAGGCCGGACGCTCCTTCGGCGATCTGGCGCCTTCCGATCTCGAGGATTTTGTGCGTCTTGGCGTGGGGCCGCAGCCGGATACCGCTCGCGCGCGACGCGGCCGCCATACGGGCGATGTTCCGGTCGAGGACGGCCACGTCGATGAGGACGGCCGGGGTCGGGAGGTCTTCGACGGGTACGCCGGGGGAGATCTCGCGCGCCATCACGACGTAGCATAGGGGATCGCAGGAACGACGAGGTGAACATGCGGATTGCGAATGGCAGGCGACTCCGGATCGGCTCCTTTCTCACCCTCGCCTCTCTCCTTCTCTTCTCGTCCTCCCCGGTGCGAGCCGCCGATCCGGCCGCCGCGGGCCCCGGGAAACCGGCGGGTTTCGACACGAGCCTCATCGACAAAACGGCAAAGCCCTGCGGCGATTTCTACCAGTACGCCTGCGGGGGTTGGATCTCCGCCAATCCCATCCCCGCGGACTACTCGCGGTGGGGACGGTTCACGGAAGTGGCGGAGCGCAACCAGGTCGTCCTGAAGAAGATCCTCGAGGCCGCCGCGGCCGCGAAGAAGAGAGACGCGGTCCATCAGAAGATCGGCGACTTCTATGCGAGCTGCATGGACGAGGCGGCGGCCGAGTCGGCGGGAGCCGAGCCGCTGGCATCCGAATTTACGGCGATCGACGCGATTGCCGACGTCGCCGGTCTCGCGGCGGAAGCGGCGCGGCTCCAGCCGCGGGGCGTCGGAGTGCTTTTCCGGTTCGACGCCACCGCCGACTTCGCCGACGCGCGCCAGACGATTGCCGAGCTGGACCAGGGCGGCCTCGGGCTCCCGGATCGCGACTACTACACGAAGGATGACGAGCGTTCCCGGAAGATCCGGGAGCAGTACGTCGAGCACATCGAAAAGATGCTCGTGCTGGCGGGCGATTCAACGGAACGGGCCAAGGCGGAAGCCGCGAGCGTCCTGGCGATCGAGACAGATCTCGCGAAAGCGTCGATGACGCGGGTCGAACGGCGCGAGCCCCGCAAACGCGCGAATCGCATGGATCGCCAGAAGCTCGTGGACCTGGCGCCGACGTTTCCGTGGAAGGAGTATCTCGCCGCCGTCGGCCAGCCGGACCTCGCGTCTTTAAACGTCGCCGCGCCACCCTTTTTCGAGGGACTCGAGAAGGAGCTCCAGTCGCGCGACGTGGCGGAGTGGCGCTCGTACTTCCGCTGGCACGTCGTCCGGTCGGCGGCTCCCATGCTCTCTTGCGCCTTCGTGGACGAGGATTTCCGCTTCTCGGGAACCGTCCTGACGGGCGCCCAGAAGCTCCAGCCCCGCTGGAAGCGCTGTGTCGCGGCGACGGACCGCAGCCTGCGCGACATCCTCGGACAGCAGTACGTCGAGGCGGCATTCGGAGCGAAGGCCAAACAGCGGACGAAGGAAATGGTGCAGGGTCTGCTCGAGGCGATGCGCGCGGATTTAAACGAGCTCTCCTGGATGGACGCGGAGACGAAGACGCGCGCAGAGCAGAAGCTCGCGACGTTCTTCCCCAAGATCGGCTACCCCGACAGGTGGGTGGATCTCTCCGCCATCCGGGTCGAGCGCGGCTCGTGGCTCGCCAACGCGGAGCGGGCGCGGGAGTTTCTCGCCCGCCGGGATCTCGCGAAAATCGGCAAGCCTGTGGATCGCATGGAATGGCGCATGACGACCCCGACCGTCAACGCTACCTACAGCCCGCAGCGCAACGACATCACTTTCCCCGCGGGAATCCTGCAGCCGCCATTCTTCGACAACGCCCTCGACGACGGCCCGAACTACGGCGGCGTCGGAGCCGTGATCGGCCACGAGATCTCGCACGGGTTCGACGACCAGGGCCGCCAGTACGACGGCGACGGAAATCTGAAGGACTGGTGGTCTGCCGAGAGCGCGAAGGAGTTTGTGCGCCGGGCGTCCTGTGTCGAAAAGCAGTTCTCCGAGTACGTCTCCGTCGACGACCTGCACGTGAACGGAAAGCTGACGCTCGGCGAGAACATCGGAGATCTCGGCGGATTGAAGATTTCTCACGCGGCGTTCCGGAAGGCGCAGGAGAAGAAGAACGGCTCCGGCGCGAGCGACGGCAAGGGTCCGGGCGCGGACCGCGGTAAGGGGAAGAGCAAGAGCAAGGACAAGGCCTCCAGCGGCCAGGCGGAGTCGATCGGCGGCTTCACCCCGGAGCAGCGCTTCTTCCTGGGCTGGGCACAGGTATGGTGCAGCGTTCAGCGCCCGGAGGAGGCGCGGCTTCGCGTGCAGACGGATCCCCACGCGCCCGAGCGTTTCCGGGTGATCGGGCCGCTGTCGAACATGCCGGACTTCGCGAAGGCGTTCGACTGCCAGCAGGACGCCCCGATGGTGCGGCTTGCCCCCGACGTCTGTACGGTGTGGTGAAAGACCGTGTCGGGCGGAGCACGAGAGGAGGGACCGTTGACTGACCGTGACTTCTTCCGGACGCCTTCGCGACGGGAGCCTCTCCCGCAACCGGGTTTGCCGTCCTTCTGCGCGATCGTGCCGCCGCACATCCTGGACGCGATCTCGCGCAACGGGACGGCGTCCGAACGCCGCAGCGCGTGGGCGACGCTCGCGCTGTCCGAGCGGCTGCGGGGTGCTCGCCCGATCCTCGGAGCCCTGCCCGTGGCGGCTCCGACTGGAGAGAAGCGGCGCGACGTCTTCGACGCGAAGACCACCTCGAAACTGCCGGGCAAGCTGGTGCGGGCGGAAGGACAGGGTCCCTCGAAGGACATCGCCGTCAACGAGGCCTACGAGGGCGCTGGAGCGACGTTCGATTTCTATTTCGAAGCCTACGGCCGCATCTCGATCGACAACCGCGGGATGCGGCTCGATTCCACCGTTCACTACGGCCACGGGTACGACAACGCCTTCTGGAACGGCGCCCAGATGGTCTATGGGGACGGAGACGGAACGCTCTTCCGGCGCTTCACGATTTCCGTGGACGTGATCGGGCACGAGCTCACGCACGGCGTGACTGCCCGAGAGGCGAATCTCGACTACCGGGATCAGCCGGGGGCTCTCAACGAGTCGATCTCGGACGTGTTCGGCTCGCTCGTCAAGCAGCGCGTCCTCGGGCAGACGGCGGCGGAGGCGGACTGGCTGATCGGCGAGGGCCTCTTCACGCCGAAGGTGAAGGGGGTGGCTCTGCGTTCGATGAAGGCGCCCGGAACCGCCTACGACGATTCCGTCCTCGGTCGCGATCCGCAGCCATCCCACATGAAGGATTTCGTGCAAACGACCGACGATGACGGCGGCGTCCACATCAATTCGGGAATTCCCAATCACGCGTTCTATCTCGCCGCGACGGCGCTCGGCGGAAACGCCTGGGAGAAGGCCGGGCGGATCTGGTACGTCGCGCTCTCGGACCGCCTGAAAGCGACGTCCGATTTCGCCGAGGCCGGCCGGCTCACCGCCGCGGTCGCCGCCGATCTCTTCGGCGCATCCAGTCCGGAAGCCCGGGCGGTCGAGAGCGCATGGCGCTCCGTCGGAGTCGGAGTCGGAGCGTGAGTCCGCGGGATCCGTCTCCCGGTTCCGTTCGTGTAGGCTGACCCGCGATGCGAGCGTCCGGGCGCCCCCGCTTTCTCTCGTCGACGGCGCTGATTTTCTACGCGATCATCCTCGGCGTCGCCCTGGGCGCCCTCCTGCCGGCCGAGACGCATCCGAAGGCTTACGAGACGTTCCGGTTCCTGTCCAAGGCCTTCATCAACCTCATCAAGATGCTGATCGTCCCGCTCATCTTCTCGACCATCGTCGTCGGCATCGGCAAGACGGGCGACGTCAAGCTGGTGGGCCGGATGGGACTGAAGGCTCTGATCTATTTCGAGGTGGCGACGACGATCGCGCTCGCGATCGGCCTCGCGATCGCTCACATCGTCCGACCGGGCGACGGACTCCATCTGCCTCCTTCCGGCGAGGCGCTTGCCCAGCCGAAGACGTTCGCTGAGACCCTTCTGCACCTCTTCCCGTCGAATGTCGTGGACGCGATGGCGAAGCAGGACGTGCTGCAGGTCGTCGTGTTCGCGACGTTGATCGGCGTCGCCGCCGCGCACGTCAAGGCGAAGTCCGGCCCGTTCCTGAACGTCATGGACTCGTTCGTCGCGATCATGTTTCAGCTCACGGACTACGTGATGGCGCTGACGCCGCTCGGCGTTTTCGGCGCGATGGCGGGCGCGGTGTCCCACCACGGGCTCACGGTGCTCGGCTCGTACGCGAAGCTCGTCGCGTCGCTCTACGGAGCGCTGGTCGTATTCACTCTTCTCGTCCTGATACCCGCGCTGCTCATCGTTCGCGCCCCCGTGCTCGAGTTTTTCCGGAAGATCCGCGAGCCCTTTCTGCTGGCGTTCTCGACGGCCTCGTCCGAGGCGGCGCTTCCCCGCGCGCTCGAGAAAATGGTCGAGTACGGGGTTCCCAAGTCCGTCGCGGGCTTCGTGATTCCGGCGGGCTATTCGTTCAACCTCGACGGTTCGACGCTCTACATATCCCTCGCCGCGCTGACGATCGCGCAGGCCGCGGGAATCAAGATGTCGCTCGAGACGGAGCTCCTGATGATGCTCACGTTCCTCCTGACCTCCAAGGGAGTGGCGGGCGTGCCGCGGGCGTCTCTCGTGATCATCGCGGCGGGGTGTGCCGCTTTCAATCTCCCCGGAGAGGCCGGGGTGGCCATGATCCTCGCGGTCGACGAGCTGATGGACATGGCGAGGACGTCGATCAACGTCATGGGCAACTGCGTCGCCTCCGTGGTCGTCGCGCGGTGGGAGGGAGTCCTCGGGCCCCCGATCCATGCGGCCGACGAGAGCGCTCCGGCGGCGGAGGTGGCGAGGCTGCCCTGAGCGCGATCATGAGTGGAATTGCGGCCATGGGCATAGCCGGGCGCTCGAGAGCCGTGCGCCCGTGAGGATCGTCCTGGTTCGGAGCGGCGGCGTCGCAGGAATGCCGCGGCGGGCGATCGTGGAGCCCGAAGCCGGAAGCGCACTGGAAGCGGAGATGCGATCGCTCGTCGCCGAAGCGGACCTGGCGCGGTTCCCGGAGCCGACGATCCGCACCGGCCCGGACCGGCTTCTCTACACGATGTCGGTCGAGGATGGGAGTTTCCAGCAGTCGGTCCTCTTCGACGACGAACGGACGCCCGAGAGCTTCCGGCCTCTCATGGAAGCGATCCTGCGGCACGCGCGCAAGACCGATGACCCGGAGGCGACGCGGGCCTGACGTCGGTCTTCGGAGAGCGGTGACCCCGAGATTCCTCGAGAGACCGTCCGCATGCGGCTAGAATGCCCGGCAACCATTTCGGACGAGGAGCGAACGGATGTCGCGAATTTCCCATGGGCTTCTCTCCACGGAAAAACCGCGGTCCTCCGGGAGTGCGCTCCTGGACTCGAAAGCGACCCGGGGCACCTCCCGCCGGCCGCGACTCGGATTCCGCCGCCGCTGGCTCGGCGCTCTCG
The DNA here is from genome assembly GCA_038239305.1 of Thermoanaerobaculia bacterium. Classification (GTDB taxonomy): domain Bacteria; phylum Acidobacteriota; class Thermoanaerobaculia; order UBA5066; family Gp7-AA6; genus JALYUA01. Next base: position 10,198 of record JBBSEW010000060.1, on the reverse strand, counting down.
CGCTCCTGTTCGCGATCGCGAGCCGCCCGATTTCCGCGGTCTCTCCCGTGCGCGTGTACATCTCCGCCGACATGGAGGGGATCGCCGGTGTCGTCACGGGCGATCAGCTGGGGCCCTCGGGCTTCGAATACGCGAGGGCCCGGGAGCTCATGACGGACGAGGTCCTCGCGGCGATCGAGGGTGCCCGCGATGCGGGGGCGACCGAGTTCGTCGTCAGCGACTCGCACGGAAATGGCGAGAGCCTCCTGATCGAGAAGTTCGGAAAGGACGTCCAGATCGTGCGCGCGTGGCCGCGCCCGCTCGCGATGATGCAGGGCATCGACGAGTCGTTCGCGGCGGTCCTGTTCGTCGGATACCACGCGTCCACGACCAATCCGACGGGAGTCCGCGCGCACACGATGTCGTCGGCGACCCTGGCGGACGTGCGCGTCAACGGGATTTCGTTTCCGGAAGCCGGTTTAAACGCAGCGGTGGCCGGAGCGTTCCACGTTCCCGTCGTGCTCGTCACGGGAGACGACGCGATCGGCAAGGAAGCCGCGGCGCTGCTGCCCGGGATTGAGGTCGCGACGGTGAAGTGGGCGTACGGGTTCCACTCGGCCCGCACCATGACACCCGCGGCCGCGTGCGATCTCATTCGATCGAAGGCGAAGGCCGCGCTCGCCCGCGCCTCGCAGATCCGGCCCTTCGTCGTTCGGACGCCCGCCGAGATCGAGCTGCGGTTCAAGAACTACCGGCCGGCGGAGCTGCTGGCGTACCTGCCGATGTTCGAGCGTGTCGATGCGCACGCGATCCGGTTTCGGGCGAAAGACATGCTCGAGGCGACCCGGTTTCTCGAGTTCATCCTCAACTACGAGCCGGGTCTGGCGCCGTAATTCGTCGGCTGCTCTTTCCGCGGCTCCGAGGTTCGCCGTGGGCGCGCCCTCATCGTGCGTTTCCCGCGGAAAGCCAGGAGCTCTCGCGATCCGGCGGTCCGGAAAGCCTTCGCATCGGTGTGAGCGCCTGCACTACATCGTGAACCGGTTCGCGAAGAATCGGAAAATCGAGAAGACCGCTCTCTGCGATCTGCGTTAACCTCCGGCGGCGCGATCGGGCGGGCGGCGGGAGCAGGGAGAGGGGAAGGCTCGGAAGCGCGGGAGGCCCTTTCTGGAAATCGACCCAACGGAGTCGCGGCGCCCGACCGGAAAGTATCTGGCCGGGCTCTCGCTCGGCGCTCTCGGCATCGTCTATGGCGACATCGGGACGAGCCCGCTCTACGCGCTCCGCGAGTGCTTCCACGGTCCCCATGGCATCGCCCCGACGCCGGACAACGTGCTCGGCGTGCTCTCCCTCGTCTTCTGGTCGCTCCTGATCGTCATATCCGTCAAATACCTCGTTTTCGTGATGCGGGCGGACAACCGCGGCGAGGGAGGAATTCTCGCCCTGATGTCCCTGATCCGGCCGAACCGGGACGGCGCGCGCGGAGTTCGCTGGATCCTCGTCATGCTCGGTATCTTCGGCGCGGCCCTGTTGTACGGCGACGGGATCATCACGCCGGCGATCTCCGTGCTGTCGGCGGTCGAGGGGCTCCGGGTCGCGACTCCTGTCTTCAAGGATTTCGTCGAGCCGATCACGATCCTGATCCTGATCGGGCTCTTCTTTCTGCAGCGGTGGGGCACGGGGCGCGTGGGGAAGATTTTCGGTCCGGTGATGATCCTGTGGTTCGTCTGCATCGCCGTTCTCGGCGTGATGCAGATCGTGCAGGATCCGCGCGTCTTCACCGGGGTCAGTCCACTCGAGGCGATTCGCTTCTTCCAGGCCAACGGGAAGATCGGCTTCCTCGTCCTCGGCGCCGTGTTCCTCGTCGTGACGGGCGGCGAAGCTCTCTATGCCGACATGGGCCACTTCGGAGCGCGGCCGATCCGGATCGCCTGGTTCGCCCTGGTGCTGCCGAGTCTCCTGCTGAACTATTTCGGCCAGGGCGCGCTTCTGCTCCAGCATCCCGAGGCGGCGCACAACCCCTTCTACCTTCTGGGCCCGCGCTGGACGTTGTATCCCATGGTCGCCCTCTCGACGGTTGCCACGGTGATCGCCTCGCAGGCCGTGATATCCGGCGCCTTTTCGCTGACGCGGCAGGCCGTGCTCCTCGGCTACTGCCCGCGCCTGCGCATCGATCACAAGTCCGAGCGCGAAATCGGACAGATCTACGTGCCGTCCGTCAACTGGGCGCTGATGATTGCGACGATCGCGCTCGTGCTCGGGTTCCGCTCGTCGAGCCAGCTGGCTGCGGCATACGGCGTCGCCGTCACCACCACGATGGGGATCACGACGATTCTGATGGCGGTCGTCGCGCGAGAGCGTTGGAAATGGCCCGTGGCGGGCGCGGCAACTCTCGCGGTGGCGTTCCTCGTTCCCGATCTCGCTTTCTTCGGCGCGAACATCGTCAAGGTCCCGCACGGCGGCTGGTTTCCGCTCGTGGTCGCGGGAGCCGTCTTCACTGTCCTGACGACGTGGCGAAGGGGGCGCGAAATACTGGACCACCGCCTGCGCGAGCAGAGCGTCTCGATCGAAATGTTCCTGAGCGACACCGCCCGGTCGACCATGCCGCGGGTGTCGGGCACCGCCGTGTACATGTCCCGGACATCCGACGGCGTGCCGCCTTCCCTCCTCCACAACGTCAAGCACAACAAGGTCCTGCACGAGCGCATCGTGTTCCTCACCGTGACGACCGAGGAGCAGCCGCACGTTTCTCCGACGGACTGGCTCGACGTTTCGGTGCTCGGCGCCGGCATCTTCCGCGTCGAGACGCGATGCGGCTTCATGGAAGACGCCAATGTGCCGGAGCTCCTTCAGCGCGTGAAGGCGCCGGGGCTCGAGTTCCCTCCCGGGGATACGAGCTATTTCCTCGGCAAGGAGACCGTGTTCGCGACGAAGCGTCCGGGGATGGCGATGTGGAGGGAGAGGCTCTTCTCCTTCATGTCGCGCAACGCCCGCAGCGCGACACTCTTCTTCCGCCTGCCTCCGGACCGCGTCGTCGAGCTGGGGGCGCAGATAGAGATCTGAGTTGTCCGCTATCCGTCTTCGGTCGGCAGTTGGGAGCGGCGATTCGGCCTTCGGCTTCGAACGACGAAACCGATAACAGAGTCGACAGCCGAAAACGGCCCGGCTTTTACCTTAGTTTTTCCCCGTCAGATATCCCGCCGGAATTGGTTTGTCCGGCGCTTCCTGATCCCAGAGGACGTTGACGATCCACCAGCGGTTGCCGTCGCGGACGAGCTGGATCGCATTGATGCCGCGGGCGAACGGCTTCAGGTCCGCCGCCGTGTACCGCGACTCGTAGGTCGAGAAAAGCTGGCACACGTTGCCGAAACAATCGGTCTTGCGCGAAATCTCGCGCTCGGAGAATCCCGTCTCCTTGCCCTGCTCGCGCCGCGTCGCAATCCCCTTTGACACCCGCGTGATGAACTCCTCGGCGCTCAGGAACGTGAACTCGCCGTTCGGGCGAGCCGGCGGGATGAGGCGCGCGGCCGGGAGGAAGATCGCCCGCATGATCGCCCAGTCGGGCTCCTGGTTGGGGGGATGGGAGACGGCGGCGTAGAGGGAGCGGATGATCGCGTCGACGGAAACGGCCTCCGGAGGTGCCGGCGGCTGCGGCGGGCGGGTCGGCGCGGCAGTGGGAACGCTCATGGCCACCGGGGAAGGCGTCGTTTGCGCCGTCGCGGAAGACGAGAGAGCCAGGGCGGCCAGAGCGGCGAGGGCGGAGCACCCCGCGAGATCGCGAATCGTTTTCAGCATGAGTCCTCCTCGAGGAAGATCGTATCCGCTCCGGCGCGGGGCCCTCGACCTTCGAAGCATGGGGGAGGGAACCGGCCTCCGGTGTACATTCCTTCGCCATGAGCTCCAACGTCCGTCACTCCCGTTCGGACCTCGCGGAAATTGCCCGGCAGGCCATGCTCGACCGGGGCCTCGAGCCGGAGTTCTCGCCCGCGGCGCAGCAGCAGCTCGCGGCGATCACCGGACCGGGCGCCGATGCGGGCCTCGACGTCCGCGATCTCACGTCTCTCCTGTGGTGCTCGATCGACAACGACGACTCGCGGGATCTCGATCAGCTCTCCGTTTCCGGGGACGCGGGATCCGGAAACGTGAAAATCCTCGTGGCGATCGCCGACGTGGACTCCGTCGTGAAGAAGGGGACGCCGATCGACGATCACGCGAGGGCAAACACGACCTCCGTGTACACGGCGGCGCGCATTTTTCCCATGCTGCCGGAGCGGCTTTCGACCGACCTGACATCGTTGAACGCGGACCAGGATCGTCTCGCGGTCATCATCGAGATGACTTTCGGGGGCGACGGAACTCTGACTTCGTCCGATGTCTACCGCGCGCGCGTCCGCAACAGGTCCAAGCTCGCTTACGACTCGGTCGCCGCGTGGCTCGACGGAAAGGGCGACGAGCCAGCCGCCGCGAAATCGGTCGCCGGCATGGACGCCCAGCTGCGCGCCCAGGACGCGGTCGCGCAGAAACTCCGGGAAATGCGGCACGAGGGCGGCGCCCTGGAGCTCGAGACGCTTCAGCCGAAGGCTGTCTTCGACGGGGAGCAGGTCGTCGATCTGCGCCAGGAAGCGCACAACCGGGCGCGACAGCTGATCGAGGAGCTGATGGTCGCCGGAAACGGCGTCATCGCGCGGTTTCTGGCGTCGAAGGGCGTCTCATCCCTGCGGCGCGTGGTGCGCGTCCCGGAGAGGTGGCCGCGCATCGTCGAGATCGCGAAGGAAGAGGGCGATCATCTGCCGCCCGAACCGGATTCGCGCGCGCTCGAAGACTTCCTGTCGCGGCGACGGAAGGCCGATCCGCTTCGCTTCCCCGACCTCTCGCTCGTGATCGTGAAGCTGATGGGCGCGGGCGAGTACGTCCTCGAGGGGCCCGGCGCGGCTCCCATAGGCCACTTCGGGCTGGCGGTTCGCGACTACACGCACTCGACGGCGCCGAACCGCCGGTTTCCGGACCTCATCACGCAGCGGCTGGTGAAGGCCGTTCTCGCGGGCGCGGGCGCGCGGCCGTACACCGACGCGGAGCTCACGGAGCTCGCGGCGCATTGCACGGAGCAGGAGGACGACGCGGACAAGGTCGAGCGCCAGGTGCGCAAGTCGGCGGCGGCGCTGCTCCTCGAAGGCCGGGTCGGGCAGCGCTTCGACGGCATCGTCACGGGGGCTTCCGAGAAGGGAACCTGGGTGCGCATCCTCTCTCCGCTCGTCGAAGGCAAGCTCGTCCACGGAGACCAGGGCCTCGAAGTGGGACAGAAAGTCCGCGTCAAGCTCATCGCGACGGACTTCGAGCGCGGCTTCATCGATTTCGTCCGGACGTAACGACGCCGGCCGCAACCTGCAGAGCCCGATTCCGTATGTCCGGGGCAAAGGGGGAGCCATGCTCCGACAGTTCTTCTCCGGGCGGCTTCTCGCGGCGACGGCCATGCTCTTGGTGATCGCCGCCAGCGCCGCGGCGTCCCCGGCGGCCGAAGATCTCGCGGCGCGGCGCAAGGCCCTGGACGGCCTGCTCGCGGAGCACTGGGAGTACACGCTCGCGCAGAGCCCGGAGTTTGCGTCCATCCTCGGGGACAAGCGCTGGAACGACAAGCTCTCGGACCTGTCCGAGGCCGCGATCCTGGCGGACCAGAAGAAGGACCGCGAGTGGCTCGCGCGCCTCGAGGTAATCGACACCAGGGGATTTCCAGAGCAGGAAGCGCTCACCAAGATTCTTCTCGTCCGCGATCTTCGCGAGTCGATCGCAAACGAGAAGTTTCATGCCTGGGAGATGCCGGTCAGCCAGTTCGGAGGGATTCATCTGAACGCGCCGCAGCTCGTCCCGCTGCTGTCGTTTCTGAACGTCAAGGACTTCGACGACTACATCGCGCGGCTGAAGCGGATTCCCCGGCAGTTCGACGACGTGACCGCGCGAATGCGCAAGGGTCTCTCGGATGGCCTGATGCAGCCGCGATTCCTGCTCGAGAAGGTCGTCACACAGGCCGGAACGATCGCCGGCCAGAAGCCCGAAGACACGCCGTTCGCCCAGCCTCTCGCGAAGATGCCGGCGGAAATCGCCGCTGCGGAACAGGCGCGAATCCGGGAGGCGATGCTCGCGGCTCTGCGCGACGACGTCCTTCCGGCGTACGCGAAGTTCACGCGTTTCGTGAAGGAGGAGTACGCGCCGAAGGGCCGTACGGAGCCCGGCTTGTGGTCTCTTCCGGACGGCAGCGCGCGTTACGCCGCGCAGGTCAAGCGGCAGACGACGACCGAGAAAACGCCCGAGGAGATCCACGCGATCGGTCTCGCGCAGGTCGCCGATATCGAGAAGCAGATGCTTGTCATCGCCCGCCAGCAGGGCTTCGCAGACCTGAAGAGCTTCAATGCGTCGATCGACAAGGATCCGAAGCTTCACTACCGCTCCCGCGAGGCGATCCTGACGGCGTATCGCCAGTACATCGACCAGATGCGTCCGCAGCTGCCGAAGCTCTTCGGCCGGCTCCCGAAAGCGGGGTTCGAGGTGGCGGCGGTCGAGACGTTCCGGGAAAAGGAGGCGTCCGGCGCGGCGTACAACCCCGGCGCGAAGGACGGATCGCGGCCGGGCCGGATCGAGGTGAACACGAGCGAGCCCGAGACACGGAAGACGATCTCGACGGAATCGACGGCGTACCACGAGGGCGTGCCGGGACATCACCTGCAGCTCTCGATCGCGCAGGAGCTGGACGAGCTTCCGCCCGTGCGGCAACAATCGCATTACACGGCGTTCGTCGAGGGCTGGGCGCTCTACTCGGAGAGGCTGGGCAAGGACGTCGGGTTCTACAAGGATCCGTTCAGCGACTACGGACGTCTCCAGGACGAGATGCTGCGGGCCATCCGCCTCGTCGTCGACACGGGGTTCCACTACAAGAAGTGGTCGCGCGAACAGGTCGTGCAGTTCTTCCACGACCACTCGGCGATCGACGAGGTCGAGGTGCAGAGCGAGACGGACCGCTACATCGCGTGGCCGGGCCAGGCGCTCGCCTACAAGATCGGCCAGCTCAAGATCCTCGAGCTGCGAGACCGCGCCAAACGCGCCCTCGGCGACCGCTTCGACATCCGCGCCTTCCACGACGCGATCCTGGGCGCCGGCGCGCTCCCCCTGGACATCCTCGCCAACCGGATCGAGCTCTGGATCGCGGATCAGAAGACCCCCCGCAAGCCCGCCTGATCCCTCGTCCAGTCGTCAGGATTTGTCGGCCTTACCCGTCAGGCGCGTGTCGCTTCGAGTTGGAATCTCGCGATCTCGCGATCTCATGATCTCGCGATCCATCGAGTTATCGAACGATCGGGGAATCTGGGGATCCGAACACTGCGAGGCGAGATGGCGGTTGAGAGGGGAGTTCTGTCGTTCGCGACGGAGGCCGGGTGGCTGAGAGGTGACAGGGACAGAGGATGGGCGGGTTTTCGAACTTCCGATCCCGTGACTGCAGCGTACTGAAAACCCGCCCGCCGCCGGCTGCGCCGCCCTACCGAGGCACGCGCCGGCCTCGGTGCTGAGGGAGAGAGTCTGCCGCCGCTCGTCGTTCGGTCGCAGCTGCCGAGAGGCAAGAGCTCGAGATCGGTGTGCTCCCTCTCTCATGGCCTCGTACGGGTGGCTCCGCCGGCGGCGGGCTCCAGGGAGACTTCCGTTACACCGCGGGAGCGGATTCCCCTCTCTCAGCGGGAGAGGATCGGGTGCGCCAGTGATCTCCACCGATCCTCCGATCCTCCGATTCCCTTTGATTGATCACCCGATCACCCGATCACCCGATTTCTGACTAGGGCCGGCGCGAGCGGCCCGAATTCGATAGGCTGTCGCGCACGCCATCCCGAACTCCGCAAACGATCTGGGGAGACTGCACGGAGTGAACCATGACCATTTCGAATCGACTCGCGGTGACTCTGCTGGCCGGGGCGCTCGCGGCGGCCGCGGCCGCGGGGCAGACAAGAACCATGGCGCCTGAGGCGTCGCCGAAAACCGCCTCGGGCCCGCCCACGGCCGCGGAAGCGGCTGCTTTCATCACGGAAGCCGAGCCGCGGCTCCTTCAGCTCGCGAACGAGGCGTCCCGGGCGAGCTGGGTGCAATCGACCTACATCACCGACGACACGGAAGCGCTCGCCGCGCAGGCCAACGAGCGGATGATCGCGGCGACCGTCGCGTACGCCAAACAGGCCGCGCGTTTCGACGGGGTGTCGCTTCCCGCCGACGTCGCCCGCAAGATCGGGCTTCTCAAGACATCCCTCACGCTGGCGGCGCCCGCCAACCCGAAGGAGAGCGCGGAGCTCACCCAGATCGTGGCGCGACTCGAGGGCGAGTACGGCAAGGGGAAATACTGCCCGCCCGGCGGCGTGAAGTGCCTGGACCTCGAGGACATCACCAAGATCCTCGCGACGAGCCAGGATGCGAAGCAGGTCGAGGAAGTCTGGAAAGGCTGGCACGCGATCGCGATCCCGATGCGGAAGGACTTCGCCCGCTACGTCGAGCTGGCGAACAAGGGCGCGCGGGAGCTCGGCTTCGCGGACACCGGCGCCATGTGGCGGTCGAAGTACGACATGCCGCCCGCGGATTTCGCCCGCGAGCTCGACCGGCTGTGGGAGCAGGTCCGGCCCCTGTACGTCTCGCTGCACGCCTACGTCCGCGCGAAGCTGCGCGAGAAATATGGCGACGCCGTGCCCGCCAGCGGCCCGATCCCCGCGCACCTTCTCGGAAACATGTGGGCCCAGGACTGGTCGAACGTCTATCCGCTCGTCGCCCCGAAAGACGCCGACGCCGGGCCGGATCTGACGCAGATCCTGACGAGCCGCAAGACGGATGCGCTTCAGATGGTGCGCTACGGCGAGGGTTTCTTCACGTCGCTCGGATTCGCCCCTCTTCCGAAGACGTTCTGGGAGCGCTCGCTCTTCACCAAGCCGCGTGACCGGGAGGTCGTCTGCCACGCGAGCGCCTGGGACGTCGATAACGTGAACGACCTGCGGATCAAGATGTGCATCGACATCACCGGCGAGGACTTCACGACGATCCACCACGAGCTCGGGCACAACTTCTATCAGCGGGCCTACAACGAACAGCCGTTCTCTTTTCGCGACAGCGCGAACGACGGATTCCACGAAGCGATCGGCGACACGATCGCTCTCTCGATCACGCCGGAGTACCTCGTGCGCCTCGGCTTCATTCCGAAGGCGCCGGACGCCTCCCACGACACGGGTCTTCTGCTCGAGCGCGCGCTCTCGAAACTCGCGTTTCTGCCGTTCGGGCTCCTGATCGATCAGTGGCGCTGGAAAGTCTTCTCGGGAGAGGTGACGCCCGAGAACTACAACCGCGCCTGGTGGGAGCTCCGCCGCAAGTACCAGGGAGTGGCTCCGCCCGGTAGTCGCACGGAAGCCGAGTTCGACGCCGGCGCGAAATATCACGTGGCGGCGAACGTCCCGTACACGCGCTATTTCCTGGCGGACATTCTCCAGTTTCAGTTCCATCGCTCGCTGGCGAAGATCGCCGGCTGCAAGGGTCCGCTCCATCGATGCTCGATCTACGGAAGCAAGGCCGCGGGGGAGCGGCTGGCGAAGATGCTCGCGATGGGCCAGAGCCGCCCGTGGCCGGACGCACTCGAGGAGCTCACGGGCCAGCGTCAGATGGACGCGACCGCAATCCGCGACTATTTCGCGCCGCTGCAGAAGTGGCTCGACGAGCAGAACAAGGGGAAGGCGGTCGGCTGGTAGCTCGTCGCCTGCGCCGCGATGGTGCTCGGAGCATGAGGTCAGCCCTACTGCGCGGAGATCCTTTGTGGCCGAGGGTGCTCGGCTCGGCCGGATGCGGCCTCGACCGAGCGGAGAGTGGTTTGCTCCGGCTCCCGCAACGGGAGGCTCCTCCTTCCCTCCGGTCAGGAGACTCCTCCCGTTGCGAGCGGTTGGATCGGACGGGCTCGTCGATGGAGTTGCGCCGCCTGACTTCGGCTGAGCGCTCGCCTTCCCTCTTACGTCGCCGGAGCCGCGCGCTTCAGCCGGGCTCATGACCGAGCGCGGTGCGCGGAGGGACTGCACGGCGTAACGTCGCTCGGCTCCGCCGGATGCGGCCTCGACCGAGCGGAGCGTGGTTTGCTACGTCTGAAGAACCCCCAGGATAAGTCCCCTCCCAATCTATGGACATCGGGGAATGAGGTCAGCCCTACTGCGCGGAGTTCCTTTGT